>NZ_BJVJ01000001.1 GCF_007989085.1 Pseudonocardia sulfidoxydans NBRC 16205
CCTAGGCGCGCCCGCGGTGGGGCGATCCGTGCGGTCCGCCCTCGGTAGCCCCGCACCTCCACGGCGCGAACGCCTGCAGCGGGCTCCCGGGCGGTGACTCGCCCCGGTACACCAGCGGCTCCAGCCGCACCGCCGCCGCCGTCTCGTTGCGGGTGCCCAGCCACAGGTCGATGAACTGGTAGGCCTGCCCCGACAAGGTGACGACGGTGCGCGCCTGTCCGCCGCACGACGTCGCCGAGACCGCCCGGCGCCCAGCCGGCGGCGCACCCCAGTCGGGGTTGGTGTTGGGCGGTGCGGTCCACGGCCCGGCGAGCGACGACGCCGTCGCGTACCCGGTCGGCGCGCCCGCGCAGTACCCGCAGTGCGGGTCGCTGTAGGTCATGATCCACGTGCCCGTCGACGGATCACGGTAGGCGCCCGGCGCCTCGGTGTTCGTCAGCCCCGCCAGCCGGCGCGCACCACCCCCGGCGCCCGCGGTCCCGGCCGGGGTCAGCCGTTCCGACGCGAGCGTCTGGTCGGCCATCGTGCACAGCATCACCGGCGGGCGCGGGGCGTCGACGACGATCGAGAAGTCGCCGTTGTCGGTGCAGTCGTACATCGACGGCTTCGTCGTGGCGCGTCCGCTGCCGCCGCACGGCCCGGTCGGGCCCGCGCACTCCATCGAGTAGTAGGCGTTGGCGCGCAGGCGGTTGAAGTCGTCGGGGGCGTTGAACCAGAGGATCCAGGCGCCGTCGTCGGCACCCCAGCCGGTGCGCTGCACCATCCGCGGGTTGAAGCAGCCCGCGCCCGAGTCGCCGCAGATCGTCTGCCACACCGCACCCCGGAACGGGCTGACGGACGTGGGCGAGAACAGCCGGGTCGGCGCCGACCACGGCCCGGACGGGCTCGTCGCCTGCGCGACCCCGAACCCGCACCACGGCGACGCGACACCCCACGCGAACCCGCAGCCGTACATCGTCCCGTAGAGCAGGTAGACGCCGTCGGCCTGCAGGACCATGCCGTCGTGGAGGTCGACCCCGGAGATGGTGATCCCCTCGGGAGCGGCCGCGGGTGCGGTCGGGGCCGCCGCCGCCGTCGTCGCGACGAGCCCCGCCGCGAGCACCGCGCACACGACGAGGGCGCGCACGAACCTGGTCATGACGCGCCCCGCACCGCCGCCCATGTCCTCACCCTGGCAGCCCCTCACCCCCGGACCCCGCACCTCACCCGATCGCGGGCGACGCCCGAGACCCCGGAGAACCGGGCGCGGCGCCGTGTCATCGGCTAGGAAGGGGAACGTGACCGACGCCAGAGCAGCCGTCCTCACCCGGTACCGCGCCCCCTTCACCGTCGAGACGTTCCCGCGCCCCGAACCCGAGCCCGGGGCGCTCGTCGTCGACATCGAGGCCGCCACTATCTGCGGCTCCGACGTGCACGTGTGGGCCGGTGACCTCGAAGGACGCCTCCCGATCTCCCCGCCCCTGATCCTCGGCCACGAGATGGCCGGCCGGGTCACCGCGATCGGCGCGGGAGCCGAGGTCGACAGCCTCGGCAACCCCGTCCGGATCGGCGACCGGATCGTCTGGGCGCACACCCCGTGCGGGCGCTGCCGCCAGTGCACCCTCGACAAGGAGCCGACGCTGTGCCCGCAGCGCTACATCGGCTACATGTCCGACTGCAGCCGCCCGCCCCACTTCACCGGGACCTTCGCCGAGGTCGGCTACGTCGTCCCCCGCGCCGGGCGGCTGGTGATCCCCGACGGTGTCGAGAGCACCTGGGCGGCCGCCGGCAGCTGCGCGGTCCGCACCGTCGTCCGGGCCCTGGACGTCCTGGGGCGCATCGACTTCTCCGACACCGTGCTCGTCCAGGGGGCGGGCCCGGTCGGGCTCTTCACGACGGCACTCGCCTCCCTGCACGAGCCCCGCACGCTGGTCGTCGTGGGCGGCCCGGCCGACCGCCTCGCCGTCGCGCAGGAGTGGGGCGCCACCGACGTCGTGTCCGTCGAGGAGCATCCCGACCCTGTGGATCGGGTCGAGATCGTGCGGGACCTGACGGGCGGCGGACCGAGCGTCGCCTTCGAGATGGCGGGCGCACCCGGTGCCGCGGCCGAGGGCGTCGACATGATGGGACGCAACGGCCGCTACGTCCTCATGGGCACGCTCGGCGGCGAGCGCCAGCAGGTCGACGTCGCCCGGATCGTCGGGTACGGGCTGCAGCTGCGCGGCTCGATGAGCGGCGACATCGGCGACTACGCCGTCGCCCTCGACGCGCTCGACCGGTTCGCCGACCGCTTCGACTGGAACCGCATCCTCGGCACCACCTACGGCCTGTCCGACCTCGACCGCGCGATGGACGCCATGCACGCCATGGCCGAGATCAAGCCCGTCCTCGACCCCCGGCTCCCGTGAGCGGGCAGGGCTCCACCTACGCCGGGCTGCGGGTCGTCGACTTCACCGCCATGATCGCCGGGCCCTACGCCGCGATGATCCTGGCCGACCAGGGCGCCGACGTCGTCAAGATCGAGAAGCCCGGTGGTGACGACTCGCGGCGCCTCGCCCCCTTCGCCGACGACGGCATCTCGACGATCTTCACGACGTTCAACCGCAACAAGCGCAGCGTCGTCCTCGCCCTGACCACCCCCTCCGGTCTCGATGCGGCGCTGCGGCTGTGCGACCAGGCCGACGTCGTCATGGAGAGCTACCGGCCCGGCAAGTTCGACACGCTCGGCCTGTCCTGGGAGACGCTCTCGGCGCGCAACCCGCGGCTCGTCTACTGCTCGGTGTCCGCGTTCGGGCGCGGGCCCCTCGGCGCGGAGCTGCCCGGCTACGACCCCGTCGTCCAGGCCTTCACCGGCATCGTCGACGCCACCGGCCACCCCGGCGGGCCGTCGGCGCGGGTGCCGGCGTCGGTCGTCGACCTCACGACCGGCATGTGGGCGGCGATGGGCATCATGTCCGCGCTGGCCCGCCGTTCCGCGAGCGGCCGCGGGGAGCGGGTCGAGGTCGCGCTCGTCGACTCCGGGTTCGCCCTCATGTGCCATCAGATGGTCAACCTCGTCGCGACGGGGCGCCCGCCCGTCAAGACCGGTGCGGTCACGCCGATGGCCGCCCCCTACGAGACGTTCCGCGCCTCCGACGGCGAGCTGATGGTCGCCGCGGGCAACGACGCGATCTTCCGACGGATGTGCGCCGCCCTCGGCGTCCCCGAGGTCGCCGACGATCCACGGTTCGGGTCCGTCGGCGAGCGCGTCGTGAACCGGGAGGCGCTGCACGAGCTCCTGGAGGCACGAACATCGCTGCATCCCCGGCGCGACCTGGAGCGGATCCTCGGCGACGCCAAGGTCCCGGTGTCCGCGGTCAACCGGCTCGACGAGGCCCTCGCGACCCCCGTTGCGCAGGAACGCCGGATGCTGGTCGACCCGGTCGACGCCCCTCCCGGCGCCCCCTCCCTGCCGCGGCTGCCGTTCCTCTCCCCCGACGTCGTACTCCGCAACCCGCCGACGCTCGGCCAACACACCGACTGTGAGTGGCGATAGTCGCTATCGCGACTATCGCCACTCACGACCCCGCACCTGGTCTGCTCCCCACCTGGGCGCGGCCACCTTCTGCCGAGACGTGGGGCAGGATGCGGGAGGTGCAGTACGGCATCCTCGGACCGCTGCAGGTCCGGACCTCCTCGGGTGAGGACGTCGCCGTCGGCGGACCCCGCCCGCGGGCGCTGCTGACGATGCTGCTGCTGCAGGCGGGCCGGGTCGTGAGCGTGGACGCGCTCGTCGACGGCCAGTACGGCGACGACCTGCCCGCGGGCGCGGCGAACGCGGTGCAGGCGCAGGTGTCGCGGCTGCGGCGCGCGCTGCCGCCCGGGACGATCGAGTTCACCGGCGGCGGCTACCGGGTCGCGGCCGACCCGGACGACGTCGACGCGCTGCGGTTCGCGCGGCTCGCCGCCGACGGCCGCCGCGCACTCGCGGAGGGACGCGCGAGCGACGCTGCCGCGCTCCAGCGGGAGTCGCTCGGGTTGTGGCGCGGACCGGCGCTGCCCGACCTCGCGCCCGGCCCCGCGACGACCCGGCTCGACGGGCTGCGCCTCGACGCGCAGGAGGACCTCGCCGAGGCGGAGCTGGCGCTGCCCGACGGCACGTCCGTCGCGACCCTGGAGGCGCTCGCAGCCGAGCACCCGTTGCGGGAACGCCTCCGCGGCCTGCTGATGCGCGCGCTGCACGCCGCGGGCCGCCCGGCGCAGGCGTTGGAGGAGTACGAGAAGGTCCGCAAGCTGCTGCGCGCCGAGCTGGGCACCGACCCGTCGCCGGAGCTGGCCGAGGTGCACACCGCCATCCTGCGCGCCGAGCACCCCGCCCCACCCCGGCCGCGCACGGCACCGGCGCAGCTGACCTCGTTCGTCGGCCGGGCGGCGGAGCTCGACCGGCTCGCCGCACTCGCGACCAGCAGGCTCGTGACGATCCTCGGCCCCGGCGGCATGGGCAAGACGCGGCTGGCCGCCGAGTACGCGGCCGGCGTCGGATGCTGGGTGGAGCTCACCCCGCTCGGGCCGACGGCCGACCGCGACGCCGTCGCCACCACCGTCCTCGCCGCGCTCGGGGTTCGCGACTCCCCCACCGGCGTCACGACACCGCTCGACCGGCTCGTCGCAGCGCTCGGCGAGCAGCAGCACCTGCTGCTCGTCGTCGACAACTGCGAACAGGTCGTCGCCGCCGCGGCCGCCGTCGCCCGCGAGGTACTGGCGGCCTGCCCCGGCGTCCGGATCGTCGCGACGAGCCGGGAACCCCTCGGGCTCACCGGCGAGACCCTGCTGCCTCTCGCTCCGCTCCCGGACGCGGTGCGGCTCTTCGCCGACCGCGCCGCCGCCGTCCGGCCCGGTTTCGTCGTCGACTCCACGAACGCGGCGACCGTCGAGACGATCTGCGCCGCGCTCGACGGCCTCCCGCTGGCCATCGAGCTGGCGGCGGCCCGGCTGCGGCAGTTCGGCGTCGACACCTTGGCGCGCAGGCTGTCCGAGCACGACCGGTTCCGGGTCCTTTCCCGCGGCGACCCCACCGCCGACGCCCGGCACCGCACGTTGGAGGCCGTCGTCGCGTGGAGCTGGGACCTGCTCAACGACGAGGAGCAGACCCTGGCGCGGCGGTTCGCGATCTTCGCCGGTGGCGCACCCGCCGAGGCCGTCGAGGCGGTGTGCGGGGTGCCCGAGGACGTTCTCGACGACCTCGTCGACCGCTCGCTCGTCGAGACCGACGGCGAGCGCTACCGGATGCTCGAGACGGTTCGGCTGTTCTGCCTGGCCCGGCTCGACGACGCCGCGGAGCGCGACGCGACCGCCGCCGCCCACGCCCGCCACCACCTCGCCCTGGCCCGGGAGGCCGATCCGCAGCTGCGCCGGGCCGACCAGCTCCGGTGGCTCGCGCGGCTCTCCGCCGAGGACGCGAACCTGACGGCGGCGCTGCGCTGGTCCGCCGACCACGACCGACCGACGGCGTTCGCGCTGGTCGCAGCCCTGGCCGCCTACTGGTGGCTGTCGGGGCGGCACAGCAGACCCGGCCCGGTCGCGGCGGCACTCCTGCGAGCAGGCGACCCGCCCGACGGCATGGACGAGGAGTACGCATCCGTGGTCGCCCACGCGGTCCCGCGCGCGGCACCGGAGCACTGGGCGCGCGGTGAGGCGATCATGCGCACCCGCGGCCGCGAGCTGCGGCACCCGTTCGGGGCGGCGTTGTGGGGCATGGCGGCGGGTCCACCCGCAGCCGGCCCGAACCCGCGACTCATCGGCACCGACCCGTGGAGCGTCGCGCTCGACCGGCTCAGCTCCGCCCTGCTCGACCTGCTCGACGGCCGGCCCGCCGACGCCGGGCTCGCCGCGGCCCGCGACGCGTTCGACGAGCTCGGCGAGCGCTGGGGCGGTGCGCAGGCGCTCGACTGGCTCGCGCTGGTCGCGAGCCGCCGGGGCGAGTGGGCGCGGGCGCAGGAGCTGTGGTCGGAGGCGCTGCGGCTGCAGGAGGAGCTGGGCGCGCTCGACGAGTGCGCGGAGGTCCTGTGCCACCGGGCGACGGGCCTGCTGCGCCGGGGCGACGTCGACGCCGCGGCGGCCGACGTCGCGCATGCCCGCGAGCTCTGGACGAGCGCAGGCCGTTCCCCGCTGCCGCAGGAGGCGAAGCTCGTGGAGGCGGAGATCGCGATGGCCCGGGGCGACCTCCCGGCAGCCCGTGCGGTACTGGCCGCCGCCGGCGAGGGAGCCGCCGCGTTGACGGCCCGCGGCCGTGCCGCCGAGGACCCCGAGGAGGCCCGGCGCCTCCACCGCGACGCGCTGGACGCGGCACCCCCGCTGGCCGCGGCGCGGGCCGACGCCCTGGAAGGCGTGGCATCGACGGTCGGTCCCGAAAGGGCCGCGTTCCTGCTCGGCGTCGCCGTCGCGCTCCGCGGGACGGCCGTGGCGGGCGACCCGCACGTCGCCCGCGTCGCGGCGCGGGCCCGCGACGCCGTGGGCCCCGACGCCTTCTCTGCCGCCTGGTCCCGCGGCGCCGCCCTCCCCCGCGAGGAGGCGCTCCGCGTCTCGTCAGCCGACTGTCGGTGAGCTGTCAGCGGTACCCGCCACCTTCTGGTCATGACGAACAACGACCTGACCGGCACCACCGTCCTCGTCTCCGGCGCCAGCATCGCCGGACCGGCCCTGGCCTGGTGGCTCACCCGCTACGGCGCGACCGTCACGATCGTGGAGCGGGCGCCCGAGCTGCGCACCGGTGGCCAGGCCGTCGACTTCAAGGGCGCGATCCACCGCGCGGTCCTCGACAAGATGGGTCTCTGGGAGGAGATCGAGCGCCGCGCCACCGGCGGCCACGACCAGACCGTCATCGACGCCGACGGCCGCCCCGTCACCGTCATCCCCGGCGACTTCACCGGAGGCGACGTCGAGATCCGCCGCGGCGACCTGGCCGCGATCCTCTACGAACGCACCGTGGAGGACTGCGAGTACGTCTTCGGCGACACGATCACCTCGCTCACCGAGACCGCCGACGGCCTGCACGTCACCTTCCGCGACGCCGCGCCGCGCACGTTCGACCTCGTCGTCGGGGCCGACGGCATCCACTCCGCCGTACGCCGGATCGCGTTCGGGCCGGAGGCCGACTACGTCCACCACCTGGGCTTCCACTACGCGCTGGCCGACATCGGCGAGGTCGAGGGTGTGCACGGCGGTGTCATGTACAACGAGCGCGGCCGCATGTGCGCGGTCGGCGGCCCGAAGGCCCCCGCGTTCTTCGTGTTCGCGTCGAAGGACACCGCGGCGCAGCTCGACGCCGCCCGCGACGACGTCCCCGCCCAGCAGCGGATGCTCGCCGACGCCTACCGGGGCGCGGGTTGGCGGGTGGGCGAGATCGTCGACAGGATGCCGGCGTCGACGGGCTTCTACCTCGACTCGATCAGCCAGGTCCGCATCGACCGCTACTCGTCGGGGCGGGTCGTGCTGCTCGGCGACTCGGCGTGGGGCAACACGTTGGGCGGTTTCGGGACGGGCCTCGCGGTCGTCGGTGCGTATGTGCTCGCCGGTGAGCTGGCCGCCGCCCGCGGCGACCACGAGGTGGCGTTCGCGCAGTACGAGGTGCTCATGCGCCGCTACGCGAAGGTCGCGAAGGCGGGGAACGCGGGCCCGTTCCTGGCGCCCCGCACCCGCCACGGCATGTGGACGCGCAACGCGCTGTTCCGCTTCCGGCCCATGCTGTGGCTCATGATGCGGATGACCGACGACTACGCCACCGACGTCGACCTGCGCGACTACCCGGCGCCGCGGGGCAACCTGACCGAATCCTGACGCATCGTGCCTGGCCAGAGGTTGTGAGTGGCAATAGTCGCGATAGCGACTATTGCCACTCACAGGGGTTCAGAGGGCCGCGACGACCGCCTCGGTGAACGACGTCGTACCCGCGGTGCCGCCGACGTCGCGGGTGCGGGTCCCGGCAGCGAGGGTCGCGTCGACGGCCGCACGGACCCGGCGGGCGGCGTCGAGGCAGCGGGCGTCGTCGTGCCGGTCGCCGAGCCAGTCGAGCATCATCGCGACGGACAGGATCATGCCGACGGGGTTGGCGAGGTCGCGACCGGCGATGTCGGGGGCGCTGCCGTGGCAGGGCTGGAAGACGGCGTGGTCGCGGCCGATGTCGGCCGAGGGGGCGAGGCCGAGTCCGCCGGTGATGCCCGCGGCGAGGTCGGACACGATGTCGCCGAACATGTTCTCCATGACGACGACGTCGAACCGTTCGGGTTCGCGCACCATCATCATGACGCCGGCGTCGACGTAGACCCGCTCGGTCTCGATGCCGGGGTGGCGTTCGGCGACCTCATCGAAGATGCGGCGCAGGAAGGCCTGGCTCTTGAGCACGTTGGCCTTGTCGAACAGCGTGACCCGGCCAGGACCACCGGTGCGGCGCCGGGCGGCGGCCAGGGAGAAGGAGACCTCGAACAGGGTCTCGCTCGTGGCGCGGGTGATGGTCATACGGTCGTGCTCGACGTCGGGGTCCCCCGACGGCGGGTCGTTGCGGCCGGCGAACAGGCCTTCGGTGCTCTCCCGCACGGTGACGAAGTCGACCTTGGGTGCATACAACACGGGGTCGATTCCGGGGAGCAGCGTCGCAGGCCGGACGCCGGCGACGAGACCGAAGCGCTCGCGGAGGTCGATCTGCGGGGCGATCTCGGTGCCGTCGTCGCGGCGGACGTCGGGCAGACCCATGGCGCCGAAGAGGATGGCGTCGGCGTCGCCGGCCGCGGTCGTCACGGTCTCGGCGATCGCGACGCCGGTCTCCTTGTACGCGCCGGCTCCGGCCTGGTGGAAGTCCAGGTCGAAGCGCAGGCCGAGCGGTTCGGCGACCGCGCGGAGGACGGCGACGCCCGCATCCGTGACCTCGACGCCGATGCCGTCGCCGGGCAGGACGACGACCTCGTAGGAGGCGGGGGCGGGCGGCGCGGGCATGCGGGCTCCGTTCAGGGTGGTCACGCTCAGACGCAGCGCAGAGCCCGCGGATTGTATGCAGTCAGCTCGCCTCGACGGAAGCAGGACCGAGCAGCTGCTCGCGCCCCTCGAGCAGCCGGGTCTTCGCCGAGTAGACGTGCGCGAGCATCACCGACTCCGCCCACTCGGGGCTGCGCGCCCGGAACGCGGCGAGGATCTCGCGGTGATGGCGGTTGCTGCGCTGCTGGTCCTCGCGGGTGTAGTCGTGCACGGTCCGCAGCACCAGCGGGCCGATGACGACACTGCCGCGCACCGCCGCGAAGATCTCCCCGCCCGCGGCACGGGCGATGGAGCCGTGGAACTCGCGGTTGAACTCCGCGGTCAGGTCGATGAGCTCGGGATCCCTGAGCGAGAGCTCGGCGGTGCGGCGCTCGACGGTGTCGCACAGGCCCGACAGCCGGTCGATCTCGGAGTCGGGCATCGTGATCGCGGCGCGACGCACGAAGAAGCCCTCGACCACGGCGCGGAGGTCGTAGATCGCGGCGATGTCGAGCGAGCGCCAGTCGACCACCCGGGCACCGCGGTGGGGCAGCGCCTCGATGAGCCCTTCGGACTGCAGGCGGCGCAGCGCCTCGCGGACCGGGGTGCGGGACAGGCCGTAGCGCTCGGCCATGTTGGCCTCGCCCAGGCGGGACCCGCCCTCCAGGTCGCCGGACATGATGTCCGCCCGGATCATGCGGTACGCCCGGTCGGCCGCCCGTTCGTTACTCGACGTCACCCGGCGAGACGGTACAGGTCCGCACGGCCCACGCCACCCACTCGGGCTCCGGAACCTCGAAGATCCTCGAACTTTGTGCACAGTTCGCGGCACGCGATCCGCACAACTGTTTCCGGAGGGTTACGTACGCCGGGGGCCACTGGCTGCGGATTCACGGCCAGAACCGTCCTTCCGGCCGTTGACGCCACAGCCGCGAGTTGCATACAGTTTGGGACGGCCGCGCCGGGTCTGCGGCCCCCCTCGACAACAGGAGGTCGGGCGTGCAGCTCCCCGATGACCGCGCACCGCTCGGTGGTCCGCAGGGCTGGGACACCGCACACGCGCGGTATCAGGAGGTCGACGACCGGGTCCGCGCCGTCATCACCTGGGTGGACTCGTCGCGTGCCGACGCCGAGGCCGCCGCCGGGCGCCGCGCCACCGGTGCGTCGCTGGGCCCCCTCGACGGCGCGCTGGTCGCGCTCAAGGACAACATCGACGTCGCCGGCGTCCGGACCACCGCGGGCGCCTCCTTCCTGTCCGACAACGTCGCGACCGACGACGCGACCGTCGTCCGACGGTTGCGCGCGGCGGGTGCCGTCGTCAACGCCAAGCTGAACATGGCCGAACTGGCCTGGGGCGCGACGACCCAGAACCTGACCTACGGCGCCTGCCGCAACCCGTGGGACCTCGACCGCATCCCCGGCGGCTCCTCCGGCGGGTCCGGCGCGGCGATCGCCGCCGGCTACTGCGACCTCGCGCTGGGCACCGACACCGGCGCCTCGGTCCGCATCCCCGCCGCGCTCAACGGTGTCGTCGGGCTGCGGCCCAGCGTCGGCGCCATCTCCATCGACGGTGTGCTGCCGGCCGCGAAGACCCAGGACACCGTCGGCCCCATGGCCCGCTACGCGATCGACGCCGCCCGGCTGACCGAGGCGCTCGTCGGGTACGACCCGGCCGACCCCTACTCGGTGGTGTCGACGGGCGCCCCCGCCACGTCGGCGATCGGGAAGCCCCTCGACGGCCTCACCGTCGGCGTCGCACGCACCTTCTTCTTCGACGACCTCGACGACGGCGTCGGCGAACGCATCGAGACGTTCCTGGGCTGGCTGTCCGACCAGGGCACCCGGACCGCCGACGTCCCCGACTTCGGCGCGACCGGCGCACACGAGCACTGGACACGCATCGTCGGCAGCGAAGGGGCGTCGTTCCACCAGGAACGGCTGCTCGCCCACCCCGACCACTTCTCCCCCGACGTGTTCGGCCGCGTCTCCGCCGGGCTCGACATCCCCGCGGTCGACCTCGCCCGCTCCCTGGCGTTCCGCGCCGAGTACCGGACCCGGCTCGCCCGGGTCTTCGCCGACCTCGACGTCATCGTCACACCCGTCGTGCCCGTCGACGTCCCGATGGCCGGTGGCCCCGACTCCCGCGCGCAGACGTTGCAGCTCGGCCGGATCACCTACCCGTGGGCGCTGCACGACGGGCCGACGCTGAGCCTGCCGATCGGCTTCCACCCCCGCAGCGGCCTGCCCGTCGGGGTCGCGATCACCGCGCCCCGCTTCGGCGAGGCCGTCCTGTTCCAGATCGCGTGCGCGTACCAGGACGTCACCGACTGGCACACCGCACGCGCAGCCGTCCCCACCCGCTGACCAGCGCCCACGCCCACCAGGGCAGACCGGAAGGTTGTCATGACAGAGCACACCGTCGACGTCTCGGCGCTCTCGCCCGTCGAGAAGGGGCGCGGCGCGCTCGAGGGCCTGCGGGTCCTCGACCTGGCCACGATGATGGCGGCACCCTGGGCCGCGACCTACCTCGCCGACTACGGCGCCGACGTCGTCAAGGCGGAACTGCCCGGCACCGGGGACCCGGTCCGCAAGTGGGGCACCCAGTTCGAAGGCGTGTCCCTGGCCTGGAAGACGTTGGCGCGCAACAAGCGGCTCATCACGCTGGCGTTGAACAAGCCCGAGGGCCAGGAGCTCGTACGCCGGCTGGTCCCGGAGTTCGACATCCTCATCGAGAACTTCCGGCCCGGCGTCATGGAGCGGTGGGGCCTCGGGCCCGAGGTCCTCCAGGAGATCAACCCGAAACTGATCATCCTGCGCACCTCCGGCTACGGGCAGACCGGCCCCTACGCCGAGCGCCCCGGGTTCGGCACCCTGGCCGAAGGGTTCTCCGGCCTGGCCTACATCACCGGCGCCGACGACCGGCCCCCCTCGATCGCGGGCTACCCGCTGGCCGACGGTGTCGCCGCCCTCACCGGCGCGATGGCCGTCCTGGCCGCCGTCTACTGGCGCGACGTCAACGGCGGCAAGGGCCAGGTCATCGACAACGCCATCACCGAGGCCACCTACCGGCTCATCGACTACACGATGCTCGACTGGGAGAAGCGCGGCGTCGTCCGCCAGCGTTCCGGCAACCGGCTGGCCGACCTGGCGCCGCGCAACACCTACCAGTGCTCGGACGGGCACTGGATCTCGATCTCCGGCGGAACCCAGGCCATCGTGGAGCGCATGTTCCGGGTCATGGACCGCCCCGAGCTCATCACCGACCGCCGCTTCCTCGACAACGAGGCGCGGCTGCGCAACGTCGCGGACCTCGACGAGGCCATCGCCGAGTTCGTCGCGAAGCACCCGCAGGAGGAGGTGCTGCGCCGCTTCGAGGAGGCCCGCGTCGCCGCCGCGGCGGTGCACGACATCAAGCAGGTCGCCGAGCACCCGCACTTCCAGGCCCGCGAACTGCTGCAGCGCATCGACGACCCCGAGCTGGGACCGACGTCGGTGACGCACGTGCACCCGCGGCTGTCGGAGACACCGGGCGGGGTCAGCCACCTCGGTGGCGTGATGGGACAGGACAACGAGAGCTTCTACCTCGACGAGGTGGGGCTGTCGCAGGAGGAGTACCAGAAGCTCAAGGACGTCGGGGCCATCTGAGCTACAACCCACCGCAGGGCAAGGGAGCGAGAATGTACGACCTCATCGTCACCAACGGGCTGGTCGCCGACGACCGTACGGTGCAGCCCCTCGACATCGCCGTCAAGGACGAGAAGATCGTCGCGGTCGGCACGCACGGCCAGTTCTCCGAGACGGGCGCCGCGACCGTCGTCGACGCGGCCGGCAAGTACGTGCTGCCCGGCGGCATCGACAGCCACGTGCACTACGACCTGCAGATCTCCGAGGCCATGAAGGCCCAGTCCTCGGAGGCGGGCTCGCGGGCCGGCCTCTGGGGCGGCACCACGACCTACATCGACTTCTCGATGTCGTGGGGCGAGGAGGACCTCGTCGAGTCCATCCAGTCGAAGATGGAGAAGACGAACTCGCAGAACCTCTACAGCGACTACGCGCTGCACGCCATCATGACCGGCAACTGGCCGCAGTCCAACGCCGACCGGATCCGTGAGGCGATCAGCGGCGGCGTCACGTCGTTCAAGTTCTTCACGACGTTCGGCGGCAGCGAGGCCATCGGCGGCATGATGACCGACGACGGCCGCATCTACTCGGCGATGCTGGAGACGCAGCAGCACGGCGGCATCGTGATGGTGCACTGCGAGGACGACTGCATCATCGACTACAACGTCCGCAAGCTCTACAGCCAGGGCCGCGAGCACTTCTCCAACATCGGCGAGGCCCGCCCGCCGCTGGCCGAGGAGGCCGCGGTGCGCCGCATGCTGCTGCTGTCGCAGCGCACCGACTCGCCCCTCTACATCGTCCACGTCTCGGCCAAGGAGTCGATCGAGGCGATCGGCGAGTTCCGCGAGAAGGGGACGCACGCCTTCGGGGAGGTCCTGCACCCGAACCTGGTGTTCGACCCCGAGCTCTACCAGCGCCCCAACGGCCAGCGCTACATGAACTACCCGCCCAACAAGACGATCGAGCACCGCGACGCGCTGTGGGCGGCGTGCGAGTCCGGCGACCTGCACACGCTCGCCAGCGACGACTACACCATCCCGTGGGACAACAAGATGATGGGCGACACCGTCGACAACGTCACCGGCGGGACGAACAGCGTCGAGACCCGCATGTCGGTGTTCTGGTCCGAGGGTGTGCGCAAGCGCAGGCTGTCGGTCCCCCGGTTCGTCGAGCTCACCTCGGCCAACCCGGCCCGCATCTTCGGCCTCTACGGCACGAAGGGCGTCCTGCGCCCGGGCGCCGACGCCGACATCGTGCTCATGGACGACGGCTTCACCCACACCTACAAGCAGGGCGAGAACCTGCACTCGGACTGCGACTACAGCAACTGGGACGGCTGGGACGTCAACGGCATGCCGGTGACGACGATCCTGCGCGGCAACGTGATGATCGACAAGGGCGCCTTCGTCGGCCCGCAGAACATCGGCCGGTTCGTCCCGGCGTCGACACCCGAGACGGTCTGAGCCCCGTGACGGCAACGCGACCCGCGGCGATCGACGACACCACGCTCGACGACTACGCCTCCCGGGGCATGCGTCGGCGCACCGGTTTCGGTGCCAACCCCTGCGTGCTGGTGATCGACTTCCAGTACGGCATGACCGACCCCGAGTGCCCGCTCGGCTCGGCCAACCAGGACGCGCCGATCGAGGTCACGCAGCGCATCCTCGCGGCGGCCCGCGAGGCCGGCGTGCCGGTCGTCTACACCCGGGTCGCCTACCGGCCCGACCTCGCCGACGGCGGCCTCTTCGTCGAGAAGGTGCCGGCGCTCGGTGCGCTGACGCTGGGCAGCCGGTGGGTGGAGATCGACGAGCGCGTCGCGATGGCCGACGGCGACTACCTGCTGACCAAGCGGCACAGCAGCTCGTTCATCGGCACCGAGCTGCAGCAGGTGCTGCAGAACCGCGGGATCGACACGATCATCAACGTCGGCTGCTCGACGTCGGGCTGCGTCCGCCAGACCGCCGTCGACGCCCAGGCCTACGGGTTCCGCTCGGTCGTGGTCGCCGACGCCGTCGGCGACCGCAGCCCCGAGCAGCACCGCGCCAACCTGATCGACCTCGACGGCAAGTACGCCGACGTCGTGACGAGCGAGGAGGCGATCGCGGCCATCAACGCGGTCGCCGCGGCCCGGGCGGGTGCGGGATGAAGGCCGTCGTCTTCGACACCTTCGGCGGCCCGGAGGTCCTGCGCCTCACCGACATGCCCGACCCGGTCGCCGGACCGGGCGAGGTCGTCGTCGACGTGCGGTTCACGGCGCTCAACCACGTCGACATCGACATCCGCGAAGGGGTGTCGCGCTTCGACTTCGAGATGCCCCACATCCTCGGGCTCGAATGTGCGGGCGTCGTGTCGTCCGTCGGTGAGGGTGTCGAGTCGCCGAAGGTCGGCGACCGCGTCGCCGTCTCCTACATCCGCACCTGCGGGTACTGCGAGTGGTGCAAGCGCGGGCAGGACAACCTGTGCGAGAACCGCAAGCTCTACGGCGAACACATCCGCGGCGCCTACGCCGAGAAGCTGCTGACGCCGGCGAACCACTGCCTGCCCCTTCCCGACGGGCTCTCGTTCGCCGACGCCGCCGCCTCGCTGACCGCGTTCGGCACCGCGTACCACGCGCTCGTCCCGCGTGGTGACCTGAAGCTCGGCGAGACGGTGCTGATCCACTCGATCGGCTCCGGCGTCGCGTCCGCGGCCCTGCAGATCTGCAAGTCCGCGGGCGCGACCGTCATCGGCACGGCGAGCCAGGACGCCACGCTCGAACGTGCCAAGGCCGACGGCGCCGACCACGTCATCAACTACAGGACCTCCCCCGACCTCTACGCCGAGGTGCTCGACGCCACCGACGGCCGCGGGGTGGACCTGGTGTTCGACGTCGTCGGTGGTGAGGCGTTCGGGAAGTCGATGCAGGTCATGCGGCCCTACGCCCGCCTGATCAGCATCGGCGCCCACGCGGGCGAGGTCGTGCCGTTCGACATCATCGAGTTCTTCCGGCGGCACATCTCCTACATCTCCTCGCACACGCAGACCCGCGACGAGATGACCACCGTGCTGCGGCTCGTCGCCAACGGCACGTTCTCACCGCGGGTGCACTCGGTGTACCCGCTGGCCGAGGCGGCCAAGGCGCAGGAGGAGCTGGTCGCGCGCAAGCACTACGGCAAGATCCTGCTGGACGTGGGCGGCGAGTAGCCGCCCCTGCCGGTGCCCGGGCCCTCGCGGTGGGGGGCCCGGGCACTTCCATGCCCGACCCCGAACACCGAGAGAACCCGCCCCGGCGGTCAGCGGCTCCACAACGGTTGTGAGCGGCAATAGTCGCTATAGCGACTATTGCCGCTCACAGGCGCTGAGCTGCGGGGACCCGGCGGCGGGCCTCGCGGACGACGAGGACCGTCGCGGCCAGCAGCAGGCACCCGCCGGCGCAGAGCCAGGCGACGGTGTAGCCGGCGCCCGTCGCGAGCAGGCCGAACAGTGCCGGGCCCGCGACACCACCGGTCGCGGCGCCGACCATGATCGCGGCGGAGGCGCGGGCGGTGGCCTCGGGGTGCGAGGCGACGACGTCCTGGGTGAGCAGCCCGTTCCAGCCCCAGCCCGCCCCGCACGCCAGGACGGTCGCGGCGGCGAGCCCGCCCGTCGAACCGGTGAGCGCGAGGCCCGCCGTCCCCAGGCCGCCCGCGGCCATCAGCCCGGCGCAGACGATCATGGGACGGCGGGCCGTCCCGAACCGCCAGGACGCGATGAAGCGGCCCCCGATCCCGCAGACCCCGCCGAGCGCGAGCAGGAATCCCGCGGTGGGGGCGGCGGTGCCGCCGTCGACGGCGGCGACGACGTAGAAGCCGCCGGTCGCCGAGACCGCCGCCATGGCGAGGCCGACGGCGACCGAGACGGGGACGAGCCCGCGCGGCTTCACCGCGCGGCGCGGCGCGGGCGCCGCTGACGACGACGCGGGAGTGTGGGAGCGGGGAAGCCTGCGGGGCAACGCGATCAGCGCCGGGAGCGCAACGAGGACGGCGGCGGCGAAGGCCCAGCGCCAGCCGACGGTCAGGACGACGAGTGGGACGCCGAGCCCGGCCAGCAGGGACGCCCCGGGCAGGGAGGCCTGTTTGACGCCGTAGGCGAGGCCGCGCCGGTCGGCGGGCAGGACGGCGAACAGTGCCATGTCGCCGGCGGGGGTGGCGAGGGCGGTCGCGATCCCGCCGACGACGGCGAACACGACCAGCAGCGGGAACGATGCGGCGGTCGCGAGGCCGGCGAGGGAGGCGATGCCGATCGCGATGCCGGTGAGCGTCGTGACGCGGGGGCCGAGGGCGTGTGCGACGTGTCCGCCGGCGAGCCCGGCGACGGCCATGGCGATCCAGAAGGCGGAGACGGCGAGGCCGAGGCGGCCGGCGTCGAAGTGCAGGTCGGCGGCGACGGCGGGGGCGGTGGCGCCGAGGAGGAACACCGGCAGCATGGTCAGCGTGGCCGAGCAGGTGACGGCCGTGAGTACCCGGCCCCACCCCACGCGCACTTCCGTCACGAACGCTCCAATTGTATGCGAGTTGCACCGCGCAGCCCGTGCCGCACGTTCACCCTCGCACATCGTTCGATATCGAGAAAAGCCTGATCGAGTGCCCGATTCGGCAAAGAGGACCACGCGCCGAAACCATGGCCTCGGCGGAGGCGATCGTATACATTCAGCGGGAATCACCACCCACCGAGAGGACGCCCGCATGGCCGAGGAGCCCCAGGCCCGCATCGTCGAGGTCCTGCTGCGCGACGGGCTGCAGACGATGGTCTACGAGTCGGACTGGCACGTCCCGACGACCGAGGAGAAGCTCGAGCTCATCGAGATGCTCGCCGACGCGGGCATCCCCGAGCTGGAGGTCACCGGGTTCGTCCACCCGAAGGTCATCCCCATGCTGGCCGACGCGAGCGAGGTCGTGCAGCGGCTGCCCGACCGTCCCGGCACGGTCTACCGCGCGCTGGTGCCCAACCTGCGCGGCGCCCAGCGTGCCATCGCGGCGGGCTGCACCAAGCTGTCGGCGCTGATCGTCGCGAGCGAGACGTACAACAAGAAGAACTCGAACATGACGCTCGCCGAGAACGTCGAGCAGATCCGCCAGATCACCGAGCTGGCGAAGTCCGAGAAGGACGTCGTGGTCAACGTCAGCATGGGCTGCTGCTTCCTGTGCCCCTACGAGGGCGAGCAGTCCGAGGAGCACATCCTCGGCCTGATCGAGACGTTCGTCGGCTTCGGGATCACCGAGGTGAGCATCGCCGACAGCATCGGGATGGCGAACCCGCGGATGGTCGGCAAGCGGGTCAAGGCGATCACGTCGCGCTGGCCGGAGCTGACGCTGGGCATGCACATGCACGACCGGACGGGCATGGCGCTGGCCAACATCGTGGCCGCGTTCGACAACGGTGCCACCCTGTTCGAGACGTGCGCGGGCGGCTACGGCGGCGGCATCTCGATGCCGGTGTCGGTGCTGGGCATGGGCAACGTGCCGACCGAGGACGTCGTCAACATGTTCGACGAGATGGGCATCCCGACCGGGGTGGACCTGGGCGCAGTGCGCAAGGCGGCCGAGCGGACCGCCGAGATCATCGGCCTGCCCACCTACGGCCGGGTGTCGAAGTACGGCACCTACCAGGAGTTCCACGAGCTGGCCCTGCAGCACATCGACGCGCCGGCCCGCGGGAACTCGGCCCTGCAGAAGTAGGAGCTCACTGGATCGCGTCGCCGGTCCGGAACCGCGCGGTCAGGGCGTCGAGCTCGGCGAGCAACGACTCGTCGAGCTCGACGTCCGCCGCCGCGGCGGCGAGGTCGAGCTGGTCGGGGCGGGTCGCGCCGAGGATCACCGACGTCACGCCGGGCCGCGACCGCAGCCACGCCGTCGCCAGCACGGGCATCGTCAGGCCCGCGGCGTCGGCCAGCTCCCGGATGCGGGCCACGGCGTCGAACGCGTCGTCGTGCCAGTACCGGCCGCGGTAGAGCGCGCCCGCGCCGGCGTCGGTGAACCGGGTGCCGTCGGCGGTGCCGCCCTCGCGACGGTGCTTGCCGGTGAGCATCCCGCCCGCCAGGGCGTTGTAGGCCAGCACTCCCAGCCCGTCCTCGCGGCACAGCGGGAACAGCTCGCGCTCGTGCTCGCGGAACAGCAGGTTGTACCGCGCCTGCACCGACGCGAACGCCGCCCAGCCGTGCAGGGCACTGCGCCCGAGGGCGCGAGCCACCTGGTAGGCGAGGAAGTTCGAGCACGCGACGTAGCGGACCTTCCCCGCGGTGACGAGGTCGTCGAGGGCGTGCAGGGTCTCCTCGATCGGCGTCGCCGGGTCGGGGCGGTGCAGCTGGTAGAGGTCGATGCGGTCGGTGCGCAGCCGCCGCAACGACGCCTCCGCGGCCTCGACGACGTGTTTGCGCGACAGGCCGCCGTCCCACGGCCGCGGCCCGGTCCGCCCGTGCACCTTCGTGGCCAGCAGGAACCGGTCGCGCCGCCCGTCGGCGAGCCAGCTGCCGACGATCTCCTCCGTGACGCCGGCCCGGTCCCAGTCGCTGCCGATGGGGTACTTGTCGGCGGTGTCGAGGACGGCGATGCCGAGGTCGTCGGCTCGGTCGAGGATGGCGTGCGACTGCGTCTCGTCGCACTGGCCACCGAACGTCGCGGTGCCGAGGGTGAAGCGGGTGATCGGCAGTCCGGTGCGGCCCAGCAGGGCCCAGTCCCGGTCCACGACGGTCATGTCTCCTCCGAAGGTTCGAGCGCGGCGACAGGCGCGGCGCGCGAGGCCGCGACGATCCCCGCACCGGCGAGGTTCAGCGCGGCACACACGACCCAGCCCCAGGACCAGTGGCCGGCCAGCGACACGACGAACCCGATCAGCAACGGGCACGCGACGGCACCCAGGTTGATCAGCGTCAGCGACGCGCCGGTGGTGGTGCCGACCTCGCCCGGTTCGGCGGCCTCGGCGATCGCGGCGACGTAGACGCCGTTCCAGCCGACCGCGCACAGCCCGACGACGAGCAGGGCCACCGGCAGCAGGCCGGCGGGCACCACCCAGAGCAGGGTCACGGCGACTGCGCCCAGCGCCGACACCACCTGCAGGTGGCGCAGCCGCAGCTCGGGGTGCAGGTCGGAGAACCAGCCCCACAGCGGGCGCCCGCACACCCCGCCCGCCAGCAGCAACGCCACCCCGAAGCCGGACTCCGCGACCGACAGGCCGCGGTCGGCGACGAGGTAGACGGTGGTGAACGCGAAGATGCTCACCTGCGCGCCCGCCATCACGAACCCGTAGCCGTAGCCGTGGGGCAGGCGCATCCGCAGGTCGGGACGCAGCAGCGCCGCACCCGATCCTGCCGTCGACGACCGCACCCGGCCGCGCGCCGCGATGAGCAGGCCGGCGAGCGCGCACGTCGCGAGCGGGACGACGGCGGCCCACCGCCAGCCGTGCACCGAGCCCAGGGCGGGGAGCACCGCGCCGGCGAGGATGCCGCCGAGCGGCACGCCCGCCTGTTTGACGCTCATGACGAGCCCGCGGCGTTGCGCGCGGCCGGGGTTGGCGAGGACGTTCGTCGGCGGGTTGACGATGCCGTAGCCGAGTCCCGCGACCGCGATCCCGGCGTAGAACGCGACGGCGGCGGGTGCGGTCGCGACGACGGCGACCCCCGCGGCCAGGACGAGCAGTCCCGTCGCGAGGACGACGGCGGGGCCGAACCGGTCGGTGGCCCGCCCGGCGGGACGCGCGGTGAGCATGGCGCCGAGGTAGGCGACCGACGCGATCGCGCCGACGCCCACCTCGGACAGGCCGAGGTCGGCCTGGATCAGTGGTGCGTTGGCCGAGGCGCCGACGACCGCGAAGCCGCCGGCCGCCAGGGCCAGTACCGAGAGTGCGACACCCTCACGGAGGGCGAAGGGTGGGCGTACCGGCACCTCGTCAGACGCCGCGCTTCATCCGGCGGCGCCGGATGATCTGCGAGAACGACACGGCGAGGATGAGCGCGCCACCGTAGAAGATGTTCTGCACGAACGACTGCAGGCCCAGCAGCTGCAGACCCGTGATGCCGGTGACGAGGAAGTACACCGCGATCACCGTGCCCCACGGGTTGAACCGGCCGGGCTTGATCGTCGTCGATCCGAGGAACGCCGCCGCGAACGCCGGCAGCAGCAGGTCCAGACCGGTGGTCGGGCCCGCGGAGCCGGAGGTGCCCGCGATGAGCACGCCGCCCAGCGCGGCGACGAACGCCGACGTGACCAGCGCGCCGATGCGCAGCGTCGACACCCGCATGCCCGAGAGCCGGGCGACCTCGCGGTTGCGGCCGACGACGAGCAACCGCTGGCCGAGCGGGGTGAACGCGAACACGTACCAGAGGATCAGGGCGAAGATGATCGCGTAGTAGAACTCGAGCGGGATTCCGAACAGGCGGTAGGAGATCACGATGTCGATCAGGGTCTGGTCGACGCCGGTGATGGTGTTCGCGCCGCTGATCCACAGCGCCACACCGGCCAGCAGCGTGCTCATGCCGAGGGTGACGATGAGGCTGTCGATGCCGAGCAGCACCGTCAGCGCCCCGTTGACCAACCCGACGACGATGCCCGCGATCAGCGCGACGAGGATCGCCGCCCAGATGCTCCACCCGTGTTGGGCGTTGAGGATCGCGATGATCAGCGCCGACATGCCGACGACGGCGCCGATCGACAGGTCGAAGTCGCCCGCGATGAGCGGCACGATCAGGCCCAGGGTCACCACGACGAGCACGGCCTGCGAGGCCAGGATCGACGCGGCGTTGGCCGAGGTGAAGAACGTGTCGGTCTCGACGATGCTGAAGACGATGATCACGGCGAGCCACGTGAGCGGCAGCGCCATCGCCTCGAGCCGGCCCGTGGGCCGGCGCCGGGCCGCCTTCTCGGCGGGGTCGGCCGCCGTGCCGGCGGCGGTGTCGGTGGACGGCCCCGCCGCCTCGGGGGTCTCGACGTCCTTGCGCACGGTCGTCATGTCGGCGCCTCTCTCCTCGTTCATGGGGCCGGGACGGGTGCCGACGCCTGTCCGTGGCACAGGTCGGCGATGCGGGCCTTGGTGATGTCGTCGCCCGTCACGAAGGTGACGAGCCGGCCGCGCACGAAGATGCCGACGCGGTCGCAGATGGTCTCGAGCTGCTCGTACTCGGAGCTGGCGCAGATCGTCGCGCCGGTGGCGGTGCTGCCCCGGATCATGTCGAAGATCTGTTGGCGCGCACCGACGTCGACGCCCTGGGTCGGTTCGTGCAGCAGCAGCACCTTCGGCTGAATCTGCTGCCACTTGGCCATCAGGGCCTTCTGCTGGTTGCCGCCGGAGAACGACCCGTACTCCAGGTCCGGCAGGGCCGGCCTGACGTCGAACTCGGTGACGAGCTGGCGGACGTTGTCGCGCATCGTCCCGTGCCGCAGCCGCCAGCCGCGGAAGTACCGGTCGAGCACCGTCAGGTTCATGTTCTCGCCGAGGGAGAGGGTGCCGACGCTGCCGGCGTTCTTGCGG
Source organism: Pseudonocardia sulfidoxydans NBRC 16205 (assembly GCF_007989085.1). Classification (GTDB taxonomy): domain Bacteria; phylum Actinomycetota; class Actinomycetes; order Mycobacteriales; family Pseudonocardiaceae; genus Pseudonocardia; species Pseudonocardia sulfidoxydans. The sequence goes on from NZ_BJVJ01000001.1 coordinate 22,066, forward strand.
TCCCCGGGGACGAGCGCCATGCCCAGCGACATGGCGCGCCGCGGCGTCAGGTTCGCGATGTCGACCGTGCGGTCGCCCGCGCTGATCGCGCCGGTGGCACCGGGTGAGGCGCCGAACAGCGAGTACACGACCTCCTCGTACCCGGAGCCGACGAGCCCCGCGAAGCCGAGCACCTCGCCCTCGTGCAGGTCGAACGAGACGTCCTGCAGCGGGCCGTGGGACAGCCCCCGCACCGACAGCACCACGTCGCGGCCGGTTGCCGTGGTGGCCGAGGTCTCGTGCGGATGCTCGGCGAGCTCACGGCCGATGATCATCGTGACCAGCTCGCGGCCGGAGGTCTCACTGGTGACGGCGCTGCCGGAGGTGTGGCCGTCGCGCAGGACGGTGACGCGGTCGGTGATCTCGCGGACCTCGTCGAGGTCGTGGGAGACGAACAGGACGCTCGACCCGTCGGAGGTGATGCGCTTGACCAGCGAGAACAGCTGGCCGACCTCCTGCTTGGGCAGGAAGACCGTCGGCTCGTCGAGGACGAGCATGTTCGCCCCGGCGTCGCCGGAGGCGGCGGCACCGTCGCGGATGCTCTCCACGGCACGCACGATCGCGAGCATCGCCCGGTCGACGGGACGGATCCGCTCGACGGTGGCGTCGGGGTCGATGTCGACGTCGTAGCGGGCGAACATCTTCGCGGCGCGTTCGCGGGCGGCACGCCAGGAGTAGGCGGCCTTCCGGGACGCGGCGATCTCGCCCAGCATCAGGTTCTCGGTGACCGACAGCGACGGCACGAGTCCCAGGTCCTGGTGGACGAACTCGAAACCGAGGCTGCGGTGCTGGCCCGGCAGCAGCGGGAGCGGCACGTCGCGGCCGGCGACCTCGAGGGTGCCCCCGTCCGGGGTGTGGAACCCGGACAGGACCTTGATCAGGGTCGACTTGCCCGACCCGTTCTCCCCCAGCAGCCCGTGCACCTCACCCGGCATGATCGTGAGGTCGACGCCGTCGAGGGCACGCTGGCCACCGAAGATCTTGGTGAGCCCACGGATCCGGACGAGCGGGGTCGTCGGGTTCGTCATGTCTGTCCTCCTCGGCAGGCACGCGGTGGAAGGGGCTGATCACCCGAGTCCCGGACCGGCCGCGTGGGGCGGCCGGCCCGGGATCGTCAGGGAGCGGTTTTCACGCGACGGTCAGGCGCCGCCCAGGCCCCACAGCTTGAGGAACCCGGAGGTGTAGGCGTTTCCGTAGCCCACGCCGGCCTCGGCCGGGGTGCCGGCCTCGGCGACGTTGGTCTTGTCCCAGATGCGGATCGGCGTGCGCTCCGCGACCGGCTGCTGGCCGAGCAGGACCCGGAAGACCTGGTCCATCGTCGCGTAGCCGATACCGGGGGTGTCCTCGCCGACGTTCATGGCGACGAGGTCGCCGTTGGACTGGCGGATCGCGTCGAGCGCGTACGGCGACCCGTTGTAGCTCGTGATCTTGACCTGGCCGGTCTTGGCCAGCGTCTGCACCGCGGGGATCGCACCGGCGACCATGGCGTCGTAGAGCACGTAGACGTAGTTGACCTTCGGGTTGGACTGCAGGGCCGACTGCACGATGCCCTGGGTCTTGGTGTTCCAGTCCGCCACGGGGATGTTGATGACGGTGTTGGAGCAGCCGGAGCAGTTCGCGGCGAACTCGTCCTGCATCGCCTTGATGGTGCCGGGGCTGGGCAGGATGTCGCTGCCGCCGACGATCAGCACGTTCGCCGCACCGCCGGAGTCCTTGATCATCCAGGCGGCCGCAGCCCTGCCTGCCTCGTTGAACGGGGCGGTCACCGTGGCGGTGATGTCGGTGCAGCCCTCACACGTGGGCACGGCCGGCATGTCGTTGTCGTGGAAGTGCATCACGATGACGGGGATGCCGGCGGCCTTCGCGGCCTGCAGCTGCGGCCCGAGCGCGCGGGGGTCGGGCGCGCCGTTGAGGACGATGATGTCCTGCTTGGACGCGATCGCCTGGTTGATGCCCTGGACCCACTGGGAGACCTGGGCCTGGTTGTCGAACTTCGTGTAGGTCATGCCCGCCTTCTCGGCCGCCTCCTTCATGGAGGCCGAGATGGACTGCACGAACGGGTTCGGGACCGACGGGATGTCGAAGATCTTCTTGCCCTTGAGGGGCGTGACGTCGATCGGCGGGCCGGGCGCGGTGAACGTCGACGGACCGCTGTACTTCGCGATCAGGTCGGTCACCGCCTGCGGCACGGCGGCCGCCGACGCGTTGGTGTCGGTCGACGTCGATGTGGACCCGCCCTTGGAGCAGGCGGCAAGTGCCACCACGGCGACGGCGGCGATTGCTCCTGCCACCCAGCGCCGGGCTCTACGTGTATACATGTGCTGCCCTCTTCTCGGACCAGATTCAGTCCCCCGATCGGCCAATCGAAGCGGGTTTCTGCTCTTCAGTCAACAGATCTGGCGACCGTTTTGTAACTGTTGAGTTTCGTAAGCAGGCGGTGACTGTGCCCGTTCGGTATGCAATCTGGAACCGCTACAGCGCGCAGCCACTCCACGTCCCGGCGTGGTTGCTCGGGCGCGCAGAGCCGTTCCGCGGGCGTCGCCGAACCGTCCGCAGGTGTCGGGATGTCGTCTCCGGCCGGTGCCACGACGGCGCCGTGACCGCGGGACCGCTCCTGCGCGGAGCGGCCGCCCGCTCACACCCGGCCGGTCCCGGTGAACTCGGTGATGTCGTCGGGCGAGCTGCCCCGCCTGGGTCCGGAGCGGACCGCCGCCGCCATGACCACGGCCATGGCGCCGACCATCGTGAACATGCCGAACGCAGCGGCGCCGGCGGGCGTACGGGTCCTCGCCGGACCCCGGCCGGGACCCGGCGAGCGCGAAGGCCCTGCCGCCGCGCACGAACCGGCGCCGTCGGACGACGGTCCTGGCCGGGGCGCGGTGGCCGAGCTGCTCATGTCGGACTCCGAACGGTGTCGCGTGCGCGTGTCGGGCGTGCCTTCCTGCGGACGAGCTGGACGGTGGAACGAACGTCAGGTGATGAGGTGGTCGGGCATCGCGTCGGCCTCGAGCGCACGGCCGACAGGGCCGGGGTCGTGGAAGCCGTCGGCGTCCAGCACCACACGCCCGCCGCTCACGACGACCGACGGCCAGCCGGCCAGCTCCTCGCCCTCGTAGGGCGTGTAGTCGGTGGCCATGTGCAGGTCGCCGGTGCGGGCGCTGCGGCGTGCGGCCGGGTCGACGACCACGAGGTCCGCGTCGTGACCGGCGGCGACGACACCCTTGCCGGTGAGACCGTTGAGCCGGGCCGGGTTCGTCGCGAACATGCCGACGAACCGCTCCACCGGCATCCCGCCGCGCACGACGAGCTGCGTGAACGTGACCGCCAGCCGCGTCTCGACGCCCGGCAGCCCGTTGGGCATGACCCGCACGTCGTGGGAGTGCTCGGTCTTCTGGCTCGCCGAGTAGCAGCAGTGGTCCGAGCCGAGCGTGTCGATGTCGCCGACGAGCGCGCGGGACCGCAGCGCCGCGACCGTCTCCGGCGCGCGCAGCGGCGGACAGCAGACGAACCGCTCGGGATGCTCCGACGAGTAGGTGCGCTCGTCGAGGTACAGGTAGTGCGGGCACGTCTCGGTGTAGGCACGCACCCCGCGCCGACGAGCCGCGCGGACCAGGTCGACCGCCTCGGCCGTCGTCTGGTGGACGAAGTAGACGGGCGCGTCGACGTGCTCGGCCGTGGCCAGCACCTGCGACACCGCCGACGCCTCCGCGAGCTCCGGGCGGGTGCGTGGCATGTGGCCCGCGGCCGCCTCGCCCGCCGCGACCGCGAGCGCCTGCGCGTCCTCGATTACGTGGTTGGCCTCGGCGTGCACGTAGGCGATGCCGCCCTGGGCGTGCAGGGTGCGCAGCACCTCCAGCACCGTGTCGGGGCCCGCCATGACGACGTCCTTGTACGTCGTGAACAGCTTGATCGTCCGCACCCCGGTGTTGGCCATCTCGGCGATCTGGGCCGGGGTCGTGTCGTCCCAGTCGATGACGCAGCCGTGCAGCGCGGTGTCGCAGCGCGAGATCTCGGCGAGCTTGCGACGCTCGGTGACGGCGTCGATCGGGCGCTGGCCGGGGTCGGGGATCGCGAAGTCGATGACGGTCGTCGTGCCGCCCCACAGCGCGGCGATGCTGGCCGACTCGTAGTCGTCGAGTGCGGCGTACTCGCCGAGGCGCTGCCCGATGTGGCAGTGCGGGTCGACACCGCCGGGCAGCACGAGCGAGCCGGTGGCGTCGATCGCGCGCTCGTGCGGGGGCAGCGGCAGCGACGGGTCCTGGACCGCGACGATGCGGCCACCGGAGACGACGACCGTCGCCGGGCCGCTGCCTCCGGCGTTGACGACGGTGCCGCCGTGGACGACCAGGTCGGCGTGCGCGGGCGCGCTCATGGGTGACTCTCCTCGGCTCTGGGGCGAATCAGCTCGCGGGTGGGGCGGCCTCACTCGCCGCGGGATGGAAGATCACGGTGTCGACGGCCGCGAGATGGTCGGTCATGACCCGCGACGCCTCGGCGGTGTCGCCGGCACGGATGGCGGCGACGATGCGGCGGTGGTCGTCGAGCTGGCCCTGCCGCGCGGCCATCGAGCTGACGGCCAGCTGGTTGATCAGCACCCACAGCGGGTGCGACTCGGCGCTGACGAACTGGCCGACGATCCCGGACAGGATGGTGTTGCCGCAGCCCAGCGCCAGCTCGGCGTGGAAGCTCAGGCCCAGCGCGAGGAACCGCGTCAGCGCGGCGGGGTCGGCCACGATCTCGGCGGACTCGTCGACGATGCGCTGCAACCGGGTGATCGTGTCGGTGTCGACCCGCGTCGCAACCAGGGCCGCGACGGCGGGTTCGACGCTGCGGCGGGCCTCGATCAGCTCACGCGGGGCGACGTCGAGCGCTGTTTCCTCGATGGCCTCGACCGCCGGGTGGGCGCGCACGTAGGTGCCGTCGCCGTGGCGGACCTCGACCGCGCCGACGAGCTCGAGCGCGAGGATCGCCTCCCGCGCGGTGGCGCGGGAGACGTCGAGGCGCTCGGCCAGGTCACGGTCGCCCGGCAGCCGGGTCCCCGGGAGGTACTCCCCGGTGGCGATGGCCGTGAGCAGCTGCTGGGCCACGGCGACGTACAGCCGCGTTCGCGATTGGCCCGTCCTCTGCATGGCGAGAGGTTAGACCTCTGCGGTCCGACCCGACAAGAGGTTAGTCGTCGCTATTCGGGACACGCCCCATCACCGACACGGGACATCCTCGGTCCGCGGTCGCCGGGCGCCCGGGAACGAGAACACCATCCCGGTCGGGACGTCGCCCGTGTTGACGATCGCGTGCGGCCGCCCGGCCGGGATGTGCAGTGCGTCGCCCGCGGTGAACGCGACGTCGCCGAGGTCGGTGCGCAGCACCCCGGACCCCTCCACGACCAGGCAGACCTCCTCGGTCGTGTGCCGGATCATCGGCGTCGACCCACCGGGGAGCACGTGCGAGCGCCCCAGCGTCGTGGTCGCGCCCGGCACCGAGTCGGCGTCGACGATCATCCGCGCCCACGAGCCGTCGCCCGCCGGCTCCGCGGGCAGCACGGTGACGGGCGCCGGTACAGGGTCCCCGGAGGCGAGCCAGCCGCGGGCGATGCGCTCGCGCGTCGTGAACACGGCACCGTCGAACCCCGAGGCGTACTCGACGAACCGTTCCAGGCCCGCGATCCGCGCGGGGCGGCCGATGATCCGGCAGTGCAGGCCCACCGACATCATCCGCGGCGCCTGCGCCGACTCCCGGTAGAGCGTGTCGAAGGCGTCCTTGAGGTAGGTGAAGAACTGCTTCGAGGTCGCGAGCGGGTCGGCGAGCCAGAACTGGATGTCGTTCGTGTCCGCCGTGTAGGGCACGACCAGGTGCGACGTGCCGTCGACGTCGACCTCGAAGGGCACGTCGTCGGCGTAGGAGTCGGAGTCGTAGAGGAACCCGCCCTCCTCGACGACGAGCCGCCGCGTCCGCTCGCTGGGCCCGTACCGGCAGTACCAGCCGACGGGCCTGCTTCCGGTCGCGCGTTCCAGCGACTCGACGGCCATCCGGATGTGCTCGCGCTCCTCCTCCTCGGAGAGCGACCACACCTCCTCCCAGCGCCAGCCGTGGCTGCACACCTCGTGCCCCGCGGCGACGACCGCCTCCGCGACGGCCGGGGCCATCTCGAACGCCTGCGCGCACGCGAAGAACGTCGCGGGCACGCCGTGGCGGCGCAGCACGTCGAGGATCCGCCACACGCCGACCCGGGATCCGTAGTCGTACATCGACTCCATCGCGAGGTTCCGCACGCCGTCGGGGAACGGGTAGGCGCCCCACTCCGTCAGCGCCTCCTGCGTGGCGTCCCCCGCGGGCAGCGACCGCTCCGAGCCCTCCTCGTAGTTGACGACGAGCGAGATCGCGAGCCGGTCGTCGCCGAGCCACCGCCGCGTCGGCGGGTTCGGCCCGTAACCGACGACGTCGCGCCCGCCCGGACCCGTCATGCCCTGCCCCCCAACAGGTCCCGGAGCGCGGCATCGACCTCGGCCGGGGTGTCGACCTGCGGCGAGTGCCCGGCGAACGGGATCTCGACGGCCCGGCAGTCCGGGATTCCCGCCATCAGCGTGGCGACGTGCTCCTCGGTGCGGGCGGCGTCCTCGGCACCCCGGATCACCAGCGTCGGAACCGAGATCTGCGGCAGCCCGTCGACGACGTCGCCCCCCAGCACGCCGCGCAGCACAGCAGACAGGAACGGGTAGTCGGCGGTCTCGACGGCCTCGGCGTAGAGCGCCATGTCGGCGGCGGGCGGGTCGCGGTACACCAGCGACCGCACGACCGCGGCGGTCGAAGCCGGCGCGGCGTCGCCGCCCGCGTCGAGCCACTCCCCCAGGGTCGCCCGGAACGGCGCCTTCACCCCGGCCGCCGTCGCGCCGGTGCCGACGAGCACCAGCGAGTCGAGCGGCGGCCGCCCGGCGATGGCGATGACCTGCGCGAGCAGCCCGCCCGTCGAGTTGCCCATGAGCACGACGGGCTGGTCGGTGTACTCCTCGATCGCCGAGGTGATCGCAGCGGCGAGACCGTCGAAGGCATTGTCGTCGGCGGGGATCGTGGCGGCGCCCGAGTACATGTCGACGAGCACCCAGTCGCGCTCGGGCATCAGCTCGACGACGGGCAGCCAGAACTGCCAGCAGCCGAACCACGGGTGCAGCGCGACGATCGGCGCCGCGCCGGAGCCGTCGCCGGTGTGGACGTGCAGGTCCAGGCCGGACGCCGACCTGCGCGCGGTCGTGCTCACGACGTCACCAGCCCGAACTGCGCCGCCCGCTCCAGCGTGGCCTGCGCGCGCTGGGCGATCGGGTAGTCGACGAGCTTGTCGTCGACGGTGATCGCCGCGATCCCGTCCCGCTCCGCCTCGTCGAAGGCAGCCACGATGCGTTGTGCGACATCGATCTCGGCCGGGCTCGGCGAGAGCACCTCGTTGACGATCGGCACCTGGCCGGGATGGATCGCGAACTTGCCGGTGAAGCCCATCCCGTGGGCCTCCTCGGTCTGGCGGCGCATCGCGGCGGGGTCGCGCACGTCGGCGAACGCGGTGTCGATCGCCTGCACCCCGGCGGCGGCGGCGGCCATCGCGACGTGGATGCGCGACGACGTCATCAGCGGATGCGCCTGCTCGGGGACGACGCCCATGTCGAGCGCGAAGTCGTAGGCGCCGAAGGAGACCCGGCGGACGCGGCCGGTCGGGCGGGCCAGCGCGACGGCGTCGAGCACCCCGGCGGCGGTCTCGAGGATCAGCACCAGCTCGAGCCCCGCGGCCAGGTCGCGGTCGATGCCGGCGACGACGTCGGCGTCCTCGCACTTGGGGACGACCACGCCGCGCGCGCCGATCCGGGCCGCGGCGGCGAGATCCTCGGCGTGCCACTGCGTGTCGACGGGATTGACCCGCACGTACACCGACTGACCTGCGGCGACGGCGAGGTCGGCGGCGGCCTGCAGGTTGTCGCGCGAGGCCGCCTTCTGGCTCACCCCGACCGAGTCCTCCAGGTCGAGGATCACCGCGTCGGCACCGCTGCGGGAGGCCTTCTCGAACCGGTCGGGCCGGTTGGCCGGCACGAACAGCAGTGAGCGGGGGTCGGTCATACGGGGGCTCCATTCCAGGGAGATGTCGTCGCGCCGGTCGCCGCCGACCCGACCGTGGCGGCGTACTTGGCAAAAACACCGGAGGTGAACTCCGGTTCCGCCGGCGGCGGTGGCGTCCGGGTGGACAGCTCCGCCTCGACGGCGATGGTGCGGGTGTCGGCGTCGAGGACGATCCGGTCGCCGTTGCGCAGCAACCCGATCGGCCCACCGGCGGCAGCTTCGGGGGCGACGTGCCCGACCATCAGACCACGGGTCGCGCCGCTGAACCGGCCGTCGGTGACCAGCGCGACCGTCTCGCCGAGCCCGCGACCCACGATCGCCGACGTCACCTGCAGCATCTCGGGCATGCCCGGTCCACCGCGCGGACCGACGTTGCGAATGACGACGGTGTCCCCCGGCCCGACGCCGCCGCCGAGGACGGCGTCGAGGGCGGCGCGTTCGCCGTCGAAGACGCGCGCGGTGCCGGTGTGGGAGCGCGGGGTGTGCGCGGTGATCTTGACGACCGCGCCGTCGGGCGCGAGGTTGCCGCGCAGCACGACGAGCCCGCCCTCGGCGGCGAACGGCTCGGCCAGGCGTGCGACGACGCGCTGACCGTCGGTCTCCGTGGCGGCCGCCGCCTCCTCGGCGAGGGTCCGGCCCGTGACCGTCATCGTCGAGCCGTCGACGAGCCCGCCCTCGACCAGCCGGGCGACCAGCAGCATCGTCCCGCCGGCGGCGTGCAGGTCGGCTGCGCTGTAGGTGCCGCCGGGCATCAGGTCGCACAGCAGCGGGGTGCGCCGCGAGATGCGGTCGATGTCGTCGAGGCTCAGCGGGACGCCGACCTCGGCGGCCAGCGCGATCAGGTGCAGCACCGCGTTGGTCGAGCCGCCCGAGGCAGCGACCGCGGCGACGGCGTTCTCGAACGCGGGGCGGGTGAGCAACCTGCTGGGGCGCAGGTCCTTCGTCGCCGCCGTCTCGACGAGCGCGGCCGCCGCCGCCACCGCCGACGGCTTGTCCGCGTCCACGGCCGGGATGCCGTTGACCCGCGCCGGCGACAGGCCGAGCACCTCCATGACCATCGCCATCGTGTTGGCGGTGTACTGCCCGCCGCACGCCCCGGCACCGGGGCAGGCCGCGGCCTCGATCTCGTCGAGGTCGTCGTCGCTGATCGTGCCCGCGGCGTGCGCGCCGACCGCCTCGAACACGTCGTGCACGGCGACGACCCGGCCCCGGAACCGGCCGGTCAGGATGGTGCCGCCGTAGAGCAGCACCGACGGCCGGTCGACGCGCGCCATGCCCATCGCCATGGCCGGCACCGTCTTGTCGCACGACGCGATGCCGACGATCCCGTCGAACATGTGGCCCCGGGCCACCAGCTCGACCGAGTCCGCGATGAGCTCGCGGCTCACCAGCGACGCCCGCATCCCCGGCGTGCCCATCGTGATCCCGTCGGAGATCGCGATGGTGTTGACCTCCATCGGCGTGCACCCGATGGCGCGCAACCCGTCGCAGGCGTGCGCGGCGAGGTCGCGGTGGTTGAGGTTGCACGGCATCGTGCCCGTCCAGCTGTGGACGACCCCGACGACGGGCTTGCGCAGGTCGTCGGGGGTGAAACCGATGTTGCGCAGGTAGGAGCGTGCCGCGGCGCGCTCCGGGCCCTCGTACAGCGCCCGGCTGGGGCGCTCGGTGAACGGCATGGTGCTGCTTTCCGTGTTCAGAGGGAGCCTGACTCCCTGACTTCCTTGCGCCTGCTGTAGCGCGAGGCGCAGACCGCGACGACGAGCGCGCCGCCGTAGAACAGGTCCGACACGTAGGACTGGGCGCCGAGCATCGTGAGCCCCGTGGTGCCCGCGACCAGGAAGTACACGGCGATGAACGAGCCCCACGAGTTGAACTTGCCGGGCAGGATCGCCGTCGAGCCCAGGAACGCGGCGGCGAACGTCGGCAGCAGGAACGCCTCGCCCGACACCGGGTCCGCCGCGCCCGTCGTGCCGGCGTAGAGGATGCCGGCCAGCGACGCGAGCGTGGCCGACGCGACCAGCGCGGCCCACCGGATCCGGGTGACCCGCAGCCCCGACAGCCGCGACACCGCACGGCCACGGCCGACGAACAGCAGCCGTCGCCCGGCCGCGGTGTACTCCAGGAAGTACCAGAGCCCCGCGGTGATGAGCAGGCCGTACCAGAACGCGAGCGGCACCCCGAGGAAGCGGTTGACGATGACCCAGTCGGTCAGGCCCGTCGAGATGCCGCTGATCGTCGTGGAGTCGCCCAGCCAGAGCACCGCGCCCGACAGGATCGTGCCCGTCCCCAGCGTCACGATGAACGGGTCGACCCCGAACAGCAGCACGAACCCGCCGTTGAGCAGGCCGATCACGACACCCGCGAGCAGGCACAGGACGATGACCAGCCAGATGTTCATCCCGTGCTGGGCGTTGAGGACCCCGACCAGCATCTGCGACGTCATGAGCACGCCCGCGACCGACAGGTCGTAGTCGCCCGCGGTCAGCGGGATCAGCAGCGCACACGTGAGGACGACGAGCACGGCCTGCGAGCCGAGGATGCCCTGCAGCGTCGACGTCGTCAGGAACGTGTCGGGCCGCAGCGACCCGAACACCGCCACGACGACGACCAGCGCGATCACGATGGAGAACCGCTGCGCGAGCGAGCGGGCGACCGTGCCGCCCCCCGACCTCCCGGACGCGACGTCGACGTCGGTCACCGGCTCGGAGTTCTTCGTCCGGGTCATCACCCGTCACCCTCACCTTCGGTCGGCCCCACCGGGCCTGCGGGGACCGCGCGGTCGGCGAGCGTGTAGCACTCGTGCGCGATGCGGTCCTTCGTGATGTCGGCGCCCCGCAGCTCCCGGGCGACGCGGCCCCGGTCGAAGATCAGGACACGGTCGCAGATGGCGGCCAGCTGCTCGTAGTCCGAGCTCGCGCACAGCACCGCGCAGCCCGACCGGGCCGCGTCGTGGACGACCTCGTAGATCTGCGCGCGGGCACCGATGTCGACGCCCTGGGTCGGCTCGTGCAGCAGCAGCACCCGCGGGTCGGCGGCCAGCCATTTGGCCAGCAGCACCTTCTGCTGGTTGCCTCCCGACAACGACTGGTAGGCGATCCCGGGGATCGGCGGCCGCACGTCGAACCGGTCCAGGGTCTCCTGGCAGTCACGGGCCAGCTGCGGACGCGAGAGTCCCCGCCACGTCGTGTAGCGGTCGATGACCTGCAGCATCGCGTTGTCCCGCACGCTGATGCTGCCGACGCTGCCGTTGCTCTGCCGGTCGGCGGGGATGAGCGCCATCCGGTGCGCGATCGCCTTCACCGGGTCCATCGCGGGCAGCGACAGCGTCCCGTCCCCGGTGCGCAGCGTCCCGGTCGCGGCCGGGAACGCCCCGAACAGCAGGTACGGGATGCGTTCGAAGCCCGACCCGAGCAGCCCGGTCATGCCGAGCACCTCGCCGTCGCCGAGCGCGAACGACACCGACTCGACCCGTTCGTCGGACAGGTCGTCGACGACGACGGTCGCGTCCGCGGCGGTGGGTGCGACGTCCTCACGCTCGCCGCCGTGCTCGGGCAACTCGCGGCCGATGATCAGCTCGACGAGCTCGGTGTCGGTCACCGACGACGTCTGCACCGTCGCCCGAAGCCTGCCGTCGCGGAAGATCGTCGCACGGTCGGTGATCTCGCGGACCTCGTCGAGGTCGTGGGACACGAACAGCACGGCCGAGCCGCCGCCCGCGATCTCGCGCATCAGCGAGAACAGCTGGCGGCGACCCGTCTCCGGCAGGAACACCGTCGGCTCGTCGAGGATCAGCATCCCGGGACCGGTGCGGGCGCCGCCGCGCAACGTCCGCATCTCGTGGACGGCCCGCACGATCGCGAGCAGCGCCCGCTGCGTGCCGTCGAGGTCGGCGACACGCGCCGTCGGGTCGAGGTCGACGGAGAACTCCTCGAACAACGTCCGCGCGTCGGCCCGCTGCCGCCGCCACCCGATGGCCCAGTCCCGCGCCCGGCTGAACGTGCCGAGCCGCAGGTTCTCCAGCACCGACAAGCTCGTGATCAGCCCGAGGTCCTGGTGGACGAAGCTCATCCCGTAGTCGCGGAACGCGCCCGGGGCCAGTGGCAGCGGCACGTCCTCGCCGTTGATCCGCAAGCCGCTGCCCGGGTCGGGCTCGTGGAAGCCGGCGAGGACCTTGATGAACGTCGACTTGCCCGAGCCGTTCTCCCCGAGCAGGCCGTGGATCTCGCCGGGCAGGACGTCGAGGTCGACGGAGTCGAGGACCCGCACCCCGGCGAAGGACTTGGAGACGCCACGCGCCTCGACGACCGGCGGAGCGCCCACGCGGGACGCTCCGCCGGCGTGCGCCGGAACCGACATCAGGGCGCCTTGCCCCACAGCTTCAGGTAGCTCTCGACGAAGGAGTCGCCGTAGCCCTTGCCCAGTTCGGGCGGGGTGCCCGCCTCGTTGACGTTGGCCTTCGTGAACACCCGCAGCTGGATGCCCTCGTCGCCGGAGGCGATCGGCCCCTGACCGGACAGGATGCGCCCGATCTGGTCGACGACGGCGTACCCGACCTGCGACGGGTTCTCCCCGACGTCCATCTTCACGACGTCGGCGTCCTGCATCATCTTCAGCACGAACGGGGTGCCGTTGAACGTGGAGATGTGCACCTTGCCGGTCGCGCCCGCGAGCTGGATGCCGGGCACGACGAACTGCGACATGGAGTCGTAGAGCGGCATGATGTAGTTGATGTTCGGGTCGGCCTGGATGGCCGAGCGCGTGATGTTCGTGATCTGGGTCGACCAGTCCGGCACCGACACGTTCTGGAACGTCAGCTTGCAGTCCGGGCAGTACTTGGCGAACTCGTCGTTGGTCGCGTCGATCGACGCCGGGCTGCCGATGACCTCCTTCGATGTCAGGACCAGCACGTTCGCCGCGCAGTTCGTGTCCTTGATGATGAAGTCGGCCGAGAGACGCGCGGCCAGGTCGTAGGGCTGCGCGACGCGCGCGGTGACCTCGGGGCCCTGCGGCTGGGTCAGGTCCTCGTTGAGCACCGTGATGATCGGGATGCCCGCCGCCTTCGCGGCCGCGGCCTGCGGCTGGAAGTAGGTCGGGCTGATCGTGCCGCCGGTCAGCGTGATCGCGGCGGGCTTCTGCGCGATGGCCGCGTTCATGCCCTGGATCCACTGGGTGCGGTCACCCTGGTTCGGGTAGTCGACGACCTTCATCCCGACCTTGCCCGCGGCCTCGGTCATCGAGGTCGTCAGCGCCTGGGTGAACGGGTTGGCGCTGGACTCCTGAATGTTGAAGATCGTCTTGCCCTCGGCCGCCGTCATGTCGACGGGCGGACCCGGGTCGGTGTAGGTCGGGACGGCCGAGTGCTTGTCGAGCGCCGCGCCGACCTGCGTCAGGTCGCAGTTCGCGCCGCCACCACCAGCGGCCGCGGCACCCGACTCCGAACCACCCGACGAACAGGCGGCCACCAGGCCGAGCATCACGACGGCCGCGGCGGCCGTCGCCACCCGTCTCTTCGTAGTGCTGGACAGCATCTCTCCTCCTCGAGAGCGCACGGGTCCGACGACCGGTCTACCGGCCGCCGTCGGCGTTGGACGCCAGGTACTTCTCCACCTCGTCCTGCGGCACCACGTCGGCGTACTTCGAACCGATGTCGAAGAGGTTCGCGCGGTGCGGCTCCTCGGCCCGGTCGAAGACGCACTCCTCGGGGACCACGACACGGAACCCGTAGGACACCGCGTCGATCACGCTCGCCCGGATGCATCCGGACGTCGAACAGCCCGTCACGACCACGGTGTCGACCCCACGCTGTACCAGGTACGACGTGAGGTGCGTCCCGAAGAACGCCGACGGAAACTTCTTGACCAGCACCAGCTCGTCGGGCCGGCGGGCCAGCTCCGGATGGATCTCCACGGCCGCGGGGTCGTCGGTGCGCAGCTCGCGCAGCGCCGGGACCTTCGCGGCGAACGACGCCCCGTCCTCACCCGGGGCGTAGGCGATCGTCGTGAACACGACCGGCAGCCCGGCGTCGCGGGCGTGGCCCAGCAGCCCGGCGATGTGCGGGACCGCGGGCACGTCGTCGGCACCGACGCCGTAGGCGCTCGAGGTGAACGCCCGCGACACGTCGACGACCAGCACCGCGGGCCGTGTGCCCACGCCGCCGGTCGCGCCGATGCCGCGCTGCGCGTAGAACTCGCCGACCTCGTCGAAGCTCATGTGTCCGCCCGTCAGATCACGCCGTCGGCCTCGAGGGCCGCCAGCTGCTCGTCGGTCATCCCCAGCTGGTCGCGGTAGACCTCGTGGTTGCTCGACCCCTTGGGGGCGCCGGCGTGCCGGACCCTGCCGGGGGTGTCGGACAGGACGGGCACCACGTTCTGCATCAGGACGTCACCCAGCCCCTCGTGCGGGACCCGGACGATGGTCTCCCGCGCCAGGTACTGCGGGTCCTCGACGATGTCGGCCGCGGTGTAGGCCGGGGCGATCGCGCCCTCCGCGGTCTCGAACTCCGCGAGCACCTCCTCCGCGGTGCGTTCGCCGATCCAGCCGCCGATCGCGTCATCGAGCTCCTCGGTGTGGGCGATGCGTCCCGGGTTGCCGGTGAACCACGGCTGCTCCGCGAGATCGGGTCGCCCGACCAGTTTCACGACGCGGTCCGCGATCGACTGCGCCGTCGCCGAGAGGGCGAGCCAGCGGCCGTCCTTGGTCTGGTAGGCGTTGCGCGGCGCGCTGTAGGGCGTGTGGTTGCCCGACCGGCCGACGACCTCGCCCGTCTTGTCGTAGAGGATCGTCTGCGGACCGAGCATCCAGAACATGGGTTCGTAGATCGACAGGTCGATGACCTGGCCCTTGCCGTTGCCGCCGTGCTCGCGCCACCACAGCGCGAACATGATCGCGAAGCAGCCGGTGAACCCCGCGATGCAGTCGCCGAGCGCGAACGGCGGCAACGCCGGCGGCTTGTCGGGCCAGCCGTTGATGTGGGCGAACCCCGACATGGCCTCGGCCAGCGTGCCGAACCCGGGCCGGTTGGCGTATGGGCCGGTCTGGCCGAACCCGGTGGTACGCAGGATGACCAGGCCCGGGTTGATCTCGTGCAGGACGTCGGGACCCAGCCCCCAGCGCTCCAGGGTGCCGGGCCGGAAGTTCTCCACGAACACGTCCGCGTCGGCGACGATCTTCTTGAGGATCTCCGCGCCCTCGGGCGCCGACAGCTTGAGGGTGACGCAGCGTTTGTTGCGCGACACCAGCGCCCAGAACAGCGACTCGCCCTCGACGTTCCAGCCCATCGACCGCAGGCTGTCGCCGCGCGGGTGCTCGACCTTGAGCACGTCGGCGCCGAAGTCGGCGAGCAGCGTCGCCGCGACGGGGCCCGCGAAGATCGACGCCGCGTCGACGACCTTGAGGCCCTGCAGCGGGCCGCCTGCGGATTCGACCCCGGGAGCGGCGCTCATGCGGCGCCCTCGTCGGGGTGGTTCTCCAACCAGAACCGAGCGATCTGCTCGCGGGTCGCGAACCACACGTCGGACTGCTGCTGGGCGTGCTCGATGAACTCCCGCAACGCCGACGTCCGTCCCGCCTGGCCGGCCCACCGCGGGTGCAGACCGATCGACATCATCCGCGGATGCCCGCCCCGGCCCTCGCGCAACAGCTCGTCGAAACCACGGGCACAGACGTCGAAGAAGTCGGTCGGGCTGGCCATGCCGGGCGGCATCGCGTACTTCACGTCGTTGTAGACCATCGTGTACGGCACCACGAGCTGGCGCTCGTCGCCCACGCTGACGTAGTAGGGCAGGTCGTCGTTGTAGGCGTCGGAGTCATAGAGGAACCCGCCCTCCTCCACCAGCAGCTCACGGGTGTGCACGCTCGGGCCGTACCGGCAGTACCACCCGACGGGCCGGGTGCCGCACGTCCGCTCGAACGACGCGATGGCCTCGAGCATGTGCTCGCGCTCCTCGTCGCGGCTCAGCGTCCACGGCTCCTCCCACCGCCAGCCGTGGCTGCACACCTCGTGCCCACCCGCGACCACGGCCTTCGCCAGCTCGGGGTTCTGCTCGAACGCGACCGCCGCGGCGTAGAACGTCGTCGGGACCCGGTACTCGGAGAACAGCCGCAGCAGCCGCCACACACCGGCCCGCGCCCCGTACTCGTAGATCGACTCGACACACAGGTCCCGGTACTCGGCCGGCATGCCGTACGGGATCTCGCCGAGGCCCTCGTTGCGCGCGTCGCCCGCGGCCCACGAGACCTCGGAGCCCTCCTCCGCGTTCACCACGATGTTGACGGCGATCTTCGCCCCACCCGGCCACTCGACGGCCGGGGGCGTTGCGCCGTACCCGATGAGGTCGCGCCGGGGGCCGGGCACGTCGGCTTCGGTGAACTGCAAGGTCATCGGGGTCCTCACTGCTGTGTAAGGGACTACGTCTTCGGTTCCGTCGTCTTCGGTTCCTCGCCCAGCTCGGGCTGCTCGGAGGCTGCTCCCGCGCCGATGTGCGCGCACATCGCGTCCGCACCGGCCTGGGCGTCACCCGCCGCCACGGCGGCCATCACCTCGTCGTGCTCGCGCATGCTGTCCGACGACCGCTGCTCGACGGCCCAGTTGGTCCGCCACGGGAAGACGTCCCAGAGCCGTCCGGTGAAGTGCTGCAGCATGTCCGAGCCCGCGGCCTGGTAGATCGCCAGGTGCCAGGCGGAGTTGAGCTGGGCCATCCGTTTCCCGCGGCCGGCGCGACCGGCCGCGAGGAAGTTCTCATGGATCGTCTGCAGTTCCCCCTTCTGCTCGTCGGTCATGCGCTCGATCGCCAGGCGGGTGGCGAGGGGCTCCAGCGCCATGCGCATTGCATACACATCGGACAATTTCTCGGGCGAGTGCCGGGCGACCACGACACCCCGATGGGCCTCGTAGTGCACGAGCCGGTCGGCCTGCAGCAGACGCAGCGCCTCCCGGATGGGGGTCGGGCTCATCCCCAGCTCGCGCGCCAGCTCGTCGACCTGCAGGCGGTAGCCCACCTCCAGCTGCCCGCTGCGGATTCGTTCGCGCAGGACCCGCAGGGCCAGCTCCGACTTCGTCTGGTGGGTCGGAACCTCAGGATCGGTCACAAGGCAAATCTTGCAGGTAACGCGGGTGGTACCGGCTCACGGGAGTCTCCCTCCGACGCTCGCTGCAGTGAATAGAAAATATCCTGTAGGAGGTTTGTATGCAAGAGCTCACACCTGACTGGCCCCGGTCGTCGGAGTGCAGGCCGCGGAGGCCGCTCGTGCCTCGTGAGGCGTCGTTCACGACTCGTCGCTCGGCTCGGCCGATGGACTCGGGCGCTCGCCGGTTGCCGGGCGGGCGGGGTGCTCGGGTCGCGCGAGGGCGATCGCGTGATCCACAGTGTCGACCACGAGGAGCGCCTGTGCGCCGGCGGTCTGGAGGACGTCGCGGACCTGCCCGATCGGATGCGCGAGCACGAGGGCGACGTCCTCCTCGCGCAGCCGCGTCGCTGTCTCCTCGAGCATGGCCGCACCGGTGAGGTCGACGGTCGGGATCGTCTCCCCGGCGATGACGACGGTGTGGACACCCGTTCCGGCCGCGGCGAGGAGCTGTTGGCGTACGTGGTCGGCGTTCGCGAAGAACAGTCCGCCCTCGATCCGGACCACGGCGATGTCTGCGTCCTCCTCGCCGTCGGCACGCCCCGTGGCGTCGACCCACGAGCCCGCCGAGTCGCGGCGCAAGCGCGGCACGTTCGGCCGGGACGCGTGTTGCAGGAGCAGCACCATGGAGGCGACCACCCCGATGAGCAGCCCGGGCAGGGTGTCGAACAGCAGCACTCCGACGAGCGTGGCGAGTGCGGCGAGGAAGTCGGCGCGGGCAGCACCGCGGTAGATCCGGCCGAGCCGGGTCGTCCAGACCGCGCGGAACCGGCGGAGTGCGGCGAGGTCGACGAGCTCGATCACCGCGGCGATCACGACGGCGGCGAGGGTGGCCTCGGGCAGCTGTTCGAACAGGCCCGTGAGCAGCAGCAGCGTGACGACCGTGAGCGCGGCGACGACGACTCCGCTGAGCTGGGAACGGGCGCCGGCACCGCCGTTGACCGCGGTCTTGGACAGGCTGCCGTTGACGACCATCCCGGACGCGAGGCCCGCCCCGAGGTTGGCCCCACCCAGGCCGATCAGCTCGGTGTTCGGGTCGATCGTGTAGCCGCGCCGAGCGGCGTAGGTCTTGGCGGCGCCCAGACCCTCGGCGAAACCGACCAGCACGACCCCGGCGGCGGGTCCCGCAAGATCCAGGTAGTCGCTGATGCCGACGTCGGGGAGGCCGAGTGCGGGCAGCCCGGACTCGATCGGACCGACGATCTCGACGCCGTGGTCGGTGAGGTGCAGCACGGCGACCGCGACGATGCCGAGCGCCACGACGACCAGCGACCCGGGCACCAGAGGCAGGGTGCGGCGCAGGACCAGTACGACGGCCAACGAACCGAGCCCGACCGCGGCGGTCGGCCAGTTGACCGTCGAGAGCTCGGTCAGGACGTGCCAGGCCTCGCCGAAGAACTCACCCTCGCCCTTGTCGACGCCGAGCAGCGCGGGCACCTGCCCGACGATGATCGTCAGGGCAAGCCCGATGATGAAGCCCTTGAGCACCGGTTCGGAGATGAACGTCGACAGGAACCCGAGCCGCAGCAGTCCGGCGAGCAGCGCGACCAGTCCGGCAACGACGGCCAGGGCTGTCGTGAGAGCGACGTAGCGGGCGGCGTCGCCGCCGGCGAACAGCGCGACGGTGCCCGCCGAGAGCGCGGCGGTGGCCGACATCGGGGCGACGACGAGGTGCCGGGAGCTGCCGAGCAGCGCGTAGATCAGCAACGACGGCACGGCCGCGTAGAGCCCGACCACCGGCGAGACCCCGGCGATCGTGGCGTAGGCGAGCGACTCCGGGACCAGGACCGCCCACACGGTGAGCCCGGCGAGGACGTCACGCCGCGGCGAGACCGCGGCCCAGCCCTTCAGCACGGCCACTCACCCGCCCTGCTCGGTGACCCAGGCGTGGGCATCGCGGTGGGCCCGTCGCAGCGCGTGCCCGACCCATTCGTTGCCACGGTAGACGTTCTCCTCTCCGAGGACGTCCAGCACGCCGGTGACCCGGAGCTGGCGGAGCAGTCGGGGACTGTCGAGGACGATGACCAACCGGGACCCGGCCGCGCGCAGCGCAGCGGCGTAGCGGTCGAGGACGTCGGTGAAGGTCGCACCGGCGTCCTCGACGCCGCGCAGCCGCAGGATCACCACGCTCCCGCGCGACTCCGGGGTGACCGTGGGGAGCCGGGCCTCGAGTGCTGCGGCGGAGGCGAAGAAGATGCTGCCGTAGGGCTGCAGGACCACGACCTGCCCGGCCGGGACCTCGGCGACCGGTTCGGACTCGCGGATGCGACCGCCGGCCACGAGATGGGCCTGGACGAGCACCAGCGTGCCGGACTGGCGCACCACGTGCAGGACGATCGAGAGCCCGACCCCGACCAGCACCGCGTACTGCAGCGGCACGATCATGGTCAGCACGAACGTGACCGTCAGGACGGTGAGCTGGACCAGCCCGACCCTGGCGACGGAGACGAGTTGGGCGGGGCGGACCGTGGAGGCCCCGACGACGACCAGCAGGCCGGCCAGCGCGGGCATCGCGACCAGCCCGACGGCGCCGCCGAGCAGCACGATCACCAGCGCCATGACCACCGCGGCCGAGAGCGGCACGAGCCGGGTCCGGCCGCCGGCAGCAGCGGCCAGTGAGCTCGCCGACGACGACCCACCGACCGGCATGCCCTGGAACAGGCCCGAGACCAGATTGCCGACACCCTGGCCCGTGATGTCCCGCGACGGGTTGGTGGGAGCGTCCTCGCGGCGGGCCACCGACGCCGACACCGCCGCACCCTGCACGGCACCGACGAAAGCCAGCGACACCGCGGGCAGCAGCAGCGCGAGACTCTCGCCGAAGGCCGGGAGGACGGCCCCGGGCAGCGACCGCGGCACGTCGACCAGGTCCCGCATGAGCTGCACGGGGTGGCCGAGGCCGCCGAACAGGGCCGCCAGCGCCGAACCCACGACGACCGCCACCACCATCCCGAGCGCCCCCAGCCGGGTCCGGGTGAGCAGCACGACGAGGACCACGGTGACGACGCCGACGGCGGTCGAGGCGAGATCGATGCGTCCTGGCGCGGTCAGCAGGCGCAGCAGCTGCTCGAGCCGGTTGCCCACCCCCAGATCGGCACCGGTCAGCGTGCCGAGCTGGCTGAGCACGATGTTCACCCCGACAGCCGCGACGAACCCGGTCATCACCGCCGTCGAGACGAACCGCAGCAGGCCGCCGACCCCCAACAGCCCGCCGACGACCAGCACTCCGCCGGTCAGCACCGTCAGGGTGGCCAGCGCGCGTGCAGGATCGGGAAAGGCCGCGAGATCGACATCGGCCACGATGATCGCCAACGCTCCGGTCGCCTGGACGACGACGAGCGGGGTGGCCGTGACCACCGCGGCCGCCACCATCCCGAACAGGTAGCCGTAGAGCCCCGACAGCGGCGCCGCGCCGACCAGCAGACCGCGGGCCAGCCCGTCGGGAACGCTCTCGATCCCGAGCACGACCCCGGCGGCGAGGTCGCGGCGCAGCACCCGGCGGTCGGCGATCCGGCGCAGATCGGTCAGCGGCGACCTGAACCGGGGGCGTGTCGGCTTGGCCACCGTCAGCCGCGCGCACCCTCGGTGCGGTAGACCGAGAGGGCCCAGATCACGGCGACGTCGAGCGCGATGATCAGGATCGACCACCACGGCGAGTAGGGCAGGAACAGGAAGTTCGCGATCAGGCTCAGGCTCGCCAGCAGGATTCCGATGCCGCGGGCCCAGAGCTGTCCGGCGAGGACCCCGGCCCCCGCAGCCGCGACGAGCACGCCGAGGATCAGGTGGATCCAGCCCCACCCGGTGAGGTCGAAGGCATAGACGTAGCCCTGCACACCGACATACACGTCGTCGTCGAGCAGCGCCGCGATCCCGGCCAGCGCGGCCAGCACCCCGGTCACGAGCATGACGACACCGGCGAAGAGCGCGAGCCCGGTCGCCCATGGTCGACGTGTCGGCTCCGGTAGGGGGCGGGCACCTGCGGGTGAGGGTGGGTCCGGGTTCGTGGTGCTCATGCTCCTGCTCCTCTCGTCGGGTCATCGTCGCGAGCTGGGGGGGCCTTGGGGTGTCGGTGACGCGTCGACGTCTCGCTCCTGGGGATCGGGGACCGCGGGAACGGGCGCTGCTCGGTCCGGGGACGCCACGTCTGCGGACGGACCGTCAGGGGGTGATCCGGAGGACGCGGGTTCGTCCGGTCCGGCCTTGCCGCCGACAAGGAACGCCGACATCCACCGGGTCCGGGGGTCGACATCGAGCAGGAGCGCCTTGGTGAGCAGCGTCAGCGGGATCGCGAGTACCGCACCGAGCGGGCCGATCACGAACGCCCAGAACACCAGCGACAGGAAGGTCAAGGTGAGCGAGAGGTTCACCGCGTCGCTGACGTACTTGGGCTGGATCAGCGACTGGATCACGAAATTGATGACGCAGTAGGCCACGATCACGATGAGCATCAGCTTGGGCCCGCCCTCGAGCAGCGCGAGCAGCGCCGGCGGCACGAGACCGATGATGAACCCGATGTTGGGGATGTAGTTCGTGACGAACGCGAGCAGCCCCCACAGCAGCGCCAACGGCACCCCGGCGATCCACAGGAACACGGTGTCCACCACCGCGACGATCAGCCCGAACAGCGTCGCGACGAACAGGTAGCTGCGGGTACCCGTGACGAACCCGCGCAGCGCGGACACGATCGCGGGCTGCCGGCCCCCGACCTGCCGGAGGCGGTGGGAGAACCCGAGCGCGTCGACGCTCATGAACAGCACGACGAAGATGAGGAACAGCAGGTTGGTGAACGTGCTGGCCAGCCCGGCCAGCAGATCGGTTACCACGCCCGCGACCTTGCCGAAGTCGATCTGGCCGACGAGATTCTGCAGCTGTTCGGGGCCCACACCCAGGCCGGCGAGCCAGGCGCGCAGCCCGTCCAGGAGCGCGACGAAACGATCCTGGTACATCGGCAGCAGCGTGCCGAGCCGGGCCACCGACAGCGCCAGCGACGCCGCGAGCCCGATGATGATCGCCAGGACCACGACGAGGCTGACCGTCGCGGCGAGCCATCGCGGCACACCCCGTCTGGTGAGGTTCCCGGTCAGGGGATGCACGCCGATGACCAGGATCAGCGCCAGCAGCACCGGAGCCACGATCGAGCTGAACTGCTGGAGGGCGAGGGTACTGACCAGCAGGCCCGTCACCGCCAGCACGACGACCAGCCCGCGCGGCATCCCCGTGGGGAGGACCTCGTCGCCGCGGTCGCCCGGGACGGTCTGGGTCATCACGCGCCTCTCTCGATGTGGGCGGGGCGTGCAGCCCGGCACGCGTCACCGGCTGCGCGCGCCGGATCAGTCGGCGAACACCGACCGCAGGGCGTTCTCCTGGTCGGTGGACATGTTCGTGCTGATCAGCTTCGGTGCCTGGCCCTCGAAGGCTTGGTGGACCTTGTCGAGGACGGCGTCGGAGGTCATCACGAACAGTGCCGAGGTACCGGGCGTGACCTGGTCCCGGACCTGCTTGATGAAGTCGTCGTCGATGCCCACGTCGCGCAGGGCCCCGCCGAGCGCGCCGGTGGCGGCACCGATCGCCGCCCCGATCAGCGGGATGAAGAAGATCAGCCCGAACAGCAGGCCCCAGAACATGCCGCCGAGTGGTCCGACACCGGTGAGGTTGTTCAGCTGGCGGGTCTTCGGCTTCTTCGCGCCCTGTACCCAGGACACGGTCGCCGCGTCGTGCACCGTGATCAGCTGCTGTTTCGCCAGCCCTTGCAGTGTCGTGACGGCGTCGTCGGCGCCGATGGCGCTGTCGAACTTCCAGACGGTGAGCGTGGCCATACGGGTGTCCTCCAGATGTGGTCGGCGTGAACCATCGGGCTGTTCAGTCGGGGAGCCGGTGCATGTCGACGAGCTCCAGACCGAGGTCGCTGAACTGGGCCAGCAGCCCGTCGAGGTGGGCCCGGTCGGTCACCGGCCCGAACAACGTCGTGCCGGTGCCGGGCCGCTCGGAGACCTTCAACTCCGGGAACGCCGCGACCACCGTGTCGGACAACCTGGCGGCGATGACGAACTCGTACCTCAACCGGATCCCTCCTCCCGGCGGCGGATGGGAGGTGTGCTCCCCGGGCATCACGGTGGACGACGTTCCTCCCGCGGCACCGCCGGCGTCCTCATCCATCGCGGACGAGACCGCGACCACCACGCCGGCATCGGCGACCGGATCCTCGACCGCGGCACCGACGCCACCGGCCCGTGGACGGCTCATGGCAGCCGGCACTGTCACGCGCGGTGGGCGCGGCTCATCCTCGGCAGGCGACGTGTCGCGCGGGGTGACCTGTCGACACTTCGGGTGGCCGGTGGTCCGGGGAAGGAGCTCTACGTGGACGTGATGAACGCGCTGCTGAACACGGTCCTCGTGGTGTTCGTGGTCGCGACGATGTTCGTCGCCGGCCTGCGCACCCAGGTGGCGGCGCTGGTCGCGGTGCTGCGCAACGGGCTGCTGGTCGTCCTGGTCCTGGTCGCCAACCTCGTCGTCGTCCCGCTGCTGGGACTGGTTGTCGGGCTGGTGTTCGCGCTGTCCTCGGCCGCGACGGTGGCGCTGGTGCTCGTCGCGTCCTCGCCAGGTGCGCCGTTCGGCGCGAAGATGGCGATGATCCAGAAGGGGGACGTCGTCACGGGCTCGGTGCTGCAGGTGGTACTCGCCGCGATCGGCAGCCTGACCTTTCCGGTGACGGCGAATCTGCTGCTCGGATGGGCTGGGCTGGGCGAGGACGTCAGTCTCCCGGTCGGGCGTCTGGTCCTGAGCGTCGCCGTGCTCCAGCTCGTTCCTTTCGCGGTGGGGCTCGCGCTGCGGGCGTGGGCGCCCGGCACCGCGGCGTCGTGGACGGCACCTGCGGGCCGGGTGTCCAACCTGACCTTCGTCGGGGTCCTGGCGCTGGGTGTGCTGGGCAGCTGGCAACAGATCATCGACCTGCTCGGGTCCCTGACGCTGCTGGCGGCGGCTGTGTTCACCGTGGTCGGCATCGCCGTCGGGTTCGCCCTGTCGGCCGGGACGAAGGCGGTCCGGACGACGACGGCGCTGATCGCGCCGACGCGCAACGCCGGCCCGGCATTCGCCGCGGTGGCGATCGCCTTCGGCAACGATCCCGCGATCCTCGCGGCGGTGTCGGGGATTCTGCTGGTCGGACTCGTCGTCGAGCTGCCGGTCGCCTCCTGGCTGGCCCACCGGCGCAGCACCGGCCAGAGTCGGGTGAGCGAGGACGCCGCCGCCGAGGAGGCGGCGCTGAGAGAGCTCGGTGCGGTCCGCGACGCGTCCCGACCGCCGGGGCTCACAGCAGACTGAGCCTGCGCGCCACCGCAACGGCTTCACGGCGGTTCGCCGTCCCGAGCTTCCGGTACAGCGACCGCATGTGGGTCTTGACGGTGTTCACGCTGACCTGGTGCTGCACCGCGATCTCGTCGGCGGTCAGCAGCGACGGCAGCTCGCGCAGCACCTCGATCTCCCGCGCGGTCAGCGGGGCGGCGACCGCGGCCGTGGGCCGGCCGCCGCCGTGCTCGGTGTCCCCGCCGTGCCCGGACACGCGGTTCTGCCAGGCCTCGGCCTCACGCCACGCTTCGAGCAGGTGGGCCAGGAACGGCTCGAGGTGACCGACGCGCCCGAGCGCACCCACGAGCAGGTCGTGCACCGGCTGCCCCAGGTCGTAGAACGGGCGCAGCACACCGCTGCTCTCGCCGAGCGCCAACGCCGCGAGCAGGGCCCGGTGGGCGGGTTCGGTCATCCCGTTCCTGGTGGTGGCGAGCGCTTCGACAAGCCATGCCGTGATGTGCGTGGTCACGACCACGACGGGGACGTCCCCGGCCAGCACCGGCGCGATCAGCGCACGCGCCCGGTCGTGGCGCTGGTGGTCCATGACGTCGAGGGCCCGGATGACCAGCGCATCGCCGGTGCCTGCAAGGAGTCGGCCGACCCGGGACACGACCGCCGCAGCCAGTCCCCGATCCGCGAGCGTCAGGCACATCCGCATCTCGGCGAGCTGGGCGAACGCGATGAGCGCAGGCGAGGGCAGCACATCGCCGACCGGTGCCCACACGGCGTCCATGTCCCGCAGCGCGCGGCGACGGTGTGGGTACCGGTCGAAGGTCACGACCGCGGCGCTGGAGCGGGCGGCCAGCTCCGCCTCCGGCTCGATGGCACCGCCCTGGAGCACCGCCATCGTGATCCCCGCCTGACGGTTCGCGTTGTCGAGGTCGAGCACCAGATGCGCGCACCATGCCCCCAACGCGTAGGAGTAGGCCAGCTGCGGAGACGTCGCCCAACCGTGGTCGGCGGCGTGCGCGGCAGTGCGGCGCGCCCACGAGGCGGACTCGCCGATCAGGCTCACCGCCCCGGTGACCCCGGACAACTGGTTCATGCAGTCCAGCGCGAGGCGATCGTGGCCGCGGGCGAGTCCGAGGTCGAGAGCCGCAGTGAGATCGGCTCGGGCCTCGACGTAGTCGCCGGCCGCGATGCGCAGCGCCCCGCGGTTGACCAATGCGAGCAGCGCGACGTCGTCCTCGGCTGCACCGCTCAGGGAAGCCGGCCCCCCGGGAACGCCCAGGATCTCGGTGTCCCCGCGCAGTCGCGCCTGGTAGAGATGCGCGACCTCGGCGAGCCGGCGGGCCCGGTCTCCCATGATCGGGCCACCGCGGACGTGATCCAACGCCCGATCACCCGTAAGGCAGTCCGCGGCATCGTAGGCAAGCACAGCGGTGAGCAGGAGGACTTCGGGGTCGTCGCGAACCGCGGCGGGGCTGTCGGCCACGGCGCGCGAGAGCAGCGTCCCGTTTCCGGCGAGCATCAACGACAGACCGTGCTGAGACAGCAGCCCGCGGATCAGACCCTCGTCGCCCGCCGCCACGGCATGCTCGATCGCAGGACGCGGCATGCCCGCGTCGTCGAACCACAGCGCAGCGCTGCGGTGTCGGGTGCGCGCGGCGTCGAGATCCCTGCGGCGCAGCTCCGCGAGCAGGTAGGAGCGCAGCAGGGCATGGTAGCGATACCAGTCTCCGTGGCGGCCCAGGCGCTGTACCAGGGCGTTCGCCTTCTCCAGCCGGTCGAGCACGGCGCCCGCGTCCGCCCGCTCGGACAACCTCGCCGCCAGCTCGACGGTCAGTTCGTCGGCGACGCAGGTGTCGAGCAGGAACCGCTGCAGGGCCTCCGGTTGACGGCTGAGGATCTCGGCCACCAGATAGGCCGACACCGCGCTGTCGTCACCGGCGAACTCCGCGACGAACCGCGGCCGGTCCGGCTCGTCAGCCAGAGCCATCGACGCCAACCGCACGGCAGCAGGCCATCCCTCGGTCCGGCAGCAGAGCTTCTTCAGCTCGGCCAACTCGAGCCGCACGTCCTGACCGCGCAGAACCTGGTCGATCTCGTCGGTCCCGAAGGCCAAATCGCTGCCACGGATCTCCCGCAACCTCCCGTCGAGCCGCAGCCGGTGCAGTGGAATCGCCGGATCCCGGCGGCTACTGATGATCAGACTGAGACGGTCCGGCAGGTTGCGGAGGAAATCCGCGACCCCGGAGAGGGTGACCGCATCGCCGATCTCGTGAAAGTCATCGAGCACGAGCTCGATACGCACCGGGAGAGCGTCCACCGCCTCGGTCAACTCGGCGAGGAACGCGCGGTCCATGGTCGGCGGGACGGTCAGGGCATCGAAGGGGTCCTCGATATCACCAGCCGACTCGTGACAGACCGCCGCCGACAGCGCGGCCAGGACCGCCCGCCATAGTGGCGCCGAATCCGAATCATGGCGGTCGCAGCTCATCCAGGCGACCAGCCGCCCCTCACCGCGCAGCCTCCCGGCGTGCTGGGCCAGTAGCGTCGTCTTCCCGTACCCGGCGGGAGCACAGATCAGCGCTACCCGCGATGAATCCGCTGAACCGTCCCACTGCAACGCGGTGAACAACCGTGGACGCGCGATCACCGCCACCGGAACCCGCGGTACGCCGATCTTCGACGGCGGAATGGTCACATGTGCGGTCTGCCCCCGAGCCACCATTCGATGGTCCCCCTCGTCGAGCGCCATTCCGCTCGGACGGATGGCGGGTCTTACCTAGCCCAAATGCCGCAGACAGACGAATTGATCATATTATCGACACCATACTGTTCGGGTCCGTCACATGCGAGTCCTATCTGTCTGCCGAACTCATCCGCAGGGGAGGAGGAGAGCCACTTCAAATTCCGGAAAGATCGTCCAAATTGCTTGTCCGGGCAATTTCTTGTCCGGCCTCCCCGGGGAGACGATGGCGATCGACGGCGCTGATCGTCCTGGGCCTGCTCCTCGTCGCCTCCGCGGTCATCGGCGTCGAGCTCACCCACCGCACCTCACCCCGCGGGGATGGCGCCATGCAGACCGGACCCGGGTGAGCCTCGGGCCGAGGCACAGCAGGAGCCATGGCCCACGCAGGGTAGGCACGCCGCGGGCCCCGCGACCGCGTGACCCGAGCTCATCCGGCCAGGAGGACGCCTGGCGGACCGAACCCCGGTGACGCTGTGGTGAGCGACCGCGGCCTCGCGCGGACATCGTGATCACCCACAGCGGAGAGGGAACCATGACCGAGACGACCGCACCCGGCACCACCCCGAGCCCCGGGATCCTCACGGCCGCGGCAGCGATGGAGTCCGCGCTGCCGTTCACCGACACCGCCGACCTCGACGACGCCAAGCGCGGCTTCCTCGGTGCACATCGCCCCGGCCGGGTCACCACCGACGACGGCCGCGTGGTCTGGGACGCCGACGCGTGGTCGACGGTGCTCGACGGCCCCCGCCCGGACACGGTGAACCCCAGCCTGTGGCGTCAGGCCCAGCTCGTCGCGCTGCACGGCCTCTACGAGGTCACCGACGGGGTGTACCAGGTCCGCGGGATGGATCTGTCGAACATGACCCTCGTCGAGGGGCGCGACGGCGTGATCGTCATCGACCCGCTGATCTCCACCGAGACCGCCGCCGCGGCGCTGGACCTCTACCGCGCCCACCGCGGCGAGCGCCCGGTCACCGGGATGATCTACACCCACAGCCACGTCGACCACTTCGGCGGTGTCCGCGGCGTCATCTCCGGTGACGACGTCGCCGCCGGGCGCGTCCCGGTGCTGGCCCCCGAGGGCTTCGTCGAGCATGCGGTGGCCGAGAACGTCTACGCGGGCACCGCGATGGGCCGACGCGCGGCCTACATGTACGGCGCGGCACTGCCCGTCGGGCCCGCCGGGCAGATGGGCGCGGGACTCGGGATGACCACCTCGACCGGAACCGTCACCCTCATCCCGCCCACGGTCGACATCACCCGCACCGGTCAGGAGGAAACGATCGACGGGGTCCGGATCGTCTTCCAGGTCACCCCCGGCACCGAGGCGCCGTCGGAGATGAACTTCCTGTTCCCCGACCGCAACGCGCTGTGCATGGCCGAGAACGCCACCCACACCCTGCACAACCTGCTCACCCTGCGCGGGGCGCTGGTCCGCGACCCGCACGCCTGGGCGCACTACCTCACCGAGGCGATCGAGCTGTTCGGCGATGCCGCCGACGTCGAGTTCGCCTCCCACCACTGGCCCACGTGGGGCCGCGACCGGATCGAGCGGCTGCTCTCCGAGCAACGCGACCTCTACGCCTACCAGCACGACCAGACCCTGCGACTGCTCAACCAGGGGCAGACGGGCGCCGAGATCGCCGAGCAGCTGCAGATGCCCCCCGCGCTGGAGAACGCCTGGAACACCCGCGGCTACTACGGCTCGGTCAGCCACAACGTCAAGGCCATCTACCAGCGCTACATGGGCTGGTTCGACGGCAACCCCGCCCACCTGTGGACGCACCCACCCGCGCAGGCCGGCCGCCGCTACGTCGACGCGCTCGGCGGGCCGGACGCACTCCTGGAAATCGCCCGCCGCGCCTACGCCGACGGTGACTTCCGCTGGGTCGCCGAGCTCGTCGGCCACCTCGTCTTCGCCGCACCCGACAACAGCGCCGCCCGCGAGCTGCAGGCCGCCGCCCTCGACCAGCTCGGTTTCGGCGCCGAGAACGGCACCTGGCGCAACTTCTTCCTCACCGGGGCCTACGAGCTGCGCAACGGCTCGATCGGCACCCCCACCCAGACCGCCGCACCGGACCTGTTCGCCCAGCTCTCACTCGGACAGCTGTTCGACAGCGCGGCGATCCGGGTCGACGGGCCCCGTGCGTGGGACGAGACGCTCGGGATCGACTGGACCATCACCGGACCCGACGGCGCCGAGGACCAGCACTGGTCCCGGCTGCGCAACGGTGTGCTCATCCACGGCCCCGGCTCCGGTCGCGGCCACGCCGACGCCACGATCCGCGTCAGCAGGCAGGCCCTGCTCGCGCTGTTCTCCGGGCAGGCCGGTGCCGGGGACCTGGCGACGACCGGCGACCTGACCGTCGACGGCCCCGCGGACGTGCTGGAACGCCTGCTCAGCGTCCTCGACGCCCCCGACCCGGACTTCGCGATCGTCACGCCGTAGCCGCGGCGAGCAGAAGGGGGACCGCGACCGCGGCCACCCCCTTCCGGCAGACCGCCCTCACCTCATCCGCGCCGGACGACGCAACGCACCCCGGGCGTCCCTAACGTCGCCGAGGTGCGCAGGGCGTCGCAGCGGCGGGTCAGCTATGCGGTCGTGACCGTCCTCGTCCTCGCCACCTACGCCGTGACACTCGCCGCCGACGGCCTGATCGGCTCGGCGTGCGCGGCGGTGCTTCAGGTCGCCGTCGTGTGGGTCGTGCTCCGCTGGGCGCGCGCGGAACGTCGAGTCCTGGTTCCGGCGACCGCGATCCTGGCGATCACCACCGTCACCGCGGTCATCGCGGCGGTCGCAGCCCCGACACCCGGCCCGGCCGCGGCCGGCCTGGTCGTGGCGCTCTTCAGTCTCAACATGGCGCTGTACCTGGTCGCCCCCATCGTGATCGTCCACGACGTGGCGATCTCCGGCCGCGGCGACGGCGGCACCGTGCTCGCCGCCGTCGCGGCCTACCTCCAGATCGGCCTGTTCTTCGCGTTCCTCTACCGGCTCATCGACGTCGTCAGCGCCGACCCGGCCTTCAGCGCCCCGGTCCGGATGTCGGATCTGCTGTTCTTCAGCTTCGTGACGATGTCGACGACCGGTTACGGCGACCTCGTCCCGATCGGCTGGGCGACCGAGACCGCCACCGTCCTCGAGATCGTGGTCGGCCAGTTCTATCTCATCGCCGCTGTCGGCAAGATCGTGACGGCATGGATCCCGCGACCGGGAACGGGGCCATCCGCTCCACCGTGAGCCGGCTCGACGTGCGCTCGGGCCGGCTCCCCGGTGTTGCGGCAGAACGGCTCAGTCCGGTGTGACGATGGCGAAGTTCTTGTCGCCCGGGTCCAGGACGGCGGCGAGCCGCGCAAGTACCGAGGCGTCGCCGGTCAGCTCCATGCCTGCGTCAGCCAGGCCATCGGGGCTCAGGCCGCCCGACGCGAGCGTCGGCAGGGCACGCCGGGTGGTCCGCAGCACGGCGTCGGCGTCGCCCTTCTGCGGCCGGGGGCTGTAGGTCAGGACACCGTTGGCCAGACGCAGCCGGTACCGTTCGTCGGCGTCGCTGAGCACGACGTCGACCGTGAGGTTCTCCTCCCACGCCCGCGGCCCGTCGACCTGGATGGCGATCGCATCGAACAGCATCGAAGGGCTGAGCTGGCCGATCACGTCGGGTGCGGTCGTCTCCGTCGGCGTTCCGAACGACCCGTCGCGCAGCTCGGTCGCTCCCGACAGGTAGAAGTCGCGCCACGTGCCGTTCTCCGAGCCGTACCCGAGCTGCTCGAAGGTGTCGGCGAGCAGCTCCCGGGCCGCGGCGTGGTCGGGCTGGGCGAAGACGACATGGTTGACGACCTCGGCGACCCAACGGT
The DNA here is from genome assembly GCF_007989085.1 of Pseudonocardia sulfidoxydans NBRC 16205. GTDB lineage: Bacteria > Actinomycetota > Actinomycetes > Mycobacteriales > Pseudonocardiaceae > Pseudonocardia > Pseudonocardia sulfidoxydans. Next base: position 53,213 of record NZ_BJVJ01000001.1, read on the forward strand.
AGTCACCGGCGTCGAAGGCGGCGCGTGCCTTGTCGACGACCGTGTCGGCACCGCCCATGAACTCGACGTAGCGCGTGGCCCTCTCGACCGGTGGGTACTCCCACAGATGCGCCGGGTTGCCGTCGAACCAGCCCAGGTAGCGCTGGTAGATGGCCGTGACGTTGTGGCTGACCGATCCGTAGTAGCCGCGGGCGTTCCAGGCGTTCTCCAGTGCGGGCGGGAGCACGATCTCCTCGGCGATCTCCGGCCCGACCAGCCCCTTGTTGAGCATGCGCAAGGTCTGGTCGTGCAGGTAGGCATACAGGTCGCGTTGGGTCGAGAGGAACCCCACCACCCGCTCGGTCCCCCAGGTCGGCCAGTGGTGGGAGGCGAAGACGACGTCGGCGTCGCCGCCGAACAGGTCGATCGTCTCGGTGAGGTAGCGCGCCCACGCGTGCGGATCGCGCACCACCGCGCCACGCAGCGTCAGCAGGTTGTGCAGGTTGTGCGTGGCATCCTCGGCCGCGCACAGCGCCTTGAAGCCCGGCAGGTAGATCAGCATCTCCGCCGGCGCCTCGGTGCCCGGCGCCATCTGGAAGACCATCCGCACGCCGTCCACGGTCTCCTCGTGCCCGGTCGTGGTGACGATGTCTGTCGGCGCGATCAGCGACACTGTTCCGATGGAGATCGTCTGACCGAGCCCGGCCCCGACCTGCCCCTGCGGGCCGCGGGCCAGCGCGGCCCCGTACATGTACGCCGCGCGACGGTTCATCGCGGTCCCCGCATACACATTCTCGGAGACCGCTTCCTCGATGAAGCCCTCGGGCGCGAAGATCTTCACGGCCCCGGTATCCACGTCGTCCTGGGTCACGAAACCCCTCACCCCGCCGAAGTGGTCGGCGTGGGAGTGCGTATAGATCACCGCCTTGACCGGGCGGTCGCCGCGGTGCTTGCGGTACAGGGCCAACGCGGCCGCACCCGTCTCCGCCGACAGCAGGGTGTCGATGACGATGACACCCGTGTCGCCCTCGACGAAGGACGTGTTCGACAGGTCCATGCCACGGACCTGGTAGATCCCCTCGACGACCTCGAACAACCCTCCGATCGCGGCGAGCTTCGACTGCCGCCACAGGCTGGGGTTCACGCTGTCCGGGGCATCGCCGTCGAGGAACGAGTAGGTCGCGTTGTCCCACAGGACCTTTCCGTCCTCGTCGACGACCGGGTCGTCGATCGGGGCGACCAGCCCGCGGTTGGCGTCCTCGAAATCCTGGTCGTCGGAGAAGGGCAGCCGTGCGAGGAGCGCCGCCTGTTGCTCGACGATGGCGGGGGCTACGGGCCGAGGCTGAGTCGTCATTCGGCGACAGTCGCAGGGGGCCCGTCGCCCACCATCACACGCGGTGGATGATCCGACACCGTGCGGACCCGACGTCCTCGACCGGCTGCCACCCCCGTCGCGGGCCCGGCTACGAGCTGAGCAGCCTCGCCTTGTCCGCCGCGAACTCGTCGTCGCTGAGGACACCCGCCGACTTCAGCGACGCCAGCTTCTCCAGCTCGGCGACCATGTCCCCGCCGCCACCAGGGGCGGGCCCCGCCGGCGCCGCGGCCTGCTGGGCCTGGACGGTGTCGAGCTGCTGACGCAGATGGGCGATCTCGGCCTGGGACTGGTAGGTCGTCTCCTGCGCCTGGGCCTGGGCGTCGCGTTCGGCATCCCGTTCGGCCGCGTGCCGCGCCATCCCCCCGGTCACCGCCTGCGCGGTCCCGGCGACGACCGCCGTGCGCGCCATCGTGCCGAGCAGCCCCGGCCGTCCGAACCTCCGCCGCATGATCATGACGAGCTCCTTGCGGTGTCGGTCTGCGACCCGGTGGCGCGCAGGGCATCCAGTACGGCGTCGACGACGGGCCCGGGCACCCGCGTGTCGGCGACCAGCACGCCGCCCGAGTCGACGATCGCGGTGCGCAACGGTTTCACCCACTCGTGCTCGAACACGACGAGCGCCGCCGACGAACCGGGCTCCACGCCCGCCGCCAGTTCCATCACGTCCTCTGCCGAGACGAGATCGTGGACGACCTCCCCGACCAGGGCGGCGAGGGGCGCGACGTCGTCCTCGAGCCCGAGCTGGTCGAACTCGACGAAGTCGACCACGCCGTCGAGACCCTTCCGGATGAGCAGGCCGTCGACGATGTTGACCACGTCACGGTCCACGAGCGTCCTGACCTCGTCGAGCACCGTGCCGTTGAAGCGGCTGCCGGGAAAGCTGATCACCATGATCTCGATCGGTCCGAGTCCGGTCCTCACTGCACACTCCTCGCCTCGGGTGGTGAACTCTGTGCCCGCCGACTCAGCTCGGCGGCCGACCCCGCCCGTGTCACGCCCATACCGAGAGGCTGCGCCGACGCCCACGGCCCGCGGATCATCCGTCCCGAATGACGTGGCCGGCCTCCCCTGCGCCCCACGATCCCGGGGGAAGGGAGGCCGAAACCATGGAAACCACGGGACTCGGCGTGCTGGTCGTCGGTCTGCTGCTCTGCTTCGCCGGCGCCAGATCGCTCAACCTCGCCGTCCTGGCATCCGGCTTCGCGGTCGGATGGCTGCTGACCGAACCGTTCGACGCCACCGTCCTCACCGCTCTCGTCGTGGCGGCCGCCGCCGCCGTCGGCGCCTGGGCTCTCGCCCACCTTGTCTTCCGTGTCGCGCTGTTCTTCGTCGGTGGTCTTGCCGGTGCGGTGATCGGGGCGAAGGTCTTCGGACTCCTCCAACCGGACGGCGGCAGCGTCCTGCTGGCCGTCCTGTTCGTCGCTGCCACGGCCTTCATCGGAGGCCTGGTCACCCAGCGCTTCCGGCAGACCGCGCTCGCCGTCGTCTGTGCACTCGGTGGGGCCGGCCTCGTCCTCAGCGGGCTCGCGCGGGCGTTCCCCGACGCCCTCGGCTTCCTCCGCACCCCCGTCTCCGCCTGGCAGTCGGCGATCGCCGCGGTCGCGTGGATCGGACTGGCGGTCGTCGGCTGGCTGACCCAGCGCCGCCTCCTGCAGGCGAAGGACGTCGCGTCCTGAGCAGGCCCGCGCACGCAGGTCCTCACGCTCACAGGTGCCGGAGGCGCCTACTCAGGCCCAGGGCGGCGGTGCGGACGGCCGGGGCGAGGCGTTCGGGGTCGAAGCGGTTGACCCAGCCCGTGATCGACAAGGCGGCGACGGCGCGGCTGTCGGCGTCGAGGACCGGCGCGGCGACGCAGGTGACGCCGATCCCCGACTCCTCGCGCTCGTAGGCGACGCCGCGCTCGTGGATGCGCTCCAGCTCCGCGGACAGCAGACCGGGCGCGATGATCGTCCGCGGGGCACGGCGGGTCAGGCCGGCGCGCAGCACCTCGTCGACGAGTTCCGGTGGCGCGAACGCGAGCATCGCCTTGCCGACGCCGGTGCAGTGCATCGGCATCCGCCCACCCACCCGCGACGGCACCCGCGGCCCGGCGCGCCCCTCCAGCTTCTGGACGTAGACGACCTCGGTGCCGTCGGGTGTGGCCAGGTGGACGGTCTCGTGGGTGGCCTCGAACAGGTCGGCGAGGAACGGGGCGGCGGCCTCGCGCAGGCCGAGCTGGCGGGGCACGAGCTGCCCCAGCTCGAAGAGCCGGATGCCCAGGCGCACCCCACCGCCGGGGGTGCGTTCGACGACACGCCACTCCGCCAGTTCCGTCACGAGCCGGTGGACGGTGGCCTTCGCGACCCCGGTCCGGCGCACCAGCTCGGCCAGGGAGAGCTCGTCGTCGCCCAGCTCGAAGGCGGTCAGCACGGTGAGCGCACGCCCGAGGACGGAGTTGGGGACCTCGCGAGAGGTGTTCCGTTGAGTGGACCGCACGCCTTCCAGCGTGCGCCATGCCGGTGCCATCGTCCAGGCATGGACACCCCCAAGGTGCCGGTCGCCATCGTCGGGCCCGGCCACATCGGCACCGACCTCCTGGTCAAGCTGCAGCGCAGCGACGTGCTCGACCTGCGCTACGTCGCCGGCATCGTCGAGTCCGAGGGCCTGGCCCGGGCCCGTGAGGCCGGCGTCGAGGCCTCGGCGGGCGGCGTGGACTGGCTGCTCGCGCAGGACCCGTTGCCGCGCATCGTCTTCGAGGCCACCTCGGCCAAGGCGCACGCCGCCAACGCCCCGCGCTACGAGGCCGCCGGCATCCGCGCCGTCGACCTCACTCCCGCGCACCTCGGCCCGATGGTGTGCCCGGCGGTCAACGGCGAGGACCACCTCGACGCCGTGAACGTCTCCATGATCACCTGCGGTGGGCAGGCGACGATCCCGATGGTCGCCGCGGTGTCCCGGGTGACGCCGGTGCCCTACGCGGAGATCGTCGCGTCGATCTCGTCGCGGTCGGCGGGACCGGGTACGCGTGCCAACATCGACGAGTTCACCCACACCACCGGTGGCGCGGTCGCGGAGGTCGGTGGGGCGGACCGGGGCAAGGCGATCATCGTCCTGAACCCGGTCGAACCGCCGATGATCATGCGCGACACCGTCTACGCCATGATCGGTGCCGACGCCGACCGCGCCGCGATCACCGCATCGGTGCACGACATGGTGCTGAAGGTGCAGGAGTACGTGCCGGGCTACACGCTGCGCGCCGAGCCGCAGTTCGACGAGCCCACCGACGAGTGGGGCGGGCACGCCCGCGTCGCCGTCTTCCTGGAGGTCAAGGGCAACGGCGACCACCTGCCGCCCTACGCCGGCAACCTCGACATCATGACCGCGGCCGCCGCGCGCACCGGCGAGCTGATGGCCCGCGCCGAGCTGGGAGCTCTCGCATGACCAAGCCCGCCCTCCGCAACGACGTCCGGATCATCGACACCACCCTGCGCGACGGCAGCCACGCGATGGCGCACCGGTTCACCGAGACCCAGGTCCGTGACACCGTCCGGGCGCTCGACGCGGCGGGGATCGAGTGGATCGAGGTGTCGCACGGCGACGGCGTCGGCGGCTCGTCGTTCAACTACGGGTTCTCCGGCACCGACGAGATGACGCTGATCGCGGCGGCCCGCGAGGAAGCCCGCACCGCGAAGATCGCGGTGCTGCTCGTGCCCGGCATCGGGACCGTCGACGACCTCAAGCGCGCCCACGACGCGGGTGCCGAGATGGTGCGCGTCGCGACGCACTGCACCGAGGCCGACGTGTCGCCGCAGCACTTCGCCGCGGCGCGGGAGCTGGGCATGGAGACCGTCGGGTTCCTGATGATGGCCCACCGCACCGACCCCGCCGACCTCGCGAAGCAGGCCCGGATCATGGTCGACGCCGGGTGCGAGTGCCCGTACGTCACCGACTCCGCGGGCGCCCTGCTGATGCACGAGGCGAAGGCGCGCTTCGAGGCCCTGCTCGACGAGGTCGGCGACGAGGCGCTCGTCGGGTACCACGGTCACCAGAACCTCTCGATGGGCGTCGCGAACTCGGTGATCGCCTACGAGACCGGCGTCCGGTCGATCGACGGGTCGCTGTGCGCGCTCGGTGCGGGGTCGGGCAACTCCCCCACCGAGGTGCTCGCCGCGGTGTTCGACCGCCTCGGCATCGACGCCGGCGTCGACGCGGGCCTGCTGCTCGACGCGGCCGAGGACGTCGTGCGCCCGTACCTGCAGCGCTGGCCGAAGATGGACCGCAACGCCGTCGTGCAGGGCTGGGCGGGGGTGTACTCGTCGTTCCTGCTCCACGCCGAGCGGGCCGGCGAGCGCTACAAGGTCCCGGCCCACGACATTCTGCGCCGCTGCGGTGAGCTGGGGTACGTCGGCGGCCAGGAGGACATGATCATCGACGTCGCCATCACGCTCGCGGCCGAGCGCGACGAAGCCTGACCCCCGGCGCCGAGTTCGACCTGGGACTGGCCCCGAGCATGATCGAACCAGTCCCACGTCGAACTCGGCGGGGCGTTGATGGACCGCTCCGCGCTCACCACCTGCCGCCGCCCGGGCTGAAGATCTCCGTCATCCGGTCGATCACGTCGTCGGGCGCCCGGCGGGTGTCATAGCTGTCGTCGTCGGCCGCCCACACGTGGAGCCGGCGGGCCCGGGCGTGCATCTCGGCGGTGAGCATCACCAGACCGTCGCAGTCGATCACCGGGAGGCCGCCGACCTCGTGGATCCCGGCCGCCCAGAGCATCTCGTTGGGCAGCCCCTCACCGGGGACGATGCACTGCGCCCCCTGCGCGCGCAGCGCCGCGGCGGCCTCGTCCATCGCGGCGGCCAGCGCGCCGGTGGAGCCGTCGCGGGTGGCGGCCGTGACCAGGTCGCGGCCACCGGGCAGGTACTCGAAGCCTGCGCAGGACTCGGCGAGCCCCAGCCGCCGGATGTTGGCGGTCAGCGCCTCCTGCAGCTCGGGGATGAACCCGACGACGCCGAAGCGCAGCCCGTGCGTGCGGGCCAGGGAGAACGCCGTCTCGCCGTAGGCCAGCACCGGGATCGAGACGAGCGATCGGGCCATCGCCAGCCCCGGGTCCTGGCTGGTGCCGATGACGTAGGCGTCGTACCCGGCGCGCTCGGCCTTCACCGCCTGGGAGGCGAAGTACCAGGAGAAAAAGACCTCGATCTGGCCGAACCGCACGTAGTCGGCCGGGATCTGGTCGTCGTAGACCGCGTCCGGGAGACCGACGAACGTGACCTCGGCGCGGTCCTCGAGCATCGCCTGCGCGTGCTTCGGATAGGTCTCGTCGAGCCACGGGTTGCGCCCGATGATCGTGTGTTTCTGGAACCAGATCTTCAACGGTTCTCCCTCGCGGGGCGTCGGGTGGGCGTCAGCGGATGAGGAGCGGGAGCGCGTCGGGTCCGCGCTGCGCGGACGTGCGCCGCAGGGTCATCGCGGTGGCGGATGCGCAGCGCACCGATCCGGCCCGACCATACGGCCCAGGGCGCATCGCGGGGCGCGTACGCGTCGCGGACGAGGTCGTCGCCACGGCCACGCGGGTGGCCGACGGGCTCGCCGCCGACTGAACCTGTCGGGCCTCGGCAGTCGCCTGACGCATGACGACGCCTCGCCCGTCGGATTGTCCTGATAATCCGTTTCATCGCGGCTGCCGCGGGCGTCGGATACGGCGTCGACGGCGTCCAGACTCTGCGGACCCGCACATGACTTCCGTAACAAAGCCATTTCAGATCGATTCAGTTGGCCGAAACACGACGGTTACCGACCGATCGTTGACTTTTCGGACAGCCCGCCTCTACGTTCCTCTCATCGGAATGCCGTACGGCTCACCGGAACAAGGAGGTTGGGGTGGACGCGATCAAGGCGGTGCTGTCGCCGACGGAGATCGGCGGCGTCGCGCTCCGCAATCGCGTAGTCGTCCCGGGACACACCACCAACTTCGGGCACGCGAACCTCCCCACCCCCCGCCACGTCGAGTACCACCGTGAGCGGGCCCGCGGCGGCGTCGGGCTGATCGTCACCGAAGCCGTCCGCGTGCATCCGACGAGCGCCGGGCGCCACATCAGCCTCGGCAGCTTCGACGACTCGTCGATCCCGGCCTTCGCAGCGATGGCCGAGGCGGTGCAGGCCGAGGGCGCCAAGCTGTTCGCGCAGATCATGCACGCCGGCCGGCAGGCCAACGGGGACGCGACGCGCACCGTCGCCTGGTCGGCGTCGCCGCTGCGCTGGACCTCGGGTGCGCAGGTTCCGCGGGCGATGGGCCGTCGCGACCTCGACACCGTCGTCGACGCCTTCGGTGCGGCGGCGACCCGCATGCAGCTGGCCGGGCTCGACGGCCTCGAGGTCCACCTCGGCCACGGGCACCTGCTCCAGCAGTTCCTCTCCCCCGTCACCAACCGGCGCGACGACGAGTACGGCGGATCCCTGGAGAACCGGATGCGGCTCACCCGCCGGGTCCTCGGGGCCGTCCGCGGCGCCACCGACCTCCCCGTCGGCATCCGGATCAGCGCCGACGAGTTCCTGCCCGGCGGCCTCGACGTCGCGCAGATGGTCGAGATCGTCGGGCTGCTGCGTGAGGAGTTCCCGCTCGCCTACGTCCACGTGAGCCACTCCGCCTACCACGGCAGCTGGTCGCTCTCGACGCAGATGGCGGACATGAGCTTCGGGCACGCGCCGTTCCGCCACCATGCCGCCGCGTTCCGCCGCGCGCTGGCGGGTCTGCCCGTCATCGCCGTGTGCCGGCTCGACACGCTGCCTGAGGCGGCCGAGCTGGTCGCGGACGGCGACGCCGACCTGGTCGCGCTCGCCCGTCCGCACATCGCCGACCCGCACCTGGTGCGCAAGGTGACAGCGGGCCGGGCGCAGGACGTCCGCAACTGTCTAGCGTGCAACCAGGGCTGCATCTCGCGCGTCGAGCAGAGTCTGCCGATCTCGTGCGTCGTCAACCCCGAGGTCGGTGCCGAGGGCGAGTGGTCCGCACACCGGGAGCGCGCCGCGGCGGCCCCGGCACGGCGGGTACTCGTCGTCGGCGGCGGCCCGGCGGGCCTGGAGGCGGCGCTGTCCGCCCGCCGGGCAGGCCACACCGTCCGGCTCGTCGAGGCCACCGAGCAGCTGGGCGGCCAGATCCGCACCGCCGCTCGGGTCCACGGCCGCGACCGCCTCGCACTGCTGGTGGAGGACCTCGTGCGCGCCGTGCGCGCCGCGGGCGTCGAGATCGTCACCGGCCACCGGGTGAGCCCGGCCGAGGTCGTCGACGGCGACAGTGTCCACGGCGGCTGGGACGACGTCGTCGTCGCGACCGGGTCACGGCCCGCGCGCCGGGAGCTGCCCGGCGGCCCCCGGGTCGTCGACATCTGGACCGCCGTCGACCTCGTCGAGGCCGAGCAGGCCCCGACGGGCACCGTGCTCGTGCTCGACGACGACGGCGGCTGGCCCGGGGCCTCGCTCGCCGAGCGGTTCGCCGGCCGCGGCGCACAGGTCCACCTGGTCTCGCCGTCGGCGCCGCTGAGCCCGAAGATCACCACCTACTCCAAGCTCGCGCTCGTCCCGCGGCTGTCGGACCTCGGCGTGCACGTCCACCTGATGTGCACGCCCGAGGCTGCCGGCCCGGACGCCGTCGACCTCGTCGAGGTCGTCGGCGGTGCCCGCACGCGGGTCGAGGGCGTCACCCTCGTCGTCGACGCGGGCTCCGGCTCCGCCGACGACGAGCTGCACCGGGCCCTCGACGCGCTGGTCGACGGCGGGCCGGGACCACGGCTGCACCTCGCGGGTGACGCCAACTCCCCCCGGACGGCCCTGGAGGCCCTCTACGAGGGGCGGCTCGCCGGGGCGGTGCACACCACGATCGCCGACCCGGCCCCCTTCCTGCTCGCGCTGACCCGCTGAACCCCGGGCGGACCGGAACACCGACCGCCTCCTCGACCCGAACGACACCGACCCGAACCACGCCGACCCGAACGACGCCGACCACACCGAACGCACCGTGCCGGCACCCGCCGGCCAACGACCCCGGAGGTCATCTCGTGCTCGACATCGAGGAACAGTTGACGCTCGACGAGCGGTCCGCCGTCGATTTCGTGCTCACCATGCGCAAGCGTTGGTCGGACACGATCTACCCCGCGTTGGTCGCGGAGTTCGCGGCGACCGGGGCCGACCCGGCCACCGCCTCCGACGCGGGCTCGGCGCTGCACGACCTGCCGCTCTACCCGTGGTTCAGCCACCTCGAGCGGGTGCAGCAGAAGATGCTGTGGAAGATCGCGGGCGACGCGGTCATCAGCCGCCGCGAGGAACTGCTCGGCCAGCTGGAGGACACCCCCGCCGGTCCCGACGGCAGCCTGCAGCTCGATCCCGACCTGGATCTGCCGGACTGGTACACCGACTACGACATCCACGTCCAACCCGGCGGTGTGTTCTCCGACGATCTGTCGGCCTACGTCTACGAGTTCGGCGCGCGCATCGTCATGCTGCGCGACAACGACGGCTACAAGTTCCACCAGCTGTTCGCGACGACCGCGCTGCCCGAGCTGCCCGAGGCCACCCGTGTCGTCGACATGGGTTGCGGCTTCGGCAAGAGCACCCGTCCGCTCAAGCTGCGCTACCCGACGGCCGAGGTGATCGGCGTCGACCTGGCCGCGCCGAACCTGCGGCTGGCCCACGCGGAGAGCGCGGACGCCGACATCGACGTCCGGTACCGGCAGGCCGACGCCCGCACCACCGGCATCGAGGACGGCACCTGCGACGTCGTCACCGGAACGATGCTGCTGCACGAGATGCCCGCCACGGTCATCGAGGAGACCATCGCCGAGGCGGCGCGCGTCGTGAAGCCCGGCGGGACGGTCGCGTTCCTGGAGTTCCAGCCCACCGGTGAGGCACTGCGCGACGCGACGGTCGTCGAGCACGCCGAGCGCAACAACGAGCCGTTCTTCCACGACCTGTTCGACAACGACCTGGTCGCGCTGTGCGCGAAGCACGGCCTCACCGATGCGCGCTGGACGCCGTTCGACGAGCGCCTGGAGGGCATGCGCCCCCAGGGCTGGGGACCGCGTCCCGAGTGGCACTTCCCGTGGGCCGTCCTGACCGCGACCCGTCCCGCCGAGAAGACCGAGGTGGCCTCGTGAGCGAGGAGTTCGACTACCTGGGCGACCGCCGGATCTCCAAGCTGCTCGACCTGGTCCTGCAGCTCGCGACGGAGGTCCACGTCGGACGCCAGCGCACCCGTGCGCTGGAGGCGCTGCTCGTGCGCTCCGGCACCCTGACCGCCGGCGACCTGGACACCTTCCGGGCCACCGCCGACGAGGCCGCCACGCTCGATCGCGAGCGCGACGCCTACACCCGCCGGCTCGTCCGGATCATCACCGAGTCCGGCCCGGCCGAGCACCCGCTGCGCGAGCAGTGGGAGGACGCCCTCGCCACGAAGGCGGGCTGATGTCGTCCGCGGCCGCCGTCGACAGGGTCGACGAGTACCTGACGCTGTGCGAGCAGCGCCGCCTCGACGAGGCGGCCACGCTGCTCGCTCCGGACGCCCGGCTCGTGTTCCCCGGCGGGGTGGTCTTCACCGACCTGCCGTCGATGGTGGCCGCGGCGAAGGGTCGATATCTGCAGGTCGGCAAGCCCGAACGGCGTTACCTCGCCGGTTCGGACGGCTCGGGGGCCACCACCGTCACCTGTCTGGGCACCCTGTCCGGGAGGTGGCTCGACGGCACGTCCTTCTCCGGGATCCGTTTCGTCGACGTGTTCGTGTTCGACGGCGACCGCATCGCCGAGCAGCACGTGTTCAACGACCTCTCGATCGCCGCGGCGGACGCGGCGTCCCCCCTCCCCCTGGAGACGACCTCATGAAGAACGGACGACGGCTGCTCGGCGCGCTCGCCGCCGGCAGCATCCTGCTGCTCTCCGCCTGTGGCGGCGGCAGCGCCGACGGTGGCAGCAGCAGTGGCGGCGGCGAGCCGACGAAGCTCACGATGGCCATCGCCTCGGCGGTCATCGGGCCGAAGGAGGAGGTGGCCGTCTACGCCGTCGCGCAGAAGATGGGCTACTTCTCCGAGGAGGGCCTGACCGTCGACACCATCAACGCCGACGGTTCCGTCGCCGCGATCCAGGCCGTGGCCTCGGGCAGCGGCAGCATCACCGCGGCCGACGCGGGCTCCGGGCTCGCCGCCGCGCAGAAGAACGTCCCGATCACCGCGATCGGCGGCCTGGTCCAGAACTGGCCGTGGCAGATCGCGACCAAGCCGGACTCGCCGGTCAAGGCCGCCGCGGACCTCAAGGGCAAGAAGCTCGGCGTGATCAGCCTCGCGTCCGGCTCGGCGCCCTACGCCCGGGCGTTCGTCAAGTCCGCGGGCCTCGACCCGGCGACCGACGTCGAGCTCGTCCCGGTGGGTGTCGGCGCCCAGGCCGCGGCCGCCCTCAACGGCGGACAGGTCGACGCGCTGGCCCTCTACACGCAGGCCTACACCGTGATCGAGCTGGCCGGCACCAAGCTCGCCTACCTCGACAACCCCGACATCTTCGACGGCATCCGCTCGCTGACGTTCACCGTCGCGACGGACGCCTTCAAGGACAACCCCGAGGCCTACGGGAAGTTCCTGCGTGCCGCGTACAAGGCGATGTTGTTCTCCGCCTCCAACCCCGAGGCCGCCATGCGCATCGGCTACGAGGTGTTCCCGCAGATCCTCGGCGGCGCCGACCCGGCGACGCGGCTGGCCGGCGACACCCAGACCCTCGAGGCCTGGATCAAGACCGCGACCCCGACGACCGGTGAGCCGTCGTCGTGGAAGGACTGGGGCGCGATCAGCGACGCCGAGTGGGCGAAGACCCAGAGCTACACGCAGGAGGCCGGCCAGATCACCGCGCCGATCCAGATCGACGAGCTGTGGGACCCCTCGCAGCTGGCCACCGCCAACCAGTTCGACTCGGCCGCCGTCGTCAAGCAGGCCGCCGACTACACGCCCTGATCCCGCACACCCACTGACGGGCCGACCCCCGACCATGGAGGACACGCCGTGAGCCTGCGCGCACCCGGCCGGCAGACCAGTCCGGCCACTGCGGCCGGGACCGACACCGACGCGTGGATCCGCGTCGCCGGTCTCGACAAGACCTACCCGGCACGCCGCTCCGACCCGACGGTCGCGTTGCAGGGCATCGACCTGTCGGTGCGCCGCGGCGAGTTCGTCTCGGTGGTCGGCCCGTCGGGGTGCGGGAAGACGACTCTGCTCAAGATCCTCGCCGGCCTCGTCGGCCGGAGCGAGGGCGAGGTCGAGATCGCCGGCACCGACGTCCGCGGGCCCCTGCCCCAGATCGGCATGGTGTTCCAGGCGGCGACGCTGCTGCCGTGGCGCACCGTCCGCCAGAACGTGCTGGTGCCCGTCGAGGTCCAGGGCCTCGACAAGGAGAAGTTCGGCAGACGGGCCGACGAGCTGCTCGAGATGGTGGGCCTCGCCGAGTTCGCGAACAGCTACCCCTACGAGCTGTCCGGCGGCATGCAGCAGCGCGCGGGCATCTGCCGCGCGCTGGTGCACGACCCCGCGGTGCTGCTGATGGACGAGCCGTTCGGTGCCCTCGACGCGATGACCCGCGAGTACATGAACGTCGAGCTGCTGCGCATCTGGCAGCAGAGCGGCAAGACGATCGTCCTGGTCACGCACTCCATCCCGGAGGCGGTGTTCCTGTCCGACCGGGTCGTCGTGCTCAGCGCGCGGCCCGGCCGGATCGCCGAGGTCATCGACGTCGAGCTCGACCGGCCCCGCGAGCTGTCGGTCATGGCCAGCGACCGGGCCGGCATCTACGTCGAGCGCATCCGCCGGCACTTCAACGCGACCAGCGTCATCGACTGAGCCCGGCGCGGCTTGGAGAGGAGGACCCGCATGACCACCGCGACACCCACCGGCGCACCCGTCGCCGGCCCGCCGGGCCCGGCGGCGAAGAAGGCCGCGAAGAAGGCCGCGAAGCAGCGGCGCAGCGGTCGTTTCGACGTCCGCGAGCGCCCCGAGCTGCTGCTCGTCCCCGGCGTGTTCGTCGTCCTGATCGTGCTGTGGGAGTTCGTGATCCCACTGTTCGTCGACGACTACGTGCTCCCGGTCCCGTCCCGGATCGTCGAGTCCCTGTGGTCGCAGCTCACGGACGCGCTGTTCTGGGGTCACCTGGAGGTGACGCTGCGCGAGTCGCTGATCGGCTTCGTCATCGGCGTCGGGACCGCGGTCCTGCTCGGCACCGCGATCTCGCAGGTGCGGCTCGTCGAGAAGACGTTGATGCCCTACGTCGTCGCGTTCCAGACCGTGCCGAAGGTGGCGCTCGCGCCGCTGTTCGTCGTGTGGTTCGGCTTCGGCCTGACCAGCAAGATCGTCATGGCCGCGGTCATCTCGTTCTTCCCGATGCTGATCAACGTCATCGAGGGTCTGAAGGCCGCCGACGCCGACCGCATCCAGATGCTGACGGTGTTCGGTGCGAGCAAGCTGCAGATCTTCCGGATGGTGCGGCTGCCGAGCGCGATGCCGTTCATCTTCGCCGGGCTCGACATCGGCATCGTGTTCGCGATCCTCGGCGCGGTGGTCGGCGAGTTCATCGGCGCCAAGGAAGGCCTCGGGTACCTGCTCCTGCAGACGAACTACAACTTCGACATCGCCGGCATGTTCGCCGTGCTCGTCGTGCTCTCGGTGCTCGGCCTGCTCGCGCACTCGCTGATCCGCTTCACCCAGCGCAAGGTCGCGTTCTGGGCCGAGGAGAGCCGGGTGATCGCGGCGTGACCAGGCAGGACCCGAACTCCTTCGCCGGCCGGGTCGCGCTCGTCACCGGCGCGGCCCGCGGCATCGGACAGACCATCGCCGAGACACTCGCCGAGCGCGGCGCGACCGTCGCGAACGCCGACGTGCTGCCTGCCGCGGACTGGACCAACGCGCTCGGCGCGCCGCACACACGGCACACCCTCGACGTGCGGTCACAGAAGTCGGCCGACGCGGTCGTCGCCGAGGTACTCGCCCGGCACGGGCGGCTCGACCACGTCGTCAACGGTGCGGGCATCGTGCGCCGCGGCCCGGCGGCGACCATGACCGACACCGACATCACCGACGTCCTCGACGTCAACCTGACCGGCACGTTCCGCGTCTGCCGGGCCGCCCGTGCCGCGCTGGCGCAGACGTCCGGCTCGATCGTCAACATCGGCTCGACCAACGGCCACATCGCCGTGCTGAACACGCTCGGCTACTGCGTCAGCAAGGCCGGCGTGATGCACATGGCCCGGGTGCTCGCCCTGGAGTGGGCGCCCGACGGCATCCGCGTCAACGCCGTCGGACCGACGATCGTGCCGACCGACATGACGTCGGACCTGCGCGGCAACGACGCGTACATGGCCGACAAGATGGCGACGATCCCGTTGGGCCGCATGGCCGAGACGCAGGACGTCGCCGACACGGTGACCTACCTGCTCAGCCCCGCGGCCGGCATGGTCACCGGCCAGACGATCTTCGTCGACGGCGGCGTCACGATCCACTGACCCCGTTCCCCGATTCCCCGACACCTCCCGGAGGACCACCGTGGGCGACGCGCCCGGAAGCACCCAGGTGAGCACGGCCCCGGCACCGAGCCGTGCCGACGTCGACGCCGCACTCGCCGCGGTCGACGCACACTTCGACGAGTTCGTCGCCGAGCTGCAGGAGCTGTGCCGGTTCCGCAGCCGCCGCCAGGAGCCCGACAAGATGGCCGCCACCGCCGAGTGGCTCGCCGGGTCGGCGCGGCGCCACGGCGCGACCGCCGACGTCATCGAATGGGAGCACTCGCACCCCTATGTGCTGGCCGAGGCCCCGGGCGGGCCGAAGCGGCTGCTGCACTTCACCCACTACGACGTCGAGGTCGAGCCCGCCGGCGACGACTCCGAGTGGGTCAGCGGCCCCTACGAGGCCGCGATCCGCGACGGCGCCCTCTACGCCCGCGGGGTGGCCGACGACAAGGGCGCGATCATGTCGCGCCTGCACGCCGTGGCCGCGTGGCGGCTCGCGGGTCTCACCCCGCCGGTGACCAGCGTGTTCATCATGGAGGGCAAGCAGATGCTGCACTCCCCCGGACTGGGTTCGTTCACCGCCGCGCACGCCGACCGGCTCGCCTCCGACGCCGCGCTGTGGGAGAACTCGTGGCGCGACAGCACCGGCCGCCCGCTGCTCAAGCTCGGCGAGAAGGGCGTGCTGTACCTGCGCCTGAACGTCCGCACCCTGCCCCGTGAGCTGACCAGCCAGAACACCGCGCTGCTCGCCTCGGCCACGACGCGGCTCGTCGGCGCGATCGCCGGGATGGTCGCCCCCGACGGCACCGTGCTCGTCCCCGGTTTCGCCGACGGCGCCCGCCCACCGACCGAGGCCGAGCTCGAACTGCTCGGCGACGTCGAGTTCGACGGCGAGTTCCTGCGGCGCCGCGCGGGCGTCGACGGCTTCCTCGGCGACGTCGACGACCGCGAGGCCGCCGTCGCCATCCGCACCCGCCCGACGCTGACCGTCGCGAGCCTCTCCGGTGGCGACGACCGCCAGGACGTCACCCTCGGCATCCCCGCGACGGCGACCGCGAAGATCGAGGTCCGGCTCGTCGCCGGACAGGACCCGCAGCAGGTCGTCGACGCCATCCGCGCGCACCTGGACGCGACCGGTTTCGCCGACGTCGAGATCGACGTCATGGCGACCAGCCGGCCCAGCCTCACCGACCATCGCGACCCGTTCGTCGCGCTGGTGGCCGACGCCGCCCGCCGCACCTACGGCAGCGAGCCGGTGATCGAGCCCTACACGCAGTGGATCGGCAACCAGGGCGTGCTCGCGGACCGGCCCATCGTCGGCGTGGGGGTCTCGCGCGCCGACTCCGGCGTCGACGGCCCGAACGAGCAGATCCTGCTCGAGGACTACCGGGCCGGGATCAAGCACGTCATCGAGATCATGGCCGCGATGGCCACCGAGAACAGTGAGGAGTCGGCGTGAGGAGCCTCGGAGGCCGGGCCCGGCGCGGGTACGTCGACCTGCCGTGGGGCCAGGTGCACTACCGCCACGGCGGCGACCCCGACGCGCCGGCCGTGCTGGTCCTGCACCAGTCGCCGCTGTCGTCGGCGACCTACGAGGCCGTCATCGAGCCGCTCGCCGAGCGCGGGCTGCGCATCGTCGCGCCCGACACGCCGGGCTTCGGCATGTCCGACCCGACGCCGACGACGTGGTCGATCCCCGAGTACGCCGAGGCCGCCTGGGCGTTCGCCGACGCCGTCGGCCTCGGCCGGGTGCACCTGCTCGGCCAGCACACCGGCGCCGTGATCGCCGCGGAGGCCGCGTTCCAGCAGCCCGAGCGCGTCGAGGGCATCGTGCTGCAGGGCCTGCCGCTCTACGACGACGCCGAGCGCGTCCAGAAGAAGACGGTCTACGCCCCGCCCTACGAGCCGGCCGAGGACGGCAGCCACGTGCAGGTCATCCGTGACCGGGTCAAGGGCCTGTACCCACGCCTCGACGTCGCCGAGACCGACCGGCAGGTCGTCGAGTACCTGCAGACCGGCCCCGACTACGCGACGGCCTACCGCGCCGTGTTCGACCACGTCGTCGACACCGACCGGCTCGACACGTTCTCGGTGCTGCTGCTCCACGGCGGCGACGACCTCGTCGACCGGATGACCCCACAGGTCACGGCCGCACTGCCGCACGCGCAGCTCGTCACCATCCCCGGGGGGACGGACTTCGTCGCCGACGAGCAGCCCGAGGCCTTCGCCGACGAGCTCACCCGCTACGTGCTGCGCGAACCGGCCCACGCCGGCGGTGCCCGATGACGGCCCCTCTCTACACCGCCGAGGTCGCCGCGACCGGCGGCCGGGACGGGCACGCCCGCTCGGCGTCGGGGTCGCTCGACCTCGACCTGGCCCGGCCCGCCACCCGCGGCACCGGCAAGGGCACCGACCCGGAAGAGCTGTTCGCCGCCGGGTACGCGGCCTGCTTCCTGAGCTCGCTGCACGGCGCCGCGCGCACCGCCAAGGAGAAGATCGGCGACCCGACGGTGACCGCCGCGGTCTCGCTGCACGCCGGCGAGGACGGCCGGTACTCGATCAGCGCCGCGCTCACCGTCGACGCGCCCGACTGCCCGCAGGCGACACTGGCCGGCCTGGTCGAGCGCGCCCACCAGGTGTGCCCGTACTCGAACGCGCTGCGCGTCGGCGCGACCGTGACGCTGGACGTCCGGGGCGCGCCGTGACCGGGAAGGACAGGGGGGACATGCACGTGTTGTCGACGGGAGGCGATCCGCCGCAGGACCCCGGCGCGACCGACGCCGGTTCCCGCTCGGGCCTCGCCCGGGCACTGGCCGTGATCGGCACGCTGTCCGAGCGGGCGCCCGAGGCGATGGGGGTCTCGGCGATCTCGCGCGAGCTGGGACTGTCCAAGACGGTCGCGCACCGCATCCTCAAGGAGCTCGTCGCGCTGGACTTCCTGGCCTTCGACGAGGTGACGAAGGGCTACCGGCTCGGCACGGGCGCGCTGCAGGTCGGGATGGCCGCGCTGCGCGGCCTCGACGTGCCACGCATCGCCCGGCCGCATCTGCAGCGGCTCGTGCAGGAGACCGGCGAGACCGCGACGCTGTCGGCCCGCCAGGGCGCGGCCCGCGTCTACATCGACCAGGTCCTGTCCCCGCACGAGATCCGGATGTCGGTCGCGCTCGGCACCGCACACGCACTGCACGCGGGCTCGTCGTCGAAGGCGATCCTCGCCGCGCTCTCCGACACCGAGGTCGAGGAGTACCTGGAGGCGCACGCCCTCGCGGCCGTCACCGGGAACACCATCACCTCCGCCGACGCGCTGCGCGCCGATCTGCGCGCGATCCGCGAGTGCGGGTACGCCGCGAGCCGGGGGGAGCGCCAGCACGGCGCGGGCAGCGTCGCCGCCGCGGTGCTGCTCGCCGACGGCGGTGTGTTCGGCGCGGTGTCGCTGTGCGGGCCGGTCGACCGGTTCGGCCCCGACGTCGCAGCCGACTACGGCACCCGCGTCGTCGCCGCCGCGCACAAGATCAGCCTGGAGCTCGGCTGGCAGCCCGACGGCGTGGTGGACGCGCTGTGACCAGCTCCCCCACCGCCCCGGCCGGCCCGCTCGCCGGCGTCCGCGTCATCGACGCCTCGACCATCCTCGCCGGGCCGCTGTGCGCGCAGATCCTCGGCGACTACGGCGCCGACGTCGTCAAGATCGAGCACCCCGTCGCGGGCGACAGCATGCGCGGGCACGGCCGGTCCAAGGACGGCGTCCCGCTGTGGTGGAAGGAGATCTCCCGCAACAAGCGCACGATCGGGCTGAGCCTGTCCGACCCGGGCGGCGCGGCCGTGTTCAAGGAGCTGGTCCGCGGCGCCGACGTCGTCGTCGAGAACTTCCGGCCGGGCACGTTCGAACGCTGGGGCCTGGGCCCCGGCGTGCTGCACGAGCTCAACCCCGGCCTGGTCCTGGTGCGTGTCACCGGGTTCGGCCAGACCGGCCCCTACGCCTCGCGCGCCGGTTTCGGCACGCTCGCGGAGGCGATGAGCGGGTTCGCGCACCTCACCGGGCAGGCCGACGGGCCGCCGACCCTGCCGGCGTTCGGGCTGGCCGACAGCATCGCCGGGATCGCGGCGTCGTCGGCGGTGTCGATGGCGCTCTACGCCCGCGACCACGGCTCCGGCGACGAGCGCGGCCGCGGCCAGGTGATCGACATGAGCCTGCTCGCCCCGATCCTGACCGCGGTCGGGCCCGGGCCGACGGTGTACGACCAGCTCGGCGAGATCGGCATGCGCAACGGCAACCGTTCGGCCAACAACGCGCCGCGCAACACCTACCGCACCAAGGACGACCGCTGGGTCGCGGTGTCGACGAGCGCGCAGAAGGTCGCCGAGCGCGTCATGGAGCTCGTCGGGCACCCCGAGGTGATCGACGAGCCCTGGTTCGCCACGGGTGCCCAGCGCGCCGAGCACGCCGACCTGCTCGACAGCTACGTCGGCGACTGGATCGCCGCGCGCACCCGCGACGAGGTGTCGGAGGCGTTCGCCGCCGCCGGTGCCGCCGTCGCCCCGATCTACGACGCGAGCGACATCGTCGCCGACCCGCACGTGCGGGGAACGAAGATGATCACGACCGTCGAGGACCCGGACCTCGGGCCGATCGCCATGCACGACGTGATGTGGCGGATGTCGCGCACCCCCGGGTCGATCCGGTTCACCGGGCGCCCACCGGGTGCCGACACCGACGAGCTGCTCGTCGGCGAGCTGGGCATGGACCCGGACGCCGTCGCAGAGCTGCGGGAGCGCGGCGTCGTCGCCTGACGACGCCTCCCGCGAGACGGAGAGGACGCATGACCCCCACGACGACAGAGCGGGCCGACCCGCTCCTGGCCGCCCTCGCCGGCGGCGTGACGGTCCACGACCTGGGCCGCCCGCTGACCATCGGCATGCCGCAGTCGCCGAACCACCCGCCGTACTGGCACACGCTCCCGCGCCGCCACGGCGACCGGGTGCGCAGCGACGGCGCCTCGGCGGCCAACGACATGATCACGATGGGCACGCACGTCGGCACCCACATCGACGCGTTCTCCCACGTCTCCCAGGACGGCCGCCTCCACGACGGGTCCGACGCGCACGAGGCCGGCATCGGCGGCCGCTACGCCGACCTCGGAGCGCACACCATCGCGCCGATCGTGCGCCGCGGGATCCTCCTCGACGTCCCCACCACCCTCGGCGTGGCGCACTGCGCCGACGGCTACGAGATCACCCGCGACGACCTCGACGCGACCGTGCAGCGCCAGGGCACCGTGCCCGCCGAGGGCGACGTCGTCCTGGTCCGCAGCGGCTGGGGACGGCACTTCACCGACCCCGACCCGAAGGTCTACGTCGGCCACGACTCCGGTGTCCCCGGGGTGTCGGAGGCCGGAGCGCAGTGGCTGGCCGAGCGCCGGCTGCACGCCGCGGGTGCCGACACCATCGCCTTCGAGCGGCTCGCCCCCGGCGCCGGCCACGCGGTGCTGCCGGCGCACCGGGTGCTGCTCGTCGAGGCGGGCATCTACATCATCGAGGCGATGGCGCTCGACGACCTCGCCGCCGCCGGCGTCCACGAGTTCCTGTTCGTGCTCAGCCCGCTGGCCCTGTTCGGCGCCACCGGTTCCCCGGTCCGGCCACTGGCGGTGGTCAGCGGTGGCTGAGCGCACGCTGTCCGAACACCTCGCGGCCTTCGCCGCGAAGTCCACCCAGAGCCCGCTTCCCGACGACGTCACCACGAGCGTCGGTCGTCGCGTGCTCGACGTCCTCGGGCTCTGCGTCGCCGCGCTCGACCTGCCGACGAGCCGCGCCGCCCTCGAGCACGTCGCCGAGCAGGGCGGTGCACCGCAGGCCCACGCCGTCGGGCTGCGCGCCGCGGTGCCCGCCGCGTGGGCGGCGTTCGCCAACGGCGTCACCGCGCACTCGCTGGACTACGACGACACCCACCTGCCGTCGGTGCTGCACCCCAGCGCCGCCGTGGTGCCGGCCGCGCTCGCCGCGGCCGAGTACGCGGGCGCGTCCGGCGCCCGGACCGTCGAGGCCGTCGCGGTCGGGCTGGAGATCACCGTCCGGCTCGGCATGGCCGGCTACGACGAGGCGCTCGGCAACTCGGTGTTCTTCGAACACGGCCAGCACGCGACGTCGATCTGCGGGGCGATGGGCGGGGCCGCCGCGGCCGCGCTCCTGCTCGACCTCGGCGAGGACGGTGTGCGCGACGCGCTCGGCATCACCGCGTCGATGGCGGCCGGGGTCATCGAGGCCAACCGCACGGGCGGCACCGTGAAGCGGCTGCACTGCGGCTGGGCGGCGCACTCGGCCGTCACCGCCGCGCAGCTGGTCCGCCGCGGGTTCACCGGCCCGCCCACGGTCCTGGAGGGCCGGTTCGGGTTCTTCGAGGCGTTCCTGCGCGGCGAGGCCGACCACCGCGCCATCACCGACGGCCTCGGCGACGAGTGGGCGGTGCCGGGCATCTTCTTCAAGCCCTACCCCGCCAACCACTTCACCCACACTGCCGTCGACGCCGCCGCCCGGCTGCGCGAGCGGGGCGTCCGCCCGCAGGACGTCACGGCCGCGGTGCTCGGCGTGCCGGGTGCGGTGATCCGCACCATCGGCGAGCCGATCGAGACCAAGCGGGCGCCCGTCACCGGGTACCAGGCCCAGTTCTCCGGCCCCTACGCCGTGGCCGTCGGCCTGTTCGGCGGCGGCGGGCTCGGCGCGGCGCTCGGCGACTACACCGACGCGCTCGCCGCCGACCCCGACCGGCGGGCGCTGATGTCGAAGGTCGACGTCATCGCCGACGAGCGGTGCGACGCCGTGTTCCCCCACCAGTTCCCGGCGGTCCTGCGCGTCACCACCGCCGACGGGACGGAGTGGACCGAGGAGGTGCTCACCAACCGCGGCGGCCCCGACCGGCCGCTGACCGACGACGAGCACGCCCGCAAGTTCCGCGACAACCTCGCGGTGACGCTGCCCGCCGACGTGGCCTCCGCCGTCGCCGACGAGGTCACCGACACCGTGCTGGGCCTGGCCGGCTCCGACGACGCCGCGGTCGTCGGGCGCCTGCTGGCCCGGCTCACCCCCACCTCGACCGAGGAGTAGCACGTGGCTCTCGACCTGCTCATCACCAACGCCGCCGTCGCCGGTCACGACCGGCCCGAGCCCGACCGTCTCGACATCGGCGTGTCCGACGGGAAGATCGTCCGCCTCGAGCCGGGCATCCCGGTCGAGGACGCGACCGTGGTCGTCGACGCCGCCGGCAAGCTGGCCTTCCCGGGCGTCGTCGACGCCCACCAGCACTGGGGCATCTACAACCCGCTGTCCGAGGACACCTCCATCGAGAGCCGCGCGTGCGCGCAAGGCGGGGTCACCACCGCACTGAACTACATGCGCACCGGGCAGTACTACCTGAACAAGGGCGGCCCCTACCGCGACTTCTTCCCCGAGGTCCTCGACGCCTCGGCCGGGCGCGCGCTCGTCGACTACGCCTTCCATCTCGCCCCGATGATGCGCGAGCACATCGACGAGATCCCGCGCCTGATCGAGGAGTTCGGCGTCACCTCGTTCAAGATCTTCATGTTCTACGGCGGGCACGGCCTGCACGGGCGCTCGAACGACCAGAGCTCGTTCCTCATGACCCCCGAGGGCGAGCGCTACGACATCGCCCACTTCGAGTTCGTCATGCGCGGCATCCAGGCCGCCCGCGAGCGGTTCCCGGACCTCGCCGAGGAGATCTCGCTCGGCCTGCACTGCGAGACCGCCGAGATCATGACGGCGTACCAGAAGATCGTCGAGGCCGACGACTCGCTGACCGGGCTGCGCGCCTACTCGGCGTCGCGCCCGCCGCACTCCGAGGGCCTCGCCGTCTCCATCGCCTCGTACCTGGCGCACGAGACCGGACTGCCCAAGATCAACCTGCTGCACCTGAGCTCGGCCAAGGCCGTCGACGCCGCGCTGCGCATGGCAGGGGCCTTCCCGCACATCGACTTCCGCCGCGAGGTGACGATCGGGCACCTGCTCGCCGACGTCGACACCGCGTCGGGCCTGGGCGCCAAGGTGAACCCGCCGATCCGCCCCCGCGAGGACGTCGAGGCGCTGTGGACGCACCTGCTCGCCGGTGAGCTCGACTGGGTCGTCTCCGACCACGCCTGCTGCCGCGACGAGATGAAGTTCGGCGACCCGCGCGACGACGTGTTCGTCGCCAAGTCCGGGTTCGGCGGCGCCGAGTACCTGCTCGCCGGCCTGTACTCCGAGGGCACGAAGCGCGGGCTGTCGACCCAGCGGATGGCCGAGCTGACCGCGTGGAACCCCGCGCAGCGATTCGGGCTGCGCACCAAGGGCGCCATCGCCGTCGGCTTCGACGCCGACGTCGCCCTGCTCGACCCGGACGTCCACTGGACCGTCCGCGCCGCCGACTCCGAGTCCGCGCAGGAGTACACGCCGTTCGAGGGTTTCGAGCTCGACGCCGTCGTCACCGACACGTTCGTGCGCGGGCACCAGGTGCTCGCCGACCGCAAGGTCGTCGGCGAACCCGTCGGCGGCTACCTGCACCGTCCGACCGGCCGGAGCTGAGCCGGTGCGTCCGCGCAGCTACCTCTACGTGCCGGGCGACCGCGGCGAGCGCTTCGCCCGCGCCGGCGAGCGCGGCGCGGACGCACTGGTGTTCGACCTGGAGGACGCCGTCGCCCCGCCGGCCAAGGACGCCGCCCGGGCCGCCGTCGCCGCGCACCTGCGGGCGGCACCGGCCGGCGACGGCCCCGAGCGCTGGGTGCGGGTGAACGCCGACCGGCTCGCCGACGACGTCGCCGCTGTCACCGGCGTCGCACTGGCGGGCATCCTGCTCCCCAAGGCGACGCCGGAGTCGTTGCGCCGCACCGACTCCCTGCTCCTCGACGCGGAACGGGCCGCCGGCGTGCAGTCCGGGTCCGTGGCGGTCGTGCCGGTCGTCGAGACGGCGGCCGGGCTCCTCGAGGTCGCCGCGCTGTCCCGCGGGCCCCGCGTGCAGCGGCTCGCGATCGGCGAGGCCGACCTGGCCGCCGACCTCGGGCTGGTGCCCGGGCCCGACCGCGCCGAGCTGGCGCCGCACCGGGCGGCGATCGTCGTCGCCTCGGCGGCGGCAGGGCTCGTCGCGCCCGTCGCGCCCGTCGAGACCGACCTGACCGCCACCGACGACGACCTCGCGGCGAGCACCGCCGCGCTGCTGCGGCAGGGGTTCCGGGCCCGGACCGCCGTGCACCCCAAGCAGGTCCCGGTGATCAACGCCGCGTTCACGCCGACCGCCGACGAGCTCGACCGGGCGCGGGCGGTCGTGGACACCCTCGACGCCGCCGGGTCCGGCATCGCGATCGACCCGCGGACCGGCCGCATGCTCGACGAGGCCGTCGTGCGCTCCGCGCGCGACGTGCTCGCGCGCGCCGGATCCGGGTAGCCTGCGTCACAGGGCGTCCTGCCGACGCCCGCTCCCCGGGGTGAAGAAGCCGCCTCCTCTCCCACGGAGGCGCTGAATGACGCTCGCGCACAACGCGTTCCTGGCAATCGAGTCGCCCGCCCCGGCGGTGCACCTCGTCCGCGTGACCGGCGACCTCGACACCGCCACCGCGAACCGGGTGCTGCGCCTCGTCGACGCCCGGTGCCGGCTCGTCGCCGCCGGCAGCTGCGTGACACGGCACGTGCTCGTCGACCTGTCCGGTGTGACGTCGGTGGCCCCCGGCTCGGTCACGGTCCTCGACCGGGCCCGGGAGGTCGCGCAGGCGCACGGTCTGACGGTCGACCTCGTCGGCACGTCCAAGCACACAGTCGCCCTCAGCGGCCGCGACCGGCACCTGCTGCTGCGGTTCCGCACGTTCCCGGCGGTCGGCGTGGCGCTCGACTCCCTGTGAGGTTCGGGTGGCGGGTCCCCTGACCCGTCACGCGCGGGGCGCCCACACCGTCAGGTCCTGCCAGGTCACCCGGGTGCCCCGCCGCATCTCCCCCGGCCCGCCCTGGGCCGGGTGGCCGAGGCAGACGAGGAACTCCGGCGTCCAGCCCGCGGGGACGTCGAGCACCACGCCGGCCGCGGCCCGGCTGAACGACGTGACCGGTCCGCCACCGACGCCCAGCGCGTGGGCGGCGAGCAGCACCGTCGCGGCCGCGGTACCGACGTCGACCGACAGGCTGTGCGCGTCGCGGGCGAACCCGTAGTCGACGGCCAGGTCGCGGTCGACGCAGATCGCGACGACGGCCACCGGCCGCTGCAGCATGCCCGGCGACACCATGCGCAGCGCCCGCAACGTGCCCGGATCGTCGCTGGCGACGAACCGTTGCAGGTGCCGGTTGCCGGCCGTCGGCGCCCACCGGGCGGCGTCGAGGATCTCCTCGAGCGTCGCGCGCGGCAACGGTTCGTCGGTCATCGCGCGGACGACGCGGCGGCTGCGGATCGCCGCGAGCACCGGGTTCGCGTCGTTCACGACGAGCGGCCCGGCACGTAGCGGGCCGCGAGCACCGAACCCAGCTCGGCGCAGAGGGCGTCGAGACGGGCGAGGTACTCCTCGCGACCCTCCCGCGGGACGGCGAGCTCGGGCATCGGGTCGACGTGGTCGCGGGCGAACGCCGCCGTCGGCTCCGAGGCCCTCGACGCGAGCCGGTCCGCGACCTTGCGGGCGGCCGTGAGCAGCCGCATCGGGCCGTACTCGGCGGCCTCGTCGACCTGGGTGCGGGCAGCGGTGACCAGGTAGGCGAGGACCTCCAGCGCGTCGTCCTCGTCGAGCACCCACACGGGTCCGGTCACCGGTCCACCCTGCCCCACCCCGACCGCCGGGACATCCACCATTCGACGTGCGGTGAATCCGGACCGGGCCCGGACCTGGGGTGATCGTCAGCGGACCGTCCGATCATCACTCGGCGAGAAACACGGTGATGGTGGACACACTTGCGCGGTGCGATCATGCGAGTCGTCGCAACGACGCGGCAGCACGACGAGCGGCACTGGAACGAGCGGAGCAGCGATGTCGAGTTCGGACACACCGTCAGGCGCCGACGCGCCCGGGGGCGCGTCCCGGCTGACGACCTGGCACCGCGACCTGTTCGCCGCGATCACCTCATGGCCCTGGCTGCGCGACGCCGACGAGAAGGTCGCCGCCGCCGTCCTGCCCGTCTACGACCGGCACCGCTCCAACCCCGTCGTCGAGCTCATGCACGGCGGCCGGTGGGCCGGGCACTCGCTGCACGCCGCGCTGAGCGACCTGCCGATCGGGTTCTGGGCCGGGTCGGTCGTGCTCGACGTCCTCGGCAAGGACGTCGGCGCCGCAGGCAAGGGACTCGACCCCGCCGGGGCGCTCAGCGCCGCCGGGATCGCCGCGGCCGCCGCCACCGTCGCGACCGGCGCCACGGACTGGACCGTCAGCGACGGCGAGGACCGCCGCGTCGGTCTGCTGCACGGGATGATGAACCTCGCCGGGACCACCCTGGCCGCGGCGTCGCTGGCCGCCCGCGTCGCCGGGAGACGCCGTCCCGCGCAGGCACTCGGCATGGCCGGTATGGCCGTCACCGCCGCGGCGGGTTACGTCGGCGGGCACCTCGTGCAGGGTCGCGGCCTCATGGTCAACCGGGTCGCGAACACCGCCGGTCCCAACCGGTGGGTCAAGGCGGTCGAGGAGACCGACCTGCCCGACGGCGCCACCACCGGCGTCACCGTCGAAGGACGGCAGGTCGTGCTCCACCGCTCCGGCGACACCGTCCACGCCCTCGACGACCTGTGCAGCCACGCCGGTGGCCTGCTCAGCCGCGGCGAGGTCGTCGGCTGCGTCATCTCCTGCCCGCTGCACGAGTCGCTGTTCGACCTGCGCGACGGACACATCGTCCGCGGCCCCGCCCACCACCCCCAGCCCGTGCTGCCCACCCGGATCCGCAACGGCTGGGTCGAGGTGCGGGGCTCGCAGCCGCGGGCGCGCGGGACCCGGTCGGGCGCCGCGCCCGCGGAGGGCCGCACCCGGACCCGTAGTGCCCCCACCACCACCTAGGAGGCAGCCATGGCATGGGAAGCGGTCGCGGACCTCGACCAGCTCGAAGAGGGCGACATGATGGTCGTCGAGATGAAGGGCGAGCCCATCTGCGTGGTGCGGCTCTACGAGGACGAGGCCGTCGCCGTCCACAACACCTGCACCCACCAGCAGCAGCCCCTCAACGAGGGGTACCTGCAGGAGGACGACACCCTCATCTGCCCGGCGCACAACTCCTGCTTCGACCTGCGGACCGGTGAGCCCCGCGGGGTGCCCGCGGTCAGCCCGATCCCGGTGTACGCGTGCAAGATCGAGGACGACGCGATCTGGGTCGACGCCGACCAACAGCTCAACGAGGCCGAGATCCCGCACAAACCGTTCCACTGAACCGCGGAATTCCGACCTCGCGGGCGG
This sequence comes from Pseudonocardia sulfidoxydans NBRC 16205, assembly GCF_007989085.1. GTDB lineage: Bacteria > Actinomycetota > Actinomycetes > Mycobacteriales > Pseudonocardiaceae > Pseudonocardia > Pseudonocardia sulfidoxydans. Next base: position 80,454 of record NZ_BJVJ01000001.1, read on the forward strand.
GGTTGGCACGGGCATGACCTCGTCCCCGTTCGACCCGCACGCGTTGCTCGCCGAGAGTCGGCTCGGTGTCCTGGCGACGATCAAGTCCGACGGCCGCCCGCAGCTCTCGCCGGTCACCCCTTTCTACGACCGTGACGCCGGACTGCTGCACGTGTCGATGACGGAGGGTCGCGCGAAGACCGCGAACCTGCGCCGCGACCCGCGCGCGACCCTGGAGGTCACCAGCGCCGACGGATGGGGCTGGGCGACGGTCGAGGGTGTGGCGACGCTCGTCGGCCCCGGCACCCGGACGGCCCCGAGGTGGAGGCCCTCGTCGGGTACTACCGCGCGGCCGCGGGCGAACACCCGGACTGGGACGAGTACCGCCGCGTCATGGTGGAGGACCGTCGCGTCCTCATGACGATGACCGTCGACCACGTGTACGGCGCGCGTATCCGCTGACCCACGGCGGGGGGTTCGCGGTCCCCGCGCGGTGTGGCGTCATCGAGCCCATCAGCCGCCGCGACTGCCGGCCGAACGCTGCTGCATCTTCGGTGGTCAGCTCGGCCCGGACCTGCGCGGGCGCGGCGTCGCCGAACGGCAGCCTGCTCTCCCCGTCGGCCGATACAGCGGTCATGTCGCCGACTCCGACGTCGACCTACGACAATCCGGGGCACGCACAGACCGATGACGTGGACCCGTTGTCGGGCCACAGCGCGGGGTCACCACACGACGTCGACGCGCTGGGGACCGCAGAACATCGGGCTCGCGACGTCGACACGGGTCGCGTCGGGGGCCAGGCGCAGCCCCGGCATGCGGTCGAGCAGGGCGCCCAGTGCCGTGGAGATCTCGATGCGGGACAGCTCGGCGCCGAGGCACAGGTGGATGCCGTGGCCGAACGAGAGGTGGCGGCGCGCGGTCGAGCGGTGCAGGTCGAAGTCGGCGGCGTCCGGTCCGAAGACCTCCTCGTCCATGTTGGCCGACTCCAGACCGACGATCAGCCGGTCGCCGGCGGCCACGGAATCGCCGTCGACGTGGGCGGGGCCGGTGACGGTGCGCAGCACCCAGCGGATCGCGGAGCCGTGGCGAAGGCCTTCCTCGCGGGCGTTGTCGAGCAACGATCGGTCGGCGAGCAGCGCCTCCCACCGGCTGCGGTCGGCCAGCAGCTCCCAGACGGTGGAGCCGATCGTGTAGGCGGTGCTCTCCAGCCCCGCGACGAACAGCTGCCAGGCGTGGAAGGCGACCTCCCGGTCGGTGAGGGGCCTGCCGTCGATCTCACCGAGGGCGAGCAGGGTGACGAGGTCGTCGGGCGGGGTGTCGGCGGTGCGTCGTTGCCGGGCGGCGGCAGTGAAGTACTCCTCCAGCCGCGCCCACATCCGGGTACCGACGAAGCTCGCGGGCAGGATCGCGGTGATGTCGAGGGAGAGCTGCGCGAGCTCTGCGGCGTCGTCGGCGGGGACCCCGACGAGGCGGCCGATGACGCGCGCGGTCAGTGGGAGCGCGAGGTCGCCGACGATGTCGGCGGGCCCGCCGTCGGGCAGGCCGTCGATGAGCTCGTCGACGTACTCGGCGATCCAGGGGGCGGCGTCGGTGATGGCGGCGCGGGCGAACCCGGGGCGCAGGAGGGCGCGCAGCCGGGTGTGCTCGGGCGGGTCGCTCTGGGTGATGAGGTCGGGCGGGGCCGGGCCGTCGCCGTCGCTCTCCAGGACGAAGTTGCCGTGGTTGCTGAAGCTGCCGTGGTCGAGCAGGGCCTCGCGGGCGTGCCGGTGGTGGGAGACGAACCCGAGGCCGGGCGCGACCCCGGTGACCGGGCAGCCGCCCCCGCGGGCGTCGGCGAGACCACGGCGCACCTCGTCGCGACCGGCCGGGGCGAGGGGGTTGAAAGCGGTCCGTTCACTGGCGACCATCGCACGCTCCTTTGCGCGTCGAGACCTTGCGACTCATTCGTAGGTTATTCGACGAACCCGCTGAAAAGCCAGCGCTCGTGCGGCCCAATTCCGTTGTCGCGCAATGCTTTTTCGCGCACACGGACGCGCCGGGCCCACCGTGGCGGGCCCGGCTCCGAGGGACACTGCTCAGCCCGGCGGCGCCAGCCCGTAGCGCTCGCCCAGCCAGTCGGCGATGCGAGCGGCCGCGAGCTCGTTGCCGGTCGGTTCACCCTCGGCGAGGGCACCGCCGAAGTGCAACCCGCGCACGGTCTCGACGGTGAGGTCGGCGGCACCGAGGGCGGCGGTCATGCGGCGCGAGTCGGCCGGGAAGGCGGCCTGGTCACCGGTGAGCTCGACGAACAGCGTGGGCACGGTGACCCCGGGGGCGCACCGGGCGAAGTCCGCGTTCGAGCTCAGGCCCGACCACGTCGAGAGCCACGCCTCGGGCGTGGTGAGCCGGCCGAACCCGACCTGGCCGTAGTTGATCAGGTCGGGACGCGTGCCGAAGAGCGACCCGTACGGCCGGTCGCTGGGGTCGATCGAGAGGTCGACGGTGCGCGGGTCGGCGTCGGTTCGGAAGACCGTGAGGATCCGCGGCGCGAGGGCACGCCGCCGGTCGGCGGCATCACCGGTGCTCCTGAACGCCGCGCGGGCCGAGGCCGTGCGGGCGAGCGACGCGCGGGCGACGGCGTCGATGCGCGCGACCCGGTCGCGCTGGGCCGCGCGGTACCGGTCGAGGAACTCCGCGGAGTACGACGAGCTGCGCGGCGGCGCGGCGAACCCGTTGTCCGGGGAGAACGGGTCGAGCGAGGGAACGACCGAGAGCGGATCGGCCTCGTCGGCCACCGACGGGTCGATGCAGCCCAGCAGCAGCGCCCCCTGCCCGGGGTGGGGGGCGAGGAAGACGGCGCCGTCGGCGACGGGCATGTCGGCGTCGGCCAACGGGACGGGACGACCCCCCGGGGTGCGCGTGAGCCGTTGCGCCGCAGGCAGCGAGGCCTGGGACAGGTAGAAGGCGTAGAGGGTGCCGCCGCCGGAGTGCCCGAGCGTGACCACCGAGTCGAATCCCTCGTCGCGCAGGAAGACCATGCCGGCGGCGACGTCGAGCAGCGCCTGCTCGTGGACGAGGGTGAGGTCGTTGTTGACCGACCGGGTGTGCTGGGTCCACACCGCGGCACCGGCCTGCAGCAGCAGGGGCACGAGGGGGTGATGGGTGAGGTCCTGGCGCGGGTGCATGAGGCCGACGACGGTCCGCGCGCCCGGCACGGTGGCCAGCACGCCGCGGACGGTCGCGCCGTCGGCCGTGGTCAGCTCGTGGACCGTGGTCGTCGTCGAGGCCGGCCGTCGGCCCGCGGCCAGGTAGCGCCCGGCGCCCAGGCCGGTGCTCACACCGGGTCCACGCGCAGGGCGTTCTTGTCGTGCTGGGTGATCCGGCCATCACGGCCCACCCCGGCGACGCAGGAGTACCAGACGGCGTGGCGGCAGCCGGTCGCGCGCCGGTCGACGACGATCGAGCCTGCCGAGCTGATCTCGAAGTACCAGCCACGCCGCCCGACGGTCACCTCGGGGTCCTCATCGGCGATCTTGACGACAGCGGTGTTCTCCGGGACGTCGAGCACGTACAGGGTGGTCACACCGGCACCCGCTCGACGATGAGTTCGGCCTTGCGCGCCAACAGCTTCCCGAATGTCGGTTCGGGGCCGGCGACGACGTCGAGCAGCGCGTCGATCGTCAGGGCGGCGTCGTCGTCCTCCTGCGGCGTCACGGGCCGCATGGCGCGGGTGATCTCGAACATGTAGCCGTTCGGGTCGTGGGTGTAGATCGACTCGATGGTCTCGTGCTGGATCTGCATCTCGACGGGCCAGGAGCTGGCGTCGAGGCGGCGCCGGTACTCCAGCAGGTCGTCCTCGGAGTCGACATGGATGGCGAGGTGCCGGGAACGGACGAAGTACTCCGGCACGTCGGCGCCGAAGCGGGCGTAGACGTCGCCCTTCTCCCCCACCGGGCCGCCGACCTGCGGCGTCGCACCGAAGTAGTAGAAGAACGCGATCCGGTCGTCGTTGCCGATGTCGAAGAAGAAGTGGATGAAGTCCGGGTGGTTCTCCGGGCCCCAGCCCGCGGCACAGATCGAGTGCACGACCGGGAAGCCCAGGACGTCGCGGTAGAAGCGCACCGTCGCCGCGGGATCAAAGGTCGGGAAGGCGACGTGGTCGACGCCGCGGACCCGATGGTCCTGTTCCGTCATGAGCCCGACGGTACGCGCGCGCTTACGGTTGCGTCAACAGTTCTACGCATGCGCTGAATCATCCGCCGTCGCGGCACGCGAAAAGGGCCCTCCACCAGCGGTGGAGAGCCCTCTGGACACCTCGCCTCAGAGACCTCGGGCCTTGGGGCCTCGGGGCCTCAGAGATCGAGCACGCGCTCGAGATGGTCGAGGTCCTGGCGCAGCATCTTCAGCGCCGCCGCCGGACCCTCACCGTCGAGCGTCTGCGCGTCCGGCCTCGCCAGCGCCCCGACGGCCATGTCGGCCAGCTGCGAGACCACCGACCACCCGGAGTCACGCCCACCCGGGTGGAACCACCACGCCACCCAGTTGCACATCCCCAGGACCCCGAGGGCCGCGACCCGGGCGTCGACGGGACGGAACAGGCCCGCGCGCACCCCCTCCTCGACGACACCGGCGATGGTGCGCAGCACGTCGCGGCGCGATGCGGCGTACGCCTCGGTGAGCTCCGCCGGCAGCTCCGCCTCCGACCGGATGAGCAGCCGGAACTGCTCGGGCTGGGTGACCCTGCGGCCCGCGATGATCTCGACGACACCGCGCAGCTTGGCCACCGCGTCGACGTCCGCGCGGGCGGCCAGCGCGTCGAGCTCGTCGAGTGGACCGTTGGTGACCTCGGTGACGAGCTTCGCGAGCAGCTCGTCCTTGCTCTTCACGTAGTAGTACAGGGCGGGCCGGGTGATACCGAGGGCGTCGGCGATGTCCTGCAGGCTCGTCCCGGCGAAACCACGTTCGGCGAACAGCCGGGTGGCGTGCTCGAGGAGCTCGTTCTCGACGAGCTCGCGCCGCGTCGTCACACCGGCCGCACGCCGTCCCCGGAACTCCGCACCGCTCATGACGCGATCGTAGAGGCCCCGACCGACGAGCCGGCCCCGGCGAGCAGCGTGCCCGCGCCGGGCAGCCGGGGATCCAGGTCCAGCGCCCGCAGCAGCGAGAAGGCACCCGCCGTCGCGGCCGACAGCACCGGAAGGCCGAACTCCGCCTCGGCGGGGGCCACGAGGTCGAGCGAGGGCATCTGCACGCACGCCGAGATGACGAGCGCGTCGGCTCCCGCCATGGACAGCCCGCGGGCGGCGGTCATGACCCGCTCGCCCGGGATGCAGCCGACCTCCGCGTTGTCGCCCACCTCGAGTGCCGCCCAGTCGACGACCTCGAAGCCCTCGGCCTCCAGGTAGCCGACGACCTGCTCGGCGAGCGGCCGCAGGTACGGCGTGACCAGCGCGATCCGCCGCGCGCCCAGCGCCTGCAGCCCCTCGACCAGCGCGCCGGCGCTGGACCGGACGACGGTGTCGGGCAGCTGGTCACCCACCAGGGCCTCCACGCGCTGGTGCTCCCCCGGCCCCTGCGCCATCAGCGCCACCAGGCACGCGTAGAGCAGGGCATCGACGCCGGCGTCGGCCAGCTCGTCGACACACCGTTCACGCTGGGCGTTCATGGCACGCAGCTCCTCCGGCGAGACGCGGTGCATCCGCATCCGGCTGCCGTGGAAGGAGAACGTCGCGTCGGCGTGCCTGGCGAGCAGCGCCGGGATCTCCGTCTCGACGGTGACGTTCGAGCTGGGGACGACCAGCCCGATGCGGTGCGGCGTCATGGGTTCTCCTCGGTCAGCGTGGCGGTGATCGCGGCCTGCAGCCGTTTCTTGTCGGTCTTGCCGACGAGCGTGCGGGGGATCTCGTCGAGGTGCTCGATGCGTTCGGGCCACTTGAACTTGGCGACGTCGAGCGCTGCGAAGTGGGCCTGCACCTCGGGCAGGTCCAGCGGCTCGCCGCGGACGACGACGTAGGCGCAGGTCCGCTCCCCCAGCCGCGGGTCGGGCATGGCGACGACCGCCGCGGCGGCGACGCGGGGGTGGCGCAGCAGGAGCAGCTCGACCTCCTCGGCGTTGATCTTCTCCCCGCCACGGTTGATCAGGTCCTTGATCCGCCCCTCGACGGACACGCACCGGTCGCCGCCGATGCTGCGCACCGCGGCGAGGTCGCCGGTGCGGTAGAAGCCGTCGGAGGTGAAGGCGCGGGCGTTGTGGTCGGGGGCGTCGAAGTAGCCGCGCAGCGTGTACGGGCCGCGGCAGGCGAGCTCGCCGACCTCCCCGTCGGGCACCTCGTCCTCGCTGCCCGGCACGAGGATGCGGATCTCGTCGTGCGGCGACAGCGGGGTGCCCACCGTCGTCGCGCGGGCCTCGCGCGCCGCGCCGGGACGCGTCGTCAGGAACAGGCCCTCCCCCATCCCGAACAGCTGTCCCGACCAGATGCCGCGTGCCTCGATCGCGTCGAACAGCGCGGGTGGGACCTTGGCCCCGGAGAGCACGACCTGGGTGAGCGCGGCGGCCGCGGCGGCGAACCCGGGATGGTCGGCGGCGCGGAAGTGGCCGTGGCCGAGCAGGACGTGCGTCGCGCCCTCGCGGGCCATGAGCGGCAACGACTCGTCGAGGTCCGCGGTGCCCAGGACCAGGGCCGCCCCGACGCTGTGCGGGGCGTGCACGGCACACACGATCCCGGCGTTGTGGATGATCGGGATGAGGTGGGCGACGCGGGTCGTGGAGTCCCAGCCCCAGGAGCGGGCGTACTCGGCGGCGTTGTACCAGTACTCGGCGTGCAGCCGCGGGATCACCTTGGGCACGCCCGTCGTGCCGCCGGAGAGCTGGAAGACGGCGACGTCGTCGGGGTCGATCGCGGCCTGCACCTTCTCGACGGCGACGCGCGCGGCGGCGGGGTCGGTCCCCGCGCCGAGGGACGTGACCGGGACGCCGCGGTCGTCGTCGCCGACGACCAGTACCTGGCGCAGCGTCGGGTGGTCGCGCTGCTGGTCGAGGGCGAACCCGACGAGGTCGAACCCGCGCGTGCCGGCCTCGACGAGGTGCGCGACGGCACCGACCCGGCGGCTGATCTCGCCGATCTCGTGGCCGCGGTGCGCGGCGAGCGTGCAGACGGGCACGAGCCCAGCCTTGAGCACCCCGTACCAGGCGACGACGGCATCGAGCCGGTTGGTGAGCTGGAACAGCACGGGGTCGCCGGGGCGCAGCCCGAGGTCGAGGAGCCCGGCGGCGAGCAGGTCGGTGCGGGTGTCGAGCTCGCCGAAGGTGACCCGGCCGTCGAGGGCGACGACGGCGTCGCGGTCCGGGTGCGCGGCGGCGACGCGGGTCAGCTCGTTCGCGATCGTGGCAGTGCCCCACAGCCCGGCGGCGCGGTAGGCGGCGGCGTCGTCGGCGGGGTAGCGGACCAGGCGGGGGTCGGTGGTCATCGCTCCTCCGTGAGCACGATGTGGTCCATCCTGCCGCTGACCAGCGCGGCGGCCAGGTCGTCACGCAGGGCGGCGGGCGCGGCGACGGCCACCTGCACCCCTGCCTCACGCCGTACCCGCTCGGCGAGATCGGTACGGGTGAGGACGGCGGGCCGGTCCGCGGCCCCGGTGAGGACGACGGCCCCGGTGCCGGCGGCGGCGCGGGCGACGATCGCGTCCCCCTCGGGAGACCAGGGGTCGTCGAGGTCGGCGTGGAGCTCCCGCATCGCGGCGGGGGCCGGGCGGGTGCGGTCGAGCACCCAGTCGGTGATCGCGCCCGCGGGTGGGGGGCCGTCGCCGCCGTACTGCGTGAGCGCTGCGGCGACGACGTCCGGTGCGGTGCTCGCGAACCGTTCGAGGGGCACGTTCCCCGCCCGGGACATGTAGGCGACCATGAGCCGCTCGACGGGCAGGTCGAGCCGGTCGGGGAACGACTCCCACCACAGCCGGCTGCGCCGCGCGAGCTCCTGCAGCCGCTCGACCGACGGTCTGCGGACGCGTTCGTAGCGGGCGAACGCCGCGGCGCGGTCGGGCTCCTCGCGCAGCGCGTCGACGAGCCCGATCGCGTCCTCCATGGCGAGCTTGGTGCCCGAGCCGATGGAGAAGTGCGCGGTGTGGGCGGCGTCGCCGAGCAGCACGGTGCGCCCGTCGGACCAGCGGTCACAGCGGACCGTGCGGAACCGCAACCAGCGGGTGCGGTTGCCGATCAGCCGGTGCCCGCGCAGCGTGCCGGCGAACGCGTCCTGCAGGTACCGCAACGAGGTGTCGTCGGAGGCGTCGGTCGCGTCCGTGGTGGCGTCGAAGCCTGCGCGCCGCCACGTCGCCTCGTCGGTCTCGATGAGGAAGGTGCTCGTGCCCGTCGCACCGGCGCCGGAGTACGGGTATGCGTGGGTGACGAACACGCCGTGCTCGGTGCGGACCGGGGCGAACACGGCGTCGTCGAGGGCGAAGTCGGTGCCGCACCACAGGTAGAGCCCGCGGCCGACGTCGATCGACGCGCCGAAGTCGCCCGCCTCGCGGGTGGCGCTGCCGACCCCGTCCGCGGCGACGACGACCTCGGCGTCCAGGTCCGCGGCCGCACGACGGTCACCGAAGCGGAGGTCGACCCCGGCCTTCTCGGCGTGCCGCTGCAGGACGGCCAGCAGCTCGGTGCGGGCGATCCCGACGAGCCGGTCGTTGCGCACGCGCGCGATGCCCCCGTCGACGGTCATCGTCATGTCGTGGCGCAGCCCGGCGGCGACGATCTCGCGCAGGGTGTCGGGGTCGGCGGCCTCCAGCTTGCGCTGCGTCCCCGCGGCGAGTCCGACCCCGAAGCCGAACGTCGTGTCGGGCTCACCCTGCTCGTGCAGGACCACCTCGCACCCGGGGTTCGCGAGCTTCAGCAGTCGTGCGGCGTAGAGCCCGCCCGGTCCACCGCCGAGCACCGCGACGCGATGCAGATCCATCCCGACCTCCCCCGCCGGCAGCGGCACAGCCACCGACTTTGACTATTACGTCGACTATTCGACGATATGGATGGTGCGGTCGTCAAGCGCCTCGGCCGCTTGACTGTTAGCGAATGTGTTGAATAGTCTACGCAACCGTCAGATGCCGCGGTCCGGGGTCTCCCGGCGCCGACGCGGCTCTCTCGTCGCGCGAAGGAGCGTGAGTCATGGCCTATGTCATCGGCGTGGACGTGGGCGGCACGTTCACCGATGCCGTGCTCGACGACGACGCCGGCACCGTGCTCGCCGCGAAGTCCCCCTCGACCCCGCCCGACTACTCCCGCGGCGTCCTCGACGTGCTCGGGCTGCTCGCCGAGCAGCTCGGCCGGACGCTGCCGGAGATGCTGGCCGACACCCACCACATCGCGCACGGCACGACCTCGTCGCTCAATGCGCTCGTGACCGGTGACGTACCGCCCGTCGGGTTCCTCACCACCAAGGGCCACCGCGACTCGATCTACATCATGAACGTCGAGGGCCGCTACCTGGGCCGCTCACCGCACGAGCTGCAGCACGTCCTCGGCCAGGCCAAGGACCACTCCCTCCTGCCCAAGCGGCACGCCCTGGAGGTCACCGAGCGCATCGACCGCGACGGGACCGTCGTCGTCGCCCTCGACGAGGACGAGGCCCGGGCGGCGATCCGCGCCCTGCTCGCCGACGGCGTGAAGGCGATCGCGGTCTCGCTGCTGTGGTCGTTCCGCAACCCGGTGCACGAGCGCCGGCTGCGCGAGCTCATCGCCGAGGAGGCACCCGACCTGTTCGTGGCGCTGTCGTCGGAGGTCAGCCCCCGCATCCGGGAGTTCGCCCGCAACGCCACCACGATCATGAGCACCCAGATCGGGCCCGGCCTGCGCGACTACCTCGGCACGCTCGAGTCGTCGTTGCGCGACAACGGCCTCACCGGCCCGCTGCTCGTCATGCAGTCCAACGGTGGCGCCGTCGCGGCCGCCCAGGCCCCGGCGACCGCGATCAGCACGGTCGGGTCGGTCCTGACCGGCGGCGTCGTGGGATCGGTCGCGCTCGGCCGACAGCTCGGGCACCGCGACATCATCTCCACCGACGTCGGCGGCACGACGTTCCTGGCCGGGCTGATCGTCGACGGCGAACCGGTGCGCGACACCACCACGGTGATCAACCACCACCCCATCAACGTGCCCACCCTGCACGTCGACGCCATCGGTTCCGGCGGCGGCGCCATCGCCTGGCTCGACGCGGGCGGCAACCTGCGGATCGGCCCGCGCAGCGCGCAGGCCGTCCCCGGCCCCGCCTGCTACGGCAACGGCGGCACCGAGCCCACCAACACCGACGCCAACCTCGTCCTCGGCATCCTGCCCGAGCGGGGCCTGCTCGGCGGGCGCAAACCGCTGTCGCTGGACCTGGCGCGCCAGGCCATCGACACCCAGATCGCCAAACCGCTGGGCCTCACCGTCGAGGAGGCCGCCGCGGCCATCTACACGGTGCAGAACGCGCAGACCGGTGACCTGCTGCGCAAGACCGTCGTCGAGGCGGGCCACGACCCGCGCGACTTCGTGCTCTACGCCTTCGGCGGTGCCGGCCCCGCGCACTGCGCCGGGTACGCGGCCGAGGTGGGCTGCGACGAGGTCGTCGTCCCGCTCGGGCCGGTGGCGTCGGCGTTCTCCGCCTTCGGGCTGGCGTCGAGCGACATCGTGCTGGCCGCCGAGCTGTCCGACCCCACCGTCGTCCCGTTCGATCCGCAGCGCGCGGAACGCAACTTCGCCGACCTCGAGAAGCGCGTCCGCGACGGCCTGGAACGCCAGGGCGTCACGTTCGAGACCGTCGAGCTGTTCCGCGAGGTCGACATGCGGTACTCGATGCAGCTGGCCGAGGTCACCGCGCCGGTGGCCGACGGCCCGCTGGACGTGGCGGCGATCGAGGACGCGGCGGCCGCGTTCGAGGCCCGTTACGCCGAGCTGTTCGGCAAGGACGCCGGGTTCCGCGAGGCCGGCATCCAGGCCATCACCTTCCGCGTCCGCGGCGTCGGGGTGCTGCCGTTCAGCCCGAAACTTCCCGAGATCCCGCCCGCGGAGTCCGACGCGACCCCGACGACCACGCGCCCGGTCCAGCTCGACGCCCGCCTCGGCTACGTCGACACGCCGATCTACGACTACCGCGAGCTGCGCGCGGGCCACGTCCTCACCGGTCCGGCGATCGTCGAGGTGCCCACCACGACCGTCGTCGTCCCCGGCGGCACCACCGGGACCGTCGACCACCTCGGCAACCTCACGATCCGCAGGAGTGCTTGAGATGACCATGCCGATCCCCGGCTCGGAGGCCTTCTCCAGCCGTCCAGTCGACCCTTCCGAGTTGGCGAGGAGTCTCCCGTCGTCGCTCCCGGTGCACTCGGTGACCCAGGAACAGGTCGACGCCCTCGACCCGCTCACCTACGAGGTCGTCCGGCACCGCCTCTGGTCGGTGACCGACGAGATGGGCGAGGCGCTCAAGCGCATGTCCGGCTCGCCGATCGTCACCGACGCCAACGACTTCGACTTCGCCATCTCCGACGAGCTCGGCCAGGAGGTCCAGGTCGGGCTCTACAACACCATGCTCGTCGGCGCCGTCGACCTGGCCATCTACTGGACGCTGCGCAACCGCGCGGTCAACCCCGGCATCGAGGCCGGCGACATGTTCCTCACCAACGACCCCTGGGTCGGCGGCGGGCTGCACCAGAACGACGTCATGGTCTACCAGCCGGTGTTCCACGACGGGAAGCTGTTCGCCTGGACCAGCGCCATCGCCCACCAGCCCGACCTGGGCGGCGTCGGCCTCGGCTCCTTCTCCCCCGCAGCGCAGGACGTGTTTTCCGAGTCCCTGCCCACCCCACCGGTCAAGGTCGTGCGCGGCGGGCAGCTCCAGCGCGACGTCGCCGACCTGTGGGTCCGCCGCTCCCGCGTCCCCATGCTCATCGGGCTCGACCTGCGCGCCAAGATCGGCGCCAACAACGTCGGCGCCGAGCGCCTGCACGCCCTCATCGCGCAGTACGGGCCCGACACCGTCAAGGCCGTCATGAAGCGCATGATGTCCGACGCCGAGTCCCGGCTGCGGGCCAAGCTGACCGCGCTGCCCGACGGCTCGTGGTCGGCCACCGGCTACCAGGACCAGTCCCACGAGGGCGACCGCAACCTGCACAAGATCACGGTGACGACGACGAAGTCCGGCGACCACCTGAGCTTCGACTTCACCGGGACCGACCCGCAGGCCGGCGTCATCAACTGCACCTACGCCGGCATGCGCGGCGGCGTCATGCTCGCGCTGCTGCCGATCCTCGCCGGCGACATCCCGTGGTCGGCCGGCGGGCTCATGCGCTGCTTCGACCTCGTCACCGAGGAAGGCACGATCAACAACGCGACCTTCCCCGCCGCCGTCGGCCGCGGCCCCATCGGCCCCGCCTGGCTGACCGGCAGCCTCGTCGCCGAGTGCCTGGCCCAGATGCTCGACCGCGACCTGGAGCTCGGCAGGAACGTCCAGGCCACCTGCTGCGGCACCTGGGACACCGCCGTCATCGCGGGCCTCGACGAACGGGGCGAGCAACCGGCGCCGTTCCTCAACATCATCATGGAGCCCATGGCCGGCGGCTACGGCGCCCGCCCCCACGCCGACGGCATCGACACCGGCGGGCTCTTCTGCATCCCGATGGGCCGGGTGCCCGACGTCGAGATGACCGAGTTCCTCTACCCCGTGCTGACGTTGTGGCGGCGCGAGGAGCCCGACTCCGGCGGGCCGGGGCGGCACCGCGGCGGGCTCGGCGCATCGGTGGCGATCACCCCCCACGGCACCAGCGTCCCCATGGGGCTCGTGCTGGCGTCGGCGGGCAAGGCCGTCGCGCAGAACGCCGGCCTGTCCGGCGGGCACCCGGGCAACAGCGGCCTCGACGTCGTCGCCCGGCGCAGCCGCGTCGCCGAGCTGCTGGCCGCGGGCCGGATGCCGTCGGACCTCGCCGAGATCAGCGACACGCTCGAACCCGGCCAGAACTACGCGTCGAGCTACCTCGCGCCCGGCGAGGTGTTCGCGATGACCTGGCAGGGTGGCGGCGGGTACGGCGACCCGCTCACCCGCGACCCCGCCGCCGTGGCCCGCGACCTGCGGGAGCAGAAGATCACCGCCGCGGGCGCACGCGCGGTCTACGGGGTCGTCGCGAACGGCACGGAGATCGACGACGCCGCCACCGCGGCCGAACGCGACAGCCGGCGGACGCAGCGCCGGGACCGTTCCCGTCTGCTGGGCGAGACCCGCGGCCGGGCCGACCTCGCCGCCGCGCGGCGCCTCGACGACAACCTCGTCGAGGTGGGCGACGGCACCGTCGCCTGCCGGCACTGCTCGGAGACGTTGGGCGACAACGAGGAGCCGCTCGCCCTGGCGTTGTACGAGGGCCCGCCCACCGAGGCGGGGCCGCAGATCATCGCGACGGCCGCCGACTACGTCGACGCGCCCGTGGTGTTCCGCCAGTACTGCTGCCCGTCGTGCTGGACGGCGCTCTACTCGGCGGTGGTCCCGGCCGACCACCAGGACACCGTCGCGACACTGGGCCGCCTCACCGCGGTGTGACGCTGTGAGTGGCGATGGTCGCCATGGCGACCATCGCCACTCACGACCGTTGTGCCCGGGACCGATGAGTTCCGTGCGCGGGCGGCGTCTGAGCTGACATGACGACTCACACCCTCGCGACCCCCGACGTCGACCTCGCCTACGACGTGATCGGCCCGCTGCCCACCGCCGACGGCCGGCCACCGCTGCTGATGATCGGCCAGCCGATGACCGCCGAGGGTTTCACGACCCTGGCCGCGCACTTCACCGACCGCACCGTCGTCACCTACGACCCTCGCGGGCTGGGCCGCAGCGTCCGCAAGGACGGCCGCACCGACCACCGGCCCGAAGTGCAGGCCGAGGACCTGCACCGGCTCATCCAGGAGCTGGGCGCCGGACCGGTCGACCTCTTCGGCAGCAGCGGCGGTGCCGTGGTGGGGCTCGCCCTCGTCACCGCCCACCCCGGCGACGTACGGACCCTCGTCGCCCACGAGCCGCCCGCCATCCCCCTGCTGCCCGACGCCGCGGCCGCCGAACGCGCCCGCACCGGGTTCTTCGACGTCTACAACGCCAAGGGCGGCAACGCCGGAATGGCCGCGTTCATCGCGATGACGAGCTGGAAGGGCGAGTTCACCGACGAGTACTTCGCCGCGCCCGCGCCCGACCCGGCGATGTTCGGCATGCCGACGGAGGACGACGGCCGGCGCGACGACCCGTTGCTCTCCGACATCTCGTGGGCCGTGAGCAGCTACAGTCCCGACATCGAGGCCCTGCTGGCGGCGCCGACGCGGGTGGTGGCCGCGGTCGGCGAGGAGTCCGAGGGCGTGTTCGCCGGCCGGACCGCCACCGCGCTCGCCGAGAAGCTGGGGCAGGAGGTCACCGTGTTCCCCAGCCACCACGGCGGGTTCGCAGGCGGGGAGTTCGGCTACCCCGGCAAGCCCGAGGAGTTCGCGGCGACCCTGCGCAGGGTCCTCGACGGCTCCTGATCGGCGCCCCGGGCCGGGAATCAGGTCACCGCGCGGCGACGTCCTCGACGAACGTCGTCCGGGACAACACGTCGGCGTGCGGGTGCCCTCGTCCGCCCCGGCACTGCGGCACAACGCGTCCATGGAGATCCGACAGGGCGTCGTCGTCGACGATGACGTCGTCGACGACTTCGCCGTGCGGCACGGCATCAGCCGGCTCGCGCTCTACGGCTCCGCGCTGGCCACGGCCTTCGGCCCCACCAGCGACGTCGACCTGCTCGTCGAGTTCCTCCCGGGCCGTACCCCCGGCCTACTGCTGCACGCCCCTTCTATGCGGCCTGAGGACGGGGTCCGGCTGCGGCATCTCCGCGATGCCGGACGAAGGCCGTCGCGGACAGCACGGGTCGAGCCCGCACCGACCTCGACGAGGACGAGCCGCTCCGGCTCGCGTCGGCGAAGCTGGTCGAGATCGTCGGTGGAGCCGCGGAGCACGTCGGCCCCGATGTCCGCACCGACCACCCCGAGGTGCCGTGGCCGCTGCCGCCCGGATGCCGGGACCGACCTGTCCATCACCACTTCGACATCAATCTCGACGTCCCCTGGCAGACGCTGACGGAGGACCTGCTCGCGACGCCGCCGGACGCGGAACGTCTCCGCTGACGGCCGCCGTCGAGCCGCTGCGGCCCGCACAGATGAGTTCCGGCGCTCACCGCGGTCCTCATGTCATGGACACCACGAACCTCGCAGACCTGTACGACGTCCCCGCGCTCGACTGGGAGACGATCCGGACCGGGCTCGACGCCGGCTTCCCGCAGGCGCCGGGTGAGGGCGGCCCGGACCGGCACACCTGCTGGTTGACGACGCTGGACGCCGACGGCGGCCCGCACGTGACGGGCATCGGTGCGCTGTGGGCCGAGGGCGCGTTCTGGTTCGAGACCGGGGAGCGCACCCGCAAGGGGCGCAACATCGCCCGCGATCCGCGGTGCGCCCTGAGCGTGGCGACGACGACGTTCGACCTCGTGGTCCGCGGCCGGGCGGAGATGGTCACCGACCGGGAGGTCGTGGCGGCGCGGGCGGCCGACTGGGCGGCCGGGGGCTGGCCGTGCGAGGTCGACGGGTCGGGTGCGGCGTTGACGGCGCCGTTCAGCGCTCCGTCGGCGGGGACACCGCCGTGGCGGGTCTACCGGATCACGCCGGAGTCGGCGACGGCGCTGCAGACGGTCGAACCCGGCGGCGCGACGACGTGGCGGTTCTGACGTCACCGCGTGGTTGTCGCCCACACGGAGAGCGCCGTTCGACGACCGCTCGACCGGCCGCCGCACCGAGCTCCGGCCGAGCGCCGCGGACGAACCGCCCATGCCGCGACGAGTCGGTGCGAACCCGACGCAGCTGGGCGACGACGAGCGGTTTTCCGGTGCCGACGCGCAACCCGATCAGCCGACGATCGTCTCCACCTGTATCGGCGGTCGATGTGTTCGACGGCCGGCACGAGAGGAGAGCGGTTGTGAGAAGGCGGCACGCGTACGGCGCGGTCGGGCTCGGGGTCGTCACGGTCGCGACGAGCGTCCTGCTCGCCGGCACCGCGTTCGCGGCGAACACCGCACCCGACCCAGCGACGGGCGAGTCGGCGGCGACCGCGGCCGTCCGCTCCCAGGCCCTGGTGCCCGGCACCCCGTGCTCGGTGACGGCGAAGGCGTGCGTCGACCTCGACTCGCAGCGCGCCTGGCTCATCAACGACGGGGTGGTGACCCGCGGCCCGGTGAACGTCGCGTCGGGTGGGAAGACGGAGCCGACGCCCGTCGGGCACGACCTGCACGTCTACCTCAAGGACATCGACCACGTCAGCGGCGAGTCCTTCACCAACGGCGTCGCCGACCCGATGCCGTACTCGGTGTTCTTCGAAGACGGCGGCATCGCCTTCCACGAGGGCGACCCCGAGGCCGCGTCGGGCGGGTGCATCCACCTCGCCACCGACGACGCCAAGGCCTGGTACGACTACCTGCAGCTGGGCGACGCGGTGCAGGTCGTCAAGGCGTCCGAGGAGCTCGAAGCACGTGGCCAGAGCTACGACGGCCCGACCTACGGTTTCGGCGGCGTCCGGGCCTGGGAGGCCGAGCACAGCGGCGCCGACGACAGCGGCTCCGGGGACAGCTGAGCCTCCGCGGGCCGGCTGCGGAGGGGCGGCCGGCCCGCGGTTCATCCCCGTCTGCCGACCAGATGGAACACGCGGCTGAGCGTGCGGTACGGATCCTGCGCGGCCGCCCGTAGCTCGACCTCGGCGACGGCCTGCGCGTCCGCGTCGTCGGGGATCTGCGCCCAGTCGACGAACAGCCACACCCCACACCACGCCTCTTGACGTACCCCGTTGGCGCGCAACAACTCCGACAGGCCGTCGACGGTGTCGCCACGGGTCGGCGCGCCGAGCACCCCGATCTCAGTGGTGGCGTCGAACGCGGCCAGCGCGTCGTCCCACCGGCCCTCCAGCGCCGGGCGGACCGCGAGCGTCCGCGCGTTGAGCGCCGTGACCGACACCATCCCGCCGGGCGCGGCGCAGCGGCACAGCGCGTCGACCGTCGGGCGTGGGTCGTCGAGATACATCAGGACGCCGTGGCAGAGGACCGCCGCGAACCCGGACCCCGCGGTCAGCTCGTCGGCCCGCTCGCCGGGTCCTTCCACTAGCCGGACCCGCCCGCGCACCTCGTCGGGCTCCGCCGCGACCCGCGTCGCGGCGCGCGCCAGCATCGCCGGCGACGGGTCGAGGATCGTCACGTCGTACCCGAGCCGGGCGAGCGGCAGCGACTGGTGCCCCGCTCCCCCACCGACGTCGAGCACCGCCGCGGGCGGCGGCGGAAGATGGCCGAGCAGCTGGCGGTGCAGGACGTGGGTCCGCACCCGGCCCTTCACCGTGGCGTACGCGCCGTCGACGAACGCGTCCGCCAGCTCCGCCCATGCGTCCTCCGCCACGCCGCGATCGTCGCACCCCCAGCGCTCCCGCGACCGGTGGAGCCACGGGTGCCGGACGGACGTCCGGGGTACGTGACGCCCGTGGCCGTCTACCTCGCCTGGACCTCGCACCCACCGGTGGACCTCGTCGGGCCGTGGGAGGAGGCCCGGGAGGCGGCGCCGGGGCTGCTGCTGATCGAGAGCTCCGCATCGCTGTCGGCGGTCTACCACGCCGTGAAGTGGTGCCTGCCCCACGAGGCCGCGCTGCTGGTCACGCCGGTGGGGTCGACGCCGAAGTCCCGCGGGCTCGCGGCCGGCAGCACCACCTGGCTGCGCGACCGGACCCCCTGAGAACCCGCCGCTACTCCTTGTTCAGTGCATCCTGCGCGGCCCCGGCGACCTTCTCGACCGCGTTGGGCAGCTCGGTCGTGCCGTAGAAGCGGCTGTCGGGGTGGGTGGGCGGCGGCATCGGCGCGCTCGTCGTCGGCCCGTCGTGATAGGTGAACTCACCGTTCCCGTCAGGGCTGGGCCCCTTGGCCCACCGTCCCTCCGCGGCGTGCGCACCGTCGGAGAAGTTGAGGTACTGGTAGGAGACCTCAGTGTGCTCCTTGGACTGCGGGAAGTTGCTCGGCGCCGGCAGCTTCTCCGCGCCCTCCTCCTGCAGTTCCGCGACGGCGGCCAGCCACATGTTCTGATGCATCGTGTCGCGGGCCAGCAGGAACGCCAACAGATCGCGCACACCCTTGTCGTCGATCATGTGGTACAGGCGCGCGACCTGGACGCGCCCCTGCATCTCCGCAGCGGCGTTCTGCGAGAAGTCGGCCAAGAGGTTGCCCGAACCGGTGATGTAGGAGCCCTGCCACGGGTTGCCGTTGCTGTCGACGGGACGAGCGCCCGCACCGGCCACGATCGCGTGCTGCACATCGGTTCCACCGACGATCGCGGCCACGGTCGGGTCGTCCTGCACCGCATCGGAGGTGATGCCCAGCGGGGACTTCTCCAACAGCTGCGCGATCATCGTCGCGAGCATCTCCACGTGCCCGATCTCCTCGGACGCGATCCCGAACACCAGGTCGCGGTACTTCCCGGGCACGTGCATGTTCCAGCCCTGGAACATGTACTGCATGGCGATGGTGATCTCGCCGTACTGCCCGCCCAGCACCTCCTGCAGCTTGCGGGCGTACACGGCGTCGGGCTTGTCGGGGGTGGACGTGAACTGCAGTTCTTGACGGTGCAGGAACACGGACGGTCCTCCAATGTGTGGGGGGTGAGCCGGGGATGGCGGCGCGAGGCTGGACCGCTGCGGACCGCCGGATCGGGGGCCCGCAGTCGCCTGCCCGAGCAGTCGACGTCCAAACCAACCGAGGCGAAACAAGTCCGACCGGGGCCGGGTCGCCGGGCGGGTCGTGTCACCTCAGGTCGTGGCGCCGTCGCAGTCCCGCGCCCCCTCACGCATCCGGTACCGCGACCGCTTCGGCGAGCTGCCGTCGGAGACGCTGCAGCGGCACCGCTGAACGTCGCCAGTAGTGTTGTCGCCGTGGCGATCGAGGACGAGGACGGCGGAGGTGCCGCGGGCCAGCCCGGCCGGCTGATCCTCACCGTGTACGGCCTGTACGCGCGCGAACGCGGCGGCTGGCTGCCCATCGCCGGGCTCGTCCGGCTGCTCGGCGAGGTCGGCATCAACGTGCAGGCCGTGCGGTCGGCGATCCACCGGCTCAAGCGGCGCGGCCTGGTCGACGCCGAACGCCGCGCCGACGCCGCCGGGTACGCCCTGTCCGACGACGCCCACGGCCTGCTCGCCGAGGGCGACGTCCGGATCTTCGGCCACACCCGAGGCGCCGCCGACGACGGCTGGCTGCTCGTCGTGTTCTCAGTGCCCGACACCGAACGCGCCAAGCGCTACCAGCTGCGTTCGATGCTGACCCGGCTCGGCTTCGGCACCGTCTCCCCCGGCACCTGGATCGCGCCGCGGCATCTGGAGACCGCGACGGTCGAGACGCTGCAGCGGGCGGGGCTGGCCGGGTTCACGCAGGTCTTCGCCGGTCCGCACGTCGCGGGCGGCGAGCTGGCCGAGCTCGTCGCGTCCTGGTGGGACCTCGACGGGCTCCAGGAGCTCTACGCCGACTTCCTCGACCGCTTCGAGCCGGTCGGCGCGCGGTGGCTCGCCGGCGGGGACGGCGCTGTCGACGACGCCCGCGCCTTCGTCGATCTCGTCGACATGCTCACGGCGTGGCGGCGGCTGCCCTACGCCGACCCGGGACTGCCGCTGGAGCTGCTGCCCGCGGGCTGGAACGGCGAACGCGCCCACGAGCTGTTCGCGACACTCTCGGCCCGGCTGCGCGAGCCCGCCGCCCGCCACGTCGAGGCCCTGCTCGGGCCCGCGGAGACCCTCCCGGCCGCCGGCTGACCCGTCAGGCTGCCCTCGCACGGCCGACGACCCTTGTGAGCGGTAATAGTCGCTATAGCGACTATTACCGCTCACAGGGTTCGTCAGGGCGCGCCTCATGCCGTGGCGGCTGCGCGAGGGGTCGGGTGGGCGGCCGGGGCCTCGGGCTCGGTGGGCGACGCGGCCGCCCGTTCGCGTAGAGCGACCCGGAGCAGCTTGCCGGAGGCGTTGCGCGGCAACGCATCCACGAACTCGACCCGACGCGGGTACTTGTACGGCGCCCCGACGGCCTTGACGTGGTCCTGCAGCGCCCGCGCGGTCGCCGGACCGGGAACAGCTCCCTCGCGGAGCACGACGAACGCCGTCACGACCGCCCCGCGCTCCGGATCCGGGGTCCCGACCACACCGGACTCGACGACGTCGGGATGGGTGGCCAGCAGCTCCTCCACCTCCGGCCCGGCGATGTTGTACCCCGACGAGACGATCATGTCGTCGGCCCGCGCGACGTGATGGAACCAGCCCTCGGCGTCACGCACGTAGACGTCACCGGTGAGGTTCCAGCCGCCGCGCACGTAGTCGCGCTGACGTGGGTCGTCGAGGTAGCGGCACCCCGTCGGGCCCTTCACCGCCAGCAGGCCGGGCGTCCCGTCGGGCACCGGGCGGCCGTCGACGTCGTGCACCTCGGCCCGGAAACCGGGGACGACCCGGCCGGTGGCCCCAGGACGGGCGTCGTCGTCGGCCGCCGAGATGAACACGTGCAACATCTCCGTGCCGCCGATACCGTCGATCAACGACCGCCCGACGACCTCGCGGTAACGCACCGCGACCTCCGCGGGCAGCGCCTCCCCCGCCGACACCGCGCGCCGCACCCCCGCGAGCAGATGCCCGACACCGGCATCGAGGATCGTCCGGTACGCCGTCGGCGCAGTGAACAGGACCGTCACCCCCTGCTCGGCCGCGATCGCCGCCAGCTCGGTGGGCGTCGCCCGCTCCACCAGCAGCACCGACGCCCCCGCCCGCAACGGGAACACCAACAGCCCACCCAGCCCGAAGGTGAACGCGAGCGGCGGCGTCCCGGCGAACACGTCGTCGGGCCGGGGCTTGAGCACGTGCGCGGAGAACGTGTCGGCGATCGCGAGCACGTCGCGGTGGACATGCATCGTCGCCTTCGGACGCCCCGTCGTGCCGGAGGTGAACGCCAGCAGCGCGACGTCGTCGGCAGCAGTGGCGACGTCCGGGAACGTCACCGGGTGCGCGGCGCAACGGGCCTGCAGGTCCGTCCCGAACGACACCACCGCCACCTCGGGCGGGAGCTCGTCGAGGAACCGTTCGTCGCACAACGCGACGGCGGGACGGGCCGTCGCGTTGATCTTGTCGAGCTCGTGACGGCGCAGCAGCGGCATCGTCGCGACGGCGACCGCCCCGGCCTTGAGGACGGCGAGCCAGCACGCCGCGAGCCACGGCGTGTTCGGCCCGCGGAGCAGGACCCGGTTACCGGGGACGACACCGAGGTCGGCGGTGAGGACGTGCGCGATGCGGTTCGCGCGGGCGAGGACGTCGCCGTAGGTCCAGGTCTCGCCGGGCGAGCCCAGACACGGGCGGTCGGCGCCGAACCGCGCGATCGTGTCGTCGATCAGCGCGGTCGCTGCGTTGAGCTGCTGTGGGTACTGCAGCTCGGGAAGGTCGAACACGAACTCGGGCTGCTGGTCGGCCGGTGGCAGCCCGTCGCGGCAGAACGTGTCGACATGGGCGGTCATCGGTCGGCCTCCTGACGTCCCTTCACCACGAGCGGGACCTTCGGGGTCGCGTCGAGGTGCAGCGACAACACGTCGAACCGGTTGTAGTGGCCGATGATGTCGTGCATCTGCTTGGCCTGGATACTGCGCGCGAGGTCGATCTCGGCGTAGACGATGCCCTCGTCGTCGATCAACGGTTCGACGACCGGGCGGCCGTCGGGCCCGAAGATGCCCGACAGCGCGTTGCGGGGCCGGGACAGCTGTTTGCGGACGGTCTCGTCGTCGCCCGCGACGGCGTCGACGATCTCCTCGGACACCACCGACGTCGACACCACCGAGAAGACCTTGCCCTCGAAGGCGTGCGCGGCGGTGCGGATCGCGATGGCGTCGGCCATGTCGTAGTCCTCCGGCGCGACGGGCAGCGCGATGTAGGACGCGACGTGGACCTGCTCGCCCTGGGCCAGCAGCGCGAACCGGGCGAGGGTGTTGGTGTTCTCCCCGCAGGCCAGCACCCCCAGCTTCCCGACCGGCGTCTCGTGCACGACGAGCGAGCTGCCGTCGCCGCCGGTCCAGGTCAGCTTCTCCGCCCACGTCGGCACCAGCTTGCGGTGTACCCCGATCAGCTCGCCGTCCTGCGAGATCGTGAGCATCGTGTTGTAGAGGACGCCCATGCTGTGCGCGCCGCGCTCGTTCACCCCGATGACGACGGTGGCGCCGTGGCGCCGCGCCGCGTCGCGCAGGGTGTCGACCTCGGGGCCGGGGACGTCGATCGCGTTGCGGTACAGGCGTTCGAACCACGGCGAGCCCTGGACGGGGTTCATCGTCCAGTTCCAGTACGGGTAGCCGGGCACGAACGCCTCGGGGAACGCGACGAGCGTCGCACCGTTCCCGGCCGCCTCGGCGATCAGGTCGGCGGCCTTCGCGACGGTGGCCGCCGCGTCGAGGTAGACGGGTGCGGTCTGGACGGCGGCGGCGGTGAAACGCGGCAGCTCCAGCATGGCGGTCAGCCCTTCGCGGAGGTGAGCAGCGGACGCCAGCGCCGGTGGACCGGCGCGGGCTCGGGATCGGTGAGCGTGAGCCGCGGCGGGACGCGCCGGGCGGTGGGCGGCGGGGTGGCCCCGGCGCGCAGGTGGGCGGGCCATTCGACGTCGTCCCAGCCCAGCGCGACGGCGGCGTGCAGGGCCCAGGCGGGGTCGTGCAGCATCGCCCGGCCGACGGCGACGAGGTCGGCGCGGCCGGCGAGGACGATGGAGTTGGCGTCGTCGGCGGTGGAGATGCCGCCGACCGCGATCACCGGGACGCCGGCGTCGTGGCGGATCCGCTCGGCCAGCGGGGTCTGGTAGCTGCGGCCGTAGTTGGGCCGCTGGTGGGCGACGACCTCGCCCGACGAGACGTCGACGGCGTCGGCACCGTGCTCGGCGAGGGCCCGGCTGATCTCGACAGCATCGGTCACGGTCTGCCCGCCGGGCGCGTGGTCGACCGCGGAGATGCGGACCAGCAGCGGACCCGCCCACGCGCCGCGAACGGCGTCGAGGACCAGCAGCGGGAACCGTAGCCGGTCGGCGAGTGCGCCGGGATTGGTGAGCGGCGACAGGTACGTCGACAGCAGGTGACCGTGGCCGGCGTGCAGTTCGAGCGCGTCGAACCCGGCGTCGGCGGCGCGGCGGGCGGCGGCGGCGAACGCGGCGACGACGGCGTCCTCGTCGACCGGTCCCGGCTCCGCCTCCCCGGCCCGGTACGGGACGGGCGTCGGCGCGACGGGCGCGACACCGCGGCGGCCCGCGTGGGTGAGCTGGACCCCGATCCGGGCGTCGGACGTCGCGTGGATGCGGTCGGTGATCGCGCGCCAGGCCGCGACATGCTCATCGGACCAGAGCCCGCTGCTCTCCTTCGCGGCACGGGCATCGGGTCCGACGGCGGTCCCGCCGGTGAGCACCAGCCCCGCCCCGCCGACGGCCGCCGCGGACAGCATCAGCATCTCGGCGTCGCCGGGCACCCCGTCGCGGGCGGCGTCGACGGTGACCGGCGCGGCGACGATCCTGTTGGGCAGCAGCATGTTCGCGAGGGTGAACGGCTGGAACAGCGGCGGCGCCCCGGGCGCGAAGTGGGTGCGCACGCGCGCGGCGTAGTCGGGGTCGCGGACCGCGAGGTTGTCGAAGGTGACGCGGCGGCTGCGGGTGAGCAGGTTGAACGCGAACTGCTCCGCGTCGAGCCCGGTCACGTGGTCGACGTCGGAGAACCATTCCAGGCTCGCCTGCGCGGCCCGCTGGGTGGACTCGACGACGGGCCGGCGCTCGGCCTCGTAGGCGGCCAGCGCCGTCGGCACGTCGTCGTGGCGACGCAGCGCCGCGGCCAGTGCCAGCGAGTCCTCCATCGCGAGCTTCGTGCCCGAGCCGATGGAGAAGTGCGCGGTGTGCGCGGCGTCGCCGAGCAGCACGAGGTTGCCGTCGTGCCAGCGCCGGTTGCGAACCGTGGTGAACCGCAGCCACTTCGAGTTGTTCGCGACGAGCGCGGCACCGGCCAGCTCCTCGCGGAACAGCTCGGCGATCGCGGCGATGCTCGCCTCGTCGTTGACCCCCGGCGGCAGCGCGTCGGCGTCGACCCCGTCGAACCCCAGTGCGCGCCAGGTGTTCTCGGAGGTCTCGACGATGAACGTCGACCGCTCGTCGGAGAACGGGTAGGCGTGCACCATCAGCGCGCCGTGCGGGGTCTGCTTGGCCACGAAGGTGAACGCGTCGAGCACCCGGTCGGTGCCGAGCCACATGTAGCGGGCGCCACGGACGTCGAGGTCGGGGCCGAACACGTCGGCGTGCGCGGTGCGGATCGCGGACCGGGCGCCGTCGGCGGCGACCACGAGGTCGTACTCCGCGCGCAGCTGCTCGACGGGCGGGGCAACGGTGCGGAACCGCAGGTCGACGCCCACCTCGGCGCAGCGCTCGGCCAGCAGCTCCAGCAGCACGCGGCGGTTGATCGCGGAGAACCCGTGCCCGCCGGAGGTGACCGTCTCGCCGCGGTGCACGACGTCGATGTCCGACCAGCGCGCGAACCGGGCCGAGACCGCGGCGAACAGGACCGGGTCGGCCTGCTCGAGCCCGTCGAGGGTCTCGTCGGAGAAGACGACGCCGAAGCCGAACGTGTCGTCGACGGCGTTGCGCTCGAACACGACGACCTCGCGCGCCGGGTCGAGCTGCTTCGCCAGCGCGGCGAGGTAGAGGCCGCCCGGACCTCCACCCACGACGGCGATCCTCATATTCCTCACTCCTGACGCTGGTTGAGTGGACGCAACATTAGCATCTGTTGCTGTCGTCGAAAAGACGCTATGTTGAGTCGGCGACGAGAGACGAGGAGACGTGATGACCGACCTGAGTGACGACGTCCTCGGGCGTGCCCGCGTGCGCGACACCGCGGAGCTGGAGGCCTACTACCGCCGTCTCGAGGACCTCGAGGCCGGCGCCCTGTGGAAGATCGCCAACAAGATCGAGCCCTGGTACCCGCAGCCGCGCTCACGCCCGATGCTGTGGCGCTACGCCGACCTGCGCCCCCTCGTGCTGGAGGCACTCGGCCTGGTCAGCGGCGACGACGCCGGCCGCCGCGTCGTCGCGCTCTACAACCCCGACCTGCGCGACATCGCCGCCACCTGCGGGCTGCTCTACACCGGACTGCAGGTCATGGCCCCCGGCGAGTCCATGACCGCGCACCGCCACCAGGCGTCGGCACTGCGGTTCGTGCTCGAAGGCGAGGGGGCCTGGACGATCGTCGACGGACAGAAGCTCAAGGTCGGCCCCCGCGACTTCGCGATCACCCCGAACTGGACGTGGCACGAGCACGGCAACGAGGGCCTCGAGTCCGAGGGCGCCGTGATCTGGCAGGACGGACTCGACATCCCACTGGTCAACGCCCTGGACGCCCCGTTCTACGAGGTGCACCCCGACGTCTACCAGAAGCAGGACGGCGTCACGAACTCGTCGGTGCTCACCTACGGCGCCGGCCAGCTACGGCCCGTCGGCGACCCGTGGGACAAGCGGTACTCACCGCTGACCGCCTACCCGTGGGAGCCCACCTACGAGGCGCTGCAGAACGCGGCGCAGGCGTCGGACGGCTCGCCCTACGACGGCATCATCATGGAGTACTCCAACCCGCTGACCGGCGGATCCGTCATGCCGACGATGAGCGCGCACATGCAGATGCTGCGCCCCGGCGAGCGGACGCTGGCCCACCGCCAGGTCGGCTCGCAGGTCTACACCGCAGCCAAAGGCTCGGGCCACACGATCATCAACGGGGTCCACTACGACTGGACCGAGGGCGACATCTTCGCCATCCCGTCGTGGGCCTGGCACGAGCACGCCAACGCGAGCACGTCCGACGACGCGTGCCTGTTCTCGTTCACCGACTTCCCGGTGATGCGCTCGCTCGGCTTCTACCGCGAAGAGGCCTACGCCGACAACGACGGCCACCAGACCGTCTGAAAGGGAACCTCCCATGCTCCTGGTCACCTTCTCCGTCGACGGTGGTCCGCCCCGGCCCGGCGCCCTGGACGGCGACGAGGTCGTGGACCTGTCCGCGCACGTCACCGACCTGCGCGGGCTGTTCGGCGCGGCGCTCCCGCCCCTCGACGGCCCGCGCGTCGCACGCGACTCCGTGCAGCTGCACGCCCCGTTCCGCCCCGGGAAGATCGTCGGGGTCGGGCTCAACTACGTCGAACACGTCGACGAGTCGGCCCGCACCCTCGACACCCACAAGGAGCTGCCGACGCGCCCGGTCCTGTTCTCGAAACCCGCGACCGCGATCGTCGGGCCCGGGGAGCCGATCCTGCACGACGGCACCCTCACCGAGCAGCTCGACTGGGAGTGCGAGCTCGCCGTCGTCATCGGGCGGGCCGCGCGGAAGGTGTCCCGCGAGGACGCGCTCACCCACGTGTTCGGATACTCGATCGTCAACGACATCTCCGCCCGCGACCAACGCCGCTCCGGGCAGTGGTTCTTCTCCAAGGGCCAGGACTCCTACGCCCCCTTCGGCCCCGCCGTCCGCACCGCCGACGAGGTCCCCGACCCGCAGGCCCTCGCCCTCGGGCTGAAGGTCAACGACGAGGTCAAGCAGAAGGGCAACACCGCCCACATGCTGTTCACCGTCGCCGAACTGATCGCCGACATCTCTTCCGGCATGACCCTCGAACCCGGCGACGTCATCGCCACCGGCTCACCCCAGGGCGTCGGCGCGGCCCAGAACCCGCCACAGTTCCTGCGCCCCGGCGACGTCGTCGAGGCGACCGTCGAGGGCATCGGGACCCTGCGCAACCCGGTGGTCGACGCCCGATGAGCCGTCCCTTCCGGATCGGCCAGATCGTCCCCAGCTCCAACGTGACGATGGAGACCGAGATCCCGGCGCTGCTACGGGCGCGCGAAACCGTCGCGCCCGAGCGGTTCACGTTCCACTCCAGCCGGATGCGCATGACCCGGGTGACCGCCGACGAACTGGCTGCGATGGACGGCGAGTCCGACCGCTGCGCCGTCGAGCTCTCCGACGCCCGCGTCGACGTCCTCGGCTACGCCTGCCTCGTCGCGATCATGAGCATGGGACCGGGCTACCACCGCGAGTCGCAACGCCGGCTGCACGCGCGGACCGTCGACAACGGCGGACCAGCACCCGTCGTGACCAGCGCCGGAGCGCTCGTCGACGGGCTGCGGGTACTCGACGCCCGGCGGATCGTGCTCATCGCGCCGTACCTGCCCGAGCTGACCCGCACCGTCGTCGACTACATCGAGGCCGAAGGCGTCGACGTGCTCGACCACCGCGCGCTCGGCGTGCCCGACAACCTCGACGTCGCCGCGCTCGACCCGCGCGGGCTGATCACGCACGCGCAGGAGCTGGACCGGTCCGACGCCGACGCCGTCGTTCTCTCGGCATGCGTCCAGATGCCCTCGCTCGACGTGATCGACGAGGTGCAGCAGCTGCTGGGCAAACCGGTGCTGTCGGCGGCCGTCGCGACGACCCACCGCATGCTGCGGGCACTCGACCTGCCCGCGGTCGCGCCCCTCGGTGGCGCGCTGCTCGGCGGCGGGTACGCGCTGGCCGACCCGCCCGCCACGGTCGCCCTGTGACGGGGGCGCCCCCGTGACCGCGGCCGCGACCCGGCCCACCGTCACGATCCGGCGGACGGTCGAGTGGTCCGACACCGACGCGTCGGGGCACTACTACAACGGTGTCGTCCTGCGCTGGGTCGAGGCGGCCGAGGCCGAACTGCTCGGCCGGCTCGGTCTCGCCGGCCTCTTCGGCCGCATCCCGCGGGTCCGCTACGAGGCCGACTTCCGCGCCCGGCTGTGGTTCGGCGACGCGGTCGACATCGACCTGACGATCGGACACGTCGGCACCACGTCGATGCGCTACGACTTCGAGGTCCGCTCCGGATCCACGATCGCCGCGGCCGGGTCGACGACGGTCGTCAACGCCACGCCCGACGCCCCGGCCGCGACCCCGTGGCCCGACGACGTACGGGCCACCCTGGCAGGCGGCTGACGCGCTCGCCGGGCGTCCGACCGACCCGGGGGCCCGGCGACGTGCGCGCCGGACCGTGCCCCGGCGACACGGAACATCCGCCATGTCACCGAGACGGCCGGGCGCGCGAACGGGCGACATGGGGGATGTTCCGCAGGTCCGGGCACGCGACCGTCGACATCAGGAAGGGAGCCGCCCCGGCCCCGCCGCCCGGCCCCGCCGCCCGAGAAGAAACGGAGAAGCCATGTCGGCCAAGGGCATCCTCATCGGTTTCCTGATCGCGGGCGCACCGGCGCAGAACGCGGCGAGTACGGCGACTTCCTGACGAGCCGCCCCGGCGACCCTCCGCTACACCCGCCGCGTCACCGGTGCCGACGCCCCCGCACCGGTCACCCGGAGACGACACGACTCACTCGTCGAAGGGGGCTCCCACCCTTCGGCGCCGTCGCGTGTGCCGACCCGCGCCGCGAGATGCCGGACCTGCACGTCGCCGATCCGAGACTGGCCGAGGCCGGTGACCGCGGCACCCGTGGCCCCGGCAGAGGTGCCCGGCGTCGGCCGGGGCGAGCCCGCCGACTGCCTGCACCATCGCCGGAGTGAGGTGCGGCCGCAGCCCCGGGGGCGGAAGGCCGTTCTCGGCGCGGAAGAACACGCACGTCAGCCCGGACTCGCCCAACGCAGACGGCCGGGCGTGCGGACCGCCGGACACGGTAGCTCCTCCTCCATGCAGCCGACCCCGACGATTCTTCGTCCCCGTCAGCCATTCCCACCGTCTGAACGACGCCGGGCGACACAGTCGACCCGGCCGGGCTACAGGCGTAGCGCGTACCTGCGCCCGCTGGGTGTGGTGGTCGTGCGGGTGCCGCCTCGGCTCTCGACTCTCCAGCCCGGCTGTTCGCGGACGAGGTTGTGGAACACACAGACGCCACGCCCGTTGCCGAGCGACGTCGGGCCGCCGTCGCTCCAGCGGGCGACATGGTCGAGATGCCGGATCGGGGCGTCGCATCCGACCTCGCCACATCGTCCACGGTCCCGGATGCGGACGAGGTCGGCGAGAACCCCCGTGAAGGCGCGCCGACGCGAGTCTCCGCCGACGACGATGCCGTCCTGGGTGACCAACCGCCGCCAGCCGGCCACGACGGCGCGGTCGAGGAGGTCGGTGGGGCCGTAGCCGGGGATCTCTGCGGGTAGCGGGGCCTGCGGATCGAGGAGGGCCTCCACCGGGACCAGCACCTGTATCTCGACCGCGACCGGGGCAGCGGCATCCAGACCCGTCAGCCGCTCGACGAGGGTGTCGGCCATGACCTGCCCGCGGGTGCGGGTCACCGGGTCGGGGTCGACCCAGTGCTCGACGACGGCTCTGCGCAGCGCCGCATAGCAGGCGACCCCCTGCTCCACCGGGAGGACGGCGCTGAGCCGGACCATGCCGTCCTCGAGAGGCCGGATGGACACGTGCCGGTCGGCGCGGGCGGCCCGAGCACGTTCGGCGAAGCGTTCCGGCGCAACGGCCGCGACGATCGATCGGGCCAGATCGGCGACCCGGCGATGGCCGAACGCGGACAGGTCCCGCTCGGACAACCGTCGGTCCACCTCGGCACGTTGGTCCGGGCCGAGATGCGCTGCGGCGGCGACGATGGCAGCCACCTTCCGCTCGTCGAGGTCCCCGGCGGCGAAGGCATCCCGCACCCGATCCAGACCCGCACGCAGGTCCCGGGCCAACCGCAGCTGGACACGAGCGCGCGTGGGCGAGACCCTCAGCGCCAACCCGAGCTGCGCGACGATCCCGGCCTCCACCCGTTCCGGCGCGACCACGACTTCCTCGAGGCGAGCTTCGACCTCCTCGAGCGCGAACTCCCGCACCTCCGCCGCGATCTCCGCGTCGAGCGAGTTGCGCAGCCGGACGAGCTGCTCGATCCGGGCGACCCGCTCAGCCCGCCGCGCTCGCGAAAGTCCCCCGGACTCTGCCGGGGAGAGATCGTCGACGATTGCGGTCATGAGCCGATCTTACCAGCTCAACCGCCATCTTTCGAACACACGTTCGATATTTTTCCGCGCAGGCGGGCGAGCCTGTCATGTCGCAGTACATCGGTGACACTGTGGGTCTACGTGGTGGTGACACTTCGGTGGCAAGGCTGCGGCGGTGCCTGACGACGCGCCGCGCGGGGCGGTCTCGACGTTCTGCACCGAGCACGCCATCTCGCGTAGGTCGTTCTACGAGCTGCGTAAACCCGCTCGGGACGAAGGGCCTGCGGCGGTGCTCGAGCCCAGGTCCAGACGGCTGCGCTCGAGCCCGTCGAAGCTGACCGAGCAGGTCAAGGCCCAGGCTGTCGCGGTGCGGGCCGCGCTCGAGGCATCCGGTCTGGACCACGGCCCGATCAGCGTTCACGACAAGATGCGCGCGATGGGTCTGAGCCCGGTGCCCTCGACGGCGTCGCTGGCACGGATCTTCCGCGAGGCCGGTGTCGCCCGGCGCGAACCGCGCAAGAAGCCCCGCTCGGCGTGGCGGCGGTTCGTCTATCCGGCGCCGAACGCCTGTTGGCAACTCGACGCCACCGAGTACGTGCTGACCGGCGGACGCAAATGCGTGATCTTCCAACTCATCGACGACCACCCCCGCTACGCGCTCGCCTCCCACGCCGCGGCCGGTGAGACCGCCCAGGATGCGATCGCGGTCTCCGACCAGGGCCGTGACCGCCCACGGCGTCCCACAACGGCTGCTGACCGACAACGGGCTCGCGCTCAACCCAACCCCTCACGTCGTGGTCTGGTCGGGCGGCTCGTCGGGCATGTCGCTGCGCTGGGCGTCGAGGCGATCACCGGCAAGCCGGACAAGCTTCCACCAGACCCTGTTCCGCTACCTCGACAAGCAACCCTCGGCGGCCACACGCCCAGCCTCCAGGCCCGATCGACGCGTTCGACCACATCGACAACACCGGGCGCCCCCACCAAGGGCCGCCCGGGCGGATCACACCGCTGGCCGCGTGGGAGACGCCCCCGAAAGCCGATCCATCACGCCCGAAACCCGACCGGCCCGTCTACAGGCCGCCGGCCCCCACCATGGTGCCCCGGCCGAGCACGCCCGCAGGCCTACCCGCCGGCACACACCCACGAACGGTGAGCTCCACCGGCACCATCGGCCTCGACAGGGCGACCTACAAGGTCGGTGGCGCCCACGCGTTCACACAGGTCCTCGTCGTCAGCGACGGAAACCGGCCCGGCGACACGATCATCGTCACCGACCTCGACGGCGAGGTCCTCGCCGAGCACACCAGGCCCCGAGCCCGGCACGTCGTCGTCGGCCACGCTCGACCACAATCCCCGACACCGCGTAGTCGTGATGGCCGAAGCCGGACATCGGCGCCGGCGACGTGTCGACGGCAGCGACGTGTGACGGCAGCGACGTGTCGACGGCAGACGCAGGACCGTCCGGGGTCGTCGTGTTTGCCGTCACCGCGTTCCGGCGTCATCCTGGACGCGTGAGTGAGAACTCTGTCGCCCTGGACCTCGACGACGCCGGTCTGGCCCGGGGCCTTCCCCGCCCGCTGCACCGCCACGACGCGATCCAGGACGTTCCGTTCCGACCCGTCGGTTTCCGCGACGACGACCTGCCCTCGGCACTGGAGCGGTCGGCCCGCTGGCTGCGCGAGGTGCAGGAGTGGCTCGGCGAGCCTGTCGACGTCATCGGTGTCCACCTCGACTACGACGACAGCCCCGACGGGGTCTACTACGAGGTCAAACTGCTGTGCAACGACGAGGACCTCGCCGGTGCACCCATCGCGGTCCGCGCCCAGGAGGCGACCGACCCGGCCGCGGCGCAGTAGGACGGGGCCGGACCGGCCGCCCGCGCCGAGCCCCGACCTGGGTGGGGGCTCGGCGGGGCGGTGGCGTCAGCCGGTGCGGACGTGCGCCCCGAGCTCGGCGAGGATGTCCTCGACGCGGGCCTTGGCGTCGCCGAAGAGCATCTGGGTGTTGTCCCGGAAGAACAGCGGGTTCTGCACGCCCGCGTAGCCGGTGGCCATGGACCGCTTGAACACGATCACGTCCTTGGCCTCCCACACCGTCAGCACGGGCATCCCCGCGATCGGGCTGCCCGGGTCCTCCGACGCGGCCGGGTTGACCGTGTCGTTGGCCCCGATCACCAGCACCACGTCCGTCGACGCGAGATCGTCGTTGATCTCGTCCATCTCCAGCACGATGTCGTAGGGAACCTGGGCCTCGGCCAGCAGCACGTTCATGTGCCCCGGCAGCCGCCCCGCGACCGGGTGCACCCCGAAGCGCACCTCGACACCGGCATCACGCAGCTTGCGGGTCAGCTCGGCGACCGGGTACTGCGCCTGCGCCACGGCCATGCCGTAGCCCGGCGTGATCACCACGGAGCGGGCGTCGGCCAGCAGCTCGGCCACCCCGGCGGCGTTGACCTCGCGGTGCTCGCCCTCGACCGCGGCGGCCGACGTGGCCGTCGCCCCGAACCCGCCGGCGATGACGGAGACGAACGACCGGTTCATCGCCTTGCACATGATGTAGGACAGGTACGCACCCGAGGAGCCGACGAGCGCACCGGTGATGATCAGCAGGTCGTTGCCCAGCAGGAAGCCCGACGCCGCGGCGGCCCAGCCCGAGTAGCTGTTGAGCATCGACACCACGACGGGCATGTCACCGCCGCCGATCGAGGCCACCAGGTGCACCCCGAGCAGCAGCGCCAGCACCGTGAGCACGGCGAGGATCCACAGCTGCGGGGTGATCACGAACCACACGGTGAACGCCGCGAACACGACGAGCGCGCCCAGGTTCAGCACGTTCTTGCCCGGCAGCATCAGCGGCGCAGACTTCATCTTCGCCGACAGCTTCAGGTAGGCGATGATCGAACCGGTGAACGTGACCGCGCCGATGAACACGCCGATGGCGACCTCGGCGTGGTGGATACCCAGCAGCGACCCGCTCAACTCGGTGGCCTCGCCACCGGCGCCGCCTTCCGCTGCGCCGCCTTCTACTTCGAGGTAGCCGTTCCAGCCCACCAGCACCGCGGCGAGACCGACGAAGCTGTGCATCAGCGCGATCAGCTCGGGCATGCCGGTCATCTCGACGACCCGGGCCCGCCACAGCCCGATCGCCGCACCGATGACCAGCGCGACCAGCAGCAGCGTGATGCCCAGCCCGGAGGCCGAGCCGAACGCGACGATCGCGGTGGCGACCAGCGCGATCGTCATCCCGGCGATACCGAACACCACACCGGAGCGCGACGTCTCGTGCCGCGACAGCCCGGCGAGGCTGACCACGAACAGCAGGGCGGCGATCAGGTACGCCGCCGTCGTCCACGTCTGCATGGTTCAGCTCCTCCCGGGGCTGCGCGAGAACATCGACAGCATCCGGCGGGTCACCGCGAAGCCACCGACGATGTTGATGAACGCCAGCAGCGTCGCCGCCGCGGCCAGACCCAGCACCAGCCCGCTGCCGCCGGTACCGATCTGCAGGATCGCGCCGACGACGATGATCCCGGAGATCGCGTTGGTCACCGACATCAGCGGCGTGTGCAGGGCGTGGTGCACGTTCCCGATCACGTAGAAGCCGATCACGATGGCCAGCACGAACACCGTGAGGTGCCCGGCCAGCTCCGCCGGCGCGAACGCCGTGACCAGGAACAGCGCGACCGCACCGATGACCGGCGGCAACGCCTTGGCCAGCGGCGAACGCTCCTTCTCCTCCTTGACCGGAGCCGGCGCCGCTGCGGGCTGTGCGGCGGGGGCCGCGCTCACCGACACCGCGGGCGGCGGCCAGAGCACCTCACCCCCGTGCGCGATGGTCAGCCCCCGCACGACCGTGTCGTCGAGGTCGAGCGTCAGCCGCCCGTCCTTGCCGGGGGTCATCAGCTTGAGCAGGTTCAGCACGTTCGTGCCGTAGAGCTGCGAGGCCTGCGCGGGCAGCCGGGCCGCGAGGTCGGTGTAACCGATGATCGTCACACCATGCTCGGTGGTGACGACCTCCCCGGCCACCGAACCCTCGACGTTGCCGCCCTGCGCGGCGGCCATGTCCACGAGCACCGAGCCGGGACGCATCGACGCCACGTCGGCCGCGGTGATCAGCCTCGGCGCCGGACGGCCCGGGATCAGCGCGGTCGTCACGATGATGTCGACGTCGGCGGCCTGCTCGGAGTAGATCTCCGCCGCCCGCTTGTCGTAGGCCTCCGACGTGGCCTTGGCGTAGCCGTCGGTGGACGCCTCCTGCTCCACCTCCACCGCCAGGTACTCACCACCCAGCGACTTGACCTGGTCGGCGACCTCGGCGCGCGGGTCGGTGGCGCGCACGATCGCGCCCAGGCTGTTGGCCGCGGCGATCGCCGCCAGCCCGGCCACACCGGCACCGGCGACCAGCACCTTGGCCGGCGGAACCTTGCCGGCCGCGGTGACCTGACCGGTGAAGAACCGCCCGAACGCGTGGGCCGCCTCGATGACCGCCCGGTAGCCCGCGATGTTGGCCATCGACGACAGCACGTCCATCGACTGGGCGCGCGAGATGCGCGGCACCGCGTCCATCGACAGCGCGGTCACGCCCTGGGCCGCGAGGGCGGCGGTGCGCTCCTCGGAGAACCGCGGCGCCAGCATCGCGATCAGCGCCGACCCCGACCGGAACTTGCCGATCTCCTCCGGGCCGGGCGCGTTGATCATCACGACGACGTCGGCATCCCAGACCGGACCGTCGACCACCTCCGCGCCCGCCTCGGCGTACGCGGCGTCGTCGAACCCGGCCGGCGCACCCGCCCCGGACTGGACGGTCACGTCGTAGCCGAGCGCCACGACCTTGCCGACCGTCTCCGGGGACATCGCCACCCGGGTCTCGGACTTGGCGGACTCGGACGCCACCGCGATCCGCATCGGTACAGTGGCGGCGGACGGTGGGGATTCGGCGTCCTGGATGGTGTCGCGCATTCACTCTCCTGTGTGTGGGCCGGCCCGCAAGCATGGGGCCCGTGGGGCGTGGTCCGTCGCCGACGAAGGTCAACAGCCGGAGCGCTCGGGCGATGGACTTCGCAGCGTCGACGTCGTCGACGAGTCTGTTCCCGGCGTCACTGCCACGAGCAGAGTAATCGGTGCGGGTCCTCGAAAGGTCACGAACCCGACGTGATGTCGGCGCGCCGCCCGGGCGGGTGGTCGGCGTCGGCGCAGGTCGGCGCCGCGTGTCGCGACGCGTCGAATACCGCTTCCCACCCCGCCCCGCCCGTTCGGGTGTGCCGCCGACGTGCCCGAACGCGGTCTGCTTGTCCCACTTCGACGGAGAGGACGGCCCGTGAACGGTCCCGGTGAGATCCTGCGCGCCTCGGCGGCGCGGTTCGGCGACAAGCCGGCGCTCGTGACGGCGGCCCGCACGCTGAGCTTCACCGAGCTGGACGCGACGAGCGACCGGGTCGCGGCCTGGCTCGCGGGCCGCGGCGTCGAGCCCGGCCGGCCGGTGTCGCTCTACGCCCAGAACCGGTGGGAGTGGGTCGTCGCCTACCACGGGGCGCTGAAGGCGGGCGCGGTCGTGAACCCCGTCAACGTGATGCTGACGCCCGAGGAGCTGGCGTTCGTGCTGCGCGACTGCGGCACCGCCGTCGTCCTCACCAGCGGCGAACAGGCCGCCACCGTCGTCGGGCTGACCCGCGACCTCGCCGACCTCGACACGGTGGTGACGTTCGGCGAGGCGATCGAGGGCGCCGTGCCCTTCGCCGAGCTGCTGGCCTGCGACGGGCCAGTTCCCCAGGTCGAGACCGACCCGGACTCACCGTCGACGATCGGCTACACCTCCGGCACCACCGGTCACCCCAAGGGCGCGGTGCAGAGCCACCGGGCCGTGCTGTGGAACTGCGCGGCCACCGCGACCATGCACGGCCGCACCGCCGACGACGTCGTCGTCACCGCGCTGCCCGCCCCGCACGTCTACGGCAACGTCGTGATCAACGGGACCTTCCTGGCCGGCGGCACCGTCGTGCTGATGGAACGGTTCCACCCCGGCGAGACGCTGCGGCTGATCACCGAGCACCGTGCGACGCTGTTCGAGGGCGTGCCCGCGATGTACTCGATGCTGCTGGCCGACGCGGCGCTGGAGCAGGCCGACCTGTCGTCGCTGACGCGGTCGACGGTGGGCGGGCAGACGATCGCCACGGCCACGATCGAACGCTGGGAGGAGCGCTCGGGTGCCCCGCTGATCGAGCTGTGGGGCATGACCGAGATCGCCGGCCTCGGCACCACGCATCCCGTGCACGCGCCGCGGGTCCCGGGATCGATCGGGGTGTCGCTGCCCGGGGTGCAGGTGCGGATCGCCGACCTTGAGGACGTCACCCGGGACGCGGAGCCCGGGCAGCCGGGCGAGCTGATGGTGCGCGGCCCCGTCGTGATGCTCGGCTACCACGGCAACCCCGAGGCCACCGCCGAGACGATCGAGCCCGACGGCTGGATGCACACCGGCGACATCGCCACCATGACCGCGGCCGGGCACGTGTTCGTCGTCGACCGGCGCAAGGACATGATCATCACCAGCGGCTACAACGTGTACCCGGCCGAGGTCGAGCGTGTCCTCGCCGCGCACCCCGGCGTCGCGCTCGTCGCCGTCGGCCCGGTCCCGGACGCGGTGCGGGGTGAGCTGGCCTGCGCCTACGTCGTGCGCGCCGCCGGGACGGAGACGACCGAGGAGGAGCTGATCGCCTACGCGGGCAGCCGGCTCGCCGCCTACAAGCGGCCGCGGCTGGTCCGGTTCGTCGACACCCTGCCCGCGACGTCGACCGGGAAGATCATGCGCCGCGAGCTCATCAAGCAGTTCTGAGGAGGACGTGACGGTTCGGGGTGGCCAGGGTTGAATCGGGACATGGACCCGCTCGGCCCCGTCGCGCGCGAGCACGCCGAGCTCGTGGAGCTGCTCGACCGGCGGGCGGCGCTGCGCGCGGCGCTCGACCTGCTCGCCGCCGACGGGGACGTCGCGTGGATCGCGGAGGCACCCGGTGACGCGGGTGACCTGGTGCTGGGGCAGGTCCGCGGCGACCGGACCGGGCTGCTGCGCGGGCTGACGGTGCCGACCGGGCTGGGGCTGACCGGCAAGGTGCACGACAGCGGCGCTCCCGCCTGGGTCGACGACTACTTCGGCGCCACCGACATCACCCACACCTTCGACCGCCACATCGAGGCCGAGGCGGTGCGCCGGCTGCTCGCCGTCCCCGTCCACCGCCACGGCCGGGTCCTCGGGGTGCTGGCCGTGGGCGCCCGCGAGGACGGCGCCTTCGGCGACCGGGCCGTCACCCACGCCCGCGAGGTGGCCGACGAGGCGGCGCTCGCCGTCGCCGTCGCCGAACGGGCCCGGCTGGCCCGCGAGGTCGCGGTCCACGAGGAACGCCGCCGGCTCGCCGCGGAACTGCACGACAGCGTCGGCGCGCTGCTGTTCGCGATCGGGTCCGGGGTCGCCGGCCTGGCTTCGTCGGCCGGCTCCGCGGACCCGGAGCTGGCGGACCGGCTGGAGCGGCTGCGCGACCAGGCCGCCGAGGCGTCGTCGGCGCTGCGGGACTCGCTGCGGACGCTGCGCGCGTCGCCCGCGGCGCTCGCGCTGTCGGTCGCGCTGCGCGGGGACTGCACCGCGTTCACCGAGCGCACCGGCGTCCCCGCCGAGCTGGTCGTCCTCGACGACGACCCCGCCGAGCTCTCCCCCGCCCGCACCCAGGTCCTGGTCGCCGCGGTGCGCGAGGCGCTGCTCAACGTCGAGAAGCATGCCGACGCCACCGCCGTCGTCGTCACCGCGGGGCGGCGGCGTGCAGGCGGGATCGTCGTCGCCGTCACCGACGACGGGACCGGCCTCGCCCCCGGCCACACCCCCGGCCTCGGGCTGTCCCACACCGCCGACGCCGTCGGCCGCCTCGGCGGTGCCGTCCACGTCGCCACCGACCCCGACGGCGGAACCACCTGGCGGATCGAGCTGCCGTGCTGACCCCCGACATCCGCGTCGCGATCGTCGACGACCACCCCGTCGTCCGCGACGGGGTCGTGACCCAGCTCGCCGGCCGCTCCGGCATCACCGTCGTCGGGCACGCCGCCGACGCCGCCGAGGCCGTCCGGCTCTGCGGCCGGGAACGGCCCGACGTCGTGCTCCTCGACGTCCGGCTGCCCGACGCGCTGGCCGCCGAGGTCGTGCCCCGGCTGCGCGCGGTCTCCCCCACCAGCCGGGTGCTGCTGTTCACGGCGTTCCCCGAGCACGCCGCCGTCGGCCCGTCGCTCGCCGCCGGGGCCTGCGGGCTGCTGGTCAAGGACGCCTCCGGCACGACCCTGCGCGACGCGCTGCGCCAGGTCTCGCGCACCGGCGCCTACCGCGGCTCCCCCACCGGTTCTCCCTACGGCTCCGCCTCCGGATCTCCCGACGCACCCGTCACCCCACGTGAGTACGACGTCCTGCGGCTCGTCGCGTCCGGGCACACCAATGGCGAGATCGGCGACGAGCTCGGGCTCTCGCTCAACACGGTCAAGAGCTACCTGCACAACGTCATGCGCAAGCTCGACGCCCGCAACCGCGCCCAGGTCATCACCAACGCCCGCGCGCACGGGCTGCTGTAGCGGTGCCGAGAGGCCCAGACCCGTCGACGCGTGCATCGGGCGCGCGGGTGAGATCGCCGCGACCCGGTCCGCGCCGGCCGGGTCGCGGCTCGTCACCCTGGCCGGCCCGGCCGGTGCCGGTGTCATTCGTGGGGTCCGCGGTGGGTGCTGATCCTCCGTCCGACCCACACCGACACCATCAGGAACACGACCCCGGTCAGGGTCAGTGGCAGTGCCGAGGCCACGAGGCCGACGACGAGGACGACGAGGCCGGTCAGCACCCCCACCCACACCATCCGCGACGCCCCGCCGGCGTGCAGCGACGGGAACCGGTCGGTCCGGCGCACCGCGGCGCCCCGGCGGCGGAGCCGGCGGACGAAGTCCGGGTCCTCCTGGGCGAGGTGGCGCTCGATGGCGTCGAGCCTGCGTCGATCTTCCCGGCTCATCATCGCGCCGGCCTCCCCTCGCTCAGGTGGCTCTCCGTACCGACACGACCTCCAGACCGAGTGACTGCATGAGCGACAGCACGTCCTGGAGGCCGCCGTCGTCGGCGACGTCGCCGGAGATGATCGTCTCGGCGGGCACCTCGCGGACGTCCATGCCGGGGAACGCGGCGCGGGCCCGGTCCGACAACCGGCCGATGATCCGGAACTCGTAGTGGCCGTCCGGCGGGCCGCTGGTCCCGAACCCCATTCGATCGGCCTCCCCGCCTCGCTGCTCGATCCGTCCCCACGGTGGCGCGGCGGGCCCGTCGTCACGTCACCCGGAGGAGGTGAACAGGCCCGGACGGGCGCGGGCGGTCAGGGCAGCAGGTCGAGCTCGCGGGCCCGTAGGACCGCGTCGCGCCGGTTCCCCACTCCGAGCTTGGTGTAGATCGACCGGATGTGCGTCTTGACGGTGTTGACCGACACCGTGAGCTCGTCGGCGACCTCGGCGGCGCTGAGCAGTGACGGGAGCAGGGCGAGGACGGCCAGCTCGCGTTCGCTGAGCGCGGTGCGGGAACCGCCGTGCACCATCGCGCGGGCCGCGAGGAGCCGGGCGTGCCACACCAGGTCCGCGACCTCCGCGCCGACCTCCTCGACCATGTCCCCGAGGGGTCCGTGAGCCAGCGCCAGCGTCCCGACGACGTCGAGGTGCGACGCGCCGTGCACCGCGTCGACGAGCTCGGCGCGGGCGCGGGCGGGCTCCCCGTCGTGCAGCGCGCACTCCGCCAGGACGAGGTGCGCCTCGGCGGTGGTGTGGGCGAGCAGCGGGGGCGCGACCTGCGCGACGACGGACTCGGCGGCGGCGCGCGCGATGTCGTGGCGGCCGGTGGCCTGGCCGGCGCGGGCGTTCATGAGCAGGATCTCGGCGACGTCGCCGGTGTGTTCCTCGAGCCACTCCGTGGTGCGGCGGGCACTGTCCACGCCGGCGTGGACCAGTTCGACGCGGTGCTCGAGGACGGCGAGGCCCGCGAGCACCACCGCGGGTGCGGCGAGCTCGAACAGCGCGGACCGGCACCGCGCCAGCCCGATCGCCGTCTCACCGAGGTCGCTGCAGGCGACCGTGTGGACGACGCGCAGGGCCCGCTCCGGCTCCCCGCGGGTCTCGTCGGCGAGGACGGCCGCCGCCCGGTCCCGGGCCGCGACCGGATCACCGCCGAGCACGTCGGCGAAGGCGAGCGCCGCGACCGACGAGGCGGCGGACGAGATCGGGCGTCCCTGCATCGTGGCGACCGTGATGGCGGAGCGGGCCGCGCCCGACATCTCGCGGTAGCGGCCGGCGGCGAGCTCGACGACCGCCAGCAGGTACCACGCCCACTCCTCGAACCAGCCGAACCCGTGTTCGCGCGCGCCGAGGACCAGCTCCTCCAGACCTTGACGGGTCCGGACGGGGTCGACGTCGGGGGACGCGACCTCCAGCGTCGTGCGGGCCAGCCGCTCCAGCATCTCCTGCTCGGGCGTCCCGGCGGCCGACGGCCGCGGCTCGGCCCGGACCCGCCCGGTGAGCAGGAGCTCGACGGATCCGCGCAGCTGCGCCAGCGCCGGCTCGGGGGCGGCCGGCCACGCCCGCACGGCCTGTTCGAGGGCGGCGAGCGCGGCCCGGTCCGTGCCCGAGCCGAGGCGGTACTCGAGGTAGGCCTCGAGCAGCAGCGCCCAGGGATCGTCGGGTCCGCCCGCGCCGCGCGCCTCGTCGAGCAGTCTGCGCAGCGCGGCGAACCCGCCGGTCGCGACGAGCCGCAGCCCCATGGCGGGCAGCAGGCTGCGCAGCAGATCCGGGTCCTCGGCGCGTTCGGCGTGCAACAGGGCGTGGACCGCGTCCCCGGCGGCGAGCCACCACCGGGCCGCGGTGGCGTGCGAGCTGCGGTAGCGCGCGGGCAGGTGCCGTTCCAGCTCGGCGCCGAGGTAGGTCCGCAGGAGCGGGTGGATCCGGTAGGTCGACTCGTCGAGCCGGTCGACGAGCCCGGTGATCTCGGCCAGCTCGCCGAGCACCCGGTCGGCATCGGGCTGCCCGGACAGCGCCGACGCCAGACCCACCGGCAGGAGGTCGCAGACCGACTCGAGCAGCAGCAGGTCCCGCGACCACGCCGGCAGGCTCGCCATGACCTCGCCCGCGAGGTAGTCGGCCATCGAGTGCTCGCTGCCGGAGAACTGGTCGATGAAGCCCTGGTGGTCGTCGGTGGACAGCAGGGCGATGGCGGCGAAGCGCAGCCCGGCGGCCCATCCCCCGGTCCGGGAGCGCAGCGCCGCGACCTGGCGCGGGGTGAGCTCGAGGCCGGACAGCTCCATCAGCGTGGCGGTCTCGGCGAGGCTGAACCGCAGGTGCTCGGCCCGCAGCTCGTGGGTCCGGCCCTCCCCGCGCAGCCGCGGCAGCAGCAGTGGCGGGTCCTGTCTGCTGGCGAGGACGAGCTGCAGCCCACGCGCCCGGCTACGGACCAGCCGGGCGAGGTCACGCAGCGCATCGGGGTCGGTGAGCTCGTGGACGTCGTCGAGAACCAGCCGGACCGGGGGCGCGACGTCGTCGAGCGCAGCGAGCAGCTCGTCGACGACGTCGGATCCCGGGCGAGCGCCGGCCGCGCCAGCGAGGTGGTGCAGGAGGCGGCCGGGGGGAAGGCCCGCGCCGGCGAGTGCCGCGGTGACGGCCGCCCGGAACCGGTTCGCGTCCAGGGTCCGGTCGAGCGACACCCAGGCCGTCCGTGGTTCGCGGCTCGACCGGATCCACTGGACGAGCACGACGGTCTTGCCGTAGCCGGGCGGTGCGACCACCGTCACCAGCTGCCCCGGCCCGGCCTGGTCGAGCAGCTCCATCAGGTGCGGCCGCGGCGCCGATCTCGCGGGCAGCCCCGGCAGGGCGATCGTGCTAGCCGGGATCTCAGGCGTGTGGGCGGGCCTCATCCCGGCCGGGTGACGTGCGGGTTCCGGGTGCGGCGCGAGTGTGTCGGCGACGGTGTGCGCCGCAGCAGCCCGCGTTCGTGCGCGGCCAGCACGGCCCGGCGACGCGAGCAGGCCCCGAGCTTGTCGTAGATCGACCGCACGTGGCTCTTGACGGTGTTGACCGACACCGTGAGCTCGGCGGCGATCTCGTCGAGGTTGAGCAGCGACGGCAGCAGCGCGAGGACGTCCTGCTCGCGCTCGGTGAGCGTCGTCGCGACGGGCCGGCTGCCGCCGCGGGGCACCGCCAGCACCCGGGCCGCGAACCGGGCGCGGACGCCCTCCCCCATCAGCTCGTCGACGAGCAGCGCACGCACCGACGACGACGTCACGACGAACGGGCGCACCAGGTCCATCGTGGCCGCGCGGTCGAGCGCGTCGCGCACGGCGGACCGCGCGGCGGGGCGGTCGCCGCGGCGAACGGCGACGTTCGCGACGACGAGCGACGCCTCGACCAGTGTGGCCGGCCGCGCCCGCGGCACGCCGGGGTCGAGGATCTTCTCGGCGCAGCGCTGCGCGGAACCGAACGACCCCGCCGCCGTCTCGGCCCAGGCGCGCAGCAGCAGCCGCTCGCCGCGGGCGCCCGGGGTCCCCTCGATACGGCCGGCCGCGGTGGCCGCCGCGCGGGTGTAGCCCAGTCGCAGCGCGACGTGGTTCTCGATCAGGGCCGAGGTGGTGGCGAGGGCGGCGGGAACGTCGTGCCCGGCCCCGTCGGAGCGGGCCTGCTGCAGTGCGAGCAGACCCGCGGCACGCTCGCCGGAGTCGAACAGCGCCGCGCCCCGGGAGACACCGAGCGCGAGGCTCAGCACCGGGTCGAGGTCGCCGGGTTCGCAGGTGGCGACCCCGTCGAGGGCGGCGAGCGCGGCCTCGGGGCGCCCCCGTTCCACCGCGGTGAGCGCGGCCACCGCCGTGGCGCCGACGGCGAGTCCGGAGCCGGCCCAGCCGCCGTCGGCGACCGCGTGCAGCGCGGCGGCGGACGTGGCCGCGGCCTCGCGCAGGTCGCCGACCGCCCAGGCGGCCCCTCCCAGCAGGAGCAGGCACTGGGCCTCCAGCAGCTGGAGGTGCCAGCGCCGGGCCGTGTCCAGCGCGGTGGCCAGGTCGGCGCGCCCCGCGTCGAACGTGCCGGTGAGACACTCGACGGCGCCGCGCCCGGCGAGGGCCAGCGCTGCGAGGGACGGGTCGTCGGGCAGCGGTTCGGGGGTGGTGGGCACCGACCCGGCCAGCCCGGCGAGCCGCGCGGTGGCCGTCAGCAGCACCGCCAGCTCGGAGCCCGCTGCGGGGTGCCCCTCCCGGAGTGCTCGCTCGACGTCGGCGGCCACGGCGTCGCGGTCACCGCGCACGAGGTTGTCCTGGGCCGACAGCGCCGCGGCCCACGTCCGCGCCACGGTCGTGGTGCCCGACAGCCGCAGCGCGTCGCGCAGCGCCGCCCGGTCGCCGATCGCGACGAGCCGGGCGCCACGGCGGACGAGCATCCCGCCCGCGAACGTCGGGTCCCCGGTGCGCCCGACGTGGCGCATGGCCTCGGCGGGCCTGCCCCGGCCGTCCCACCACAGGGCGGCCCGGCGGTGCAGGGCCGACACCGATCCGGCGGAGCGCCGGTGCAGGTCGGCCTCCAGGTAGGAACGCAGGAG
Source organism: Pseudonocardia sulfidoxydans NBRC 16205 (assembly GCF_007989085.1). GTDB lineage: Bacteria > Actinomycetota > Actinomycetes > Mycobacteriales > Pseudonocardiaceae > Pseudonocardia > Pseudonocardia sulfidoxydans. The sequence goes on from NZ_BJVJ01000001.1 coordinate 124,048, forward strand.
CTCCTGGACGCGGAAGTCGGCCCGGTCGGGAGCGACGCTGATCAGCCCGATCTCGCGGCCCAGCTCGTCGAGAACGTCCGCGGCGTCCTCGCGGTCGCATAGCTCGACGGCGAGCGCCGCCGGGACCGGGTCGGTGATGCTGACGCGGCGCAGCACCTCGCGACGGTCCTCGCCGATCCCGGCGAGGACCTCCCCCACCAGGTAGTCGGCGACGGAGTGGTCGTCGCCGGAGAAGTCGGCCAGGAAGCGGTCGGGGTCGTGGACCCGGTGCAACGAGCACGCGGCGAGCCGCAGCCCGGCGGCCCAGCCCCCGGTGCGCCGGTGCAGCGTTGCCGCCTGGTTGCGCGTCGGGTCGAGGCCGTTGCGGCGCAGGATCTGCACGGTCTCGCGCTCGCTGAACCGCAGCCGGTCGGTCCGCAGCTCGCACAGCTCGCCCGTCAGCCGCATCCGGGCCAGCGCCAGGGGCGGGTCGATGCGGCTCACCAGCACCACCTGGGCCGACGGCCCGTGGTCGCGCACGAGCAGGCGCAGGTGTTCCGCGGTCTCACGGCCACGCAGGTGGTGGGCGTCGTCGAGGACCAGCCGGACCGGGCCGGGCAGGGCGTCGACGGCGGCGAGCACCTCGTCGAGCAGCCGGGGCCGGCCACCGGGTGGCGCCGGGGTTCGGCGCGGGTCCGTCGGTGGCGCGGCGCCGGTGGCCCGCAGCGCGGCGAGCACGGCGGCCCAGAGCGTCGACGGGTCGTCGTGCTCCGCGGTCAGCGACAGCCACACGAACGGCGTCGCGGCACCGCGGCGGACCCATTCCGCGACCGCGACGGTCTTGCCGAAACCGGGCGGCGCACAGACCAGGGTGAGGGCACGGCCGGCGCCGGAGTCGAGCTCGGCGCGCAGGTCGGGCCGGGACACGAGGTCACGCGGCAATGCCGGCGGGGACAGTGTGGACGGACATGTGTCGCGCACGGCTCACCTCCTCCGCAAGCGGGCAATCGTGCCACTACCACAAACAGGACTGCACCGCCTGTTGGAGGTTCTCGGGTCATCCCGTTGGGGGGAGGCGGATACGGAGCGGATGCGGAGGATGTCCTGTGTCAGGGGCCGGGCAGCGGCACAGGGAGGTTCGATGTCTCCGCGGATGTACGAGTTCCGGGTGGACGGACGGGTGCCGGAGCCGGCGTTGGACGCGTTCGGCGACCTCGACGTCGAGGAGGTGCCGCCGGGGCTGATCCTGCGGGGCGAGGTCATCGACGAGTCGCACCTGCACGCGATCATGGCGCTGTTCCGCACCCACGGCCTGCGGCTGGTGTGGGCGGAGCCGCTCGATCCGCGCGACCCCGTCGCGGGGCACGTGGTGCCGCCCAAACCGGCCTCGTGACCTGCAGCAGCCGCGCCGGCACGGGTCGGTGCGGAGTCCGATTCGGTCACGCACGAACGCTCGCATCCGGCCGCGGCTCTGCACGTCGCCCGCACCGGGTGACGTGCAGGAGCGCGCTCCCCGAGGTCAGCCGTTGCGCAGCCGGGACACCAGGGCGTAGACGATCACCACGTCGATGGCGATGAGCAGGATCGACCACAGCGGGTAGTACGGCAGGAACAGGAAGTTCGCGATCAGGCTGAGGCTCGCCAGCGCGATGCCGACGATCGCGCCCCACGTCGCGCCCTGCACGATCGCGATCCCGGTGACGACGAGGATCGCGCCGAGGATCAGATGGGTCCAGCCCCAGGCGGTGAGGTCGAACTCGAAGGTGTAGTTCGGGGTGCTGAGGTAGACCTGGTCGCGCAGGATCGCGGCCACGCCGCTGAGCGCGTGGTATGCGCCGGCCACGATCATCATGATTCCGCCGAAGAGCACGAGGCCCTTGTGCGTCGTGCTCTCGGCGGGCGCCGCCGTCGTGTAGGTGTCCTCGGCCCGGGTGGTCATCGTGGTTCCTCCTCGACTCGGTCCGCAGACGGTGGCCCGACCCGCCCCGTCAGGGGACACCCCCACGGGGTGAAAGGTGCCCGTCGCCGGGGCTCCAGTCGTAGACGACGACGGTGCCGACGAGCAGGTCCTGCAGCGACCGGCGCCGCCTGCCCAGTACCGACCAGGCGAGGCCCAGCGGGAACACCACGCACAGGGCCGCGCGCACGGCCGCACGGAACCAGCCGGGCCGGGAGCCGCGGACCGACAGGACCCGCAGCCCCAGGACGGCCGCGCCGCAGCTGCGCCCGGCGGTCGCCCAGGCGACGGTGAGGTAGCCGGTCGCGAGCAGGGCACCGACGACGAGCGACACCGTCCAGTCGGGGCTGGGCCAGCGGAAACCCACCGGTGACACGAGGAACCGCGCGCCGGCGACCGCGAGCAGGGCAAGGCCCATCAGGGCGACGACGACGACCAGGTCGACGACCGCGGCGAGCGTGCGGGAGACGATCCCGGCCGTGGCGGCCGCCGCGACCTCGGGCCCGTCCCGGCGGCCGTCGGTCACGGCGGGACCGGTGGCTGCGCCGCTCCCCCGCGGCGGAGGAGCCGGTCGACCGCGCCGGACACGACGCCGTCGGCCGTCATCGCCTCGGTGCGGACCGCGCGCACGGTGTCGGAGGTCAGCGCACCGGTGGAGCTCCGGATGATCTCGGGGAGGTTCAGCTCGTCGATCACGGTACGGGCGATGCCGACGAGGTCGAGGCGGGCGATGACGGCGTCGAGGTCGATCCGGGCGGCGACCCCGTCGACGTCGAGCTCGGCGAGCACGGGCTCGATGTCGACTCGCCGCACCACGGCGTCGAGGTCCACCCGTCGGACCGCGGCGTCGAGGTCCACCCGTCGGACCGCGGCGTCGAGGTCCACCCGCGCGACGACGGCGTCGAGGTCGACCCCGGCGACCACCCGGTCCAGATCGACGCGGGCGACGATCGCGTCGAGATCGAGGCGGCGGACCACCGCGTCCAGGTCGACCCCGGCCACCACGGCATCGACGTCGAGGCCCCCGGCGAGCGCGTCGACGTCCACCTGGTCGCGGACGAGGCCGGTCAGGTCGATCGACCGCAGGAACGCGTCCAGGACCTCTCCGACGAGAACCTCCAACAGGCCGTTCCAGCGGCGCAGGAGCCGGACCCGCTCACGCCTGCCCTCCCGGACCAGCGCGGCGCTGGTGCGCGGCGCGACGAGGGTGACCACCGCGACCCCGCCCTGCAGCACCGTCGACGTCACCGCGCGGACCGGACGCGCCGACGCCCACATCAGCTTGGCGACACCGCTCCCCGCTCCGAGCAGCAGCCTCCCGGTCCTCGCGTCCACCGTGGCCTCCCTCGTCGGGTCGAGCCGTCAGGGTGAGCCGCCGTCGCGGGCGGGGCCTCATCCCTGTCAGGTGAGGCGCGTCGCGGACCGACCGCCGACGCTCGCTCGCACCCGATCGATCACGGGCCGGTCGACGAGGAGGGCAACGACATGGCCGACGAGCGCACCCGGCGGATCTCCGAGTTCATCGAGCCCCTGCGGGTCCGGCCCGGCCGGTCGGTGCACCTGCGCCACGACTTCGACCCCCGCGCGCGGTCGAAGGCCGTGCGGAAGAAGAAGGAGGGCAGGGAGCTGCTGCAGACCGGCATCACGATCCTCGCCGACTACCAGGCCCGGCTCGCCGCCCAGGACACCCACGGGGTGCTGCTGTGCCTGCAGGCCCTCGACGCGGGTGGCAAGGACGGGACGATCCGCCACGTCATGAGCGGGGTGAACCCGCAGGGCGTGCACGTCGCCGGGTTCAAGGTCCCGTCGGCCGAGGAGCTCGACCACGACTACCTGTGGCGCTACGCGGCGCGGCTGCCCGCCCGCGGCGAGATCGGGATCTTCAACCGGTCGCACTACGAGGAGGTCCTCGTCGTGCGGGTGCACCCGGAGTTGCTGGACCGCCAGAAGCTGCCCCCGGAGAGCCGCAAGAAGATCTGGCACCGCCGCTACCGGGAGATCAACGACTGGGAGCGCTACCTCGTCGACAACGGATTCCGCGTCGTGAAGGTGTTCCTGAACCTGTCCTACGAGGAGCAGCGGCAACGGTTCCTGCGCCGCATCGACGTGCCGGAACGCAACTGGAAGTTCTCGGCCGCCGACGTGAAGGAACGCCGCCGCTGGAAGGACTACCAGGACGCGTTCTCGGAGATGCTGTCGCACACGAGCACGAGCTGGGCGCCCTGGTACGTGGTGCCCGCCGACCGCAAGTGGATGGGCCGCATCTGCACGGCCGCGATCCTCGCCCACACGCTGATCGAGCTCGACCCGCAGTTCCCGACGGTGAGCGACGAGGCTCGGGCCCGGCTCGCCGACGCCCGCACCGAGCTGATGGCGCAGGCACCCGGCGAGGCCGGGCGACGCAACCACCGCGCGCCCACCTCGGCACGACACGGGGCGGCGGTCTAGGTGCAGACCGCGCAGACGACCCCGGACGCGGCGGGGCCGCAGCCGCGGTGGACGGCGCTGTCGGGCCAGGACGTCGCGCAGGTGCTCGGCGTCGACCCCGCCGCCGGGCTGCCCTCGTCGACCGCCGGCGAGCGCCTGCGTACCAACGGCCCCAACGCCCTGCCGCAGGAGGCGCCGGAGCCGGGCTGGCGGCGCTTCCTCGACGAGTACCGCAGCTACATGCAGATCATCCTGCTCGCGGCGGCCGTCGTCTCGGCCGTCGTGGCCGAGTGGGGAACGGCGGTGCTGCTGCTCGTCCTGACCGTGCTCAACGCGGTCATCGGGATCCGGCAGAAGGGCAAGGCGATGAGCGCGATGAACGCGCTCCGGTCGCTGATGCTCACCACCGCGCGGGTGCGCCGCGACGGCAGCGACCGCGCGGTCCCGGCCGACGAGGTCGTCGTCGGCGACGTCGTGCTGATCTCGGCGGGCGACCAGGTGCCCGCCGACGGGCGGCTGGTCCAGGCGGCGGCGCTGCAGATCGACGAGTCGGCCCTGACGGGCGAGAGCACGCCCGTCGGCAAGCACGCCGAGCCGCTGCAGGGCGGCACCCGCGAACGCCCGCTCGGTCCCGGGGAACAGCGCAACATGGCGTTCATGAACACCCCGGTGACGCACGGGAGCGGGGTGCTGCTGGTCACCGCGACCGGCGGCGACACCGAGGTGGGCCGGATCTCGGCGATGCTGTCGCGCACCTCGGTGGAGAAGACGCCGCTGACCCGCGAGCTCGACCGGCTGACGCTGTGGATCGCCGCCGCGGCCGGTGTCACGATGCTGGTGATGTTCGTGCTCGGGCGCACCCGGGGCGAGGCGTGGGACGTTCTGTTCGTCAGCGCGGTCGCACTCGCCATCGCCGCCATCCCCGAGGCGTTGCCGACCGTCACCCAGATGATCCTGTCGCTGGGCGGGGTCGACCTGGCGAAACGCAACGCGATCGTCAAGGAGCTGCCGTCGGTGGAGACGCTGGCGTTCACGTCGGCGATCAACTCCGACAAGACCGGCACGCTGACCATGAACCAGATGACGGCCGTCGAGGTCGTCACCCCGACCGACCGCTACACGGTCTCCGGGTCGGGCTACGAGCTCGACGGGAAGGTCCACCACACCGCGGGCGCTGCGCCGTCGGTGGAGGACGCGGTCCTGCCGTACCTGCTGGCGTCGGACGCCCGGCTCGTCGACGGGAAGGTCGTCGGCGACCCGACCGAGGGTGCGCTGCTGGTGCTGGGACACAAGGCGGGTGTCGACGTCGACTCCACCCGCGACCGGCTGCCCCGGCTCGCCACGCTGCCCTTCGACCCGACCTACAAGCTGATGGCGACGTTCCACACCGCCACCGCCGCCGACGGGCGCGCGGTGATCCGGTGCTTCGTCAAGGGCGCCGCCCCCGCCGTCGTCGCGCGGTGTCTCGACGCGCTCACCCCGGCCGGGCCGCGGGCCCTGGACCCCACCATGACGCGCTGGTTGACCGGGCAGCGGGAACGCATGGAGCACGACGGCAGGCGGGTCATGACCGCCGCCGTGCGTGACATCGCGCCCGAGGACTTCGACGCGTCCGGCGACCTGCTGGCGCTGGTCGAGGGGATCCGGCTGACGAGCCTCGTCGGCATGGTGGACCCACCGCGGGCCGAGTCGCGCGAGGCGGTCGCGGCGGCGCAGGCCGCGCACATCCGGGTCCGCATGGTCACCGGCGACGACGTCACGACCGGCGCGGCCGTCGCCGAACAGCTCGGGATCCCCGGTGACGCCGTGCTGGGCGCCGACTTCGCCGCGTTGTCGGAGGAGGAGCGGCTGCGCCGCATCGACACGATCGGCGTCGTCGGCCGCGTCGCCCCCGAGCACAAGGTGATGCTGGTCGACACCCTCAAACGCAAGGGCGAGGTCGTCGCCATGACCGGCGACGGTGTCAACGACGCGCCCGCCATCAAGGCTGCCGACATCGGCATCGCGATGGGGTCGGGGACCGAGGTCGCGAAGAACGTCGGCCGGATGGTCCTGTCCGACGACAACTTCGCGACGATCGTGTACGCCGTCGAGCAGGGCCGCAAGATCTTCGACAACCTCACCAAGTACATTCGGTTCGTCCTGATCCTGCTCGTCGTGTTCGTGCTGACGTTCCTCGGCGCCGCCCTGTTCGACCTGGCCGGCGGGGAGCCGTTCAACCCGGCCCAGGTGCTGTGGATCCACTTCTTCGTCAACGCCGCGTTCGGGATCGCGCTGGGCTTCGACCGCGAGACCCCCGGGCTGATGCGCCTGCACCCGCGCCCGCGCGGGCAGTCCGTGCTCACCCGCGACCTGGTGGTCACGGTGGCGCTCACCGGTCTGCTGATCAGCGTCTGCCTGCTCGTGCTGATCGCCGCGGGACCGGCGCTGTTCGGCGACGTCGAGGTCGGCCGGTCGGTGGCGTTCACGGCGTTCGCCCTGTGCCTGGTCGTCGCGGCGCTGGAGTGCCGGGACGCGACCGGCAGCGTCCTGACCACCGCCACGTTCGACAGCCGCAACCTGAACTGGACGATCCTCGCCGAGCTCGTCCTCGCCGTGCTGGTCACGCAGATGGACGTGTTCCAGCGGCTGCTGGGCACCGTCGACATCTCGCTCGCGCAGTTCGGCTGGGCCTGCCTGCCCGCGCTCGCCCTGTTGCTGTGCTGGGAGCTGGGCAAGACCCTCGCGCGTCGCACGGCCCGCGTCCGGTGAGCGGGCCGCGGCCGTCGCGCGAGCGGGTCGCGGCCGTCGCCCCCGGTCTCGCGGACCTGCTCTCCTACCGGGTGCGCTGGTTCGGCAAGGACGTCACGGCCGGGCTGGTGCTCACCGCGCTGCTCGTCCCACAGGGCATGGCGTATGCCGAGCTGGCCGGCCTGCCTGCGATCACCGGGCTGTACACATCGATCCTGTGCCTGGTCGGGTACGCGCTGTTCGGCCCGTCACGGGTGCTCGTGCTGGGCCCGGACTCCTCGCTCGGACCGCTCATCGCGGCCACGATCCTCCCGCTGGCCGGTGCGGAGGGGGACCCGGCGCGGGCGATCGCGCTGGCGTCGGCGCTGGCGCTGCTCACCGGGGCGATCATGGTCGTCGCCGGGATCACCGGGCTCGGCTTCGTCGCCGACCTGATCTCACGACCGGCGATGATCGGCTACCTCAACGGCCTGGCACTCACCATTCTCGTCGGACAGCTGCCGAAGCTCTTCGGGTTCTCCGTCGACGCCGACGGGTTCCTCGGCGAGGTCACCGGGTTCTTCTCCGGCCTCGGGGCCACCGTGCCCGCCGCACTCGCCGTCGGCGCCGTCGGGCTCGTCCTGATCCTGGTGCTGCAACGGTTCCTGCCGAAGGTGCCCGCCGTGCTCGTGGTCGTCGTGCTGTCGATCGGGGCCACCGCCCTGCTGGGGCTGGCCGCCCGCGGCGTCGACGTCGTCGGTCCGCTGCCGCAGGGGTTCCCCCCGCTGAGCCTGCCCGACGTGCGGCTGTCGGACCTGGCGCTGCTGGTTCCGGGTGCGCTGGGCATCGCGGTCGTCGCGCTCACCGACACGATCTCGACGTCGTCGTCGTTCGCCGCGCGGGAGGGCCGCACCATCGACGGCGGCCGGGAGATGACGGCCATCGGCGCGTCCAACATGGCCGCGGGCCTGTTCGGCGGGTTCCCGGTGAGCACCAGCGGCTCCCGCACCGCCGTCGCCAGGCAGGCGGGGCGGGGGCACGGACCCAGCTGACCGGGCTCGTCGGCGCCGCGGCGATCACGCTGATCCTGCTGTTCGTGCCGGGCCTGCTGCGCGACCTGCCCCAGCCGACGCTCGCCGTCGTCGTGATCGCCGCGTCGCTGTCGCTGACCGACCTGCCCGCCACCCGCCGGCTGTTCCGGGTGCGGCGCACCGAGTTCGTCCTGTCGGCCACCGCGGCGCTGGGCGTGGTGGTGCTCGGGGTGCTGCCCGGGATGGCGGTGACGGTCGCGCTGTCCGCGGCCAACGTGTTCCGCCGGGCCTGGTGGCCCTACCGGGCCGTCCTCGGCCGGGTGCCGGGCCTGCCGGGGTTCCACGACCTGCGCAGTCACCCCGACGCCGAGCAGCTCCCCGGCTGCCTGCTCGTCCGCCACGACGCGCCGCTGTTCTTCGCCAACGCCCGCACCTTCCGCGAGTGGATCGACGGCCTCGTCCGCGACGACCCGGACGTGCGCTGGGTCGTCGTCGCCGCCGAACCGGTCACCGACATCGACACCACCGCGGTCGACATGCTGCGCGAGCTCGCCGAGGCGTTGCACCGCAACGAGCGGCACCTCGTGTTCGCCGAACTCAAGGACCCGGTGCGCCAGGACGTCGAACGGGCCGGGCTCACCACGGCCTTCGACTCGGCGCACCTCTACCCGACGATCGACGCCGCCGTCGACGCCTTCCGCGAGCGGACGGGCGCGCAGTGGCGGTCCGTCGACGGCTGAGCCACCCCGGGGGAACACGAGGAGCCGGTTCCGGGGCCGTCACCCCGGAACCGGCTCCTCCCCTCCCCCCAGGTCAGGCGGGAGACCCGGCCGGCTCCTCCTGGAAGACCTCGCGCAGCTTCGCCTCCTGCTCCGCGGACAGGTTCGTCGACACCAGGTGGGCGCCGGTGCCGCGGAACTCGCCGAGCACCTTGTCGGGCACCACGTTGCCGGTCATGACGAACAGCGCCGACGTGCCCTCGGTGATCTCGCCACGCACCTTCTTGATGAACCCGTCGTCGATGCCGACGTCGGCCATCGACCCGCTCAGCGCGCCCATCGCGGCGCCGATCGCCATGCCCAGCAACGGGATGAAGAACAACAGCCCGAACAGCAGCCCCCAGAAGCTGCCGCCCAGCGCCCCCGCACCGGTGAGGTTGCGCAGCTGCTCGGTCTTCGGCTTCTTCCGACCCTCGGGCCAGGTCACCACGGCCGCGTCCACGATCTGGACGAGCTCCTCCTTCTGCAACCGCTCCAGCACGTGCAGCGCGTCGCGGGCACCACCCGCCGTCTCGAACTTCCACACCGTCAGCGTCGCCATCTCGGCTCCTGTCGTCGTCGGTAGGAGGAACGGTGCGGTCTGTCGGCGACGGTGGCATCACCCGTTCCGGACGACTGACGCTCGCCCGGCGAGGGTGAGCACAACCGGCCGGACCCCCGCCACCCTGCGGAACGCGGACAGGAGGGGCGATGGACGACGCGGACACACGGGTGGTGACCCGGCGGATGCTCGTCACGGCCGGGATCCGTGCCGTCCTCACCACGGCGCTGCTGGTCGTCGTCTACTACCGCGCACCCCTGGACGGCCGGCTCGACCGCGACGTGGTGATCTGGCTCGGCATCGGCCTCGTCGCCCTCGTCGCCGCGCTCGCCTGGCAGGTACGCATGATCATGACCTCGGACACGCCGCGGCTGCGGGCGGCGCAGACGGTGGCGACGGGCGTGCCGATCCTGCTGCTGCTGTACGCGGCGACGTACGCGGTGCTGTCGCAGGTCGCCCCCGCGAGCTTCAGCCAGCCACTGGACCGCACCGGCGCGCTGTACTACACGATGACCGTCTTCACGACGGTCGGCTTCGGCGACATCGCGCCCGCCACCGGCCTCACCCGCATCCTCACCATGAGCCAGATGGTCGTCGGCCTGCTGGCCGTCGGCGTCGTCGCGAAGCTGCTGCTGGAGGCGGTCCAGGTCGCCGTGCGCCGGCGCACCGGACCCGGCCCGTGACGGTGGGCGACGCCCCAGCAGGCGGTCCTCGATCCGCTCCAACGTCATCGCGACGATCATCACCAGCACCGGCACCACGAACGCAGCCAGCACCATCGGCCCCTCCGTCCACCACGGTTCCCCGGCCGCGGGGGCGTCCCCCGCGGCCGCCGACGGTGGCCCGGGCCCCGCCGCCGCGCCTCACCCCGAGCGGGTGGTGCGGCGCCGACCGCCCGGAGTGCGGTGGCGATCTGTCAGTCGCCGCGGCGGCGCATCAGCCGCCGCGCGACCCGGCGACCGGAGCGCCGCCCGCTGCGGCGGGCGATCCTGCGATGACGTCCCAGCATCGGTGTTCTCCTCCCCGGCCGTCAGATCGCGTCCTGGGACCGGGCGGCGAGCGCCTCGGCCTCCTGCGCGGCGACCAGCCCGACCTCGACCAGGTCGAGCGGGCTCACGAACTCCGACGCGAGCCGCACTCCCCCGGCGTCGGCGAGCGCCTCGCGCAGCGGGATCGCCCAGCGGTGCTCGAGCAGCACCAGCGCGGCGGCCGATCCCTCCGGGATCTCCGCGACCGCGTCCCAGGACAGGTCGTCGACGGAGTCGTCCTCCTCGGTCATCACCTCGATCCCGATCTCGGCGCCCTCCTCGGCGGTGAGGCCGGCGCCGATCCCGACCAGCGCGCCCACGACGGCCCCGAACTCGATGCGCTCGGCCTCGTCGAGCTGGCTCTCCTTGAGCACCGACACCTCTCCGCCGACGTCCTTGTGCACGGCCAGGAAATCAATCACCCGGATCATGTCGTCGTCGCGGAGCCGTTCCAGCTCGGCGCGGATGCGCCCCTGGAAGTTCGGGTGGTCGAAGCCGAGCACGAGCAGTTGCACCGGACCGATCGTCATCGTCGTCTCCTTCGTCCTACGGCCGCCGGATGACGGGACCGCCGGGGGAGCGTGCGTCGCATCCGGATCGGCCACCTCGCCCTCACGAGGTGATGCCGGGCGTCCCGGGGCGGCGAAGTGTCGTCGGCACCCCTCGTCCGGGAGGAGCAGCCACGATGCCCGTCGTCGACAGCCCTGACAGCAGCAGCGCTGCTGCGGCCCTGACCATCGACGAACGCGCCGAGCTGGAGCGGTTGCGCACCGAGCTCGCCACGTTGAGGTCCACCCCGCCGCCCCCGGCGCCGCCGCGGGCACCGACCCGGTGGGCGTCGGTCGCCTCGGCGGTCCTGCTCGTCCTCGGCCTGCTGCTGGTCCCCGTCTCCGTGCTGTCGGTGTGGGCGCACAACCAGCTGTCCGACACCGAGCGGTTCGTGGCCACCACCAGCCCGATCCTGGCCGACCCCGCCGTCCGGTCCACGTTGGCCGACCGGGTCACCGCGGAGATCTTCGCCCAGGTCGACGTGCAGGGGCTCGCGAACGAGGCCGTCGACGCCCTGGCCGCCCAGGGTGTGCCGGCGGGTGTCGTCGACCGCCTCCACGGGCTGACCGGGCCGCTGGCCGACGGCACCCGCACCTTCGTCGGCGACAAGGTCGACGAGCTCGTCGCGAGCCCCGCGTTCGTCGCCGCCGGGGAACGGGCCCTCGCCGTGACCCACCAGCAGATCGCGGCCGCGCTCGCCGGGAACCCGTCCGCGCTCACCGTTGCGGGCGGCGAGACCGTCCTCGACCTGTATCCGTTCATCGAGGCGGCGAAGCAGCAGCTCGTGGCCTCGGGGTTCTCCCTCGCCGCCCGGCTGCCGGAGATCCATCCGACGGTCGCGTTGTTCCCGGCGAGCACGCTCGTCCGCGCCCAGTCGCTCTACACCGTGCTCGACGTCGCGGCGACCTGGCTGCCGTGGGTGACGCTCGTGCTGCTCATCGCCGGGGTCATGCTGGCGAAGCGGCGCCGCCGCGCCACCCTCGTCGTCGGGCTCGCGGTGATGGCGACGATGCTCGTGCTGGCCGCGGCCCTGCTCGCGGTGCGTGGGATCGTGGTCGGGGCCGCCGCCCCGCAGTCGGCCGCCGCGGCGGCGTCGACGTTCGACATCGTGGTGCGCTTCGTGCGGGCGGCCCTGCGGACGCTGTTCGTGGTCGGTCTCGTCGTGGCGCTCGCGGCGTGGGTCACCAGACCGTCGGCGACGGCCGTGCGGCTGCGCGGCACCGTCGGAGGCGGCATCGCACGGATGCGCCGGGGCGGGTTCGCCCGCACGGTCGGCTCCGGGCCGGTCGGGCCGTGGGTCCACGACCACCGCGTCGCGCTGCGGACCGCCCTGGTCGTCCTCGCCGCCCTCGTCGTCGTGCTGTGGGACCGGCCGTCGGGCTGGACGGTCCTCGGTGTCGTGCTCGTGCTGCTGGTACTGCTCGGCGTCGTCGAGCTCCTCGACCAGCCCTCCCCCGCCACCACCGGCTCCGGGGACGGCAGGTCCGGGGACGGCGAGTCCGGGAACGACGGCGATCCGCCACGGGTCCTCGCGGCGACCGTCGCCGCCGACGCCACCCCGCCCGGTCCCGAAGAAGGGCCGAGCTGATGAACGCGGACGGGTCAGCGGCGGCGGCCGCCGCGCGGGCCGCCCTGGCGGGTCCGCTGCCCCGACGCTGGGCGCACGCCCGCGGCGTCGCCCGGCGGGCGCGCACGCTCGCCGTGGGCCTGCCGCCCGCCGACGCGGCCACGCTCGTCGCGGCCGCCTGGCTCCACGACGTCGGGTACGCCCCGACCGTGGCCCGGACCGGCTTCCACCCACTCGACGGCGCCCGGTACGCCCACGACCTGGGCTTCCCCGACCGCGTCGCGCACCTGGTGGCCTACCACTCGGCCGCCGCGGTCAAGGCCGACCTGCTGGGCCTCACCGACCAGATGGCCGAGTTCTGCGATGAACAGACCCTCGTCCGTGACCTGCTCTGGTACGCCGACATGAGCACCGACCCGAGCGGCAGGCCGGTGTCGTTCGACGCCCGCATGGCCGAGGTGCGCCGCCGGCGCGCGGACGACCCCGTCGCCGTCGCGGCCCTCGACCTCGGCATGCCCGCCCGCCGCGCGGCCTGGGAGCGCGCCGAGGCGTGGCTGCGGTCCGGTGCGGGACAGCGCCCACGGGCGTCACGCGTCTGATAGCCACCGACGATGCCGGCGAGGACGACGTGCAGCGTCACGCGAGTGACGCTGCTGTGCGGGGGCTGCGGCCGCACGCTCGGACACCTGGTGGGCGACGCGACCGGGCGGCTGCACACGGTCGAGGGCGCCGACACCCGCGGCGGTGTCCGCTACCTACGGCCTGCCCCGACCGTGCCGTGCGGCGGCCGGCCCCGCGGGCCGGCCGCGCCCGACGCACCCCGGTTCTACTGCGCCGACCGTTGCGGGATGCGCTACGCCCTCCCCCGTGCCGAGCTCGCGGCGTTGTTCGCCCAGGCCGTGACCGTCGCGGTCGGCGACCCGGCAGCGGACCTGCCGGGCGCCGGGGACGAGCGCTGGGTCCGGCTCGCGGCCCGGCGCAGGGGTCACACCGGTGGTCACACCGCCGGACGACGATAGGACGCGAGCCCCCAGACGATCAGGACGTCGACCACGATCACGATCACCGACCACACCGGGTAGTAGGGCAGGAACATGAACTGCACGACCGTGCTCAGCGCGGCCGCGGCGATACCGGCGACGCGCGCCCACGTCAGGCCCCGCAGCGCCCCGAAACCGGCGGCGATCGACAGGATCGCCATCGCGAACAGCACCCAGCCCCACACGGTCAGGTCGAAGGCGAACAGGTACCCGGGCGTGCCCTCGTAGATCCTGTCGTGCGCCAGCGCCATGACACCGGTGAAGACCTGGAAGATCCCGGTGATCACCAGCATCCCGCCCGAGAACAGGATCGGGCCCTCGGCCCACTGCGTCGTCCGCCGGCCGGCCGCACGTTCCGCACTCGCCGTCATCCCCATGCAGCGCAACGTAAGCCGGTGCCCCGGGGCCGTCATCGCCCGAACCGGGTGGTCACGCTCCCCCGGGGCCGCGCCCGGTGCTCAGCCCAACGTGGTCTCCGCCGCGCCCGACGGCTCGGGATCGGGGAGACGCCGCATGCGCAGTGAGTTCACGAACCCCAGCGCGGCGGCGAGCAACGGCACCACCAGCCCGATCTGCAGGGCGAACGGGCGTGACTCGGTGTTGATCCGGACGACCTCCTGCTGGATCGCCTCCGGTTGGCCGGCGAGCAGCTCGGTGAGCTTGGTGTTGCTCATCAGCTCGGCGTCGGTCTCCAGGACCTGCGCGACCTGCTGCTTCTCGGCAGGCGGCAGGACCGTGCTGGCCTGGGCCTGCGCGGTGAACGTCCCCGACAGCACCGCCAGCATGATCGCGCCCGCGAACGCGAGGCCGAAGGAGAGCCCGAACGACCCGGCCGCGGAGTTCACCCCGGCCGCCTCGCTGACACGTTCCTCCGCGACCGGGGAGAGCGTGTAGTTGTTCAGCTGCGACACGAGCAGGCCGAGCCCGGCACCGGCGACGACGAGCGGGGCCACGAGCACCCAGCCGCTGTCCGCGCGGGGCACGAGCGGCAGCAGGACCGCGATCCCGACGACGACGAGGCCGAAGCCCGCGGCCACGAGGGTGGCGGGCCGGCGGCGGCCGCTGCGCCGCCCGGCGAGCAGCGCGATCGCGAACATGCTCAGCGACAGCGGGGCGATCGTCAGACCGGCCCCCATGGCGTCGTACTCCAGGACCATCTGCAGGAAGATCGGCAGCACGATCATGGTGCCGCCCAACGCGACCTGTTGCAGCATCTGCTGCGAGACCCCGACCCGGAAGTGCGCGGACGAGAACAGCCCGGGGTCGAGCAGCGCGGGTTCGGCGCGGCGGGCGCGGCGCCGCAGCCACAACATCAGGCCCAGCATCCCGGCGACGCCGATCGCGAGGACGAGCCCGACCCGCTCGCCGCCCTCCTGCCACACCAGGATGCCGAGCACGAGCCCGCCCATGCCGACGACCGACAGTGCCGCGCCGACGACGTCGACACCGCGGGGGCCGGTGTAGGGCACGTCGCGCACCAGCTTCGCGCCCACCAGCACCACGATGATGATGACGACCTCGAGCGCGAACCCGACGCGCCACGACAGGTACGTCGTGATGAACCCGCCGAGCAGCGGGCCCACCGCGGCCGCGATCGCCGCCGCGGCCCCGACGAGGGCGTACACCTTGCGGCGGGCCGCCCCCTCGAAGTTGCCGTGGATGAGCGACTGCATGGCGGGCAGCAGCAGTGACGCCCCGAGCCCACCGACCACGGCCCAGAACACGACGACCGCGGTCAGGCTCTGCGCGAGCGTCATCGCGGTCGCGCCGACGGCGTAGCCGAGCAGCCCGACCAGGTAGGCGCGTTTGCGCCCGATCAGGTCGCCGACCTTGCCGCCGATCAGGATGAACGCCGCCGACACCAGCGCCTCGAGCGCGATCGCCGACTGCACACCGCTGACGGTGGTGCCGAGGTCGCGGACCACCGCGGAGATCGACACGTTCATCAGCGAGGTGTCGACCACCAGGACGAACATGGCCATCGCGAGCAGCAGCCCCAGCAGCCGCTCGCGTCGGCCCGGCTCCTGCGCGGCGGCGTCCCCGTCGGTACCCACCCTCGTCCTCCCCTGTCGCGGTGCGCTCAGCGCGCGTGCTCGCCGAAGGAGCGCCCGAGTGCGGTCGCCTTGAGCGACTCGAACTCGTCCTCGGTGATGACGCCCTGGTCGAGCAGCTGCTTCGCCTCGGCGATCTGGCCGGTCGCGGTGCCGGTGCTGCCGTTGGAGCCGGCGATGCGGCGGACGTCGCGCTCGTAGGCCGTGCGTGCGGCGGTCACGTCGTCGCGGTGGCGTTCACCCATGTGCCGGCCCTGCGCGGCCAGGTAGATCAGCGACCCGATGATGGGCAGCACGAGGACGAGGATCGCCCAGAGCGACTTGAACCAGCCGCTGATGTCGGTGCGCCGGAACACGTCGGTGAGGATCTGGAACATCAGCCAGAACCACACGATGCAGCCGAAGAGGACGAGTACGGTCCAGAACACGTCCAGCAGCGGGTACTCGGACTGTGCGAGCAGTATTGACATCCGCTTCTCTCCCTCTCAGTCGGGCTCGCCGGGGTACACGGCGAGCGCCCAGATCACGAGCACGTCGAGCGCGATGATCACCAGCGACCAGACCGGGTAGAACGGCAGGAACGCGAAGTGCGCGATCAGGTTGAGCCCGGCCACCCCGACGCCGACGACGCGCGCCCAGTCCCGGCCCCACACGACCCCCGCACCCGCGGCGCCCAGCAGCACGGCGAGGCCCAGGTGGACCCAGCCCCACACGGTGACGTCGAGACCGACGACGTACTGCGGGGTCACGACGTAGATCTCGTCGCGCAGGATCGCGGCGACGCCGACGAGCACCCCCAGCACGCCGGCGAGCATCATCAGGATCGCGGCGAACACGGCCGCCGACGTCGCCCATCCGCTGTCGGGTGCCGCGGCCGGGTGGGCGGGACCGGTCCGGTGCGACGTGGTCTGGCTGCTCATCACGACCCCTCTCGGCTCTGTCCGATGACCGGCTCGCCGGACGTGCCGGTGTCGGGGTGACCATCGACCGCCGCCGGGGTCCGCGTCCCATCCGGGACGGGTGAATCCGGGCCGGACCGGCGTCGTCAGCGCCCGTGCACCGCCTGGTCGACGACGATCGCGAGCCGGGCCAGCACCTCCTGCCCCTCCCCCCGCGTGACGACACCACGGTCGACCGCCGCCTCGATCTCGGCCTGCAGCCTGCAGAGCAGTGCGCCGGCGCGGTCGCCGACCAGGCCGGGGGCCGGCCGCGGCGGGTGCGGGCGGGCGACCCGGACGACGGGCCGCAGGAACACGGGGCCGGGCTCGCCGGCGGGCTGTGCCATTCGCGCCTCCTCCGCTCGCGGTGCGGCACGCCGCCCGCCAGTCGCCGTCGAGTGTCGGGCCGCCGACGGCGGCGGAGCTCACCCCGCAGGGGTGGTCGTGTGCGTCCTTCGTGGACGCCGCGCTTCCCCCGGCTGACGGACAACCGCGCGCAACCTCACTGCTGCATTCCGCCGGTGGGACGACCGTGAGGTTGCGCCCGGATGTTCGCAGTGGGTCAGTGCGGGATGCGCCGCCACACCGCTCGGGCCCGGAGTCCTCCGGCCGGGCGCCGACGGTCGTCGAGCGGCACGGCCGTTCGGAGCAGCGGGGTCGGCTGCCGCCGGCAGAGGAACGGCACGGCGGTGACGGAGGGGACGTTCCGGGCCGGGACGGTGCGAACGGACCTGTCGGACCGGGACGGGCGCCTCCTACTCTCGACGGCATGCAGCTGCTCGAACGCGAGCATCCACTGTCGGTGCTGCTCGGCCGGGCGCAGCGCTGTGCCCGCGGCGAGGGCTGCGTCGCGCTCGTGACCGGCGAGGCCGGCATCGGCAAGACGGTGCTGCTGCGCGCGTTCGCCGGCGAGGCGCGGTCGGCGGTGCCGGTGCTGTGGGGCATGTGCGACTCGTTGAGCACGCCCCGCCCTTTGGGGCCGCTGCACGACGTCGCGGCCCGGCTCGACCCGCAGCTGCCCGCGCTGCTGCGCGGCGCGACCGCGCAGCACGAGATCTTCACCGCCGTGCTGGACGCGCTGGCACCGCGCCCGCACGTGCTCGTCGTCGAGGACCTGCACTGGGCCGACGAGGCGACGCTCGACCTCGTCCGGTTCCTGGCCCGGCGGATCGCGACGCTGCCCCTGCTGCTCGTGCTGTCCTACCGCACCGACCTGGGTGCCGCGCACCCGCTCGGGGCGGTGCTGGGCGACCTCGTGACCAGCCCCGACTCGACCCGGCTGCAGCTGACCCCGCTGAGCAGGTCGGCGGTGCTGGAGCTGGTCGCCGACCTCGGTCTCGACGCCGCGACCGTGCACCGCAGGACGGCGGGCAACCCGTTCTTCGTCAGCCAGATCCTCGCCCAGCCCGACTCGCCGATGCCCGGCAGCGTCCGCGACGCCGTCCTGGCCCGCACGGCCGGGCTCGACGCGTCGGCGCGGCGCTGTCTGGAGCTGCTGTCGTGCACGCCCGAACCCGTCGACGGACCGCTGCTGGCGGCCCTGGGCGTCACGTCCGCGACGGTCGAGGCGCTGGGGCGGACCGGGCTGCTCGACCGGTACGGCAGCGGTGTCGCGTTCCGGCACGAGATCGCCCGGTCCGCGGTGCTGGAGGCGATGACACCCGGTTCCGGACCGGGCCTGCACGCCGCGATGCTCGACGCCATGGAGTCGGTCGGGGCCGGGTCGAGCGTGCTCACCCACCACGCCGTGGCCGCCGGCGACGCGGCGCGGGTCCTGCGGTATGCGCGTGAGGCGGCGTCGCACGCGGCCCGCGCGGGTGCCCATCGCGAGGCCGTCGCCTTCTACGAGACCGCGCTCGACCACGTCGGCGACGACGAGCCCGCCGTCCGCGCCGACCTGCTCGAGCACCTGTCCACCGAGCTCTACCTGACCGACCGGCTCCCGGACGCCATGACGTCCCGGGCCCGCGCGCTCGACCTGCGCCGCAGCGCGGGCGAGGCCGCCGCGGTCGGCGCCGCGCACACCGCCATCGCCGGTTTCGCCTGGTACGCGGCCGACCGGGCCGGCGCGGAGCGCCACGTCGGGGAGGCCCTGGCGATCCTGCGCGACGCCGGGGACCCGCGGGCGTTCGGGTTCGCGCTGGCCCGTGACGCGTTCCTCGCCGCCCACCGCGGCGACACCCCCGGCGCCCACCGATCGGGCGCCCGCGCCGCCCGGATCGCCGACGAGCTGGGCGACGACGAGGTGCTGCGCAGCACGGCGTCGGTGGGGGTGGCGGTGGCCCGGCTGATCGACGGCGACGTCGGGGGCCGGGCCGACCTGATCGCCGCCACCGACGTCGGGCTGCGGTTCCGCCTCGACGACCTCGCGACCACCCCGATGAGCAACCTGTGCCATCTCGACGTCGAGCAGGGCCGCTACGAGCAGGCCGAGGAGTCCCTCGCCCACGCGTTGCGCATCAGCGAGGAGCGCGACACCCCGATCTGCGCGGCCTAGCAGCTCGGCGTCCGGTCGCGGCTGCGGCTGCTGCAGGGCCGCTGGGCGGACGCGGAGACCGACGCGCCGTCGGTCCTCACCTCACGCGACCTGCCGCTGAGTCACCTGTGGCCGCGGCTGGTGCTCGGGCTGCTGCTGGCCCGTCGTGACGCCCCGCCCGACAACCCGCATCTCGACGAGCTGTGGGAGCTGGTCGGGCGGTTGGACAATCCCGGCATGGTCGCCCCGGCGGCGGCCGCGCTGGCGGAGAACGCCTGGATCACCCGCACCCCCGATCCGCGCCTCGACGACCCGCTGGTGGCCGGGCTGTTCACCCGCGACTGGACCGGCCGTGACGCGACGCTGGTCCTGCTGCGCCGGTGGCTGGCCCGGCTCGGTGGCACCGGTCGCGGTGGGCCCACCGATCCCCCGTCGGGCCTGCCCTACGACGACGCGCTGCGCGGCTGGGACACCGGCGCGACCGACGACCTGCTGGCCGCGCTGCCCGTGCTCGACGGGCTCGGCGCCCGCGCGGTGGCCGACCGGTTCCGCGCCCGGCTGCGCGCGCAGGGGGTGCGCAGCGTGCCGCGCGGCGCGCAGGCCACGACGCGCGCCAACCCGGCCGGTCTCACCGCCCGCCAGCTCGACGTGCTGGCCCTGCTCGTCGACGGCCTGAGCAACGCCGACATCGCGGCGCGGCTCGTCATCTCCCCCAAGACCGCCGACCATCACGTGTCGGCGATCCTCGCCAAGCTTGGCGTCCGGTCGCGTGCCGAGGCCGCCGCGGCGGCCCGCGTGCTCGGCCTGCCGGCCGTCACCGCGACCTGACCAGCTCCGGTCGTGCCGCGGCCCGGGCGGCCCGGGCCGCCGCGACCTGGACGAACCCCAGCGGCAGCGGTGTCGCCGACGCCGACCGCAGCACGCTGCTCGTGTGGAACCCGTCGGGGGCGAGCCGGCGCAGCTCGCGTGCCACCTCGGCGTCCGCCCCGGCGCAGGCCACCACGAACAGGATCGTCGCCGGGCCGTCGACGCCGACCGCGGGCTGTGTCGTCACCGGGCGGCCCCGGGCACGCAGCTGGGCGGCGATCTCCGCCCCGTCGCCGGTGACGACGACCCGGTGCTCCACCGGGTCCGCCGCCAGCCGCCCGCCGATCCCGACACCGAGGTAGACCCCGGCCGCGACACCGACGGCGTATCCCGCGACGTTCGCCGGGTTGTCGAGGTCGGTGACCACCTGGGCGAGCGCGACGACCTGGATGACGGCACCCAGTGCGCCCAGTACGGCGGCCGCCCGGCGACGGCCGCGTGCGGCCACCGCCATCCGGACCTGCCAGACGCCGACCTCCAGGACGACCAGCGCGGCGATGGCGAGCGGTTGCAGGAACGCGATGGACACGATCGCCCCTACGACCCGTCGCGGGCAGGCACGCCGGCCCCCGGTGGCGCGAGCACCTCGCGCAGCAGCGTCCGGATCGACCGCGGCGCGCGGCGACGTCCTCGTCGGTACTCCTGCGCGGCGCGGCGGAGCTCGACGGCCCGCAGTGCCGGCTCGTGTGCCATGTCGTGGCTGTTCACGATGTCCTCCAGGTTCGGTTGGTGGCCGGAACGCTAGGCAGCACCGGTGAGGGGGCACATCGGGAGAACTCCCCATCTGCGTCGCGGCGCCGTCGCAGGTGCCGGCGTAGGGGGTCGTGGGGCGCGAGATGGGGAGCGCTCCCGACGCATCGGGTGGTCGTCGGTTCCTAGCGTCCGATGGGTCGGAGAGCCCGGCACCGAACGCCGAACGGAGCCCGCCATGTCCACCTTCCTGATCGAGCGCAACATCCCCGGCGCGTCGACACTGACGCCGCAGCAGCTGCGCGACATCGCGATCACGTCGAACGAGGTCGTCGAGAAGCTGGGGGTCGCCTACACCTGGCACCGCAGCTACGTCGCCGGCGACAAGATCTACTGCGTGCACGAGACCGACGACGCCGAGTCCGTCCGCGAGCACGCCCGCCGCGGCGACTTCCCGGCCGACCTGGTCGTCACGGTCTCCGCCGAGTTCGGCCCGGAGACGGCGAGCTCCTGACCCTTCCACCCCCGGGGCCGGCGCAGCGTGTGCTGCGCCGGCCCCGCACTTTCCCGTGGGCAGATTTAGCGGTAACGTCATTACCGTGAAATCTACGCGCCCGTACCAGCAGGCCGCCCGCGCCGCTGCCGCGGACCGCAACACCGAGCGGATCCTGGCCGCGGCGCTGGAGCTGTTCGTCGAACGGCCGTACGACCGGATCACCCTCGCCGCGGTCGCCGAACGCGCCGGCGTCGGGCTGCAGACCCTGATCCGCCGGGTCGGCACCAAGGACGGGCTCGTCGAGGCCGTCGGCGCCTGGGTCGCCCCCCAGGTCGCCGCCGACCTCGGCGCCCCACCCGGCCCCGACCCCGACGGTGTGGCCGCGGCCTTCCGCCGCCACTACGAGCGGTGGGGTGCCGCACTCGACCGCACCCTCACGCAGCAGGACAGCTCGCCCGCCCTGGCGGCCAACGCCGAGGGCGGGCGCCGCGCCCACCGCGAATGGATCGAGGCGGCGTTCGCGGAGCCGCTGGCCGCCCTGGCCCACCCCGCCCGGACCACCCTGCGGGCCCGGCTCGTCGCCGTCACCGGCATCGAGCTGTGGCTCGCGCTCACCACGCACGAGGGCCTCACCGCCCGCCAGGCCGAGACCACCGTCGCGATGCTCGTGCGCGCCGCGCTCGCCGCGTCGGACACCGACTGAGAAGCAGGAGCCATGAGCACCTTCCTCGTCTACACCCCGCCCGCCGCGGGACACGTGTTCCCGCTGGTCCCGGGTCTGCGCGCGCTCGCGGCGCGCGGCCACCGGATCCACGTGAGGACGTCCCCGGAGCTCGTCGACCGGCTCGCCGGCGCGGGCGTGCTCACCGGCGGCATCGAGGCGGCGCCGGTCGACCCGCGCATCACCGCCCACACCGCGGCCTCCGACGGCCCGGCCGGCCGCGGCGTCGACGACCTGGCCGCCCTGCTGGCCCGCTCCGGCTGGGAGGCCGAGGACCTGCACGCGTCCGTCGCCCGGGTACGACCCGACGCGCTGCTCGTCGACGCCAACACCTACGGCGCCGCGACGGCCGCCCAGACCACCGGGCTGCCGTGGGCGACCGTGCTGCCGTCGGTGCTGCCCTACCCCGGCGCCAGGATCCCGCCCTACGGGCTGGGACTGCGGCCGCGGACCGGGCCGCTCGGCGCGCTGCGCGACGCGGTGCTGTGGAAGGTCGTCGAACGCGCGTACGGCAGGTCACTGCTGCCCGGGTTGAACGACGTGCGCCGTGCCGAGGGCCTGCCCCCGCTGCGCAGCCCGCTGCAGCACGTCGGCGGGGCCGACCGTGTCCTCGTCCTGACCGGGGAGCCGCTGGAGTACCCGCGCACCGACCTGCCCGGGCACATCCGCATCGTCGGCGGCCAGCCCTGGGACCCGCCCGCCGACGAGCCGGCCTGGCTCGCCGAGCCCGGCGCACCGTGGGTGCTCGTCACCTGCTCGACGCACTACCAGGGCGACGAGGCACTGGCCGCCACCGCCGTCGAGGCGCTGCGCGACGAACCCGTGCGCGTCCTCCTCACCCTCGCCGACGCCTACGACTCCGCGACCGTGCCGCAGGCACCGAACGTGCGCGTCGAGCGGTTCGTGCCCCACGCACCGGTGCTGGCCCGGGCCGCGGCCGTCGTGTGCCCGTCAGGAATGGGGATCGTGGCCAAGTCGGTCGCGGCGGGGGTGCCGGTGGTCGCGGTGCCGTTCGGCCGCGACCAGCCCGAGGTGGCGCGCCGCGTCGCGCAGGCGGGCACCGGCGTCGTCCTGCCCGCCCGCAGGCTCGACCCGGCCCGGCTGCGGCGCGCCGTCCGGACCGCGCTGGCGTTGCGGGACACGGCTCGTGCCGTCGCCGCGACGATCACACCCGCCGAGATCGCGGCCGGGTGCTTCGCCGACGCCGCGACCGAGCTGGTCGGGCTGCACGACGACCACCCGGACGGTCGAGTCAGCGCACCCGGGGGTCAACTTCCGTCGCCGCGGACCGTCCGCCCCTGTTGACGTGCGGGGACCCGAGCGCGTGGTGGACCAGGTGGAAGGACGGTCCCGGCGGACCCCGCGCGCGCCCATGCTCGGTGGCCACGACGTCCGGTCGAGGTTCGGGACCCGAGGAGAAGACCGCATGGGCATGCTCGAGGGCAAGGTCGCCTTCATCACCGGTGGAGCGCGTGGCCAGGGCCGCGCACACGCGATCACGTGCGCGCGGGAGGGCGCCGACGTCGTCATCGTCGACGTCGTCTCCGACGTCGTCGACACGACCTACGGGCTCGCCACCGCCGACGACCACGCCGAGACCGCCAAGCTCGTGCGCGAGCACGGCCGTCGGGTGGTCGACGTCGAGGCCGACGTCCGCGACCAGGCCGCGCTCGACGCCGCCGTCGCCCGGGCCGTCGACGAGCTGGGCCACATCGACATCGTGATCGCCAACGCCGGCATCCACGCCTTCGCGCCTTTCTGGGAGCTCACCGAGGAGCAGTGGGACGCGATGATCGGGATCAACCTGACCGGCGTCTGGAAGACGATCAAGGCCGCCACCCCGCACCTGATCGAGCGGGGCAGCGGGTCGATCGTCGTCACGGCGTCGGTGAACGGGCTCGAGGCGACCGCGAACTTCACCCACTACGTGGCGGCCAAGCACGGCGTCATCGGCCTGGCCAAGAACATCGCGCTCGAGCTCGCCCCGCACGGCATCCGCTGCAACTCGATCAGCCCAGGCGCCACCCTCACCGCGATGACCGACAACCAGGTGTTCTACGACTGGTTCGCCGGCCACGAGGGCGGCACCCGCGACGACCTCATCGCCGGCGGCCACCACTACGGCGCGGTCAAGGGCACCTCGTTCATCGACCCGCAGGCCATGGCCGACACCGCGCTCTACCTCAACTCCGACCTGGCCGCCAACGTCACCGGGCAGAACATCGCCGTCGACAACGGGCACCTGCTGCTGCCCGGCGCCAACCCCGTCGGTACCGGCTCCTGACCCGGTCAGGTCTGCAACCGGCCGACCTCCGCGGCCAGTGACCCCAGCTCTGTGTCCCACCCGGCCGCCGACGGTCGGGTGGGACGCAGCACGAACTTCGAGAAGCCCTGCTCGATGAAACGCTCGAGCAGCCGGCGCACCTCGGCCGGGCCGACCGGCACCACGTCGGCAGGGTCGATCTCGCGCCCCCGGGTCCGCGCCGCGATCGCGGCGAGCTGCGCGTCGTCGGGCGGGGTCACGGCGTAGCCGATGCTCATCCCGAAGTGTTCGGGATCGATCTCCCGGCCGGCGGCGTCGGCCGCGGCGTTGATGGCGTCGCGCGCCGCGACGGCCTCGTCGACGGTGCAGAACGCGCCGAGCCAGCCGTCGGCGAACCGGCCGCAGCGACGCAGGGACGCCGGGGCGAGCCCCGCGAGCCAGGGCTCCAACGGGTCCTGGACCGGGCGCGGCAGCACCCGCACGCCGTCGACCTCCTCCCCCGCCCACCAGCGCCGCAGCTTCGGCAGCACCGCGTCCATCACCGCCCCGCGGTCCGCCACGGGCACCCCCACGGCCGCGCTCTCCACACCGCGGGGCAGCCCGGGGACGAAGGTCAGCAGCAGCCGCCCGCCGGACAGCCGGTCGAGCGTGGCGAGGGCCTTGGCCAGCCGCACCGGGTTGCGCCCGGGCAGGACGATCGTCGCCCCCAGCCGCAGCGACGGGTGCAGGTGCGCCGCGGAGGCCAGCGCCACCAACGGGTCCGGCCCGGGCGAGGTCAGGATCTCCGACATCCACAGTGAGTCGAGGTCGTGGGTGTCGATGGCGGCCATGACCTCGGCGAGGTCGTCGCTGCCGATGTCGCCCTGACCCAGTCCGATCCCGATGCGCACCTTCACCGGCCCCATCCTTCCTCCGCCGGAGGCGATCCGGGACCCCTCGCCCCCCATCCCGATCCCCGCTAAGGTGAGCGACCCCGTCGTCGCAGGTGGGGGTGGCTGATGAGCCGAGCAACCGAGGACGCGCCCGCGGATCCGGCGGCCGATCCGCTGCCCGAGGACCTGCAGCGGCTCTACGCCCGCCACGCCGCGGCCGCCGTCGTCGGGTTCGACGACCCCGCCGGCTCGCTCGACGCCGCCGCCCGCGCGCACCTCCGCCTCGCCGTCCGCCGCGCCCCGCGGACCTCGGTCGTCGACATCCATGGCGGCCCCGGGGATCACGCGGGGTCCGCGACGATCGTCGACCTGGTCACCGACGAGACCCCCGCGCTGGTGCCGTCGGTGCTCGCCGGGATCGGGCGGGTCGGTCGGCAGGTGCACCACGTCGTGCACGCGATGGTGGTGGTGCGCCGCGACCCCGACGGGCGGCTGCGTGACGTCGACGCCGCCGCCGACCCGGCCGACCCGCCCGCCGGGACCCTCGTCGAGGCGTGGATGCGGCTCGAGCTCGACCCGGCCGCGCCCGAGGAGGGCGAGGACCTCGGAAGCGAGCTCGACGAGGTGCTCGCGGCGGTGCACGACGTCGCCGCCGACACCACCCGCCTCACCGGCACGGTCCTGGCCGTGGCCGACGAGCTTTCCGGGGCGAGCCCCTCGCCCGACCGCGACGACGCGGCGCGGCTACTGCGCTGGCTCGCCGACGGTCACTTCAGCTTCCTCGGCTACCGCCGGTACGAGGCCGTCGACACCACGCTGCGCGCCGTGCCCGGGTCGGGGCTGGGGGTATTGCGCCACAACGGGATCCGCGACGACATCCCCGACGTGGCGGGCGACCGGCCGCTGGTCGTGGTCACCCGCGCCGACGCCCCCAGCCGGGTGCTGCGCCCCGAGCACCCCTACGACGTCGTGATCGGGATCGTCGACGAGCGCGGCCGCACCGTCGGGGCGCACCGGTTCCTCGGGCTGTTCACCACCGCGGCCCTGCACGAGCACGTCCTGGACATCCCGGTCGTCGAGCGACGGGTGCGCGCCGCGATCCATCGGGCCGAGGTCCCCGTCGAGTCCTGGAGCGGCCAGCAGCTGCTCGACGTGCTGTCGCGCTGCCCGCGCGAGGAGCTGTTCTGGACGAGCGAGGAGACCCTGCACGAGACGGCCGTCGGCGTGCTCACCCTGGCCCACGATCGGCGGCTGCTGCTGACGGTGCAGGCCGAGCCGTACGGACGTTTCCTGTCCTGCCTGGTGCATCTCCCCCACGACCGCTACTCACCGCAGGCGCGCTCGGCGATGCAGCGGGTGCTGCTGCGCGAGCTCGACGGCTGGCGTGTCGACCACGGCGTCATCGTCGGGGAGACGGGGCCGGTGCAGGTCCATTTCACCGTCCACGTCGGCGCGGCCGCGCCGCCACCGGACGGGGAGCGCCTACGCGCCCAGCTCGCAGCGGCGATCCTGACCTGGGACGACTGGGTCGTCGACGCCGCCGGCAAGGACGCCGAGCAGATCGCGGAGTACCTGCCGGGGCTGCCCCAGGGCTACCGCGACGACGCCGACCCGGTGCGTGCTGTCGCCGATCTGCGCCGCGTGCGCGACCTGGGCACCGACCCGCACCTGGAGCTGGCGGGCGAGCCCGACGACCTGCACTTCCGGCTCATCGTGGCCGGTGCCCCGGTGTCACTGTCGGCGGTGCTGCCGGTCCTGCAGAGTCTCGGCGTCGACGTCCTCGACGAACGCTCCTACGAGATCGTCCGGCCCGACGGGGTCGGCTGCCGGCTCTACGACTTCGGTCTCGCGGCCGACGCCGCGACCCGGTTCACCCTGTCGGGCCGCGGTGGGCAGGCGGCCCGCGACCGGTTCTGTGCGGCGTTCCGTGCGGCCTGGTCGGGGGCCGCGGAGACCGACCGGTTCAACGCCCTGGTGCTGCACGCCGGCCTGGGGTGGCGCGAGGTCGCGATGCTGCGCGCCTACGCGCGCTACGCGTCCCAGCTGGGCGGGCCCTTCGGGCGGCGCTACGTCGCCGACATCCTGCTCGCCCACCCGGACGCGGCGCGGGCGCTGGTCGCGTTGTTCCGGGCCCGCTTCGACCCGGCTCCACCGGCGGCCGGCCGGGACCAGCGCTGCGCAGAGGCGCTCGCCACCGCGACGGCCCTGATCGACGACGTCGCCGGCCTCGACGCCGACCGGATCCTGCGCGGACACCTGGCGATGCTCACGGCGACGCTGCGGACGAACTGGTTCCGGGACCGGCCGTACTTCTCGTTCAAGATCGATCCGGGATCGATACCGGACATGCCGTCGCCGCGGCCGCGGTTCGAGATCTTCGTGTACTCGCCGCGGGTGGAGGGGGTGCACCTGCGGTTCGGGTCCGTCGCCCGGGGCGGGTTGCGCTGGTCGGACCGTCCGCAGGACTACCGGACCGAGATCCTGGGCCTGGTCAAGGCGCAGATGGTCAAGAACGCGGTGATCGTGCCGGTGGGGGCCAAGGGCGGGTTCGTGGTGGCCGCGCCGGCGCCGGATCCGGCCGAGGTTGAGGCCTGCTACCGGATCTTCATCTCAGGCCTGCTGGACGTGACGGACAACGTCGTCGATGGGGCGACGGTGGCCCCACCCGGGGTGGTGCGCCACGACGGTGACGACTCCTACCTGGTGGTGGCCGCGGACAAGGGCACGGCCCGGTTCTCCGATGTCGCCAACGCGGTGGCCGCCGGGTACAGGTTCTGGCTCGGCGACGCGTTCGCCTCGGGCGGCTCGGTGGGCTACGACCACAAGGCGATGGGCATCACCGCGCGCGGCGCGTGGGAGTCGGTGAGACGCCACTTCCGGGAGCTGGGGGTGGACACGCAGTCGCAGGACTTCACCGTCGTCGGGATCGGTGACATGTCCGGGGACGTGTTCGGCAACGGGATGCTGCTGTCCCCGCACATACGGCTGGTGGCCGCCTTCGATCATCGGCACGTGTTCGTCGACCCGGACCCCGATCCGGCGGCGGGGTGGGCCGAGCGGGCCCGGCTGTTCGCGCTGCCGCGCTCGTCGTGGGACGCCTACGACCGGTCCGTGATCAGCGCGGGCGGCGGGGTGTGGTCGCGCACCGCCAAGTCGGTCCCCGTCGGCCCGCAGCTGCGCGCGGCCCTCGGACTGGCCTCCGACATCGAGCGGTTGAGCCCGCCGGAGCTGGTGCGGGCGATCGTGTCGGCGCCGGTGGACCTGTTGTGGAACGGCGGGATCGGCACCTACGTCAAGGCCTCGACCGAGTCGCACGCCGACGCCGGCGACAAGGCCAACGACGCGGTCCGCGTCGACGGCCGGGCGCTTCGGGTGCGGGTGGTCGGGGAGGGCGGCAACCTGGGGCTGACCCAGCTGGGCCGGATCGAGTTCGCGCGCGCGGGCGGGCGGATCAACACCGACGCGATCGACAACTCGGCCGGGGTGGACTGCTCCGACCATGAGGTCAACATCAAGGTCCTGCTGGACCGGCTGGTGACGGCAGGAGAGCTGGACCGGACCGGTCGCGACACCCTCCTGGCGGAGATGACCGACGAGGTCGCCGAGCTGGTCCTGGCCGACAACATCGACCAGAACGCCGCCCTCGGTGTCGCCCGTACCCGGGCCGCGGACACCGTCGGGGTGCACGCCCGGATGATCGACGGGCTCGCCGCCCGCACCGGGCTCGACCGCGACCTCGAAGCGCTCCCCCACCCCGCGGAGATCGACGAGCGGACCGCCGCCGGCCACGGGCTCGCCTCACCCGAGCTCGCGGTCCTGCTCGCGCACACCAAGCTCGACATCAAGGCGGCCGTCCTGGCGACCGACCTCCCCGAGCGGCCCGAGTTCGCCGACCGGCTGCCGGGGTACTTCCCCCGCCCGCTGCGCGAACGCTTCCCCGCCGCCGTCGCCGCCCACCCGCTGCGTCGCGAGATCGTCGCGACGATGCTGGTCAACGAGTTGGTCGACCGGGCCGGGATCACGTTCGCCCACCGGCTGGGCGAGGACACGGGCGGAAGTGTCGACGACGCCGTGCGCGCGTTCCGCGTCGCGGCCACCGTGTTCGACCTGCCGGAGCTGTGGGGCCGGGTCGCCGCGCTCCCGGGGGCGGTGCCGACCGCCGCGCTCGACGCGATCGCCGTCGCGACCCGCCGGCTCCTCGACGTCGCCGCACGCTGGCTGCTCACCTGCCGTCCGCGCCCGCTCGACGTCCCCGCCGAGATCGAACGGTTCACCGGCGCAGTGCACCGCCTGCTTCCCGACCTCGGGACGATGCTGCGCGGCGCCGAGTCCGTCGCGACGGCGAACCGCGCCGCCGCCCTCACCGGCCTCGGCGTCCCGGCAACCCTGGCCGACCGGGTCGCGACGCTCGCCGCGGCCCACGGACTGCTCGACGTCGTCGAGGTCGCCGCACCCGCCCACCAACTGCCGCTCGACGAGATCGCGAGACTCTACTTCACCCTCTCGGAACGTTCGACGGCACGCGTCACAACCGACTGACCCGGCGCCGGGACGGTACACAGGCGACGCACGTCCCGGCCGCGGGCAGCGCGTCGAGCCGTTCGGGCGGGATCGGGCGGCCGCAGCGCGCGCACCGCCCGTACGTGCCGTCGACGAGCCTGCGCTCCGCCCGGTCGACCCCCTCCAGGTCGCGGCGCGCCCCCGCGAGCAGCCCCTGCAGCTGCGCCCGCTCGAACCCGATCGTCACCCCCTCGGGATCGTGCTCGTCGTCGTGGGTGGTGAGAGCCTGCTCGTCGGCCAGCGCAGCGACCTGCCGGCTCAACCCCCCGATCCGCGCCTCGATGTCGGCACGCGCGGCCGCGAGCCGCGCGGCAGGGTCGAGACCGGATCCGTCCATGCCCCCAGCGTCCCCTCGACTCCGGGGGATCGCCACCACGTGTCCGACGGTGAGCCCGATGTTCACCTGCGACCGCCCCGAGTTCCTCGAGTACATAAAGCTGGTCGAGCAGATCGCCCCCGCACCCCGACGACCCGATCCCGTCCGGCTCGTACGCCCCGGCCGCGGCTCCCGGGCGAGCCGATAGTGTGGCGCGGCCGGGGCGGTAGCTCAGTTGGTCAGAGCAGCGGACTCATAATCCGTCAGGTCGTGGGTTCGAGCCCCACCCGCCCCACTCTCGTGAACAGGCAAAATGCTGCAGACCCGGCACCGGCCTACAACCGGTACAGGTGGGTCAGGACGCCACGCAACCAGCGGGCTCCACGAGGTGCGCGCGTTCGGTACCTGCGGGTCGATTGCCGCTGCTCACGCGCCGTCAAAGCAGCATGTCCACCTCGTCGTGGAGGACCTGCTGCAGGTGCGGGAAGTAGTGCTGCTCGGCGAGGTCGGGAGTCAACGCCCACTTTGCGAGCAGCGAGTCGTCGATCCGCTCGCCCCGCCCCGCGGCCTCGAGCTGCAGTTGCTGGTGGGCTGCCCGTTCGGCTGCGATGAAGTAGAACGCCGCCTCCTCCAGCGACCGGCCGATGGTGATGAAACCGTGGCCGCGCTGGACGAGGATCTTCGCGGTCGGGCCGAGCGAGTCGGCGGTCGTCCGGTGTCCCTCACCGGTGAGCCCGAAGTCCTCGTGGACGGCCTGCAGACCGTGGATGAGTGCCGAGTCCGTGGTCAGCGGGTCGAGGACCTGCGGTTGGCTCGCCCACGTGAACCCGGCTGGGGAGTGGACGTGTACGACGGCGACGGCGTCCTCCCGCGCGGAGTGCAGGATGTGCTGGCCGGCGAACCCGGACACCGCAGCGTCCGCGGCTCCCTGCACGACCCGGCCTGCCGGATCGTCGGATGCGGAGACCAGCAGCAGGTCCGAGACCCGGACCCGGCCGAACGGGACCTTCCACGGGTTGGCCCAGAACAGGTCGTCGGAGGCCGGGTCGCGGACGGTGAGATGGCCGTTGAAGCCGAACTCGTAGCCCAACTTCGCGAACAGCCGCAGCGTCGCGGCGAGCGCGACCTTGCGGCGCTCGCGCTCGGCCACGAGCTCACTGTCGCTGTCGTGCACCAGGACGTGCGCGGTGGTGGTCATCGGTCAGACCTTCTTTCCTGGGTTGAGGATCGAGTTCGGGTCGAAGACGGCCTTGAGGTTGCGCTGGACGGTGAGGACGTCGGGACCGAGCTCGTCGGCGAGCCACCGGCGTTTGAGCAGGCCGACCCCGTGTTCGCCGGTGAGGGTGCCGCCGAGGTCGAGCGCGGTTCTGAACACCTCGCCCGCGGCCTTCCAGACGTCCTCGTCGAACGCTCGGCCGTGGTCGAGGACAAGGATCGGGTGCAGGTTGCCGTCGCCGGCGTGTGCCATCGTCGCGATCCGGATCCCGGACCGGTCGCCGACATCCTCGATCGCCGCGACCGCCTCGGCCATCCGGGACCGGGGCACGGCCACGTCCTCGATCAGGACGCGCCCGTGGCGCTGCAAGGCGGGCAGCGCCGCCCTGCGGGTCCACAGCAGTGCCTCGGCGCGCACGGGGTCGACGGTGACCTCGACGTCTTCGGAGAGCGGTTCGACAACTGCGCGCACCGCGTCCATCTCGACGTCCGCCCCCGGTCCGTCGGTCTGGACGAGGAGGAACGCGGCGCCCCGGGTGCGGAACGCGGTGCCGTCGGCGTCGTCGATCGCGTCGAGGCACGCCCGGTCGAGCAGCTCGGCGACCGCGGGCTGCAGGCGAGCGGCGGTGACGGCGGCGGCCGCGGCGGCCGCGGCGACGACGTCGGGGAAGAACGCGGCGAGGGTGGCGGTCCGGACAGGGGCCGGGCGTAGTCGCAGGGTTGCTCCCACGACCACGCCGAGGGTCCCCTCCGAGCCGACGAACAGGCCGGTCAGGTCGTAGCCGGCGACGCCCTTCACGGTCCGCCGACCGGTCGCGATCCGTCTGCCGTCGGCGAGCACGACATCGAGCCCGAGGACCGAGTCCCGGGTGACGCCGTACTTGGCGCAGCGCAGGCCGCCGGCGTTGGTGGCGATGTTGCCGCCGATGGTCGAGATCGCGACGCTGGCCGGGTCGGGGGCGTAGCGCAGCCCGTACCTGCCGACGGCACGGTCGAGGTCCGCCGTGATCACTCCCGGTTCGACGACGGCGAGTTCGTCGGTCGCGGAGATCTCCAGGATCCGGTTCATCCGCGACAGGTCCACGACGATCGAGCCGTCGGTCGCGACCGCGCCGCCCGACAGGCCGGTCCCCGCACCGCGCGTGACAACCGGGTACCCGTCGGCGTTCGCGATCCGCAGCACCTCGGCGACTTCGTCGGCGGACTCCGCGAAGACGACCGCACGTGGGCGCCCACCGGGGTCGAAACCGGACCGGTCGAGCCGGTGGGCGTCGAGGACGGCCCGGTCGGTGGTCCATCCTGCGGGCAGCAGTGACGTCACGCGGGCTCCTTCACGGTGGTCGCGCCCCGGTGCGAGAGCTCCTGACGTACCAACGGCACGACGTGGCGGGCGTAGTCGATCGCGTCGGTGAGCGGGTCCCAGCCACGGATGGACAGCAGCTCGCAGCCGATGTCGACGTAGTCGAGCAGGGCCTTCGCGACGGTCTCGTAGCTGCCGACGAGGGCGGTCGTGCTCCCCGGCTGCGCGGTGGCGTCGACGAGCGGGGTCCAGAGCGCCCGGTCGTGCCGTTCGCCGCGGGCCGCCACGGCCCTCAGTCGCTGCGACCCGACGTTCGATGGCTGCCAGTTCTCGACGGACCCGTTGGCGCGCACCGCCCCCAGGACATCGTGGGCCTTCTCCCAGGCGAGCTCGCCTGTGGCCGCGACGATCGGCCGGAACGACACCCAGATCCGCGGGGGCGGCCGGCCGGCGGCGTCCGCGTGGGCGTTGACCGCCGCGATCTGCTGAGCTGTCTCCGCGAGGGGCTCGCCCCACAGCCCGAAGATGTCGCCGAGCCGGCCGCCGATGCGGTACGCCTGTCCGGACGAGCCGCCGACCGAGATCGGCAGCGCGTCCTGCACGGGCAGGATGTCGGTGGCGAAGTCCTCGAAGCGGTAGTACCGGCCCTCGTGGCTCACGGGTTGCCCGTCGGACGCCCAGATCTGACGCAGGATACGGATGAACTCCTCGGAGCGGGCATAACGCTCGGACTTGTCGAGGTAGTCGCCTTCGCGACGTTGTTCGTGGTCGTCGCCTCCGGAGATGACGTGCACACCCATGCGTCCGCCGCCGATCCGGTCCAGGGTGGCGAAGACCTTGGCGGCCTGGGTCGGCGCGACGAAGCCGGGTCGGTGCGCGAGCATCGGCGCGATCCGATCCGAATGGTTCAGCACGAACTGGGCGAGCTGGTTCGCGTCGACCGACGAGGAGCCGTAGGCAACGAGCGTCCAGTCGAACCCGCCCTCGTCGAGGGCGTGCACGAACCGGCGGGTGTAGTCGGGATCGAAGGATTCGCGGCGACGCCCGCCGGGGGTGGCCTCGGTGGTCGGAGTCGTGTGGACGGCACTGATGAACTCGACGGCCACCTCAGCCCCCGTCCGGCTCGGATCCGACCGCGACGGGTCGTGCCGGGTCCGACGACCACGCGGACCAGGAGCCGGGAAACAGTGCTGCCGGGATGCCGGCAGCCGCGAGCGCGGCGATCTCGTGGGCGGCGGTGACCCCGGACCCGCAGTAGACTCCGACCGGCCCCTCTCCCAGCTCCGCGATACGGGTCCGCAGCTCCGCGGGTGGGCGGAACCGACCGTCGGGAGCGAGATTGTCGCCCGTGGGGGCGCTGACCGCGCCGGGGACGTGACCGGCGCGCGGGTCGATCGGCTCGGTCTCACCCCGGTAGCGCTCGGCGGCGCGGGCGTCGAGGAGCAGCCCGCTGTGGGCGAGGTCGGCGGCGCCGTCGGCGTCGAGGACGGGCAGGTGGCCGGGGCTCAGCTCGACGTCGCCCGTGCCGGGGTCCGGCACGGCGCCGGTCTCGAGGGGCAGCCCGCCGGCGACCCAGGCGCCCAGCCCGCCGTCGAGGATCCGGACGTCGGTGAGCCCGGCCCAGCGCAGCAGCCACCACGCACGTCCGGCGGCGAGCCCGCCGGTCGCGTCGTATGCGACGACCGGCCGGTCCACGCTCACCCCCCAGCGGCGGGCGGCGGCCTGGAGGTCCGTGATGTCCGGCAACGGGTGACGGCCCGCGAGGGGGTCCCCGACCGGAGCCGCGAGCTCGGTGTCGAGGTCGACGTAGACGGCACCGGGGAGGTGCCCGTCACGGTGGTGCTCGCGACCGTGGGGGTCGCCGAGTGCCCACCGGACGTCGAGGAGCACGGGCGGGCGCGGGCCCGCCAGCTCGGCCGCCAGTGCCGCGGCGTCGGTGAACACGTCGAGCTGTGGGAAGGTCACGCGCAGGTCGTCGTCACCGAGGGAACCGGCCGGGGTGCCCTCCCGTTCGGCGCGCCGGATGCGGGCGAGCGCAGCAGCGTTGTGCGGGGCGTCGACACCGTGGAGGCGTGCGAGCAGCACGATCTCGCCGTTGAGGAAGTCCGACTCGAGCGAGGCCCCACGCTGGAGGCTCTGCCAGGTCGAACGGCCCGCCGGCGGGCGGTCCGGGATGGGATGGCTGACGAACCGGGACAGGTCCAGCGTCGTGTCGGCGGGGAGATCGGCGGCGAGCCGACCGGCCGCGGCGTAGACCGCCCGCGCCTCGGCGCTCAGCGCCGCGCCGACCCGGTCCCGCAGCGGGCTCGGCCGGTACAGCGCGTCGAGGGCGTTGACGACGATCCCGAGCAGTTTGCCCGCCTTCCACCGCGGGATGTCCTCGACGACCTCGACCAGGTGCCGGGCCGCGCGCAGGTCGTCCGCGATCGGGTCAAGGCGGGCGTCGTGG
The DNA here is from genome assembly GCF_007989085.1 of Pseudonocardia sulfidoxydans NBRC 16205. GTDB lineage: Bacteria > Actinomycetota > Actinomycetes > Mycobacteriales > Pseudonocardiaceae > Pseudonocardia > Pseudonocardia sulfidoxydans. The sequence goes on from NZ_BJVJ01000001.1 coordinate 158,869, forward strand.
CCTCCGGGGAATTTGCCGACCCAGACGATCCCGACGGCCGGTGCCGCGGGCGACTCGACCTCACCGGGCACGAGGTAGGTCGACGGCGACCAGACGGCCGCTCCGTAGACGGTGGCGAAGCGGCGCAACGCCACCAGCTCGGTGTCCAGACCGTTCTGCAGCACCAGGACCGGCAGCGACTCGGCCGCTGACAGCCCGCCCTTGACCGCACGCCAGGCCCAGTCGGCGATCGTCGACTCGGCGTCCTGCGCCTTTGTGGCCAGCACGAGGACGTCACCGGTGCGCAGGTCGACCTCCGCCGGGCCGGACACGACCGGGACGCCGACGACGTGCTCGCCGTCGGGGCGCAGGTAGCGCAGCCCGCCCGCGCGCAGCGCGTCGAGGTGCGCGCCGCGGGCCACCAGCACGGTGGCGATCCCGGCGGTGTGCAGTTCGGCGGCGAGCGTCGCACCGACCGCGCCCGCCCCGATCACGACGTACCGGCGCTCCGCCCGGGCGGCCTCCACGGATGTGGTCATCGCAGCGTCACCCCCCGGGCGATCGCCGGTGCGTCGGTACCGAGGCGCAGCCGTTCGAGGAACAGCACGACGGTCGCGGCGGCGGTGCGGTGGGTCTGGTCGTTCAGGGCATCGTGGCGGCCGTCGGCGATCCCGACCAGCTCGGCCGCCGGCGCCCCGGCGTACCAGGACGCGGCAGCAGCGAACGGGCTCACCGCGTCGGCCTCGCCGTGCAGGCCCAGGACGGGAACCGTGATCGAAGCGCTCTGCGCCCGGTCGAACCACGAGGCGGGGATCCGCCCGGCGAGCGCTCCGCGGCGCACGACGTCGTCGTTGCCGAGGCGGCCCTGGTGTGTGGGGCAGGAGGTCCGCGCCGCCAGCTCGTCGTCCCAGCTCCCGGACAGCGCCGGGTCGTCACGGGACGGCAGCCCGACGAGGACGACGCCGTCGATCCCGGTCCCGATCCCGCCCGTCGCGGCGAGACCGGCGGCGTGGAGCGCCCCGGAGTCCGAGCCGACCAGCACCCGCGGGTGCGGTCCGACCTCGCCGGCCGGGTCGGCCGCGAGCAGGGCCCGGATCTGCCCTGTCGACCGCTCCTCGTCGAAGGTCGGGTCCGAGACGGCCCAGACGCGGTACCCGTCGGCCGCGACCCGGCGCCCGAAACGCTCGTAGACCCCGGCGTGCTCCCCGCGGCCGGGCACCACCACGACGGTTCCGCGGGGCGCGATGCCGTCGGGCTCGCGCCACGACGCGACGACCGGTACTGCTCCGGCAACAGTCACTCGGATCAACCTCTTTCGAAAGGTGGGACCGCCACGGGACGCGCGAGGGCGCGGCACGGCGCGACGGTGCCACGGAGTGGGGACGGGAACGGACGCGCGCCGACGCCGGCGTTCGTCAGGAGGAAGGTCGCGGACCGGCTGGTCGGGCGGTCACGCGGCAGCGGGCCGACAGATCGCGGAGTGCACAGTGCCGTGGTCGATGACTCGGCGCTGCGTCAGCCCGTCACGATCCTCACGGCGACCGGTGCGAGGACCGGCCGGTGCACCCGGCGACACCCCGACGCCCGGCAGCGACCGGGTGTCGTTCGTGGGTGCCGTGCTCCGCATACGACGAGCCAACCCGACGCCCGCCGCGATGTCCAACGACGAATTCGCATCACAATCGATCACGAGACGCGATCGGTCGGTGTTAGCGTCGCGGAATGGCCGTCCCCACCGTCGTTCTCGACATCGTCGCGTTGCGCAGCCTCGTGGCCGTCGCCGACTGCGGGGGCTTCCACCGTGCCGCCGAGCACCTCGTCCTGTCCCAGCCGGCGGTCAGCCAGCACGTCCGCCGCCTGCAGAAGGCCGTCGGGAGACCGCTGGTCGAGCGCGTCGGCCGCAACAGCCGGTTCACCCCGGAGGGCGAGGCCCTCGTCGGGGAGGCGCGGCGGATCATCGCGGTACACGACGAGGCGTTGCGCCGCATCGGGGTCGGCGACACCCGCGAGTCGATCGTGCTGGGTACCACCGAGCACGCCGCCGACGAGCTCCTCGGCCTCGTCTCCGGTGCGGTGAGCGAGGTCTTCCCCGACTCCGCGGTGCGCTTCCGGCTCGACCGCAGCGACCGGCTCAACGACGCCATCGAGCGCGGCACGCTCGACCTCGCGATGTACATCGGCGACGTGCGCGGTTCCGACAGCGTGTCGGCGGGCTCCCTGCCACTCACCTGGTACGCGGCTCCGGGCTGGCGCAGGCCCGCGCCGGGGTCGCCCATCCCGCTCCTCGTGATCGACAGCCCCTGCACCATCCGGCGGCGTGCCCTGGAGACGTTGGCGGACAACGCGTTGTCCGCGACGGTGGTGGGTGAGGCCGCCTACCTCGCCGGGGTCCTCAACGCCGCGCGCGCCGGTCTCGGCGTCGTCCTCCTGGCAGGTTCGGGCAGCGTCCCGGAGGGCCTCGAACGGCGCGACGACCTCCCCCCGGTTCGGCCGGAACCGTTGCACCTGCGTGCGAAGCCCGGGTCCGACCCCCGGCTGCGCGACGCCGCGGCCCGGGCGCTCGGCACGATCCTGGTCCCAGCCTGACGCGATGGTCCCGACCGATCACGCGCACTGATCGGTCGTGATGCGAACTCGTCTCGGACAGTGGCCGGGGCGGTGCGACTCACCCGTCACGAGGGGCCCGTGCCGCCGTTCCGCGCGCGCTCCCCGTTCGACGGTTCGGTTCAGCCGGGTGACCAGCCGAGCGCCGGGGCGACCTCGCGGGCCAGGTCGGTGATCAGCCGGACGTTGGCGTCGAGGCCGAACGCCGGCGGCAGGAACAGCACGATCTCGTCGGCAGCGGCCAGACCGGGGTCGGCGAGCACCGCGCCGGCGACGCCGTCGGGGTCGCCGTGGTGGACCGGGCTGATCGACATGCCGTCGGGCAGGTCGGCCGAGATCACCGGTTCGAGGGCGCCTCGCGGGCGTGAGGCCGCCATCCCGTCGGTGCGCCGCTGCAGGTCGTAGGCGGCGTAGGTCTCCCGCAGCGCCGCGGTCGTGCCGGGCAGGATCGACGCCGCGACGGCGACGGGCGGCGGCTCGGTGCCTCGCTCGGCCCGCCACGTTGTGCGGTAGGTCTCGATCACCCTGGCCTGGTACTGCGAGAAGCCCTCCCCCGGCTCGAGCCCACGCAGCACGGTGCCGACGATCAGCCCGAGCCCCAGCCGCGCGGCCTCCGCCGCCGACCCGACGCTCGCCGCGCCGTGCCGGAGTCGCCCACGCAGGCCCGGGCTGTGCGGCGTGACCCGGATGGGCGTCCCGACGGGAGCGCCCTGCCCTGCTCCGTCGACGACGTGCAGGGTCTCCCCGTCGACGGCGGCGAGGAACCGTTCGAGCCGGCGCCGGGCCTCGGTCCGCGCATCGGTGGCCACTCCGCCGAAGATCGGGTCCCACCCGGCGAGGCTCCCGGTGGCCAGCGCGAGCTCGAGCCGTCCGCCTACCAGCAGATCGGTGGTGCCTGCCGCTTCCGCCAGCAGGATCGGGTCCTGGTAGCGCATGGGGATCACCGCGGAGCCCAGTGCGATCCGCTCGGTGTGCTGCCCGACCGCGGCGAAGAACGGCAGCGGCGAGGACAGGTAGTGGTCGAAGTGACGCTGGTAGGCCCAGCCGGACTGGTACCCGAGCTCCTCGGCGGCCCGATAGAGCGCGATGCCGTCGCGCAGCCCCTGCCCCGGCCCGGTGTCGTCGGTCCAGGAGACACGGGTGTTGAACCCCAGTCGTGTCGTCACGCGCTGCTCCGGCAGCTCGACGGCCGTCGCGGTCATGCGGTACCCCCTGCGGTCGGGACGAGCAGCCGACGACCGGCCGCGAGCAGTGCGGCGTCCTCCTGTGGCGGATGGACCCGCACGCACAGCACGTCGCGCAGATGGCGTTCGAAGGGCAGGTGCCGGCTCAGCGCCGGGTTGCCGAGCGCGGCGACCGCCGTCTGGACGGCGGCGACGGCCGAGCGGCCGATCTGCACCTTGATCAGGGAGAGCTGCGCAAGGTGGCGGGTATCGCCGGTCTCGATCCGCAGCAACGTCCCGAAAAGCAGAGCCTCGGCCTGGGCGATCTGGGCGTCGATCTCACCGGCGACCGCCTGGATGCGGTCGGTCTCGGCGATCGGCCTGCCCAGCGCCGTCGGGACCCGGTCGCGGGCGAACCGGACGAACGCGGAGCGGGCCGCGCGGGCGACGCCGACGTAGAGGGCGGGGTAGCCGAAGCTCGTCGGGCTGGTCGCGGTCGCGAGGTCGCGGTACACACCGTCGACGCGTGGGAGCTCGATGAACGCGTCGTCCGGGACGCGCACCTCGTCGTAGACGACGTCGTGGGTGTTCGACGCACGCAGGCCGAGGTGGTCCCACGTGTCGATCCAGGTGATCCCGGACGCCCCTCCGGGGACGACGACGTGCCCGACTCGCGGCCGGCCCGGGTCGCCGTGCGGCTCGTCCGCGACGGCCCAGACGACGTGGTAGGCCAGCGCCGTGCCGCCCGTCGCGTACGCCTTGCGCCCGGACACCGACCAGCCGTCGGCGGTGCGGCGGGCGACGGTGGCGGGCAGCCCACCCCGGGCGGGCGCGCCCAGCTCCGGCTCCGCCCGGATCGCGTTGACGAGCGCGGGCCCGTCTGCGCTGCGCCGCAACAGGTCTGCGTAGGCGGCTGCCGGCCAGTGCCGGGCGGTGGCCTGACCGGCGTGGGTCGCGAGGGTGTTCGCGGCCAGGAGCGCTACCGAGGGGTCGCCCTCGCCGAGGGCGACGAGGATGCGTGCGACGTCGAGCGGGGACGCGCCTGGTCCCCCGTCGCGCTGGGCGACGGTCGCGGTGAGCAGCCCCGCCCGGTGCGCCGCCTCGATCCCGCGGGTGGGGACGGCGCCGCTGCGGTCGTACTCCTCCGCGGTGACGGCGACCTCGGCCGTGACCGCGGCCAGGCCGTCGTCGGACAGGTCCGGCACCGGGAGGGTCAGAGGTGCGACCGCCGTGGACACCGTCACCGGACACCGGCCAGGGCGTCGGCGTCGAAGCCGGGGGCGAACGCGCCCTGGTGGTCGACCTGCAGGCCGCCACGGAGCCCGGTCGCCTCGCGGTGGGCCAGCTCCTGGCGGACGAGGGGGATGACGTGTGTGCCGTAGTCCCGGGCGTCGGCCAGGTTGTCGTAGCCGCGGATCGAGACCAGGTCCGCACCGAGGTCGACGTAGTCGAGGATCGCCGCGGCGACCGTCTCCGGCGTGCCGACGAGCGCGGTCGAGGCGCCGCCGGCGTTCGTCGCGGCGGCCGTACGGGTCCACAGTGCACGGTCGTAGACGTCCGCTCCGGCTGCGAAGTGCAGGGCCCGCTGTGATCCGACGTTCTGCGGGGTGCCGGGGCCGGTCAACGGGCGCAGGCCGTAGGAGCCCTCGCGGAAGGTCCGGCCGATCCGTTCGGCGTAGGCGTAGGCCTTGCGCCAGGCCAGCTCGTCGGTGCGGTCGACGATGGGCCGGAAGGTGACCCAGATCCGCGGTCGGGGGCGGCCCGCGGTGTCGGCGACGGCGTGCACCCGGTCGATCTGGGCGCGGATGTCGGCGAGCGGCTCGCCCCAGAAGCTGAAGACGTCGGCCTGCCGGCCGCCGATCTCGAACGCCTCGTCCGACTGGCCCCCGATCGAGATCGGGATGCTGTCCCCGTGGGGCCGCAGTCCCGGACCGAAGTCGTCGAAGCGGTAGAACTCGCCCTCGTGGCTGAATGCCGCCGGCTCGGTCCACGCCCGGCGCAGCAGGTCGATGAACTCCGCAGTGCGGGCGTAGCGACGTTGTTTGGGCAGGTAGTCGCCCTGGCGGGCCTGCTCGGTGTCGTTGCCGCCGCTGATGAGATGCACCACGGCCCGGCCCTCGGTGAGCTGGTCGAGGGTGGCGAGCTGCTGGGCGACGACGAGCGGGAACGCCGTGTTGGGCCGGACGGCCACGATGGGGCGAAGTCGCTCGGTGAGCTGCCCGACCGCGGACGCCGCGACGAACGAGTCGGGGCCGGCGGAACCATAGGGCAGCAACGTGTAGTCGTAGCCCGCCGCCTCCAGGGTCCGGACGTAGGTGCGGAAGAAGGCCGGGTCGATCCCGCGCGTCGGGACGGGGTTCAGCTCCGTCGACGGGTTGAGGTGCGACTGGCTGATGAACTCGACCTTCCGTGCCGCCGTGGGCGGCACGGCGCGGTCGGAATCGGGCGACGGGGTCGGCGCAGGCATTGTGGTCTCCTGGAGGAACGTCGGGGTGCCACGGCTGCGCGGTGCCGCGGGCGCCTCTCGGGTGTGCGGGATGGAGTCGCGTGAAGATCGCTGTTCTCGGCGCCGTGCCGCCGACGAGACGGTCACTGTGTCGGCGACGATGCCGATGGCTGATCAGGTCGCGTCCGGTACTGCGACCGGTACGCGTCGGGACACCCATTCCGACACGAGCGCGGCGACGGCGTCCTGGCTCTCGTAGAAGGTGTGCGTCGCCCCCGGGATCACGACGACACGCGACCCCGCCGGCAGCAGGTGCTCCCCCGCCGCCGTGATCGCGGCGAGGGCCTCCTCCTGGTCGCCGGTGTCACCGTGGATTACCAGCACCGGGACGCCGACCGCACCCAGGAGCTCCTCCTGGGTGCCGGTCGCACCGAGCTTGGGACGGCGCCGGTTGACGACGACGTGGGTGCGGTCGACCGAACCGTCGACGCGCAGCCGCACGTCCTCGTCGCGGTACCAGGCCGCGAGCTGCTCGTCGTCGAGGAACGGGTAGGCCGTGTCCCCGTTGCCGGCGCCGGTGAGGGCGCCGGTCAGGACCAGGGTCTCGACGTGGGGCCGCTGCGGCGCGACCCGCAGCGCGATCGCCGAACCGAGGCTCTGCCCGTGCAGGATCTGGCGGGTCAGCCCTCGCGAGTCCAGGTGGTCGAGCGCCGCGTGCGCGTCGTCGAGCAGCCGGTCGGCGTCGACGACCTCTCCTTCCGACGACCCGAACCCGCTGAGGTCGATGCGCAGGACCGCGTGCCCGAGCGCCGAGTACTCGTCGGCCAGCCGGTCGAAACGACCGCCCGCACGCCGGTCGGACAGGAACCCGTGCAGCAGCAGTACCGCGCTGTCACCCGTGCCGGGGGTGAAGGTGGCGGCGAGCCGGCCGCCCCAGCGACTCGTCAGCTCGAGCTCGGTGTCGGTCCTCGTCGTCATGCCAGCCCCAGGTTCTCGCGCAGCGTGGTGCCCGCGTACTCGGTGCGGAACACCCCGAGGCGCTGCAGGTGCGGCACGACGGCCCGCCCGAACTCCTCGAAGGATCCTGGGAAGTGCGTGGGCGTGATCAGGAATCCGTCGGCGGCGCCCGAGGTGAAGTACGCCGCGAGCTCCTCGGCGATCTCCTCGCCGGTGCCGACCACCTGCGGGGTCAGCTCGCTCGTGGAGAACTCCACCCCGGCCTCCCCGATCGTCACGCGGTCGCGGCGGGCGCCGAGCAGCTCGTCGAGCTGGACGATCGCCCGGCTTTCGGCCTGTCCGTCGGTCGCCCGTTCCTCGATGACGTCGACGTAGCGGGCGTCGAGGTCGACACCGGCGAGGTCGACCCGGGCGAAGTGGCTGAAGAACCGGACACCGGACTCGGGGGTGATGCGGGTCCTCAGGAAGTCCCGCCGCGCCAGCGCGATCTCCCGGGTCTCCCCGATGATCGGCTGCACCGCGGCGAACAGGCGGATCCGCTCGGCGTCGCGCCCTGCCGCGCGGGCCTTGGCCTTCAGGTCGTCCTTCTTGGCCTGCATGTCGGCCCGGGTCCGCTCGATCGCGAAGATCACGTCACCCCACCGGGCGCCGAACGTGCGCCCGCGCTGGGAGTCGCCGGCCTGGATGATCACCGGGTGTGTCTGCGGGCTGGGCGGAAGGTTGAGCGGCCCGCGCACCGCGAGGTACTTGCCGCGGTAGTCGGGGACGGTGATCTTCGTGGGGTCGACGAACAGCCCCGACTCCTGGTCCTGCACGAGCGCGTCGTCCTCCCAGGCCCGCCACAGCGCCAGGACCGCCTCGACGTACTCGTCGCCCCGGTCGTAGAGCTCGGCACCCGAGAGCTCCTCGACGTGCGGGAAGTTCAGATAGTTCCCGGGGCCGTGGGACTGGATGACGTTCCACGCGACCCGGCCGCCGGAGAGGTGGTCGAGGCTGAGCAGCGTCCTGGCCAGGTTGTAGGGCTCGTTGAAGCTGGTGGACAGGGTGACGCCGACGCCGAGGTGCGTGGTGACCGCGGCGATCTGCCCGGCCACCTGGGCGGGGTCGTGCTTGATGGAGTTGGAGTGCCCGTGCCGGGTGAAGTCCGGGTTGTGGCTCACCGTCTCGGGGATGAACGCGAGATCGAACTTCGCGGCCTCGAGGGTGCGGGCTGTCTGGTGCAGGAAGTCACGCCCCAGCCAGTCGCGGGTGGAGTAGGGATGGCGCCAGGCGCCGGCGTAGTGGCCGCTCGGGAACAACACGTAGCCGCCGAGGAACAGTTGGCGTTCGGTCATGATGCCGCCTTCGTCGGAGGGGTGGGAGACAGCTACGGCTGCGCGGCGCGGCCGACCTGCTGGGCGTAGAGGTAGCGGTTCGGCTTGGGTGTCCACTGCAGTCCCTTGGACACGACGCCGGTGAAGGGCGAGGGGTAGAGGAAGATCGCGTGCGCCTGCGAGTGGGCGTTCTCGACGGCCTGGTCGACATACGTCGTCTTCTCGGCCTCGGTGGCGGCGTTCTGCGCCTTCGTCGTCAGGTCGTCGAACTCCGGTGCGCGCAGGTGGCTCTGGATGTGGTCACTGCGGAACGGACCGAAGTTGCCTGTGACGTCGCCGCGGAACGAGCCGCCCCACATGATGTAGTAGAAGTCGGCGGCTGCATCGTCCGGCCCGTACTGGCTCTGCAGCCACGCCGGGAACGGCTGCTGCGTGATCTTCAGGGTGACGCCGACCTTCGCCCACTGGGCGACGATCGCCTGGGTCGCCGCGTCCTGGGAGACATAGGTGCCGCTGGACAGCGCGACGGTGAGCGTCAGACCGGTCGCGTGACCCGCCTCCGCGAGCAGCTGCTTCGCCTTCTCCGGGTCGTACGGGTAGGCGCTGACCGACGGGTCCTGGGCCTGGTAGGGCTCGTAGACGACCTGGCCCGGCAGCGGCTCGACCGCTCCCTGCAGCAGGCTGTTGATGATCGTGGTCTTGTCGGTGGCGTAGTTCAGTGCCTGCCGGACGCGGGGGTCGGCGAGCGGCGTGCCCGTCTTGCGCTCGTTGATCGCGAGCGTCAACGGCTGGGTGCCGACGCCGAGGATGGTGTCGTAGGTGTCGGAGTCCTTGAACTGCGCGAGGTCCAGCGGGTCCAGGTTGAGGATCAGGTCCTGCTCACCTGCTCGCAGGGCAGCGACGCGCTGCGCCTCCGATGCGAGCACCGTGTACGTCACGTGGGCGAACGCCGGCTTCGGACCCGCGTAGAACGTGTTCAGCGCCAAGGTGGCGCCGTTCTCCTGGTCGAGCTCGTCGAGCTTGTACGGGCCGCTGCCGAGTGCCTCGTTGTCGAGGTTGTGCGACTGTGCGAACGCCGGCTGCACGATGAAGATCGTCCAGAGCCGGCCCGGCAGGTCGAGCGCGGGTTGGGACAGGCTGAACTGCAGTGTCGAGTCGTCGACCTTCGTGACCGACTTCAGGTACTTGCGCAGCGGCGCCCCGGACGTGCCCTTGTAGTCGGGGTTGAGCAGCTGCTGGAAGTTCCACACCACGTCGTCGGCCGTGAGCGGCGACCCGTCGGAGAACTTCGAGTCGGTGCGTATGGTGAACCGCCAGGTCAGCGGGTCGGTGCTGGTCCACGCGGTCGCGAGACCGGGCTTCACCGACAGGTCGGGGGCGATCTGGGTCAGCGACTCGTAGATGGACCCGACGATGGAGCCGGAGGAGTCGGGTGAGCCGCCCTTGTGCGGGTTGATGCCGGTGATCTGGCGGGAGAGCCCGAGCCGGAGCTCGTCGCCGACCGTCGGTGTGTCGGCGCTGCCGGCCGCGCCACCGCAGGCGGAGAGGACGGTCGCGAGCACCGCCGCGATCGCGAGAGCGACCACGACGACGGGCCTGCGGCGGGCGGATGGTCTGTGGATCACGGGTTTCCCTGTCTTCTGCGGCTGCGGGCCGGGGATGGTGGGTGTGTCCGGGTCGTTCACGAGCGGACGAGGGCGCGTCCGGGGATCGCGTCGACGAGCGCCCGGGTGTATGGGCTCGCGGGTCGCTCCAGGACGTCCTCGGTGGGGCCTCGTTCGACCACCGAGCCCTCCCGCAGGACGACGAGGTCCTCGCAGAGGTAGCGGACGACGGCGAGGTCGTGGGAGATGAACAGGTAGGTGAGGTTGCGTTCGATCCGCAGCCGCGCGAGGAGCCGGAGGATGCGGGCCTGCACCGACAGGTCGAGTGCGGAGACGGGTTCGTCGGCGATGATCACCGACGGTTCGGTCGCCAGCGCCCGCGCGATGCCCACCCGCTGCCGTTGCCCGCCGGACAGCTCGGACGGATGCCGGTCGCGGAAGGCTCGCGGCAGCTCCACCTCGTCGAGCAGCGAGTCGACACGCGCGGCGACGTCGCCGCGCGAGAGCCCGGGAAAGTTGATCTCCAGGGGTTCACGCAGCGTCCGGTCGACCGTCAGCCGGGGGTCGAGCGAGCTGTAGGGGTCCTGGAACACGTACTGGACCTCGCGGCGCCACTGCCTGCGCTGCGCACGGGTGTGCCGGGCGAGCGGGTTCCCCTCGTAGGACACGACGCCGGAGTCGACCCGTTCCAGGCCCACGATGATCCGCGCGAGCGTGGTCTTGCCCGATCCGGACTCCCCGACCAGCCCTATCGCCTGCCCCTTGGTGACGAACAGGTCGACCCCGTCGAGGGCGACGTGACGTGCGCGGCCTGCGCTTCCGCGCACCGTGAACGTGCGCCGGACGTCGCGGACCTCCAGCTGGTCGGCCACGGGCGCCGCCGGCTCCACGACAGGCTGCCCGCGCTCCGCGACGCCTACGGGTTCGAGCCTGCTCGGCGTCGCGGCGAGCAGCCGTCGGGTATAGGCGTGGTGTGGGTCGCCCAGAACCTCGGCGGTCGGCCCGGACTCGACGATCCGGCCGCCGGACATGACGTAGACGTGGTCGGTGCGGTCGGAGACGACGCCGATGTCGTGGCTCACGAGCAGCACACCGAGGCCGAGCCGCTCACGCAGCTCGTCGATGAGATCCAGGACCTGGGCCTGCACGGACACGTCCAGTGCGGTCGTGGGCTCGTCGGCGACGAGCAGCTTCGGGTCGCGAGCCAACGCCATGGCGATGACGACGCGCTGGTTCAGCCCGCCGGACAGCTCGTGCGGGAACGCACCGAGGGTCTTGTGCACGTCCGCGATGCCCACCGCCCGCAGCAGATCGGCCGACCGCTCCCGGGCCCGACGACGGATCGTCCCGGCCGGCAGCGCCTCGCGCAGCTGGGCGGCGATGCGCATCCTCGGGTTGAGGGACGCGGTCGGGTTCTGGAAGACCACGCCCACGGAAGCGGCGAGGTGGGCCCTGGCGTCCCGCTCCCCCAGGCCCGTCACCTCGCGGCCGGCGAGCTCGATGCGACCACCGACCACCTGGATCGCCGACGGGAGCAGCCCGGCCACCGCGAGGGCGGTCAGCGTCTTGCCGGAGCCCGACTCACCGACCAGCCCCACCGCACGGCCGGCGGCCACCGTCAACGACACCCCGTCGACGATCGACTCAGCGCTGTCGCCTGCGACCGGCCGAAGGCCAACCGTCAGATCGTCCACCTGGAGGACATGTTCGTCGGCGGGCACCGGACCGAGCAGCTCGGAGGCGAGGGTGATCATCCGTGGTGCGGCGGTCATCGTGCGAGTCCTCTCCTGGTGACAGGTCCACCCACGAACCGCTCCGCCAGTCCGTCGCCCAGTAGCTGCAGGCCGACCGCCGTCGCGACCACGGCCAGGCCGGGGAACAGCGCGATCCAGGGCGCGGTGAAGATCTGTGCCTGGCCGGTGGCGACCATCTGACCCCAGTCGGGGTCGGGCGGCTGGACCCCGAGGCCGAGGTAGCCGAGGCTCGACTCCAGCAGCAGCGCCGACGACGCGTTGATGGTGAACGCGACGGCGAGCAGGGGCAGGACGCTCGGGATCAGGTGCCGCCACGCGATCCCGAACCGTCCGGCCCCGGCGACCCGGGCCGCCTCGACGTACTGCTGCGCGACGACGGCGCGGGCGTGCCCACGGATGACCCGGAACGTGAGTACCCACGAGCCGAGGACCAGGACGAACACGATCGGGACGAAGGAATTGCCCACGAAGGACAGCACGACGATCGCGAGCACGATCGACGGGACCGCCAGCTGGACGTCGGCGAGCCGGCTCGTGACCGCGTCGACCCAGCCACCGAACAGCGCCCCGGCCAGGGCGAGCACGAGCCCCAGGAGCGACGCGACGACCGCGGACACCACGGTGATCGCGAGCGCCGTCCGCCCACCGAAGACGACGCGGACGAAGACGTCGCGGCCGAGCTCGTCGGTCCCGAACAGATGCCCCGCCGAGGGCGCCCTGAGGATCGCGTCGAAGTTCTGCGCGAGGGGGTCACCGGAGGTCAGGGGCCCGATCAGCGTGGTGGCGAGTACGGCCACGAGGACCCCCGCACCCACCCAGCCACCGGCACCGATCGTGCGCCGCTGCAGGCGCCGGCGACCGGCTTCGGCCTCCACACCGACGTCGGTCGGGACCGCGGACCCGCCGTCGGCCTCGGTCACCTGTACAAGACTCACGATCGCAACCTCGGTTCGACGACGGCCGCGACGACGTCCACGACCAGATTGATGAGGACGAACCCGACGGCGATCGCCAGCACGCACACGATGACCAGCGGGTAATCGCGGTTCTGGACCGCGTTGATCGACAGCTGCCCGATCCCGGGCCAGCCGAACACCGACTCGGTGACAACAGCCCCACCGAGCAGGACACCCGCCTGGATCCCGACGACGTTGAGCGTTGTTCCCAACGAGTTCGCCACGACGTGCCGCGACACGAGGACGTGCCGCGGCAGGCCCTTCGCGCGGGCCGTGCGGATGTGTTCGGCCTGCAGCACGTCGAGCAGCGCGGTCCGGAACACCCTGGCGATGGCCGGGATGAACGCGAAGGCGAGCGTCAACGCCGGCAGCACCATGCTGGCCGCGTCGCCGGTACTGGTCACCGGGAACCAGCCCAGCCGCACGGCGAAGACGATGATGAGAACGATGCCGATGAAGAAGGTCGGGACGGACTCGATACCGGTCGCGATCCCGAGCGGCACCCTGCTCAACCAGCCGGAACGCGCGGTTGCCGACACGTAGCCGATCACCCCGCCGAGAAGCACACCGACCAGCAGGCCCGTGAGTCCGAGCGCGAGGCTGGCCGGGATCTTCGCCAGCGCGATCGGCAACGGGTCCGCGCCGTAGCGGATCGAGTCCGGGAAGGTGCCCGTCGCCACGCTCGTGAGGAAGTTCCAGTACTGCACGGGAAGCGGCCGGTCGAAGCCCATCAGATGGGTCAGTCGCAGGATCTCGTCGGGCGGCGCGTCGGGCGGGACCAGTAGGATCGCCGGATTGCCGGTCGCGTAGAGCGCGAAGAAGACGAGCGTCACGGCGCCCCACACGGCGACGAGACCGGTGGCGAGCCGCCCGCCGATGTAGCGCCAGCTGACCGGGGCTCGTACACGACGGCGGGGCACGCTCCACGGTGCCGGTGCCGGTGCCGGGCCGGCGGAGGCGTCTTGGGATACGGACACGATGAGACCTCGAGACAGAGGAAGTCGGGAGCCCCGACAGGGGGTGTGGCTGCGTTCGGCTCATGCGCGAGAGACGCATCGGCCCCCTGCCGCGTGGCCGGGCGGACACGACGGACGCGCGCCCGCAAACGGACGACCGCGGAGGTCGACACCGACGTCACCCGCGCGACGTCGGGCGACCGGGCGCGCTTGGATGCGCTCCGGACGCGTGCAGCGTTCAGCGCCTGCGCTCGCTCACGACCAGTATGCGCAGCGCTCGACCACCGGCCGGGCGGGAGGTTGCGGCACGGCTGTGGACGCCGCGACCGACGGCGCCCACGTCGAGCCCACGCTCAGACGGTCAACGCGTACGACAACTCGCGGAGTTCACCGTGCCGTGGTCGATGAAACGACGCTGCGTCAGGTTCCCGCCCCAACCAGAGACGATCGCGCAGAGTGACGCTGCCCCACACCACCGGCGTCCGGTCGCGGGAATGAGCAGTGTCGTCGCCACACAAGGAGTAAAACCCACCAGTGGGCGCTCGTCCAACGACGAATGCTGATCGGAATCGATAAGAGGTCACGATCAGTGCGGCCGCAGCATCCCGAGCTGCATTTTCGCCGCGTGGACCTCGAGTTCGACGTCGACGGGCCCCACCCCGGCATAGACAGCGCCAGGGCCGAACCATGCCCTCGCACCTCGATCACCTGTGCGGGTGAGGAGCTCGGCTCACCATGAGTCGTCGGCCGCAAGGGCGGGGTAGGGTCCGATCGTCGGAAGGTGCGTCCCTCCGAGAGCGGCCACCCACCTCGACCGAGTGGGTTCCCTTCGGCCGGACTCGGATCAGCGGACCGCTACGCACCGCCCAGGATCGACCTGAGCCGTGTGCGCTGCCCGACACCACAGTGTCGCGTCTCCGCTCACAACGGCGACCCATAGTCGCCCCTCGCGATCGACACGTCGTCCACGATCCGCAGATCGGAGCAGTCGTATGAGCCGGCATTTCCTCTGGTACCTACCGAACATGATCGAGTCCGGTCACCGGGGCGACGACACCGTCGACGGCTGGGGCTCCCTCGACTACTCCGTCGAACTCGCCGGTGCCGCAGAACGGCACGGCTGGGCCGGGGCCCTGATCGGGACCGGCTGGGGGCGACCGGACAGCTTCGTCGTCGCCACCGCGATCGCGGCGCGCACCTCGTCGTTCGTGCCGCTCGTCGCCGCCCGGCCCGGCTACTGGCAACCGGCACAGTTCGCCACCGCGACGGCTACCCTGAGCCTGCTGACCGGCGGTCGAGTATGGGTCAACGTCGTCACCGGCCGCGACGCCCTCGCCGCCTACGGCGACGGCGAGGCCGACTACGACCGCCGCTACGACCGCACCGACGAGTTCCTCCGCCTCGTCCGTCGTCTGTGGACCGAGGAGGACGTCACCTTCACCGGCGAGTTCTTCCGCGTCGAACACTCCACCGTCGTCCCCAGACCCCCCGGGGGGCAGCCACCCCGGCTGTACTTCGGCGGCGCCTCGGCCGCCGCCGAGAAGGTGTCGGCCACCCAGGCCGACGTCCAACTGTTCTGGGGCGAGCCCCTCGACGGCATCGAGGCGCGGATCGCCCGACTGCGACACCTGGCCGCACAGCTGGGGCGGGAGCTACCACCCCTGGAGTTCGGGCTCAGGATCACCGTCGTCGTACGCGACAGTTCGGAGGACGCCTGGCGAGCCGCGGAGGAACGCGTGGCGCGCATGGCGGCAGACCCCACGATCGGCATCGACGGTCACCGCGGATCCGTGGGTCAGGATCGGCTGCTGGCCCTGGCGGAGCGCGGCGAGGTCCTCGACTCCTGCCTGTACACCGCACCAGGCCACTACGGCGGCGGTGGCGCCGGTTCGACCTGGCTCGTGGGCTCGTACACCGAGGTGGCGGCGGCACTCGAACGCTATGCCGACCTGGGGATCACACACTTCATCCTCTCCGACACGCCGTACTTGCGCGAGGTCGCCCGCATCGGCGACAACCTCCTCCCGATGCTGCGTGAGCCCGCGTCACGCGAACCCCGTCACCCGAGTGCTCATCGCAGCGCCGTCGATCTCTGATGGTCCTTTCGGACGCCGTGTGCGGTTCGAACCGGTCGAGGGCGTCGCCGCTGTGGCGCCTACCTCGGACGAGTCACCGTGCCGAGCGGGCCAGTTCGGCGAAGAAGGCGGTGGTGCGGTCGTGGTCGGCAGTCGGACCGGACGGGAAGAGGACGAGATCGGTGACCCCGGCCTCGGCGAAGCGGCGGACCTCCTCGGCCACGACGCTCTCGTCACCGGCCAGGATCGTGTCCTCGATCCCAGCGGCGCCCTGCCTGTCCAGCGTCTCGCGATAGCTGGGCAGCGTCGATGCGACCGCCAGTCGTTCGGCCACGTCGCGACGGGCTGCGTCCGGATCCGACGTCACGCACGCGTTGACCCCCAGGACGATCCGCGGCGCCCGCCCGGCCGCGGTCACCGCCGGCACGACGTGCTCGGCCACGTAGTCCGGCCGGCTCCACAGCGTGATGACCCCGTCGGCACGCTCCCCCGCCAACGCAAGCATGCGAGGCCCGTGTGCGGCCAGCAGGACCGGCGGGCGGGTCGCGCCGGGCGCCCCGACCCCGCCGAACCCGACAACGGTCGCGCCCACCGCCCGGGCCTCCGCGCCGTCGAGGACCGGCTCGAGGACGTCGAGAAACTCCCGCACCCGGCGAGCAGGCCGGTCGAACGGGAGTCCGTAGCGCTCCTGCACCACGAACCGGTGGCTCATCCCGAGGCCGAGCGCCAGCCGCCCGCCGGTGGCGGCTTGAGTCGTGAGCACCTGGGAGGCGAGGGTGAGCGGGTGTCGCGGCGGCACGGCCACCACCGCTGTTCCGAGCTCGATACCGGGCGCCCGCCCGCCGAGGGCCGCGAACACGGTCAGCGGGTCCCACAGGTTGATCTCACCGATCCACACACCGGCGAACCCGGCGGTCGCCGCGTCCTCGATCTCCTGCAGCACAGTAGGTAGCGGGCCGTCCACCCGTACCGACAATCCGATCTTCATGGCGGCCAGCCGATCGCGGATCACCGCTGCCCGGCAATGGCGAACTACGCTGTGCTCGATCACGCAACATGATCGTGGGAGGTCACGTGGAGTTGCGAGAGCTGCGTTCGTTCGTCGCTGTCGCCGAGGAGCTCCATTTCGGCCGGGCTGCCACCAGGCTGGGGCTCGTCCAGCCGGCCGTGAGCCAACACCTCGGTCGCCTCGAACGCGAGCTCGGCCTGCGTCTGCTGGAACGTTCGCCACATCGTGTCGCGCTCACTGCCGCGGGCCGGCAGCTACTCGCGGAGGTGCGCGCGGCACTGGCGGCAATCGACCGGGTCCGCGACGTCGCCGACACGATCGGCCGACGGCTCGGACACACGATCCGGATCGGCACGACCCCCGGGCTCGACAAGCGACTCGCCGACGGGGTGACCGCCCTGTACGAGTCGGCGCCGGGGAGCGAGCTCGTGCTCGTCGAGGGCGACGCCGTGGCGAACACCGCCGGGGTCGCCTCGGGGGCGCTCGACGCCGCGCTCGTGCGCGGGACCGGTCCCGGCGGCGTGGTCGTGGGGCACGACCCGATCTCGCTGATCGTCCCCGCCGCCCACGACACGGCACGGATGGGCGCGGTCCCCTTCGCCGCCCTCTCCGATCTACGGCTGCGGCTGCCGGCTCGGCGCGCCGATCCCGTCCTCCACGACGCCGTACTCGGCTGGTGTGCCGCAACCGGTGTGGTCCCTCGCCGTGGACGCGACGTGGTGTCCGTCGACGACGCCGCCCTCGAGATCGGCACCGGGGGTCGCGAGTGGACCGCGGTGCACGGCGACACCTGGCACCCGGCCACCTGCTCGGTCGTGCTCCGTCCCGCCGACCCGGCTCTGACCGTGCCGATCCGGCTCCTGCTGCCACCCGACGCACGCTGCACCGACGTCGTCGTCGAGGCCTTCCGCCCGCGCCGAGGCGACAACCGGTAGTCCGCCGCGGCGTGGAACTCGTGCCGCGGCGTACGTGCGGGGCCACGCGCCAGGGACGGGCGCGCGCCTGGCAGATGGTAGCCAGATGATCAGTTTGCGGATACTCTTCCGTAAATCTTGGATCCCACTCACGGCCATTGTCGGTCGCCGCCTGCGGCTTCCCGATTTCGGCCCGTCACCCGGCGATAGGAGAGTCCATGGCTAGGTCGGCTTCGGACCGGCGGAGACGCCATCGGCGCGTCCCCTCGCCCCGACGTGTGCGGATCGTGGCGCCCGTGCTGGTGGCCCTCGTCGCGACCCTGCTCGCCGCGTGCGGCGGTGGGACGCGGTCGCAGCAGGACACCGGCGGCGGTGCCGACGCAGGCTTCGCCACCGGCGAGATCGACCGCGACGCGACGATCCGATACGCCGGCACGGCGCCGCCGACCTCCTTCGACCCGATGACCAGTCAGTCCGAACTGGACATGCCCTGGCTCGCCCCGGCGTACGACCGGCTGACCGCTGTCGATGAGGCCGGCGCACCCGTGCCGCAGCTGGCGACCCGCTGGGAGCTCTCCCCCGACGGCAAGGCGCTGACACTTCAGCTGCGCCAGGGGGTCACCTACTCCGACGGGACGCCCTTCGATGCAGCGTCGGTGAAGGCGAACCTCGACCGCTACCGGACCAGCGAGAAGTCCCGGCTCAAGAACGACATCCTGATGATCACCGGTGTCGACGTCGCCGACGCGTCGACCGTGACGATCCGCGTGACGGGCTCGGGCGGCGCACTGCTGAACGTGCTGGCGTCCCGGGTCGGGATGATGGTGTCACCGGCGGCCTTCGCGAACCCCGACCTCGACCAGAAGCCGGTGGGCGCCGGCGCCATGGTCCTCACCGGCGTCCGGCCCAAGACGGAGTACGTCTTCACCCGGCGCGCCGACTACTGGGATCCCGAGGCCTTCCGCTACAAGACGCTCGTCTTCTCCGTGAACGACGGGTCCAGTGTGGTCAACCTGCTGCGCACCGACGCGCTCGACTACGCCCGGCTGGCGGGGCCCGCCGCACTCGAGGCCGAGGCGGCGGGAATCCGCCTCTACCGCGCGCACAGCATCTCGGGCGCCCGGATCCTGCTCAACCCCACGCGCAGCAAGCTCGGCTCCAAGGAGGTCCGGCAGGCGATCAGCCTGGCCATCGACCGCGACGCCACCTCCCAGGTCGCCTTCAACGGCGACTGCGTCAAGACCGTGCAGCCGTTCCCCGAGGGCTACTTCGCCCACTCCGCCACCGTCGATGCCGAACGCGAGGAGTGGGGCTACACGCGCAACGTCGCAAAGGCCAAGGAGCTGCTCGCCCGGGCCGGGCTGCCCGAGGGCTTCGAGATGGACATGCTCGTGCCCGGGGTCCCCACGACCCAGACCCGCGCCGTCCTCTTCCAGCAGAACCTCGCCGAGATCGGGATCACGGTGAACCTGCGGGTCGTCGACGTGATCCAGGCCCGAGTCCTGTTCGGACAGGGCGAGGGTGACTCCTACGCCGGCGACGGTGCCTCCTACACCGACCCGTCCGTCTTCGCCGCCCAGCACTACCTCACGGGCGGGTCGTCCAACCCGGGCAACCTCACCGACCCCGAACTGACAGCTTTGATCGACCAGGCCGCGGGCCCGCTCGACATCAACGCTCGCACCGCGCTCTACGACCACGTGTTCGCCCGCGCGTTCGAGCTCGGCCCGGTCCACGTCTATCTCTGCCACCACGCGCTGCCGCTGGGCTACCAGAACGACGTCGTCGGTCTGGACAGGTTCGACGGCGCCGCAGGCAGCGATGTGCTGCGCGGTGCCGCGAAGGTCAGGACCACCTGACCGGGTGGGGTCGCCGGCGCACCCGGCGGCCCCCACCCACCGTCCTTACCGGCCCCCGCGCCTGCAGAGGAGGACTGCCGATGGTCACGATCGTCGGTCGGCGCATCGTCGCGATCGTCCCGGTGCTGCTCATCGTGAGCTTCCTGACGTTCTCGCTGACCTACCTCGTCCCCGGCGACGCTGCCTCGATCGCCGCCGGCGACAACGCCTCCGCCGAGCAGATCGAGCTCGTCCGCCGCCAGCTCGGGCTCGACCGGCCGTTCCTCGCCCAGTACGCGAGCTGGCTGTGGCACGTCGTGCAGGGCGGGCTGGGCACCTCGTTGCTCAGCAGCCGCTCGGTGCTCACCTCGCTGACCGAGGCGCTGCCGGTGACGTTGTCGCTGACCCTGCTGGCAATGCTGTTCGCGATCGCCGCCGGGTTGCTCCTCGGGATCGTTGCCGGCCTGCGCCCGGGCAGTGCCCTCGACCGCATCGCGACGACGGTGGCCTCGCTGGGGATCTCGATGCCCAGCTTCTGGCTCGCCCTGATCCTGGTCAACGTCGTGGCCCTCCAGCTCGGCCTCGCCCCCGTCGCCGGGTACACCTCGATCGCCGAGGGCGGTCTCACCGGATGGTTCCAGCACCTGCTGCTCCCGGCCGTCGCCCTCGGCACGATCACCGCGGCCGAGCTGACCCGGCAGACTCGCGCGGGCGTCGTCGACGTGAGCGAGCAGGACTACATCCGCACGGCGGTGGCCAAAGGCCTGCCGACCCGGCTGGTCGTCGTCAAGCACACGCTGAAGAACGCCGCGATCCCCGTCGTGACGGTGCTGGGCCTGCAGTTCGGCGGGCTCGTCGGCGGCGCCATCGTGATCGAACGGATCTTCGGGCTGCCCGGGCTGGGGACCCTCGCGATCGACTCCGTGCTCAACCAGGACTTCCCGGTCGTGCAGGGGCTCGTCCTGATGATCACGCTGTTCGTGCTGCTCGTCAGCCTCCTGGTCGACACCTCCTACCTGTACTTCAACCCGAAGGTGAGGCAGTCGTGACGGTCGTGGACGCGCCCGAGCCCGCATCGGCCCGGGCCCGCTCGCCGATGCAGGTGTTCACGCGGCGGGTGCTGCGCAGCAAGGTCAACCTGGCGTGTCTGGTGTTCCTGGGGCTCGTCGTGGTGTGTGCGGTGTTCGCGCCGCTGCTCGCCCCGTTCGACCCGAACCTGCAGCACCTCGACAGCCGCTACCTGCCCCCGTTCAGCGGGCCGTACGTGTTCGGCACCGACGACCTCGGGCGCGACGTGCTCAGCCGCGCCCTCCTCGCCAGCCGGGTCTCGGTGGTCGCGCCGCTGATCTCGGTCGGTGTGGCCCTCACACTCGGCGTCTCGTTCGGGCTCGCCGCCGGCTATGTCGGTGGCTGGGTCGACTCCGTGCTCAGCCGGCTGGCCGACGCGGTCAACGCGATCCCCGCGCTCGTCCTCGCCCTCGCGGTGATCGCGGTGCTGGGCCCGGGGCTGGTCAACGCCATGCTCGCCGTCGGCCTCGCCTCGGCGCCGCGACTGTTCCGGGTCGTGCGCGGGGCCACGCTCGCCGTGCGCGAGGAGACCTACATCGAGGCGGCCACCGTCGTCGGTTGCTCGAGCCTGCGCACAGTCGCCGTGCACGTGCTGCCGAACGTCCGCTCGCCGCTGCTCGTGCAGACCAGCCTGCTGATGTCGTTCGCGCTACTCGCCGAGGCCTCGCTGAGCTTCCTGGGACTCGGTATCCAGCCCCCCGAACCCAGCTGGGGAGCGATGCTGCGCACCGCGTTCGAGCAGCAGTTCCTCGGACCCTGGCTGGTGGTCGTCCCCGGCCTGCTGATCATGTGCACGGTCCTTTCGTTCAACCTGCTCGGCGACGGCATCCGCGACGCCATCGGCCGCGAGCGGGGCACCCGGTGAGCCCGGAGCCGCTGCTGCGGATCCGCGACCTGCGCATCGAGTTCGCCGACGACGACGGCTGGCAGCGAGTCGTCGACGGCGCCCACCTCGACGTCCGACCGGGCGGGGCCCGCGCGCTCGTGGGCGAGTCAGGGTCCGGGAAGACCGTCACCGCCCTGGCCGTGATGGGGCTGCTGCCGCGCCGGCACAGCCGCATCCCCACCGGCCGGATCGAGCTCGCCGGCCAGAACCTGCTCGACCTCACCGAGAGGCAGCTGCGCCCGATCCGCGGCACCGAGCTCGCCATGATCTTCCAAGAACCCATGACCAGCCTCAACCCCGCCTACACCGTCGGCGAGCAGATCGCCGAGACGGTCCGGGTGCACACCGGCGCGTCACGCAAGGACGCATGGCGGCGGGCCGTCGAGGTCCTCGGCGAGGTCGGTATCCCGGCCGCTGCACGACGCGCCGCCGAGTACCCGCACACCTTCAGCGGCGGAATGCGCCAGCGCGTCATGATCGCGATGGCGATCTCGTGCCGTCCGAAGCTCCTCATCGCCGACGAGCCCACCACCGCCCTCGACGTCACCGTCCAGGCCGCCATCCTCGCGCTGCTCCGCGAGCTGCAGGAAACCACGTCGATGGCGGTGCTGCTGGTCACCCACGATCTCGGGGTCGTCGCCGACTTCTGCGACGACGTCACCGTGATGTACGCCGGGCAGCCGGTCGAGGAGGCCGACACCGTCGAGCTCTTCGCCTCGCCCCGGCACCCCTACACCTCTGGGCTGCTGCGGGCCATGCCCCAGTCCGCGCACCCCGGCCTGGACCTGAGTTCCATCCCCGGCGTCGTGCCCCGCGCCGACCGTATGCCCCCCGGCTGCCGCTTCCACCCCCGCTGCAGCCACGCGCAGGAAGGGCTCTGCGACATCGTCGAACCGGACCTCCTCCCCCTCGACGGCACCCGCGCCAGCCGCTGCCTGCGCATCCAGCGCGGCGAGCTCGACGAGCTGTCGCGGATCGTCGACGACCGCGTCGTGGCGGCCCGCGCCGACCTGGACCGGAGGAGCTCGTGAGACAGCCGGCCGAGGCGGTCTCGGCACCCACCGAGCCGGCCCCGCTCCTCGAGGTCGAGGACCTGCGGAAGTCCTTCCCCCGGGGCGGAGGCCTGCTGGGCAGGCGAGGCACCGCCGTCCGCGCCGTCGACGGCGTCAGCTTCACCATTCGGGCCGGCGAGACCCTCGGCATCGTCGGCGAGTCCGGCTCCGGTAAGTCCACCACCGGCCGGCTCCTGCTGCGCCTGCTCGAACCCGACTCCGGGCGACTGCACTTCGACGGCCGGGACCTGCTCGCCGAGTCACGCTCGGCGTTCCGCCACCGCCGCCGCGACCTGCAGATGATCTTCCAGGACCCCTACGCCTCCCTCGACCCCACCAAGACCATCGGGACGTCGGTCGGTGAACCCCTGCGAATCTTCGACAAACTGGCTCGCCGCGAACGCGACAACCGCGTCCGCGAGCTGCTCGGCCTGGTCGGCCTGCGCCCGGACCACCTCAGCCGCTACCCGTCCGAGATGTCCGGCGGGCAACGCCAGCGCGTCGCCATCGCCCGGGCACTGTCCGTGGCGCCACGCCTCCTGGTAGCCGACGAGGCCGTGTCCGCCCTGGACGTATCGACGCAGTCGGACGTGCTCAACCTCATGCGCCGCCTGCAACGCGAGCTCGACCTCACCTACCTGTTCATCTCCCACAACCTCAGCGTCGTCCGGCACATGAGCGACCGGATCGCGGTGATGTATCTCGGCCGGATCGTGGAGATCGGCCCAGCCGACCAGGTCCATCTCGAGCCCCGGCACCCCTACACGCGCGCCCTGCTGTCGGCGATCCCGGTGCCCGACCCCCTGGTCCAGCGGACGCGCCCGCGGATCGTGTTGACCGGCGACGTCCCTGACCCCGCCCATCCGCCGCAGGGCTGCAACTTCGTCACCCGGTGCCCGCACGCCGCCCCGGTATGTCACGAGGTCGATCCGGTGCTGGAACCCGACGGCGGCGGGTACGCGGTCGCTTGTCACATGAGCGGGGTGACGCGAGAACGCCAGAGATAGGACTCCGGCCCCATCGAGCAAGGACGCGGACATCGTGAATCTGCTGCACCTACGGACGCCTTCGAGCGGGACGACTCGCGCGTGGGCCGGGCCGACCTGATCTCGGCAGGTAGGCACGCCGGCTAGGGATTCTGCCGCTCCTGGTCGGGACGGGCCTCGTATCCGAGTAGATGATCCAGCAGATCGAGCATTTCCGTGTGTCCCCGACGATGGCCGAGAAGGATTTCGAGCAACGAGCCGTAGACCGCCGCCTGGATGAGGGCGGCGAGTCCCAGCCTGCGGGATTCGTCGCCTTCGAATCCGAGTCTCGCGACCGCGCTGTCGAGGTGTTTCTCGTACGTCGACAGAATGCCGTCGAGTCGCGGTCCGACATGAGCCCGCATCTCCTCGTCATTCGCACCCATGGCGACGGTCTCGAGCCATCGCTTCGCCAGTCCCGAGTCGACGTTGGTCGTCCCGATCGAGGCGAGGTAGTCGTGCCACCGCTGCGCGTCGGAGGTGCCCGTACCGGCCGCGAACGCGACGCGGGCCTGCTCGTCGGACTGCGCCCCGATCCTGTCGACCACGCGCATCATGACGTGGCCGACCGAGCCGAAGTGGTAGTGGACGGTGGCCTGGTTGATCCCGGCCTCGCTCGCCAGCCGTCGCGTGCTGATGGCGGCGTATCCGTCCTTCTCCAGAATTTCCTCGGCCGCCCTCAGAATGCTTTCCTTGGGATCTGGCTTCTCTCGTCTTTCAGAGGTCAATGTATCCTCGCCGGGGATCGCAGTTCCGCCTGAGCGCGTTCAGTCTACAGTTCGAACCCGAATACGAATCGATCCGCCATTTCCGGCGATCGGAACGACCGGTCATCGGTGCCGCCCACCGTTCGATGTTCGCATCAGTACGGCGTCCGCGCGCTCGAGGAACATCGGAGAGGTCAACAGACGGGTCTGCCACTCGAGACACATGGAGAGGTGCTCGTCGAGTGCAGCCACCGTGTCGGCCCGGTTCAGATACGTGTACGCCTCGAGCGTCGCACTCGGTAGGCGGGCGAGCTCGGCCGCACGTTCCTCGGCCTGTGCCACGGCTGTCCGCCCGGACGGCGCGGGCCCGGTGTCGTCCGACGCGGCCCGGTCGGTGAGACCGAGTCGATGAGCAGCTTCCGCGTCGATCTTCGGGTCCGTGGCCAGGAGATGCCACAGGGCCGCGGGGGCGAGTCTTCGTAGCAGCAGCTCGCCCCCGGTGCCGGGAATGATGCCCAGTGCCGCCCAGCCTTGTCGGAGCCATCCGGACGGTCCGACGAACCGGATGTCGCACATGAGAGCGAGGTCCATACCCAGCCCGACGGCAGCACCGTCGACAGCGGCGATGGTCGGCACCGGAAGCCGGAGCATTGCCCGGGGAAGCTCCTGGAAGGTCGAGTAGAGGAGGTCGCGGACCACGGCCGCCCCGCGCCGCGCGACCTCGCGGATCGCCGCGAGGTCACCGCCGGCGCAGAAGGCACCGTCCCCGGTGAGCACCATGACCTTGACGTCGGGACGCCGCGCGACGTCGGAGAGCGCTGCGACGAGTTCTTCCACGTCGGAGGGCCCGAGGGCGTTCCGACGGCTCCGCCAGGCCAGCGTCACGCGGGCGACCCCGTCGGAGGTTCGGACGTCCACCGCCATCAGACGTCCTCGTGGCGGAAGCCCGCGAGAACGAGCGAGGGCGGCGAGCTGTGGGTGACTCGGCGCTCCAGGATCGCCGCACGGGCGGCGTCGACCCCGAGCAGGCCCCGGAGCCAGCGCATCCCCCAGGTCAGCTCGTTGAGGAAGGCTTCGTTGGTGTGGCCGTTCGCGCCGAAGGCGTGATGACAGATGTCGCCCACCTGCTTGGTGAGACGTGCGGCGTTCACCGCCAGGAGCGCTGCGGCGACCGTCGCATCCGGTCGTTCCCCCGTGATCCGCCACGCCGCGTCGAGGACCATCAGACGCAGACCCTCGGCCGACACCTTCGCCTCCGCCAGCGGGAACTGCACGGCCTGGAAGGTCCCGATGGCCCTGCCGAACTGGACACGCTGCGCGACATAGTCCCTGGTGAGATCGACGGCTCCGAGCGCGAGTCCGGTCAGCAGTGCCCCGCCGAGAGTCCATCGCAGCGCCCGCTGCTCGGGAGTAGGCAGGGCAGCCGGTCGGGCGCCGGTCCACCATCCGTGGGGATGCAGATATGAGGTGTGTAGATGCGGCAGTCCACCCCGACCCAACTCGCCCCCACCCGCGAGGTCGACGACCACATCGGCGACCGCACCCCAGCCGACCGGCACCGGTCCGGCACCCGCCCGCTCGACGCAGCCTGTCACCACCGAGCCCTTCTCGAGTTCGGACGAGAGTCCGGGGCCGGCGGCGCTCTCGGCCAGCCGCGCCTCGAACAGCGGTCCCGGGAGGCCCTTGCGCGCGACCTCCATGAACCCCACGACGGTGTCGAGGACGGTCTCGCCCTCCTGGGTACGCAGCAGTCCCCGCTCTGCGAACTGCTCCCATTCCTGCCTGTCGAACCCCGGACGGACCGGACGACGGTCGGTCCAACGGGCGAGCTCCCTGCGGAAGTCCTCGGTCGTGTCCGGCAGAGCGAAGTCCATCGTCATCGTCCCCTCGGCAGGTTCAGCGCCTGCTGTCCCACGATCGACAGCTGGATCTCGTAGGTCCCCGCCTGCAGCTTCACCGTCGGCGCCTGGCACACGGTGAAGCTCTCCACCTCTCCGCCGCACACGGCGTTCGGGTCCGGGACCGACACGAACGGCAGGTAGCCCATGTGCTCCTCGACGAGGTCACCGACCAACGTCTCGTACTCCGCAGTGGCAGCGAAGGTGGCCGACGGCTCCCATGTCGGCTGGTCCTCGCGTTCGCGCATCCAGACCAGGCGATGGTTGAGCAGCTCCGTCATCCGTCCGTATGCCAGGACTTCGGCGATGCCCTTCTCCGCCGATGCGTCCAGCGAGGCGGACTGCTCGAAGAAGCCGAGCACGCGCGTCGATCGCGCATAGCGCGCGTTGCCCGTCCGTTCGTACGGCAGCGCGGACATCGCGACCGACCAGCCGCCGTTGAGTGGGCCGAGCAGCGCGGACGCCGGCACCCGGACGTCGGTGAAGCTGACCGAGTGGAAGCGGTGGTTGCCCACCGCGGACGGAACCTCGCGCACCTCGATCCCGGGAGTGTCCATGTCGATCACGAAGACCGAGATGCCGGCATGACGCGACTCGCCGCGCTCGGTACGGGCCAGGAGGAACCCACGCCTGGCCAGGTTGGCGTAGCTCGTCCAGATCTTCTCTCCGTTGACGACGAACCCGTCGCCGTCCTCGGCCGGCAACGCCCGTGTCCGAAGGGACGCGAGATCGGATCCGGCGTCGGGCTCGCTGAACAGCTGCGCCCACTGCACCTCACCACGCGCGATCTCGGGGAGCAGCGTGGCCTGCTGCTCGGGGCTCCCGAACTTCATGATCACGGGTCCGATCCAGTTCAGGCCCATGTAGTGCCCGCCACGCGGTTCGTGGTGGGCGAACAGCTCCTCCTGGATGACCGTCTGCTCCCACACCCCGCCGTCGCGGCCGCCGTACTCCTGCGGCCAGCTGTAGGTGTGCCAACCGCGTGCGGCGAGCTTCTCCATGACCGCATCGCTGTGCGCCGGCGCATCTGCTCCGTGCCACAGCCCGACCCATCCGTCGGGAAGCTCCTCGTCGAGGAACGCGCGAATCTCCGAACGGAAGGCGTCCTGCTCCGCGCTGAAATCGAGGTCCATGTCGTCGGTTCCGGGCGCTCAGAGATCGCGGACGTGCGGCATGACGTCCGAGGCGAACAGCTCGATCGAGCTCAGCACGTCCTTCTGGCTCAGGCATCCGGCACGGTTCATCCACAGGATGTAGTTGCGCATCGGCGGCCCGTACTTGCTCTGCATCTCGCTGATCGCATGCAGACGCTCGACGATCTCCGCGGGAGAACCCACGAGCGTCCACGGGTTGCCGAAGATCTTGTCGTACTCGGCGTGCTGGATCCAGTCGTACCAACCCGCGTAGTGCTTGTAGTCGTCAGGGATGTCGCCGCCGTCCTCGACGACCTTGGCGTACTTCCACAGGAACTCGTTGCCGGTCTCCCACGTCTTGCGGAAGACGTCACGCGCCCTCGACGAGTCCTTGTCCACGAAGACGCTGTTCATCAGCCCCCACGTGTTCGAGGTGTCGGCGGCCGCACCTGCCTGCGCCTGGGCGTCGACGTAGAGCTGCTGGCCGTCGCCGGAACCCGCGTCGATCGCGTACGGGTTACCCACCATGACGCCGTAGCTCTTCTCCACGGCCCACGCGAAGTTCTCAGGTGTGCGGCTCACCGCGACGTAGATCGGGACGTCGCCCTCGACCTTCGGCGAGAGCGAGACGTCCTTGCAGGACCAGAACCTGCCCTCATAGGTCAGGGTCTCGCCGGCGAGCAGTCGCTCGATGATCTCGGTCGCCTCGCGGAATCGGGCCGTGCTCTCACTCTGCGGGACTCCGAACCCCTCGAATTCGCGCTGCTGGTAACCGCGGCCGATCCCGAGGATGAACCGGCCGCCGGACATCACGTCGAGCATCGCGGCCTGCTCCGCGATGCGCACGGGGTGCTGGAACGCAGGCACGATCACCGCCGTGCCGATCTTGATCCGCTCGGTGGCCTGGCTCACCGCTCCGGCGAACACCATGGTGTCCGGCAAGGTGCCATAGGGCGCGAAGTGGTGTTCACCGAGAAAGACGACGTCGTAACCGGTCCGGTCGGCGACCCGCGCCTGCTCGAGCGTGTCCTCCACAACCTGCCGGTACGACATGTCGGGCGACTTCTCGCTGATGGTGAAAAGTCCGAACTCCATCGTTCCTCCTCCTTGAGGATCTACTGTTGTGACGACGTGCCGGCGGGACGCCCGCCCGTGCGAGCCGCGCTGAGCCAGCGCGCCGCCACCTGCGCGGTGTGCTCCCCCGGCCGCGGAAGGACGAACGTCTCGCCCGCCTCCGCGGACGACGGGCCCGACCGCAGCCACGGCAGGGCCTGGGTCGAGAAGGCCGGGCCGTCGCTGCTCAGCGCAGTGGGCTGCCACAGGTCCCGGACCCGGAACTGCTCCTCGTCGAGGACCTCCTCTGGTCGGAACACCTTGGCCCACGGCACCCCCGCCGCCTGCCCCTCGCGGTAGGCACGGTCCGCCGGGACGGCCCCCAGGAATCGGGTGATCACCTCTCCGGCGTGCCTGCCGGCGTCCGAGACGTCGTACGGGTTCGCACCACGCAGAGCGGAGAGGGCGGCGAACCTCGGCTCGTCGAGGTCCTCGATCGCACCTTCGCGCCGAATCCAGTCGCGAAGGGCGTCCCAGCTGCGCTGCGTGCGCGGCAGCAGCCCGAAGGCGTAGGTGTGCATGCCGTCCGAGGCGCTGATCTGCCACCGTCCCGACGGCCT
Source organism: Pseudonocardia sulfidoxydans NBRC 16205 (assembly GCF_007989085.1). Classification (GTDB taxonomy): domain Bacteria; phylum Actinomycetota; class Actinomycetes; order Mycobacteriales; family Pseudonocardiaceae; genus Pseudonocardia; species Pseudonocardia sulfidoxydans. The sequence goes on from NZ_BJVJ01000001.1 coordinate 187,879, forward strand.
GCTGGTGGCGTATCCACCCGTTCGCGGATACAGCTCCTCCTTGCGGTAGACCCAGTGTGCGAAGAGCTGCTCGGTCGACTGGAACGCTGCGGCCTGCGCAGAGACGTCGAAAAGGGAACCCCCGTCCGAACGAGGTGTGCGCAGCGCCAGCATGACCGCGATGGCGCCGTAGATGCCGGCGGCGTGCATGCTCTGCTCGACGGGCGGGATGACCGGCATCGGGTCGGGGTCGGTCTCACCCGAGCTGTAGGCGGAGAGGCCCGCCACCCCGGACTGCGCCGAGACATGCAGGTCGTCCTCTCCCGGACGCTCGTCCGCGTCCAGACCGAACGGACTGAGTGCAACGACCCGGGCCGCGGACACCGCATCGGGCATGCGCTCGCGAAGTGCGCGGTGGGACCCGCGACCGACCAGGACCACGTCTGCGGCCCGGAGCAACGCTTCCGCTTCTGCAGGCCGCCGGTCGAGTTCCCACGTCGTCGAGCTCTTACCCATGGCGAAGTGCCAGAAGTACAGGCTCACCGGGGTGTCGTCCGGGCCCACGACCATCGGCCACGCCGTCCGCAGCTCGTGACCGCCGGGCGGCTCGGCGACGACGACGTCGGCACCGAGCTGGGTCAGGAGCCGGCCGGCGAACTGACCCCAGCGGTCGGTCAGGTCCAGGACGCGGACGTCGGTCAGCGACTCGAAGGGTGCTCTGTGCATGGGCACTCCTAGATCACCTGATCGTCGCGGTACGCGCGGACGGCGTCGCCGGAAAGCCCGAGAATTCCTGCGAACACGTCATGGTTCGCCTCGCCCATCACCGGCGCCGCCGTCCGCAGCCGCGGCCCGTGCTCGGAGCTGATCGCCCCCATCTGGAACTCCCGCGTGCCGAGCGCCTCATGGGTCGCCGACTCGAAGTAGCCGCGTTTGCGAAGCGGACCGCTGTTCATGACCTCGTCGACCGATGCCAGGGGAGACACCGGGATGCCCCATCCGTCGAGCAGACCGATCACGTCGTCGCGTTCCCGGGCACGGGTCCATTCCGTGAGCCGGCTGTCGAGCAGACCGCGATGCGCGGCTCGGCCGGTCGGCGACGCGAGCCGCGGGTCGGCAGCGAGGTCGGAGAAGCCGCAGCCCTGGGCGAGGCGGGCCCACTGCGCGTCGTCCTGGACGGAGATCGCGCACCACGATCGGGTTCCCGCACACCGGTAGAGCCCGGCCGGGGCGTCGTGCGAGCCGTAGGACACGTTGCCCCAGGGGACGAAGGACCGATCGCCGACCTGATGGTCGAGCAGGGCTGTCGAGGTCAGTGCGATGGACGCTTCCACCTGGCTGAGGTCGATCGAGGTGCCGGAGCCCGTGACGTCGCGCTCCCGGAGCGCCGCGAGGACGGCGAGCGCACCGAAGTAGCCCGCGACGTGGTCGCCGTAGGAGTAGCCGAGCCCGGCAGGTTCGGCACCGGGCCGCCCCGTCATCGCGTGCAGGCCGCTGACAGCCTGCATGATCGGGGCGAAGACGACGTGTCCTGCGTCCGGGCCGCTCGAGCCGAACCCGGTCATGCTCAGGTACACCAGCCGGGGGTTGACCGATCGCATGACGTCCCAGGACAGCCCCCAGGACGCCAGGACTCCGGGAGAGAAGTTCTCGACGACGACGTCGCTCTTCTCGATCAGGGACAGTGCCAGCGGCATCGCGTCGGGGTGACGCATGTTGAGGGTGATGGAGCGCTTGTTCCGGTTCAGGTTGTTCCACAGCCCGCTCTGCTCGGGCGACGTGGGGTCCGCGCCGGGTGGCTGGACGCGGTACCGGAGCCCGTCCGGATGGTGCGGCCACTCGACGCGGATCACCTCCGCGCCGAAGTCGGCGAGCACCTGGGTGCACTGTGGACCCGAGATCACCCACGTGAAGTCGAGGACCCTCACGCCCGACAGCGGCAGCGTCGGGCCTGCCGGTCGGGTTCGCCCGGTCGACACGGTCACCGCCCCTGGTAGCGGCCGGGCCGGCGGTCACGCCAGGCGAGGACGGCTTCGCTGCTGTCCGCCAGCTGTGACAGCTCGGTGCGGACGGCCTTCTCGAGATCCAGGAGCCCACGGTCGGGGCCCTGCCGGACGAGTCTCATGAGCCGCTTCGTGGTCTGCACGTGGCGGGGTGGGAGCGCGGCCAGCTTCGCGGCCCACCTGCGCGCCTCTCCCATGAGGTCGTCGGGTGCCACGACGGCGTTCAGCATTCCCACCGAGAGGAGGCGGTCGGCGGTGATCCGCTCGCCGAGCAGGCAGAACTCGGTCGCGACCGCCCAGGGCAGACCCTCGACCCCGGCGAGCCAGTAGGGACCCAGCGTGCCGGTCGGCACCTCGGCCATCGCGAACTCGGCATCCGACGAGGCCACCCGCACGTCGCAGTCGAGCACCATGTACCAGCCCTGGCCGATGGCGAATCCGTTGACCGCAGCCACCAGGGGCTTGTGGGTGTCGGGCAGGCCGAACATGTTCGCTGAGCTCGAGTACGTCCTCGGGCGGAGCCTCCCGTCGCCCGCGGAGATCCCCTCGGCCTGGGCCTTGAGGTCACGCCCGGCGCAGAACGCCCGGCCGGTGCCGGTCAGGATCGCGGCCCGGACCGCATCGTCCTCCTCGAGTCGCCGGAACGCCTCGACGAGGTCGGACCGCATCTGCTCCGACATGGCGTTGAGCCGGTCGGGCCGATCGAGGCGAATGAGCGCGACATCGTCGTCGACGTCGTAGGCGACGAGGCTCATCGTGCGCACTCCCCGCTCGGCCCCTGTCCGGGGGCCGGGGTCGCTCCAGTACGGCGGATCACCTCTGCGAAGGGGACGTCGGTGTCGACGCTGTGCTCGCGCGGCAGGCCCAGCAACCGTTCGCCGATGACGTTGCGCATCATCTCGTTCGTTCCTCCGGCGATGCTCTGCGATCGGCCGGCAAGGAACGCGTGTGCCGTCGCGGCCTCCGCTGCCGAGCCCTCCGGCCAGGACAAGGCCGCCGCGCCTGCGATCTGCAACCCGATCCGGGCACGCTCCGGCGTCACGGTGCCGTGCGCGAGCTTCACGTAGGCCGCGAGACTCCCCGGATCGGCGACGCCCGCCCTGCTCAACGCGATGACGCGGGATCGCAGCTCGGCCATCACGACGTCCGCGACGTGGGCACGCGCCACGAGATCGCGCACCTGCGGGTCGTCGCGTCGGCCCACGCCATCCGCCAACGCGACCAGGTCCGGGGCGAGCGCGTCGGCGGGGTGCGCGGCGTCGGCGGCACCACGGCTGCCGCCACCGCGTTCTGTGGCGAGCATCGTGCGCGCGACCGACCAGCCGGCGTCGACCTCTCCGACGACGTCGGCGTCCGTGAGCTCGACCCCGTCGAGGAAGACCTGGCAGAACTCGGACGCCCCGGTGATCTGGCGCAACCGGCGGATGGTCACACCCGGGGCGTCCATCGGAACGGCGAACCACGTCAGGCCCCGGTGCTTCGGCACGTCCCACGACGTGCGTGCCAGGCACAGGCCGTGGTCGGCGAAGTAGGCACCGCTCGACCAGATCTTCGATCCGGACACGGTCCACCGGTCACCGCTGCGGGTGGCGCGCGTGCGCACACCGGCGAGATCGGACCCGGCGTCGGGCTCTGAGAACAACTGCACCCAGAGGCTGTTCCCGGCGACGACGTGTGGCACGTGGCGGGCCAACAGCTCCGGCGATCCGTGGGCAAGCATCGTCGGGACGCAGATTCCGAACGTGGTCTGTCCCAGCACGCCGAAGTCGGGGGTCCGGAAACCCTCGGCCTCCTCGTTGAACACCCTCTCGTGCCTGCTGGACAGTCCCTGCCCTCCATAGGTCGACGGCCACGCGATGCCGGCGTACCCGGCACTGCACAGCTCCCGTTGCCGACGCCGCTCCTCGGCGAGGAAGCCCGGGTCTACATCGGTGGCTCTCGGCCTTGGCGAGCCCACGGGTTCCAGGTTGGCCTCGAGCCAGCTACGTGCCCGCGCGCGGTAGGCGTCGAGATCGGCGTCCGACATCTCAGGCCACCTCCCCCAGGCCGTACGCCGGCCACAGCGACGCCCGCTGGGCCCCGGGATCACCGAACAGGAAGGCGTCGGCGGTCATCCGGCGCATGTAGAGGTGGTGCTCGTGCTCCCAGGTGTATCCGATGCCGCCGAGCACCTGCAGACAGTTCTGGCCGAGTGTGATCGCGGCGTCTCCGATGTATGCCTTCGCCACGGCGACGTACCGCGTGAAGCCCGGCGTCCCGTACGCGTCGGCGGCTGCAGCCAGGATCGCCTGGCACGCCTCGAGGGCCAGGCTGGTGTCGGCGAGCAGATGCTTGACCGCCTGGAAGGAGCCGATCGGCCGGCCGAACGCGACGCGGGTACGTGCGTACTCGAGGGTCGTCCCGAAGTCGCGAGTCATGGCACCGACGGCGTCCGCCGCGGTCAGGACCGCCGCGACGCACAGTTGGTGGACGGCGAGCTCCCCGCCTCGGCCGGGCTCCCCCACCACCGCGGACCGCCCCACCCGCACGCCGGTGAAGCGGACGGCGCCGAACCGGCGCGTGACGTCGAGACCCTCACGGGGCGCGACCTCCAAGCCGGGCGTCGCGGTCGGGACGACGAAGATCGTCACACCCGACGGGGACCCGGCCTGGACCAGGACCCAGTCGGCCGTGGCAGCCTCCTCCACCAGGACGGCGAAACCGTCGAGAACGAATGCGTCCCCATCGACGGCGTAGCTCACGGCCGCACCCGGAGCCCATCGGCCGCACCCATCGGTCACCGCCCACGTCGCCGTTCGCCGACCTTCGACCAGGGCGGGCAGGACCTCCTCCCGCTGCAGCGCCGAACCGGCGAGACCCAGGCTTTCGGCGACGACGTTCATCGCGGTGAACGGGCCCGGCTGCAGGTTGGCGCCTCGCTCCACCGCGATCGCGACGACGTCCGCCAGCGGGGACTCCGAGACGCTGCCGCCGCCGAGCTCCGCAGGTACCAGCATCGCGAACCAACCGAGCTCGCCCGCTGCCCGGTGGTAGCCCCCCGGGGCCGGCGCGCCGACGTCGGACGTCCGCAGCGCCTCGACGGGCGAGTGGTCACGCGCGAAGCGAGACGCGGCCTCCGCCAGCAGCGCTCGCTCCGGTGGGCACGGAAGTGCATATGTCATGTCGTCCTACTCAGGGCGGTCGGGAGAGCGGTCGGATGTCGCAGCCGACGGGGTCGGGAGCACGTCAGTCGGTGGCAGGAAGTGGCTTCGCTTCCTTGCGGACGAGTTCGACCCCGTCGGCGGCCATCACTCCGCTTCCGGCCTTGGTCACGAGGAGTTCGATCGCACCCGACGGGTCCGCGTACCGCTTGCCGAGCTCGTTGGCCGTTGCCGCCTCTGTGTCCCCCGGCTTCGCCGGCGACGTGTCCGAGGGTCCGAACGCGAGGAACGGCTCCCCGCCACACGTGAGGTCGAGGTCGACCGCAGGAGCGCGGACGACGACCACCTCCGTCGAGGACACCGTGCTGCGCAACCTGCTCCCTGGCGTGATCTTCACCGGGCCACCTCCGTGACGGTTCCTGATTGTTTCTGCGCCGAGCCCCGCGGAGTCGGCGGGTCCGGCTCGGTCACCAGTGCGGCGACATCGCGGCGGGCGAGCTTGCCGGTCGGCCCGTACGGCAGGTCGGCTCGGAACACGACGAGGTCGGGTGTCCGGGAGCCTCGGAGCCGATCGCGTACGAAGGCCCGGACCGCATCGGCGTCGAGTTCGGATTGCTCGGCCGAGGCGCCGGCATCAGCTCGAACCACAACGGCAGCGATCCGTTGCCCCCACTCCTCGTCGGGGATACCGACGACGCTGACGTCACGTACGAGGGGGTGGCGAACCAGGACCTCCTCGATCTCCGACGGGTGGATGTTCTCGCCACCCCGGATGATGACGTCGTCGACCCGGCCGCCGAGGAACAGGTAGCCGTCGTCGTCGACGAATGCCCGGTCACGGGTCGCGAACCATCCGTCCGCATCGAGCGCGGACCCGCCGTCGGTGTACCGGGCCGAGACCTGTGCCCCCCGGACCCAGAGCTGGCCGATTTCTCCGGCAGGAGTCTCGGCGCCGTCGTCGTCTCGGATCTGCACGTCGACGCCCGGGACCGGGCGCCCGACGGACCCGAGCTTGTCCGGCCGACCGCCGGCCCTCGATGCGCGATGGTCGTCGGGGCCGAGGACGGCGATGGTCGCGCTGGTCTCGGTGAGGCCGTACGCATTCGTGAAACCGACGTCCGGGAACAGGGCGAGGGCCTGGTCGAGCACCGGCATGGCCGTCGGCGCCCCGCCGTAGGCGAGCGTCCGAAGGGTGGGCACCCGGGGTGGGACCCCACCGGTCGCCTCGACGATCCGCGCCAGCATCGTCGGGACCACCATGGCGTGGGAGACCCGTTCCCGCTGCACCGCGTCGATCCATGCCTGCGGGTCGAAATCAGGCAGGTACACCAGCCTGCGACCCGAGTAGACGTTCGACAGCGTCGCGCCGACACCGGCGACGTGGTACGGCGGTACGGCCACGAGTGTCGCGTCGTCGGGCGACGCCGACGCGAGGTCGACCGTGCCGAGCACGTAGCTGGTGAGGTTGTCGTGCCCGAGCTCGACGGCCTTGGGCCTCGCCGTCGTCCCGCTCGTGAACAGCACGACTGCAGGCCCGTCGGGGGCGGCGGCGACCTCCGTCGGCTCGTTGTCGCCGATCGCCCCGGCGATCCAGACCGCTTCCCTGTGGACGACGTCGACGTGGGGGGCGAGGGCCGGCGCGCACCCTTCGTCTGCGATGACCAACGGTCGGTCGAGCCGACCGAGGAGCCCGGCGAGGACCTCGCCGGGCAGGCGGTAGTTCAAGGGCACGAAGGGCACACCGGCTGCGGCGGATCCGAACAGCAACTGAGGTACCGGTGGCCCGTTGAGCCCGACGAACGCGACGGATCGGGCGCCACTCCGGCGAATGGCGGTCGCGATGCGGAGCGAACCCGCAACGAGCACGTCGTAAGTCGCGTCACCGTCGCGGGGGCCGAGCGCAGCACGTGTGCCGTCACGTTCGGCCATCAGCTCGAGCAGCAGGTGAATGTTCATGACCCGGCTGCTCCGACGCCTCGCAGGGCCGTCATCGACACTCCTCGTGGTCCGCTCTGCACTCGGTCGGCGCTGGACGATCTCCGCAGATTTGGGCGATCGCCTTAGTCACTCGCCCAACTCGGATTTTGGCCGATCCCCGCGCGCTCGTCAACCGCCACTTCCCACTCCCTCGACGGTCCCGTCGAGCAGCTCACGGACCCTTGCGAGCCCGTACACCTCGGCCGCGGTGTCGTGGAACAGGCGGCGCCGCTCGGCGGGACCGAACACCCGCGTCATCCGCTTGTAGGCGTTCCACAGCATCGTGTACTCGCACAGGTACCCGTCGATCGGGAAGTTGCCCTCGATCATCGATCGTTCAGGCCCGAACGAATCAATCGCGAACCGCAGGTCCGCGCCCCAGTGGCCGGCGATGACCTCGGACGTCACCGGGCCGCGCAGCTCAGCCGGATCGGTGGTGACATAGCTGCCGATCCCGCCGATCTTGATCGTCACATTGTCGATGCGAGCCAACTCCGCGATCCCTCGCCGCCAGACGGTGAGCACGTCGTCCCGCCCGGCCTCGCGGTGACGATGACGACTGCGGGACGGGATCACGGGCGCACCCATGTGGTCGACGACGATCGTCGTCGCGGGGACAGACCGAGCCAGGGTCGCGACAGCAGCGAGCTCGTCGTACATGACGTGCAGATCGAGCACCAGCCCCCGGCGGCCGAGCTCCGTGGCACCGACGATCATCTGCGGGCACGTCAACCAGTCGGCCGGTGGCAGCGGCTGCTGCGCGTTGCTCGCCCGGAAACGGATGCCCTTCAGGCGGTCCCCAGCCGCGTCGCGATGTGCGTCGAGGACCTCGCGCAGCCTGCGGTCCGGCAGCATCAGGTCGGCGAACGCCACGACTCCCCTGACGAGCCCGCCCGGCGACAGCAGCCCGGCGACCCAATCCGTCTCGCCCACGGGGGCCAGGTGAGGCGACGATCCCGGAGGCCGGTACGCGGTCTGGGTCTCGACGTAGACGGTCTGCAGGACGCGGTGCCCGCTGACGTCACGTGCAAGATCGTCCAGGCCGTAGGCCCCGTCGTGGAACGGAGACCCCGGGAGATACAGATGATGGTGCGGATCGCAGATGGGCAGATCCGGCTCCAGTGCGTGCTCAGGCATCGACATCCGCCGACGTCCGTCCCTTCGATCAGGCCGTCGCATCGACGGGCGTGGCCCTGGTCCGCCGCACGCGCGCGGCGGACCAGGGCCACGGACAGGCCGGGCTCCTCCCCGCGCCTCAGCAGCTCGGCTGGTAGCGCGACCAGGGCTCACCGGGTTCGTTGCCCGTGAACTCGGTGAGGATCATCCCGCAGGGCCCGTTCGAACCGTCATGGTCGTCGGCCCCGAAACGGAGGGTGTAGCCGGCCTGCCCGAAGTGCGGCTGGTAGTCGGTGATGCCCTCGATCGCCTTCGCAACGGCGGTACCGTCGTCCGGCGAGCCGGCCTTCTCGATCGCCGTCTTCGCGAGGTACGCCGCGTCGTAGCCCTGGGCGTCGTACGCCGTCAGGCGGGTGAAGTCGGACCGCTCGCCCTTCAGATACTCGCCCAGGTCGGCCGTCCGAGGGTTCTTGTCGGTGAGCGAGGCGATGAACACGACGCCGTTGAGGGCGTCGGGCTGAACCTGGTCCCAGACATCGGGCTGGTTGCCGATCGACGCGAGCGAGAACCGTGGGATCTCAGGGGTCTGGAGGTAGGCGGTGTTGTGGAACAGCGCCTCGATCGGTCCACCGAGCGTGGAGAGCAGGATCGCCTGGGGGCGTGCAGAGGCGATGCGCTGCACCTGGGCCGAGACGTCACCCGCGTCGGCGGGAGCCTGCTCGGTCGAGACGACCTCGATCCCGGCGCCGGTGATACCCGGGATCAGGACCTTGTTGATGGCGGCGATCGTCGGCGACGCGTCCGAGAACACCGCGATCCTCGTGATGCCGGCCGCCTTGAACGCGTCCGCGTAGAGCTTCGCGACGTCCGGCGTGCCGTTGGCGATCAGGAAGGAGTAGTCGCCCTGCGGAGCCGCGATCAGGTTGGTACTGAAGGTCGTCGGCGCGAACGACGGTACGTGCGCCTCGTACACCAGCGGCTTCGACTGGATCGCTGCGCCCGCACTCGTCGTGAAGAACATGACGTCCGCCCCACCCTCGAGGAGCTGACGGGTGACCGCAGGCGCGCGAGTCGGGTCGCTGTCGTCGCTGGCGACCTTCACCTCGACGGGACGCCCGAGGATTCCGCCCTGCGAGTTGATTCGCGTCGCCGCGTCCTTGATCGCCTGGGTGGTGATCACGCTGTAGCTCGACGAGGGTCCGTTCGCGTCCTGCTGGACCCCGAAGACGATCGGCTCCCCGGGTGGAGCCGATCCGGCTCCCGACGGGGCACCCCCGCTGGAGCAGGCGGCCACCGCCAACATGGCGCAGCCGATGGCAAGTGCAGCTGGTCGTAGGCGCATGTGCCCTCCGGTCGAAGCTTCGAGGTGGCATCTAAACCGACACCTGTATTCCCTGAGTTGCCGTAACCTAGCTAGACTCACCCGCGCGGTCAAGCGAGGTCACTGCGGCAGTCACAGACCTGGTGCGTTAAACATGTATCTGTTTCTCGTCGAGTTGCGTCCAATGGAGGGATCGACATGCACATCGTCGTGCTGGACGACTACCAGCGGCTCGCGTCGCGGATGGGACGGTGGTCCCGCCTCGGCCCGGACACGACCGTGGAGGCGATCGGTGAGCACGTCGAGGGTCCCGATCTCGTCGCAGTCCTCCGTGGAGCCGACGTCGTGGTCGCGATGCGCGAGCGGACCGCGATCACCCGGCAGCTCTTCGAGCAGCTCCCTCGCCTCCGGCTCGTCGTCACTACGGGAATGGTCAACCAGGTGATCGACTTCGTCGCCGCGGCCGACCACGGTGTGACCGTCTGCGGAACCGGCGGCCTGGTCCTTCCCACCGCGGAGCTGACGTGGGGACTGATCATCGGGCTGCTGCGGCACATCCCGGCCGAGGACGCCGCGGTCCGGGCGGGCGGATGGCAGCACACCCTGGGCACCGGGCTCAACGGCAGAACACTCGGTGTCGTCGGCCTCGGCAGGCTCGGGGCGTCGGTCGCGCGGGTCGGGCAGGCATTCGACATGGACGTACAGGCCTGGAGCCCCAACCTCACGGCGGAGAAGTGCGCAGAGCACGGCGTCCGGCCTGCGACGAAGGCCGCGCTGTTCGCCACGTCGCACGTCGTGACCGTCCACATGGTGCTCGGGCCCGCCACCCGTGGACTCGTGGGACGCACCGAGATCGGGTCGATGCGCCGCGACGCCGTGCTGGTCAACACCTCCAGAGGCCCCCTGGTCGACCAGGACGCACTGGCGGAGGCCCTCCGGGAGGAACGAATCGCGGGTGCGGCCCTCGATGTCTTCGAGCGCGAGCCGCTGCCGGCGGCGGACGTCTTCCGCTCCCTGCCGAACACCGTCGTGACCCCCCACATCGGTTACGTGACCGACGAGACGATGCAGGTGTTCTACGACGACATCGTCGAGGACATCCGCGCGTTCCGCGCGGGAGCGCCGATCCGCGTCATGACCAGCGGTTGAGGCCACGACCGTCACCCCATGCCGAGCGCCGCCCGGTAGGCGTCGTCGAGGGCCGCGCCACCGCGGACGTCGGCAGCTGCGAGCTCGCCGCGCACCAGCACGTACCCGCGGTCGACCACCGGCCCGGCGGCGCCCAGCGAGGGCATCGCGAGCAGCACGGCGACACCCTCCCGCGTCAGGTCGACCATGGTCTCCAGGAGGCTGTTCACCACGACGGGGGCGAGTCCCGTCACGAGTTCGTCGAGGAGCAACACCCGGGGCCGGCCGAGGAGCGCGCGTGCGACCGCGAGCATCTGCTGTTCGCCTCCGCTCAGCACGCCGGCGAGAGCCCGGGACCGGGTGGCGAGGATCGGGAACCGCTCGATCTCCGCGTCGACGCGTTCCGGCCCGACCCCGAGCAGATCCGCCATGATCTGCAGGTTCTCCCGGACCGTCAACCGCGGGAAGAGCTGCCGCCCCTGGGGGACCAGTGCGAGACCCGCTCGCGCCCGGGCACGGACCGGCGCCCCGTCGACCGGCCGGCCGTCGAGCAGGACACGGCCGGTAGCCGGCACGGATCCGTACATCGCGAGCAGCGCGCTGGACTTCCCGGCACCGTTGGGGCCGACCAGGGCCGTGACCGCGCCACCCGTGAGTTCCAGCGACACGTCCCGTACGGCCGTCGCCTTCCCGTACACCACGCGCAACCCGTCAACGGAGAAGACCGTGGCGCCCCCCACGGGTGCGATCGTCGCCGCCCGGTCATCCGCGCTGCTCATACACACCCTCCCGTGACACTTCGCCGACGAAGTAGATCCGTTGCATCTCCTCGCTCGCCAGGCACTCGTCCGGAGTGCCCGAGAAGCCGACGCTCCCCTGGTCGAGCACGACGACACGATCGGCCAGCGAGGACACGAGGTCCACGTTGTGGTCGACCAGGATGGCACCACGGCCCTCGTCCCGGACCTTCTCGACGACGGCGGAGATGCCGGCGACACCGTTGGCGTCCGCCCCGGCGAACGGTTCGTCGAACAGGACGACCCGCGGCTCCTGCACGAGGACACGGGCGACCTCGACGAGCCGTTGCTCGCCGAGGGTGAGATCCGCGCACGGTCGGTCCAGCCGTTCGAGACCCATCACGTGAGCCGCTGCCACCGCGCGGTGCACGTCGGCCGCGACGACGCCGCGGACCATGCCGTCGAAGACGGCGGCGACCATCCCCCACGGTGTGCCCAGCTTCCGCGCGGCGACGCCGACGAGGATGTTCTCGGTCACGGTCAGGTCGAGCGCCAGCAGCGGATGCTGGAAGGTCCGCCCCAGGCCGGCCCGGGCTCGTCGGGCCGCCGATCCGTTGAGCCGCCTGCCTGCCAACGTGAGTCGGCCGCCGTCGGCCGACTGCGTGCCGGTGATGATGTCCACGAGCGTCGTCTTGCCCGCCCCGTTGGGGCCGACCAGCCCGACGACCTCACCGGAGCGGACCTCCAGGTTCACCCCTCGGACCGCCTGCACGCCGCCGTAGCTCTTGGTCAGGTCGGCGGCCGCGAGCAGCACATCTGCGGGTGGGTTCACGACGCCCCCCCACGAAGGGTGTTCGACAGGCGGTCGACCCCGGCGCGCAGCTGACCGAGGAGCCCGTTCGGCCACAGGAGCAGGATGACCAACGCCGCCAGGGAGAGCACGAGCGAGCCGGCGTCACCGGGCAAATGGACGTAGACCGTGAGGACGACGACCAGTGCGGCGCCGAGCACGGCACCCCAAGCTGTGCGCACCCCTCCGATGAGCGGCATGAAGATGGCGAGGAACACCAGGTTGGGGGTGAATGTCTCCGGGCCCACGCCGGAGTTGATCGCCGCGAAGAAGGCGCCACCGAGCGCGGCGACCGCCGCGCCGAGTCCCTGGCCCACCAGGCTGAGGGCTTGCGTGCCGATCCCCGATGCCTGGACGGCCGCTGGGACGTGCCTTTGCGCCCGCAATGCCACCCCGAAGTTCGAACTTCGCAGGCGGTCGAACAGCACGGCGACGACCCAGGTGAGGACGACGGCCGTGACAAGCAACCCCCAGCGCGTGATCTCGAGTGAGCCGATCGCGGTGAGGGGGATACCGCGCAGACCCGTCGACCCGCCGGTGAGTCCGGTCGCATCGAGGAGCCACGCCTCGAATGCTGCCGCAGCCAACAACGTCACGGCGGCGAGGTAGAAGCCGGACAGCCGCCGTGTCGCGGCGCCGAGCGCGACCGCCACGAGCACGGCGATCACGATGCCGACGAGCAGGCACGGGAGGAGGGGCCAGCCCAGTTCGAGGATGCCGAATCCTACGACGTATCCGCCGACAGCCAGGTACACGCTGTATGCCATCGAGAGCGAGCCACCGAGTACGAACGGCACCCACATGCCGAGCGCCAGGAGGCTGTAGGTCGCCCCCAACGCGACGAGGCCCTCCGCATAGCCGCTCCCGGCGCTCCAGGCGAGCACCGCCCCGCAGGCGAGTGCGCCCACGACCGGGCCGACAAGTCCCCTCATACCCGCACCGTCCGTGTGAAGAGCCCGGTCGGCCGCGCGACGAAGAACGCCAGCGCCACCGCCAGGGTCAGGTAGTCGGTCGCCGCGCTGCCGAACCAGTACGACGCGAAGGTCTGGGCGAACGCGAGGAGCAGCCCTCCGGCGAGCGGGCCCCAGAACGACCCGGTCCCACCGACGACGAGCGCGAGGAAACCCCAGAGACTCCAGGTGAGACCGGTCTGGAAGTGGACGCCTGCCTTCGGCGCGAACAGCACCCCGGCGATCCCGGCGATCAGTCCGGCGATCCCGAACGCGAGCAGGCGGACACGCGCCACCGGGAGACCGAGCAGTCGGGCCGCCGATTGGTGGTCGCCGACGGCCCGCAGGAGCCGACCCGTCGAGGACCGCCGCGCCCACGTCGCGACCAGCACGAACGTTGCCAGCGTCACGACGGTCAGGAGCACCTGTGCGGGGGTGACGACGATGCCCGCGAAGCGGAACGGAGCGTGCCGCCAGACATGCTGGCCGGGCGTCAGTGCCCTGCCGAAGATCAGCCCAGCGAGCTGTTCGATGATGAAGAGCACGGCGACGACGGCGACGAGCGCCGGCAGCGGATCCGTGCCGGACTTGCGCTCGACCGACCGGATGACCAGGACCTCGGTCAGGACCGAGAGGACCACCGCCCCGAGGATTCCCGCGAGGATCGCAGGGATGACCGGGACGTCCCCACTTCGCACCAACCAGGTCGCGAAGAGCGGCGCAAACATCGCGCACGGCCCGATGCCGAAGTTGAAGAACGCCGATCCCTCCAGGACGAGGAGGAAAGCCAGGGCGAGCAGGGCGTAGAAGAGCCCGAGTTCGATCGCCGACACCGCGATGTTGGCCAAGGGCACGTGTCTAACCGCCCTTCACACGGGAAGCCGCAACACACTCGGTAGCTCGCGAACGGAGCATTGGACCTCGCAGACAGGCACGATGGACTTCAAGCAACGTGCATTGGGGTACCGCTTTGTCAGCGTTGATGTAACGTAGGGCAGCATTTAGTGCACGTCAAGACGGACGTGTCGCGAGCGCCCCGGCGAGGATCATTGCTACGGTGTCTCGTCAAACCGGTATCGATACCGGCGGCTGACGCCGCACGTCGAAGGGAAGCCGCAGGATGAACCAGGTCGTTCTGAGCTCAGCTGCGCGGCAGGTCGCCGATGTCCTCCGCGAGGAGATTCTCGCGGCACTCGAGCATCAGGCCGAGTTCTTCCTGGGGTCGGAGGAGGACCTCATGAGCCGGCTCGGTGTCGGACGTCCGACTCTGCGTCAGGCTGCCCGCGTCCTCGAGCAGGAACAGATGCTCGCAGTGAAGCGCGGGGTCGGCGGCGGCTTCTTCGGGCGACGCCCGACGTCCCACGTCGTCACGCACACGGCTTCGCTGTTCCTGAGGAGCCAGGGGGCCACCTACGCCGATCTCATGCGCTCGCAGATCACCATCAGCGTCGCGTGCGCGGAGCTCGCGGCGGCAAATCCCGACGTCGCAGAACGAAGGCGCGCCGCCACGTGGTACGCCGAACGCCTCCCCGAGGGCACCGACGGGATCAGCGGCCCACGCTTCTTCTCGGTCTGCGCCGGCTTCCACCGCCTGCTCGCGGAACTCACGGACAACATCACGTTCCGCCTGTTCGTCGACGTCCTGCTCGAGCTGGCCCGTCCGGTCGCGATCGACTCCTTCCACGACCGGTCGACGATCGTGCAGACTGCGCGGAACCACGCTCGCATCGGACGGGCGGTGCTGGCCGGGGAGTCGGACCGCGCCGGCGAACTGATGCGCGGCGGCCTCGAGAACGCCCTCACCTGGACCAGGGCGAGCCGGCCTCTCGACGAACGCACCCAGCCCTCGACGAGCACGTCGGTGGACGGCAGCCACGGGCGGGACACCTGACCGCTCGACGCGTGCCGCCTAAACAGGCACTTCTTTTCGACGTGGCACTTGCGTCGGACCCCTTGTGACAGCCGTTGACGTCTGCTCACAAGCTCAACAGGTATCTCAAATGTCAGTTTCGACGGCTCAAGTCTCGGCTTTGGTTGAGCCGGTCACACCGACGACGGGACACGACAATGACGTCGCGAGAATCGATCATCACGGCCGACCTGCCGATCGTCGACATCGCACGACCCGACTTCTGGCAGGACATCCACCGGCCGCTCGCCGAAGCCCGCGACCGGTCCCCGGCGATGCGCACCACCGACGGCGCCATCTACCTGCTGCGGGCCGACGACGTCGAGACCATGCTGCGCGATGGGCGTTTCCTCGCCAGCGACCTGCTCGGGCTCCAGGGACTCCGGAGCGGCCCGGTGTGGGAGTGGTGGATGCGGGTGATGTTCAGCCGCAACCCACCCGACCACACCCGCCTGCGACGACTCGTGGGCAAGGCCTTCACCTCGAGGCGGGTGGCCGGCTTTCGCGGCGAGATCCGTAGCCAGGTGACCGACCTGCTCGAACCCGCCCTGGCTAGCGGAAAGGTCGAGATGATCGCGGACGTGACGCACGTGCTCGCATCCAACGTCACGGCCGCCTTCATCGGGATTCCCCGCGAGGACTGGTTGACCTTTCGCGAGTGGACGTCCGACATCGGCTTGGCGTTCGGCGCCGCCGTTGACCCGGACATCCGCCGGCGTGTGGAGACCGCGCTCGCCGAACTCGACACCTACGTCAACGGCTTGCTGGAGCGCCGCCGGTCGAACCCGAGCCCCGACCTGCTCTCAGCGCTGCTCGCAGTCGAGGACGCCGGGGACAGGCTCTCGCGTCAGGAACTCGTGGACCTGGTCGAGAACCTGATGTTCGCCGGGCACGACACGACCCGCAGCGGAATCGCCGTCGTCATGAAGGTCCTGGCCGAGAACGCGGACGCGTTCGCTCGTCTGCGTACCGACCGGAGCCTGCTCCCGGCAACTGTCGACGAGGCACTCCGCTACGAGAACATCATCTTCACAACCGTCAGGGAGGCGTCCGAAGACCTCGAGATCGCCGACCTCCACGTTTCCGCGGGCACCCCCCTCGCCGCCTGCTTCCCCTCCGCGTGCCGCGACTCGCGCAGGTACTCGAACCCGGACCGGGTCGACATCACCAGGCGTGAGAACTCCACCGTGTTCGGTGTGGGCATCCACTTCTGTCTCGGCGCCGCGCTCGCCCGGGCCGAGATGCAGGAGGTCGTCGACCAGATGGTGCACGCGTGCTCGAGTGTCGAGCTCGCGGAGCCTGTTCGGTGGACCCCGCTGGCGCACATCAGGCGACCGGAAGAGGTTCGGCTGGCGCTGACGGTCGTCTGAGAATCGGTCGCGTCGCGATCGCCTGCACGGACCCGCGACGACCGACCCGGGCCCGATGCAGGACGACGCGAGGTCGAGCAGCGATCGCCGACCTGATGGGCGTCCTGGTCGGATGCTTCCGCCCTCCCAGCGTCCCCGACGGGGTATCCCGGCTGCGACTCGTCGCCCGCGCCGGCATCGACCCTGGCGATGTCGCCGACGCGACGAAGGCTGCGGCGCACATGTTGCGGCGTCGGTAGGGGCCGGCCGGTCCGACGGTCGGTGAGCGGGTCCGAGCCGTGACCGCACAGCTGTAGTGGTGCCGAGGCCGGACTGCCGCGTCTCGGCTCTACATCATGCCGTCGCCAGCCCGTTCGCGACCGCGTTCCGGTAGTCGTCGTCGACCAGCACGACCTCGTGCCCCGCCCGTTCGAGCAGGCTCGCCGCGACCGCGGCCCGGGCCCCCGCTGCGCAGTGCACCCAGAGCGGGCGAACCGGCAGGCTCGACGTCCCCGAGGGGATGTCGGCCCACCGCAGGTGCGTCGAGTCCGAGATGGCTCCCGCCGCGCGCTCGTGTCCCTCCCGGACGTCGAGCACATGGAGCGCCGTACCGGCTCGACGCGCCTCGGCCAGCTGCGCGAAGGTCGCACGGGGGTAGGAGCGGAGTTCGTCGTCCTCGGCGAGGGCGGCCGGCGCCCCGATCGCGGCAGCGGCGGGCCTGTCGATGCCGATGCGGATCAGCTGCCTCTGCGCTGCGCGAATCCGGTCGGCCGACTCGCCCAACAGCACGAGTGGGGCCCCCCAGGGCAGCATGGAGCCGACGCGGGTCGCGAACTGATCGTCCAACGGAACGTTGACCGTGCCCGCAACGTGTTCCGCGGCGAAGGACACCCGGTCCCGGAGGTCGACGACCCAGTGCCCGCTCTCGATGTGCCGACGCACGCCGCTGCGGTCGGCGGGGCGTGGCGCGGTCAGATCGAACGGACCGGGTCCGGCGAGGTTGAGCGCCCCCATGTGTGCGTAGTACCGCGGGTAGGGCACGAATCCGGCGACCAGCCGGGACGCGAACGCGACCTCGTCGCTGTCGTCGAAGACGATGTTGGACAGCAGTTCGTCGCCGAGGGTCCCCCCGGCGGCGCCCGAGCTCGGAGTGGCCGAGCAGAAGCTGCCGAATCCGTGCGTCGGGAACATCAGCGAATCGCGTGGAAGTGTCTCGGCGAGGCGGCGGGCCGACCGGAACTGAAGCCTCCCCAACTCCTCGGCGCGCCCCGGGTCGACGAGATCGGTCCGCCCGACCGACCCGTACAGCAGCGAACCGCCGGTGAAGACCGCCGCAGGGCCTTCGCCTGACGTGACCACATAGGCCATGTGACCGTCGGTGTGGCCGGGGGTCGCGATCGCGGTCAGCACCATTGCGCCCAGGTCGACCGTGGCCCCGTCGGCGAGGGTCCGGCACCGGAAGCCTGCGCCTTCGGCCCCGGCGACGATGTAGTCGGCGCCCGTTCGCCGAGCCAGGTTCAGCCCGCCGCTCACGTAGTCGTTGTGCACATGGGTCTCGACGACGGCGGCGCAGCCGAGGCCTCGTGCCTCGAGGACGGCGTCGACCCGGTCGATGTCCCGCTGCGGGTCGACGACCACCGCCGTCGACCCGTCGTGCACCACGTAGCTGCGATCGCCGAGCTGCGGCGTGGAGATCGTTTCGACGGACACGGTCACGGCGCCTCCTCCGATGCTGAAATGACCGTACATTGAACGAGACGTAATTCACAGTCTGGAATCGTCGCGGCTTCCACACGCCTCGAAGAACTCGCCCTCCCCCGTGACCACCCTTCCTTCGGTCCTGGCGACGGCCGGCTACGTCCGGCAGGACCCGGGCGGCGGCAAGGAATCGGTCATCTAGGCCGTGGCGTCGCAGCGGGCGTCATCATCGCCCGCCGCCGCAGAGACCGGAGGCCACCGGTGAGACCAGGGAGCCTCTGCCTCGAGCTGCCCTGCGAGTCCGAACAGCACGTGCTCCTCGCCGAGTCGCGCAACAGCCTGCACCCCCACGGGCAGACCATCCGACGTCCAGTGCAGCGGCAGCGACACTGCCGGCTGCCCGGTCGCATTCTGCAGCTGGGGGAACGGCGCGAACGACCACATGCGGCGACGAGTCTCGAAAGGGTCCGCGTCGGGTTGGGTCACGAAGGAGCCGATCGGGACAGGCGGTTGTCCGAGTGTCGGCGTGAGCATCACGTCGAACTCCTCGTGGAATTGCGCGACCTGCCTGCTCATCGCCTGGAGGTCTTGCGCTGCCGTGAGGTACTCGCCGCCGCTGATCTTTTCGCCGCGTCGAGCCATCAACCACACCAGCGGCTCGATCTCGTCCTCGCGGGGCTCCCGGCCCTTGATGCGCGCGACGTCGCGTAGTCCGGCAGCGACCGCAACGGCGAGCATGCGGGTGAAGTTGTCGAAGAGCATGTCCTCGTCGATCGGTGGTCGAGCCTCGACGACCTTGTGTCCCAACGATTCGCACAGCGCCGCCGCTCGCCGTACAGCTGAGCGGCATTCCTCGTGGATGTCGTTGCCTCCGTAGGTGTGCTCGGTGAACGCGATGCTCAGCGGTCGCTTCAGGCGTGCGGTGGCGTCGAGATAAGTCGTCGGAGGGTTCTCGAACCAGTACGGCGCACCCACGTCCGGCCCGTGCGTCGCGTCGAGGGCGGCGGCGCTGTCCCGGACGCTCCGGCTGACGACGTGTTCAGAGACGAGTCCTCCCCAGACCTGGCCGTAGCGGGGGCCGAGGGGGTTGCGACCGCGGCTCGGTTTGAGGCCCACGAGCCCACAGCACGACGCCGGGATCCGGATGGACCCGCCACCGTCGTTCGCATGTGCGAGTGGAACGAGTCCTGCAGCGACGGCTGCAGCGGCACCGCCGCTCGAGCCACCGGTCGTGATGTGCAGGTTCCACGGGTTGCGAGTTGCTCCGAAGAGCTTCGGCTCGGTTGCCGGGCCGACCGCCAGCTCGGGAAGGTTCGTCTTGCCCAGGATGATCAGCCCCGCTGCCTTGTACCGCCGCGTCAGCTCCGCGTCCTGCGTCGACACGTTGCCGTCGAGGAACCGGCTGCCCGCTCGGTAGGGAGATCCGGCGTACTCGGCGAGCAGGTCCTTCAGCAGGAACGGGACCCCGTGGAGTGGGCCTGCCGCCGCGCCCGCGGTGGACGCCGTACGCGCGGCTGCCAGGCCTTCGTCGAACATGCGGTGGATGACCGCGTTGATACGCGGGTTCAGGCGTTCGATGGTCGACATCGCTGAACGGACGAGCTCCTCAGGAGTCACGTCCCCCCGACGAACGAGCTCCGCCTGCCCGACCGCGTCCAACTCGATGAGTGCCGACATGTCCAGATGACCTCCGGTCCCGTCCTGCGGCCGGCAGCCACGGGGCGGCACCGGCACCTTGTCAGGACGCTAGGCCCCAGTCCTCGCGCGATCGATGGGCAGACATCGCGCGAGGACACGTCTGGCTTCGACGAGTGCTCAACCACGGTCGCGCTGGACCCGACCAGGCCCGGCAGTCGTTGGACAGCAACTGCACAACCGACCCCTGTCAAGGCTGTGAGCCTGCCGCTTGTGACCGGCCGGGCGTGCGTCTGTACTGGGTGCTCCGGTCGTTGTGCGCCAGGTCACCATTGCGTCCGACCGGCTCACCGGCCACCCACTCACCGGCAGTCGAACAACCGGAGGGACACCCGACATGACGTGGCGAGTTGGTATTGACATCGGGGGGACATTCACCGATGTCGTCGCGATCGAGGAAGAGACCGGACGGCGGGTGTACGAGAAGGTTCCCTCGACTCCCCGGGATCCCTCCGAGAGTTTCGCGAACGGGCTCGGCGGACTCACGGAGCATGGAGTCGACGCGACCGACACCGCGATGGTCATGCACGGCACGACGGTCGCGACGAACGCGATCCTCGAGAGCAAGTACAGCGAGGCCGGCCTGATCGTCGCGCAGGGGCACCGAGAGGTGCTCGAGTGCGCTCGTCAGACCGTCCCCGGAGGATTTGGCAACATCGCCTACTGGGAGAAGCCACCGCGGGTGGTGCCGCTCGAGCTCGTCCGCGAGGTGAAGGGCCGCATGGCCCACACCGGTGACGAGATGGTGCCACTCGACTCGGGCTCGGTACGCGCCTTGGCCGAGGAGTTCAAGAGCATGGGCATCGAGGCGGTCGCGGTCTCGCTGCTCAACAGCTACCGCAACCCTGGCCACGAGGAGGCCGTTCGCGCGATCTTCGCAGAGGTCTACCCCGAGTGCTACCTCACGCTGTCGTCCGAGCTCAGCCGTGAGTATCGCGAGTACGAGCGCACCCTGAGCACCTGCCTCAACACTGCGCTGATGCCCGCGCTGACGCGGTACGTCAAGCAGCTGTCGGGCGCGATCGCCGACAGCGGGGGCAAGTCGGAACTGTTCGTCATGCAGTCCAACGGCGGCCTCGTCCGGGATGCCGATATCGCCACACAGCCGATCAAGGCCGTCCTGTCCGGTCCCGCGGCCGGTGTGCTGGCCGCGTGCGCGTTCGGGCAGGTGTCCGACGAGCCCGACCTGATCACCCTGGACATGGGTGGCACCAGCACGGACATCTGCCTCATCGAGAACGGCCGGCCGCACATGTTGGCCGAGGGCAAGATCGAGCACTACAACATCAAGACACCGATGGTCGACATCACGACACTCGGCGCCGGCGGCGGCTCGATCGCGACGATCGTCGGTGACGACTCGCTCCGCGTCGGCCCCCAGAGTGCCGGCGCCAGCCCGGGCCCGGCCGCCTACGGCAAGGGCGGTACCCAGGCCACGGTCACCGACGCCCACGTCGTCCTCGGTCGCATCCCGGAGGCCACCCTCGGCGACGGGTCGATCACGGTCGACCGCGACGCGGCACGAAAGGCCGTGGCCGAGAACATCGCCGACAAGCTCGGGGTGAGCCCCGAGGAGGCGGCGCTCGGCATCCTCCGGCTCGCAAGCGAGAACATGGCCCGCGGCATCAGCCTGACGAGCGTGGCCCGCGGGCGCGACCCGCGCAGGTTCACCCTCTTCCCGTTCGGCGGCGCCGGCGGCCTGCATGCGTGCAGGTGTGCCGAGATCATGCAGACCGGCAAGGTTCTGGTCCCCCTCGCGCCCGGTCTCGCCTGTGCCGAGGGCCTGCTGATGACCGACCTGCGCACCGACGCCGTCTACACCTACGTGCGACGCGAGGACGAGATCGATCTCCCCGAACTCCAGCAGGCGTACCGCAAGATCGCCGAGGAAGCGCTGGCCGCCGCTCGCCGTGAGGGCGTCGAGCAGCAACGGATCGGCGTGGAGACATTCCTCGACTTCCGCTACAGCAGCCAGGCCTACGAGATCCGCGTGCAGGTCGACTCCCATTTCGACGGGGACGCCCAGGAGCTGTCCGAGGAGGCTTGGAACAAGGCGATCGAGCAGTTCCACGACGCCCACGAGCGGACCTACGGCTACTCCTACAAGGGCCAGGACCCGGTCGAGATCGTCGCGGTCGCGGCGGCCGGCATCGGCGAGCTCCGCCGGCCGCCGATCAACGAGATCATCCCGACGAACACCACCTGGGCCGAGGCGAACATCGGCGACACACAGGTCTTCTTCGAGTCGAAGGCCGGCCATGAGGGCGGCTGGGTCTCCACCCCCGTCTATCCACGAGACGGTCTGCCCGTCGGGGTGTCGACGTCCGGTCCGGCGATCGTCGTGCAGGAGGACTCGACGTTCGTGTTGGAGCCGGGCTGGTCGATGACTGTGGACAAGAACGGCCAGATCCTCGCCACCCGCGACTGACTCGACGCCTCGAACGGAGACGGACATGACCGAGGAAATCACGCACTTCACGATCGACATGACCCCGTACGAGGACCGCGCCCGCTACGAGCCCATGCGGCTCAAGAGCTGGCCGCGAGACGACGCGGCGTGGGAGCGGGTCCAGAAGCTCAAGCCGACGCTCGACTCCCTCACCGTCGACGTCATCGGCGGTGCGCTCCAGTGGGCCGTCGAGGAGGGCGAGGCCGTCGTCGAACGGATGGCGCGCAGCAGCATCATCCGCGAGCAGCACGACTACCGCGCCTCGATCAACTCGATCGACTGCGACAACGTGACCACCGTGTCATGGGCCGCGACCGCGGACCCGATCCGGGACACGTACGCGCTCGACGAGATCGCCCCCGGCGACGTCTACATCTACAACGACGTCCACGGGTCGTGCGCCACGATCGGCCACCTGCCCGACTACTGCATCGTCATCCCGATCTTCGGGGAGGGCCGCCTCATCGGCTTCTCCCAGGTGTTCGGCCACGTCACCGACGTCGGCGGTGCCGTGCCGGGGAGCTGGCCGATCCGGTCGACGAGCATCTACGAGGAGGGCACGATCTGCCCGGTCATCAAGCTGTTCGACGCCGGCAAGCTCAACGCTGACGCGCAGAAGATCATCCTGCGCAACAGCCGCTTCCCCGGCGAGCTGCAGGGCGACATCGACGGGTTCATCGCGTGTGCGCGTTTGATGGAACGCCGGGTCCTCGAGCTCATCGACCAGTACGGCGCCGACGTCGTCGAGGCGGCGTTCTACGCGATCATGGACCGCTGCGAGAACGACGCGCGAGCGCACGCGCTGCCGAACATCCCCGACGGGACCTACGTCGGCGAGGACTTCATCGAGGAAGACGGCATCTCGACGAAGCCCATCAAGATCAAATACACGATCCACAAGGACAAGGACCGCATGGTAATCGATGCCAGCGGCACCGGTCCGACCGCGGAGGGCCCCGTCAACTGGGCAATGGACGGCCGCCACTACATCAAGTGGCTGGGAGCCTTCCTCGCAGGCGAAGCGGGCCAGGAGATTCTCGTCAACGAGGGTATGGGCCGCGTGATGCAGATGATGATCCCGCCCGACACGGTGCTGTCGGCCCGGCATCCCGCGCCCGTCGTCGACCGCATGGAATGCATGCTGGTGATGATCAACGCCTACACTGCGGCGCTGGCCAAGGCGCACAAGGGAAACGTCATCGCCGGGATGATGAACATCCAGCTGTACGGCATCTGGGGCCACGATGACGAGGGCAACGAGTACCTCTACCGCGAGATCTTCGGCGCCGGGTCGGGTGCGCGGCCGTGGGCCGACGGGACCGACACCGTCGACCTCGTCCCCCATTCGAAGAATCTGCCGGCGGAGTTCATCGAACAGCGCTACCCGATCGTCGTCGAGCGCGTCGGCCTGTACAAGGACTCCGGCGGCGCGGGGCTCTACCGTGGCGGCCTCGGATACCTCAAGGACGTACGGTGTCTCGCCGACGGGTTCCTCTCCATCACGGCATACCGCACCGTCTTCGGCCCCTTCGGCGTCAACGGCGGCAAAGCCGGGCTTCCGGGGGTGTGCTGGATCAACCCGGGCACGCCTGACGAGGTCAGGCTGGTCCACCGCCAGCAGATGGTCCCGGTGAAGAAGGGCGACGTCGTGCGGATCACGACTCCCGGTGGCGGCGGGTGGGGCGATCCACTCAAGCGCGACCCGGACGCCGTGTGCCTCGACGTCCACCGGAACCTGGTGTCGCCGGAGAGCGCGCGCGACGACTACGGCGTCGTACTCGTCGACAGTGGCAACCCGCGGCACCCCCTCGCCGTCGACGTCGACGCGACCGAGGGCCGCCGCCGGGAGCTCGCCGCCAACCGGGCTCCGCTGAAGCTCATTGAGCGCGGAGAGGCCTTCAACAAGATGGTCGAGGAGGGCCTCATCGAGGTCAGCGACTTCGACGACCTCGCCTACGACGAGAACGGCAACCCGGTCGGCTGAGCGCGCCGCAGCGCCGGGGGACGGCTCGCGCCGTCCCCCGGCGTTGCCGCCTGCCGTCCAAACCGCGCACACCTTCTAGGAGTCACGATGAGTCAGCAGGACACACCTGCCGACCGACGGGTCCACGTCGTCCCCGGCCTCGAGTCGTCGGTCGAGATGGTGATCGACCGGTGGGGCGTCACCCACATCTACGCCTCGTCCTCGCACGACGTGTTCTTCGCGCAAGGCTTCAACGCGGCTCGCGATCGGCTGTGGCAGATCGACACGTGGCGACGTCGCGGCCTGGGACTGCTGTCCGAGGTGTTCGGACAGCAATTCGTCGAGCGTGACCGAGCCGCTCGGCTGTTCATGTTCCGCGGTGACATGCGCCAGGAATGGCTCGCGTACGGCTCCGACACCAAACGAATCGCGTCCGCGTTCGTGGCCGGCGTGAACGCCTACGTCGACATGGTGTGCGCCTCCCCCGATCTGCTGCCGCCGGAGTTCCGCCGGCACGGCTACCTCCCGGCGCGTTGGAAGGCGGAGGACGTCGCCCGGATCCGAAGTCACGGCCTGTTCCAGAACGTCCGGGAGGAGGTGGCCAGAGCTCGGACGATCAGGGACTACGGCATTCCTGTCGAGGAGCTGCGGAAGGTCAGGGAGCCGTTCGTCCCGTTGACGGTGCCCGAGGGCCTGGACCTCGATGCGATCCCCGACGACGTCCTCGACGTGTACGAGCTCGCGACGAGCGCCCCGGACTTCGCCGACCCGGCTCGCGTCCCGTCGTCCGACGCCGTCCTGATGGAGGGCAGCAACAACTGGGTCCTCGACGGGACCGTCACGTCGACCGGGCGCCCGATCGTGGCCAACGACCCGCACCGCGCGTTGTCGCTGCCGTCGCTGCGCTACCTCGTCCATCTGCACACGCCGAATTTCAGCGTGATCGGCGGTGGAGAGCCGGCGCTGCCGGGGGTGTCGATCGGCCACAATGGATCGTTGGCCTTCGGGATGACGCTGTTCAGCGTCGACCAGGAGGACCTGTACGTCTACGAGCTCGATCCTCACGACCCGATGCGCTACCGCTATCTCGACGGGTGGGAACGGATGCAGGCCGAGCGCAGCATTGTCCCGGTCCGCGGGGGTACGGAGGCCGAGGTCGAGCTCCTCTACACGCGGCACGGGCCGGTCGTCCGCACGACGGCGACGCACGCGTTCGCCGTCCGCGCCGCCTGGCTCGAGCCGGGTATGGCCCCGTATCTCGGCAGCGTCGACTACATGCGGGCCAAGGACTTCGAGAGCTTCGGCGCGGCCATGAACCGGTGGGGCGCACCGGCGGAGAACCAGATCTACGCCGACGTCCACGGAAACATCGCCTGGAAGGCCGCGGGCCTCACCCCGCGGCGGCCGAACTGGGACGGGACGCTGCCGGTTCCGGGTGACGGTCGCTACGAGTGGGACGGCTTCTACGACGCCGACGAACTGCCGGGGACGGAGAACCCCGAAGCGGGCTGGTTCGCCTCCGCCAACGAGATGAACCTCCCGCCCGAGCATCCGGTGGACAAGACGATCACGCACGACTGGTATGCCCCCGATCGGAAGCGGCGGATAGACGCGACGATCTCGGCCGGGAGGGTGCGATCGGTCAGCGACGCCGCACGACTGCAGACCGACGTGACGAGCCTCCCCGCGCAACGGATTCTCCGGGTGCTCCGCAGACTCACCGATGGTGGTGGGTCACCCGGCCTGACGATCCTCGGGGGGTGGGACGGTGCCCTCGACGTCTCGTCTGCCGCCGCCGCGCTCTTCGAGGTGTGGCATCGGCGGCACCTGCGCCCGGCGGTGCTCGCCGCGGCGCTGCAGCGCCTGCTGTCGCCCCAGGACGTCGACGCGGCAGTCGCACGGCTCGTACCCGACGAGTCGCTGCTCGCCGACTCCCGGGTCCTCCTCGACCTGCTCGAGCAACCTGGCGATCGCCTCGGACCCGACCCTGACACGACACTGCGCCACGTCATGACGTCGTCGCTCAAGGCCGCGTTCGCGGAATGCGGGTCGCTGATGGGTGAGGACCCCTCGACGTGGGCGTGGGGGCGCCTGCACGTCTCGGAGTTGCGCCATCCCCTCCGGCTCACCGACGACAGCACCGGCGAGGAACTGAGGGTCGGCCCGGTTCCTCGTGGCGGCAGCGGGGACACGGTGTGCGACACCGCGTACGACGCCGCGTTCGTGCAGACCGGAGGATCGACGTTCCGCGTGGTGATCGACGTGGGCGACTGGGACGCGTCGCTCGCACTGAACCATCCGGGACAGTCCGGCGACCCCGCCTCACCGCACTTCGACGACCTGGTGGACGGGTGGGCGCAAGGACACTACTTCCCCCTGCTCTACAGCCGCGTCGCCGTCGACGCGGCCGCCGAGTCCGTGCTCGAGCTCCATCCGCCGGGGTGAGCCTGCCCCTGCCGTCGCACTACAGGGACCTACCGGTCGGCTTCCCCGCCGTCATCGCGAAGAGGAAGCCGGCCGCGTCCCGCGGTCGGCGCACGTCGAAACCGGTGAGGCTGCGCAGCCGCTCGAGCCGGTTGAGCACTGTGTTCCGATGGCAGAAGAGCTCACTCGCGGCGCGGGAGACCGTACCGTCTCCCTCACAGAACACCTGCGCGGTCTCGAGGAGCACGTCGGCGTCCTGAACGTTCTCCAGACAACGATGGATCCGGTCGGCCAGTGCCTGCGTCACCAGCGGGGCCTGTGTCGCGGCGACGGAGAGCCACGCATCCTCGAGCATGCCCGGCGAGTCCCGGTCCTCCGGGAGCGCAGCGAGGATGTCGGAGGCGATCCTCGTGGCGCGGGGAACCTCGTCGAGCCCGTGGGCGGGCGGAGCGACGGCGCACCGGATTCCGGCGAGGCAGTTCAGGACGCGCTTGTCCTGCTCCTGCGTGCTTCGGATGACGAGCAGGTCACCGCCTTCGACCTCCTGGTAGTGGAAGGACCACCTCAACGCTGTCAGCGCGTCGCGCGCGTCGCGGAGCCGCCCTGCGTGCTCACGCGTCGCGATCACGACCCGGAACCGGCCGTCAACCGGAAGATCGAGCACGTCCGCGGCATTCTGGACGACGTCGGCTCGTTCGCCGTTGCACTTCAGGAGGCGACGGAACCACTCTCGTCGCCGGTCGTCGGACAAGTCGTCGAGCTCGTTCGAGCGGCGACGGTACGCCTCCGTGATGCGCTGGGTGTGGTCGTCGACGACCGCCCAGACCGCCGGAGCCTGATGCAGCAGCACCGTGGCTTCATGTTCGTCGGCCGCCGCCAGCATCGCCTCCCAGACGATCTGGAAGTCGCGGTTCGCCGCGGCCTGCACCTCGTTGATGGGCACACCCTGCTCGGCACGGCGCACACCCACCCGGTGCGACACCTCGGCGAGGTCGTCGGCGACCTCGAACCCCGCGATCCGACGCCAGATGAGCTCGAACACCTCGAGCGCCTTCGCCCGGACCTCGTCGTGGTCGACCCACGAGTCGCCGTAGAGGCCCGACTGCTTGAGCAGCAACAGCCACGCACGGTACTGGTCCTCGACCCGGGGCAAACAGCGAACGGCGACAGCCGCGAGCACCTGTCTCGAGGACTCGTCCACGTCGGCGTGACCCACATCGTCACGATAAGCGAGCAGACCCCACGTCGACATGCTCAACCGGCGCTGATCGTCGAGTGCCCCGAGACCCCGCGGTCATACAGGATCAGGTCGTGACGCACCGTTCGATTCGCGTGACCCCCCAGGTCCGTCACCGTGGCCCGAATACACGGCCACGCCATCGGTGGGGGTCTGCTCCTGGCAGTTGCCAACGACATCAGGGTCGCCGAACGAGACACACGGTTCCGCGTCCCCGAGGTCGCGTCCGGCATCCCGCTGACCTGGGGCAGCACTCCCCTGCTCGTCGAGGAGGTGGGCGCGAGCGCCGCGCGGGAAATGATCCTCTTCGGCACCGAGCTCCGAGGTGACACGGCCGCGAGCGTCGGCCTCGTGCACGCCGTCACGGACGGGCTCGACGCCCTCGATGCCGAGGTTGCACACCGGGTCGCCCACGTTGCAGCGCTCAGACCAGAAGTGGTCGCAGTGACGAAACGTCAGTTCCGCCTCTCCGGAGCCGCCTACTCGGAGGAGCACCTGGTCGCCGACGCGGCCGACTACGCGTCGCTGATCTCGCCCGACCGGGACCCGCGCACGTCCGCACGGCGTGCCCGGGAGCGGCATGCGCCTGTCCAGGAGTCGCCCCCAGCCCTCGGTTGACCTCGGTCAGCGCACTCGGCCGTGAGGTTCCACCCGATCGCCACACGGATCGCCCCTGGTCGCGCGGCGAGCGGTCAGAAGGAGGTCAGCGCGATGTGGCCGGCGAGGTCGATCACGGCGGCCCCGAGCTTCTCGAACTCGTCGCTGCGCTCGCGCGGGATGATGAAGCCGACGCTGCCGTCGGTGTGGCCCGCAACCGTGATCGGCGCGCAGATGCCTGCGAAGTGCGGCAGCACCTCTCCCACGCTGACGGCGTAGCCACGCCTGCGTGCCTCGGTGACCTCGGCGAGCTCACCGGGCACGGCGTCTCGGCCGGCGAGGATCGCCCAGCCGTGCGCGGCCTGCTGGATCGGCAGCCGCGAGCCCGGACGCATGCCGACGCGGAACGCACCGGACGGGGGCTCGACCGAGCTGATGACCACTGCCTCGTCGCCGTTGGCGACCATCACGACGATCGTGGCGTCGAGGTCGCGCGCCGCCTCGGCCAGCAGGGGCGCGGTGCTCAGGCCCGAGCTCTGCGCGACGGCGCGCGCCAGGGTCAGCAGCTTGTAGCCGAGGTGGTAGCGGCCGTCGGTGGCCCGGATGACGAAGCCGTTGCGGGCCAACGTCGCCACCAGTCGGGTGGCGACGGTGCGTGGTAGCCCCTGCGCCCCGGCGATCTGGCTGATCGTCATGCCGTCCGGCGCCGACTGCATGGTCTCCAGGATCTTCAGCCCGCGTTCGAGGGTCTGGGCGATCTGGCCGGGACGGTGGTCGGGGTCGTCCGCCGCCACGGACCTCACCTCCCCTGTGCCGCCCATGTCGTCCGGGTTCCTGTCGTCGAACCGAGTGTAGTGATCGTGAGCGTCGATCCCGGAACGCCACGAGGGGTCGCCATGGCCGTCGGCAGGGTGTGTTGACGCCCCCGGAGGGATGCCTCTACCTTGACCCACGTCACTCAAAAAACGGTTATGGCGTCCGATAATAGGTCGCCCGAGCGGACATCGTCCAGGCGGGAGCGGAGCCGATGGAGAAGTACGGAGTCGCGGCGTCCCGATATCCGACGCAATTCCCGCGGAACCAGTGGTACGTCGCCGGCCTCGCCCGCGACTTCGGGCGGGTGCTGCAGCAGCGCTGGCTGCTCGACGAGCCGGTGTGCTTCTACCGACGTGAGGACGGCACGCCCGTCGCGCTGGCCGACCGCTGCATCCACCGCCAGATGCCGCTGACGCTCGGCCGGCTCAAGGGCGACGACGTCGAGTGCGGCTACCACGGCATCCTCTTCGCCGCGGACGGCCGCGCGCGGAAGGTGCCCTCGCAGAAGCACGTCCCGGACCGGTGCCGCGTGCGCGCGTACCCGGTCGTCGAGAGCGGTGGGCTGCTCTGGATCTGGATGGGCGACGCCGACCGCGCCGACGCGGCGTCGATCCCCGGCCATCCGTGGCTGGACAGCCCGCAGTGGCGAGTGGTGGGTGGGACGCTGCACATGAACTGCCGGGCGCAGCTGTTGAACGAGAACCTGCTCGACCTCTCGCACGTCTCCTACCTGCATCCCGACAGCATCGGCACGGATGACGTCGCCGAGGCGGACGTCGAGACCGAGATCGAGGACCGTCGCGTCCGGGTCACCCGCGACATGCACGACGTCATGGCGCCGCCCGCCTTCGAGAAGGTCCTGGGCCTGTCGGGCCGCGTCGACCGCAAACAGGTCGCGGAGTACTTCCCGCCCGGGTTCCACGTCTCCCACCTCGACGTGAAGCCCGCCGGCGCCACCGACGAGTCGGCGACGTTCCGCCACAAGGCCATCCACTGCATCACGCCCGAGCGCGGCAAGAGCGCCCACTACTTCTGGCTGCTCACCCGCCAGTACCGGATCGACGACGACGAGATCGACCACCTGTGGCTGCAGGCGATCCCGCGCGTCCTGGAGCAGGACATCGTCGCGTCGGAGGCGATCGAGGAGGTTCTCGCGGCCTACGAACCCGAGTACCCGCCGGAGATCAACATCAAGGTCGACGCAGGACCACTGGCCGCCCGCCGCATCATCGCCCGGATGGTCGCCGAGGAATCCGCCGAGGAACGTTAGGAACCGCCGCGTGCCGCACTATCGCTCCGTGGGCGAGCTGCCCCCGACCCGTCACACACTCTTCCGCACCTCCACGGGTGCGGACTGTTTCGAGGAGTTCATCGGCGAGGAAGGGTTCTCCGGCTCGGGTTCCCTGCTCTACCACCTCGGCGTTCCCGCGAACCTGGTCGACTCCCGGTCGTGGGACCTCGGTGACCTGAGCACCGAGGTCAACCATCCGCTGCTGCCGCGCCACTTCCGGTTGCCCGAGCTGTTCCCGCCCGACGCGCCCGCCGGTCGCGACGCGGTGCGGGACCGGCGCCTGGTGCTCGGCAACGACGACGTCCGCATCAGCTACGTCGTCGCCGACGTCGCGTCCCCGATCTACAGCAACGGCATGGGCGACGAGGTCGTCTACATCGAGGGCGGTTCGGCCGTCCTGGAGTCGGTCTTCGGGCGCCTGCGCGTCGGTCAGGGCGACGTCGTCGTGGTGCCGCGGGTCACGCTCCACCGATGGGTCCCGACCGACGTCGCGACGACGGGACCGCTGCGCGCCTACGTCGTCGAGGCGAACGGCCACGTGTCCTTCCCCGGGAAGTACCTGAGCAGGCACGGGCAGTTCCTGGAGGGCTCGCCGCTCACCGAGCGCGACATCCGTGGGCCCGAGGGCCCGCACCTGGCTCCCCCGCAGGACGCGGACCGCGACACCGAGGTCTACGTCAAGCACGGGGACGGCGCGCGGGTGCTCGGCTCGGTGGTCGTCTACGACCACCACCCCTTCGACGTCGTCGGCTGGGACGGCTGCCTCTACCCGCACGCGGTGAACTACCGGAGCTTCATGCCCGTGACCGGCAAGGTCGCGCAGCCCCCGCCCACCTACCAGCTGCTCGAGGGCGCCAACTTCGTCGTCTGCCTCTTCGTGCCGCGGATGCTCGAGTACCACCCGGGCGCGATCACCGTGCCGTACTACCACTCCAATGTGGACTCGGACGAGGTGATGTTCTACTTCGCCGGCGAGACCGCCGCCCGGAAGGGGTCGGGGATCGGGAACGCCTCCATGTCGCTGCATCCCGCGGCCTACACCCACGGACCGATGCGGGACGCCTACCTGAACTCGGTCGGAGCGCGCGAGCACACCGAGGTCGCCTTCATGGTCGACACCTTCCGGTCCCTGCGCCTGGGCGAGGGCGCCCGCGCGTGCGTCGCCCCCGAGTACGCGTGGACGTGGGCCGGACGCGGCCCGCGGGGTGCGGCGGCGGACCACGCCGCGGCGCCGGCCACCGACGGGAGCCTGCGGTGAGTGGGGCGTTCACCCGCACGCCGGTGATCGTCTGGTCCGAACGCACCGACACCGGGCCTGCCGAGACCTACGGGTTCGCCGGGTCGGCGGGCGTCGTCATCGAGGGGCAGCTGCTGCGGGGCGAGACCGCGTCGGACACCGTGTACGTCTTCATGCACCCCACGACGACACTGCACCTGCTGCCGCTGCCGGAGGCCATGGCCGCTGCCGGACGGCACGTGCTCTGCGCCGCCAGCCGATACCCCAAGAACGACTCCACGCTGATCATGGAGAAGGCCGTCCTCGACCTCGGGCGCTGGGTACGGTGGGCACGCGAGGAGGCCGGCTACCGCAGAGTCGTGCTGATGGGCTGGTCCGGCGGCGGTTCCCTCGCACTGTTCTACCAGGCCGAGGCCGAACGACCGTCCGTCACGTCGACACCCGCCGGCGACCCCGTCAGCACCGTCGATGCCGGCCTGGTCCCCGCCGACGGCCTCGTCCTCGTCGCGGCGCACCTGTCGCGTGCCGAGACGCTCACCGAGTGGATGGACCCCTCGGTACTCGACGAGGCGCAGCCCGGGAACCGTCGGCCCGACCTCGACATCTATGCCGCCGATCCCGTCCACCGTCCGCCCTACGACGCGGGTTTCGTCGCGGAGTTCCGCGCGGCGCAGCAGGATCGCAACCACCGCATCACCGCCTGGGTGCGCGAGCAGCTCGCGACGCTGCAGGCCGCGGGCGGGCCCGAGGCCGAGCGGCCGTTCCTGGTGCACCGCACCATGTGCGACGTGCGCTGGCTCGACCCCGCCGTCGACCCCAACGACCGCAGACCGGACTGGTGCTACCTGGGCGACCCGCGCGCGGCCAACGTCGGGCCGCTGGGTCTGGCCCGCTTCAGCACCCTGCGGTCGTGGCTGAGCCAGTGGAGCCTGGAGGCGTCACGGGCGAAGGGCGCGGAGAACGCGTCCCGCGTCGCCCGGACCCCGGTGTTGCAGATCGAGAACACCGCCGACGACGCCGTCCCCGCCACCCACGGCCGGATCGTCCAGACGGCGCTCGCGACCCCCGACAAGGAGTACGAGCAGATCGCGGGCGCGACGCACTACTACAAGGGCCAGCCCGAGCACCTGACCCGGTGCCTGGACCTGATCACCGACTGGTGCACCCGGCACGACCTTGCCGACCAGTGACCGAGCGACGCCGCCCGAGGAAAGGAACCGAGGGGCAATGACCACCATCGACTCGCAGCCGACCACCACGCACCCCCACCGAGGCGTCCGGCAGGACATCCTCGACAACGTCGAGAAGATCCTTCCGGTCCTGGCCCGCAACGCCGACCGGACGGAGACCGAGCGCAAGCTCCCCGACGAGAGCTGGAACGCACTGATCGAGTCCGACGCCCTGCGGATCTGGCAGCCCCGCCGGTTCGGCGGCCAGGAGGCCAACTACCGGACCTACGTCGACGTCACCGTCAAGGTCGCCGGCGCCTGCGGGTCGTCGGGATGGCTGTGCTTCATCCTCAACCACACCGACTGGCAGCTCGGTGGGATGAGCCTCGCCGCCCAGGAAGCGGTGTGGGGCAACGGGCTCGACGCGAAGATCCTCGGTCCGCTCTCACCCGCCCCCGGCGTGCAGGCGCGGCGGGTCGACGGCGGCACCGTCGTCAGCGGCGAGTGGCCCTACTCCTCGGGCAGCGAGCGGGCGAAGTTCGCCCTGATCGGCTACCCCGTGGTCACCCCCGAGGGGATCCCGTACATGGAGTGCGGCCTGATCTCCCTGGACGTCGTGTCCGAGATCAAGGACACCTGGTTCGTCGCGGGCATGGCCGGGACCAACAGCAACACCATCGTCGTCCCGGAGACGTTCATTCCCGACGAGCACCTGATCACGATGCCGGAGATGATCACGGGACAGTTCCGGACCCCGTTCACCGAGGAGCCGCTCTACCGTCAGGACGTGGCGACGGTGTTCCACGTCGCGACCCTTCCGCCCGTGCTCGGTCTCGCGAAGGCCGCGTTCGACCTCACGCGCGAGAAGATCACCACGAAGAACCGGCCGCTGACCTACACGATGTACACCGACGCGACGAAGGCACCGAACATCCAGGCTGCCATGGCCGAAGCGGGTTGGTTGATCGACACCGCGCTCGAACAGACACGCGCGATCGCCGACGACCTCGACGCCCGGGCGGAGGCCGGCGTGCCGGTCGAGCCGGTCGAGCGGGCCCGGCACATCATGCAGATCGCGAAGGCGCACCGCTCGTGCCGCACCGCGATGGACCTGGTCCTCGACGTCGGTGGCGCGGGTTCGTTCGCGTCCGGCAACCCGGTGCAGCGCATGTGGCGTGACATGTCGGTGGCGTCGCGCCACGGGCTGTCCGTCCCGGGTGTGAAGGAGGAGCTCTACGGTCGGGCTCTCCTGGGCGCCGACGAGCAGCAGATGACGCCGATCCGATGACCCCGACAGGAGATGCACAGATGAGTACAGGACCGCGCGTTGTCGGAACCGGCCCGAACCGGGTGCTCGCCTTCCACGGATGGTTCGGGTCGTCGGCCGGCTGGGGGCACTTTCCCGAGTACGTGGACCAGGAACAGTTCAGCTACGCGTTCCTGGACTGCCGCGGGTACGGCCGTCGCAAGGACGTCACCGGCGAGTACACGATGGAGGAGATCAGCGCCGACGCCCTCGCCGCGGCCGACGCGCTCGGCTGGGACACGTTCCACCTGCTCGGGCACTCGATGGGCGCGTTCGCGATGCAGCACCTGCTCGTCGCCGCCCCGGAACGGGTGCAGAAGCTGTACTCGCTCAGCGGCGTCCCCGCCACCGGCGGGCAGCTCGACGACCAGGTACTGGGCATGTTCAGCGCGGCGCCGCAGAGCCTCGAGGCCCGCATCGGGCTGACACACTTCGCCACCGGCTCCCGGCTGCCCGACTCCTTCGCCGCCCGCATCGCCACCGAGTCGCAGGCGAACTCGACCGTCGAGGCCTTCGCCGGGCACCTGCTGCCGTGGGCCCGGGGCACGGACATCTCCGAGCAGGTGCGCGGGCTGAAGCACCCGGTGAAGGCCCTCGTCGGCGAGTACGACCCGGCGCTCACCGAGGAGGTCTCGCGGGCGACCTGGCTGGAGTTCTTCCCCGACTGCGAGATCGGGACGATCCCGAACACCGGTCACTACGCGATGTACGAGGCGCCGGCCTGGCTCGCCGCGTCGGTGGAGGAGTTCTTCCTGCGGCGCGTCTGACACCGGGCCGTCACGGGCGGAGGTGGCGGGTGGCGGAGTCGTCGGTGGTGCGCCAGATGGTGTTGGCCATCGGCTCGGCGAGCTCCTCGCGCAGGTGCCCGACGAGGCCGACGGTCCGGGCGATGACGCCGAGGCCACGGGCGATGCGCCAGTCGACCCCCAGCAGCACGACGCTCGCCCCGATCGCGCCGGTGATGTTGGGGGGCAGCGACCGGCCCGAGGCCTCGGAGGCGGCGGCGGACACGGCACGCAGGAGGCGACCGGGGACGCTCGGGAAGCCCAGGGACGTCGCGAGGTCGAGGAGGGCCTCGGCGCGGGGGTCGACGGGCTTGTGGATCGGGTGCCCGACGCCGGGGACGTGTTCGCGGCGCGACCGGAAGCCGTCGACGATTCGTGCCGCCTCGGCGGCGATCGCGTCGTCGTCGGCGTCCGCGCCCAACGACGACGCACCGGCGGCTAGGTACTGCGCGGAACCCTCGATGGTGCCGACGAACCGGCTGCCCAGGCCGAGCAGCCCGGCGGCGACGGCGCTCTGCAGGGACTCGGGCGCGCCGAGGTAGGTGAGCCGCGTCGCCAGGGCGTTGGGGGTGATGCCGTGCTCGACGAGGCTGACGAGCGCGGCGTTGAACAGGGCCGCCTCGGCGTCGGCCGGCATCCGCTCGGTGAGCAGCAGGAACGCGAAGGCGCCGAGGTCGACCTTGCCGATGAGGTCGGTGCAGAGGTCGCGGCCGAGGACGGTCACGGAGGTCTCGTCGCTCCAGCAGATGTCGCTGCGGACGTCGAGGGCGGGGGCGGGGGCGTCAGTCATCGGTGCTGTCCTTTACGTGAGAGGGCTTCTCGTCGGTGAGGAGCTTCTCCAGCTCGTGGCGCAGGATCTTGCCGAAGGCGTTGCGGGGCATGGACTCCGTCGTGACGAAGTGGATCTCCTTGGGGGTCTTGAAGCCGGGGAGCTGCGCGCGGCAGGCCGCGATCAGCTCGGCCTGCGGCACGGATCCGGCGGTGTGGACGACGAAGGCGACGGGGACCTCGCCCCAGCGGTCGTCGGGGCGGCGGACGACACCGGCCTCGAGCACGCCCGGCGTCTGCAGCAGGACACGTTCGATCTCGGCGGGGTAGACGTTCTCGCCGCCACTCTTGATCATGTACTTGACGCGGTCGACGAACGAGAGGGTGCCATCGGGGTGCCGCAGCAGGACGTCGCCCAGGTGGAACCAGCCGTCGCGGAAGTCGGCGAGGTTGGTCGCCTCGTTGTCCCAGTACCCGCTGAACAGGGTGGGGCCGCGCATCGCGACCTCCCCCGGTTCGCCGTCGGGGACGTCGCGGCCGTCGGGGGCGACCAGCCGGACCTCGCAGTAGGCGCTCTGCTCCTTGGCGAACCCGGTCGGTTCGACCCCGACCGGGATGACGCCGGCCGAGCAGGGCGGGCAGCCGGTCTCGGTGGCGCCGAAGGTGTTGGCGTAGGGGGCGTCGAGCAGCGTCGTGAGCGCGGCGATCTCGACGGGCCGCACCAGGTCGGGCATCACGCCGCACACCGTCACACCAGCGGGGCGGATCCCGTTGTCGCGCAGAGCGTCGGCGAGCCGGCCGACGGTCCCGGGCATGACGAGGAGCCAGCCGATGCGCTCGTGGGCGATGACGTCGAGGAGGGTGTCGACGTCGAACCCGTCGACGACGACGACCTTCCCGCCAGACATCAGCGTGGACAGCGAGTTGTCCAGCGCACCCATGTGGTGCAGGGGCGACCAGGCGACGAACGCGTCGCCGGCGGCGATGCCCAGCTCGGCGCGGGTGGCCATGGAGCGGGCGATCTCCGCGCGGTGGCTGATGCACGCGCCCTTGGGCGTCCCCGTGGTGCCGCTCGTGTAGAGGATGACGACGAGGTCCTCGGCCCCTGCCGCGTTCGGCTCCTCCCGTTCAGTGGCAGCCGTGAGGTCAGCCTCGAAGGCCGGGCCCAGGACGAGCACCGGTTCGGGACGACCCTCGACCGTGTGCCGCGACGACCGGATCGTCACCCTGGGGGCGACCAGGTCCAGGCAGGCGTCGATCTCCGCGGCCGTGGCGCGGGTGCTCGCGGTGGCGACGACGGCGCCGAGGCGGGATGCGGCCAGGATGATCTCCAGGTACTCGGGGCGGTTCTCCGAGACCAGGCCGATCCGGTCGCCGTGGCGCACCCCGGCGCGGTCGAGAACCGTTGCGAGCCTGCGGGTCCGCTCCCCCAGCGCCCGGTAGGTGACCTGCCGGGAGCCGGACTGCAGCGCGACGCGGTCGGGATGCGTCCGGGCGCGGGCGTCGACGAGGTCGACCACGGAACTGCCCGCGGCGGCCCGGACGAGCGACTGCGCGTCGGTCACCGGGCCACCTCCGCGGCGTCGTCGGGGTGCACGACGCTCCCGGAACCGGCAGCGGGCGGGCGCGCCATGAACACCCCGACGAGGCCGATCAGGCTGGTGAACACCATCCAGCCCGCGATGCCCCACGGCGCTCCCCCGGCCCAGCCCAGCAGCGCGGCGGCGATGAGCGGGGCGAGACCGCCGCCGATCGCGGTGCCACCCTCGCGTCCGATGGACACGGCACTCATCCGGCTCTTCGTGCCGAACATGGCGGTGAAGTAGGCGGGCTGGATCGCGTCGGAGGCCGCGGAGCCACCGGCGATGCCGACCGTCACGGCGATCACGACGAGCGCCATGCTGCGCGAGTCGACGAGCAGGAAGAACGGGAACGCGAAGACGGCCTGCACGACCAACGCCGCGATCATGACCCGGCGGAACCCGAGCCGGTCGCCGAGGTGGCCGTAGAGCGGGGCGAGCACGCAGGCGACGGCGGCGCCGACGACGGTCGCGG
This sequence comes from Pseudonocardia sulfidoxydans NBRC 16205, assembly GCF_007989085.1. Taxonomy (GTDB): domain Bacteria; phylum Actinomycetota; class Actinomycetes; order Mycobacteriales; family Pseudonocardiaceae; genus Pseudonocardia; species Pseudonocardia sulfidoxydans. The sequence continues at coordinate 225,828 of NZ_BJVJ01000001.1, forward strand.
CCAGCACGGACGAGCGCGGCAGGTCGAGGGTCGTCGTCGCGTAGGTGAGGACGAAGACCGAGACGATGTTGAACGTCGCGTTCTGGCCGACGCGCATCAAGAAGATCGCGACGACGTTGCGCGGGCGGCGCAGGGCCTCGACGATGGGCGCTTTCTCCCGGCCCTCGCGCTCGGTGAGCTGCGAGAACTCCGTGGTCTCGGTCAGGCCCCGCCGGATCCAGAGTGCGACGCCGATGAGCACGATGCTGATGAGGAACGGGACACGCCAGCCCCAGCCGAGCAGGGCGTCGTCGGTCAGCACGGCGGAGAGTCCGGTGTAGACGAACGAGCCGAGGATGAGGCCCGCGAACACCGCGCTGGACAGGAACGCGCCGAAGAAGCCGGGGCGCCTGCTGCCGTTCTCCTTGGTCATCAGGGCCGCGCCGCCCCATTCGCCGCCGGTGCCGAGGCCCTGCAGGACCCGCAGGACCACCAGCAGGATGGGGGCGGCGACGCCGATCTGGGAGTAGGTCGGCAGCAGGCCGACACCGACGGTCGCGACGGCCATCAGGACCAGCGTCGAGATCAGGACGGTCTTGCGACCGAACCGGTCACCGAGGTGTCCGAAGAGGAACCCCCCGAGGGGGCGGGCGGCGAACCCGGTCGCGAACGTCGCGAACGACAGCAACGTGGCGGTGGCGGGATCGTCCGCGGGGAAGAACAGCGTGGGGAAGATCAGTGCTGCGGCGGTGCCGTAGAGGAAGAAGTCGTACCACTCGATCACCGTGCCGATCGAGACGGCGATGGTGATCCGGCGTGTGGTGACGGGTGGTCTGCTCGAATGCTCCTGCACGGCGCCTCCTCGTCGAGACTTGACAATGTTTCGCTGAGCGAAGAAGATTTCGCTGGCCGAACAGCAGCGTGCGACGAGGAGGCGCGAGTGTCAACCCCGAGTCCTGCCGTGCCACCCGACAAGGAGCAGTTCGTCAGCGCGCTCGCGCGGGGGATCGCCGTGCTCCGCGCCTTCGGGCCCGGCACCCCGGAGCTGACGTTGAGCCAGGTCGCGGCGTCGACCGAACTGAGCCCCGCCGTCGCCAGACGGTTCCTGCTCACGCTGGTGCAGCTCGGGTACCTCCGCCAGATCGACCGGAAGTTCGTCCTCACCCCGAAGGTCATGGAGATCGGCGCGAGCTACCCCGACTCGATGAACCTGGCAGAGGTCGCGCAGCCGTACCTGCAGTCGGTGCGCGACGAGACGGGCGACAGCGTCTCGCTCACGACCCTGTCCGGCGACGACATCATCCATCTCGCCCACGTGCAGACGGAGCGGTTGCTGCGCTTCGCCGTCACCCCGGGCACGCACGTCTCCGCCTACGTCTCCGCCAGTGGCCGGGCGATGCTCGCGTTCCTGCCCCAGGACCAGCTCGACGAGTACCTCGCCGGGCTCGCCGTCGAGCAGCGCACGCCCTACACCGTCACGACGAAGGACGAGCTGCGCGAACGGCTCGCCGACGTGCGCCGGAAGGGCTACGCGCTGGTCGTCGACGAGCTCGACATGGGGATCACCGTCATCGGCGTGCCGATCCTGATCGCCGGGCTGCCGCTCGCCGGGGTCAGCTGCGCCGCGGCGTCGGGCACGCGCTCACCCGAGGAGTTCGCCGCCACCCGACTGCCGCTGCTCCAGTACGCGGCGGGCCTGCTGAAGAAGCAGATCGAACGCTCCCCCGCGCTGGTCCACTCTCTCGAGCCCGTCCGCTGACGGGTCGCGCGTCGACCCGGTCACCCCGCGACCGACGCCAGCTCCTCGCGCAGCAGCGCTGCGAGGTCCTCCGGGTGGGACAGGAACGGCGAGTGCGCCGACGCCATCCGCACCACCCGGTCGGCGCGCTCCGCCAGCCGTTCCTGGGCCCGCGGGGCGAGAGCGGCGTCGTTCTCGCACACGATGTAGGTGCTGGGGACGTTCTTCCAGGCCGCCGCGGTGAGCGGGACGGTATAGGCCGCGAGCGACTGGTGCTGCAGCCGGGCGACCGCGGCCTCGCAGACGGCGGGGGCGACGTCGCCGAAGAGGAACTGCTCCGGGTGGCGGGCGTCGAGATATCCCCGGTCCTCGTGGACGTCCCACCACGACGGCCACTGCCCGCGCACGCTCCCGGCGACCGTGTGCCCGACGTCCATCATCATCGCGGTGAGGTACACGAGGCGGGCGACGCCGTCGGCCCCGTCCAGGCCTTCGGTGATCGGGACGCCACCGTAGGAGTGCCCGACCACCACGACGGGCCGGCCCGCCGCGGCGACGGCCGCGCGGACCACGGCGACGTCGTCGTCGAGAGTCCCCAGGGACGCCGGGTCGGGGCCCGAGGAGGGCAGGTCGACGGCGATCGTCTCGACGTCGGGCAGCTCGGTGCGCAACGAGTCCCACGCCCACGCGCCGTGCCAGGCGCCGTGGACGAGGACGAGGGCGGCGGTCATCGAGTCTCCAGGTAGGTGGCGGCGAGGCGTTTCGGGGCGCGGACGAACCGGCGGACGTCGTCCCGGGAGGCCATCAGCGGTCGTCGTCGATGACGTGCACGGCCGCCTCCTCCGCCGACGCGCCGGCACCGTCGATGCCGGCGTCGACGGCCCAGTTCTCGTCGTCGGTCACGAGGGGGTCCTCGTCGCGTTGCACGAGCCGACCGGCGCGACGGCCGCCCACCTCGTCGGTGGCGAGCAGCTCGCCGTCGGTGTCGGAGGCGTCGCCGAGGCCGTCGCCCTCGTCGGCGTCGGAGAAGGCGGGGTCGGGCAGCTCCCGGGCGAGGCGGTGGTCGAGGTCCTCGTGCTCGGCGGCCTCGCGTGCCGTCTCGCCGTAGTCACCCGCCGCCCACGGCCGCTCCGGGGGCGAGTAGCCCTCGTCGAGCACGTCGACGACACCGCGGTCCTCGAGCGTGTCCTCCGGTTCGAGCTGCGCGTACTGGTCGAGGTCGTCGTCCTCGTCACCCATGCGAGACACCCATGCGGACACCCTGGCAGAAGTCAGCCGCCGAAGTGCTGCTGCAGGGCCGAGATTCCACCGCCGTACACGCCGCGGGCGTAGGTCTTGGTCAGCTCGGCCTCGTCGCCGGCGTCGGCGTCGAACTCCGCCCACCACTCGACGAAGGCGTGCCCGGTGTCGGTGACGGGGGCGACGCGGATGGTGGAGACGTAGCGGCGCACGGGGAACGGGCCCGAGTCGGTGAACGTGTAGGTGTAGGTGCGGGCGTCGTCGTCGAGCGCGACGAGCCGCTCCGACACGACCGCGTCGCCGCCGAGGCCGAGTTTGCGGACGGCCCCGACCTCGGCGCCGGAGTCGCCGGTGGTGAGCTCGCTGCTCTGGATGCCGGGATGCCAGTCGGCGATCCCGTTGAAGTCGCGGATGCGGGCCCAGACGTCGTCGGCGGACGCGGTGACGACTCCACTGGCGTACGGACGCGGCATGTCAGTTCTCCTCGAGGACGGTCTTGAACGCACGGGTCTGTTCGGTGAGGGCCTTCTCGGTGGGCAGCCGCTCCATCGACGACGCCCCGTAGAAGCCGTGGCAGTGCGCGGTGCGCGACAGCACGTAGGCGGCGTCGTCGGGCATGGAGACGGGCCCGCCGTGGACGAGGACGAGGACGTCGTCGCGTTCGTCGAGGGCGGCGGCGGACCACTCGTCGACGAGCGCGACGCAGTCGTCGAGGGTCTTCGCGGTCTCGGCGCCGATGGCACCGCCGGTGGTCAACCCCATGTGGCACACGACGATGTCGGCACCGGCCCGGGTCATGGCGCGCGCGTCGTCGGCGGAGAAGACGTAGGGGGTGGTGAGCATGTCGGCGGCGCGGGCGGCGGCGACGAGGTCGACCTCCAGGCCGTAGCCCATCCCGGTCTCCTCGAGGTTGGCGCGGAAGGTGCCGTCGATGAGCCCGACCGTCGGGAAGTTCTGGATGCCGGCGAAGCCGAGGTCGTCGAGCTCGCGCAGGAACCGGTCGGTGATCATGAACGGGTCGGTGCCGTTGACGCCCGCGAGCACGGGTGTCTCCTTGACGACGGGCAGCACCTCGGCGGCCATCTCGACGACGATGTCGTTGGCGTTGCCGTACGCGAGCAGCCCGGCGAGCGAGCCGCGGCCGGCCATCCGGTAGCGGCCGGAGTTGTAGATGACGATGAGGTCGATCCCGCCGGCCTCCTCGCACTTGGCCGAGAGCCCGGTGCCCGCTCCCCCGCCGACGATGGGTTCGCCGCGCCGGGCCATGTCCTGGAATCGTTCGACGAGGTCGACCCTCCTGTGCCGCTTCACGGCCGCAGCTCCTTCCAGGCGGCGACGATTGCGTCGGCGAACGCGGGGTCGTTGATGTGGTGGGGCACCCGGCGTACGACCCCCGGGCGCGCCACTGCGGACTCCACGGCCTCGAACAGGGCCGCGTCGGCCTCCGGATCGTGGAACGCCTGACCCGGTGCGTCGAGCGCGGAGACCCCGCCCTCGGGGATCAGGAACACCGCAGGCCCGGTCAACGCGTTCAGCTTGCGCGCCAGGAACTCCCCACAGGAACGGTTCTCGTCGGCCGCGGTCCGCATCAGCGTGACCTGCGCGTTGTGCTCGTAGAACGTCCGCCCGGCGAAGGCGGCGGGGACGGTGTCGGGCGCGCCGAAGTTGACCATGTCGAGGGCCCCGCAGGAGCCGACGTAGGGCACCCCGGTGCGGGCGATCGCGTCGAGCCGGTCCTCGCCTGCCGCCATGACGCCGCCGACGAGCAGGTCCGCGACCTCGGTGGTGGTGACGTCGAGGACGGCGCCGATCAGGCCGTCGTCGACGAGCTTCTCCATCGCCTTCCCGCCGGTACCGGTGGCGTGGAAGACGAGCGGGTCGACGTCGTCGAGTCGTTCCAGCACCTGCGTCACCAGCGGCGTCGTCACCCCGAACATCGTGATGCCGACGGCGGGGCGGTCCGCCGCCGCGGGCACCGCGTTGGCCAGGGCGCCCGCGAGCATGTGCGCGGCGTTGCCGAGGACCTGCCGCGAGATGCGGTTGAGCCCGGCGACGTCGGTGACCGAGTGCAGCATCGCGATGTCGGCGGCGCCGACGTAGGGGGCGACGTCGCCGGACGCGACGGTCGAGACCATCACCTTCGGGATGCCGACGGGCACTGCCCGCATCGCCGGGGTGATCAGCGCCGTCCCGCCCGAGCCGCCGAGCCCGAGGACGCCGCCGACGTCGTCGCGCGAGGCCAGGAATGCCTGCAGCGCAACGGCCATCGCGCCGACCGCGCTCCCCCGGTCACCGGTGAACACGGCGTCGGCGCCGTCGGGATGGTGCGCGGCGACGTCGGCGGGCCCGACGTCGGCGGTCGACCGCGCAGCCTCCGAGGTGGACACGTCGACGGTCCGGACGTCTGCTCCGGCGGTCCGGAGCAGGCCGGCCACATAGGACAGCTCGGCCGACTTCGTGTCGAAGGTCCCGACGACGTAGGCGAGGCTCACGGGCTCCGTTCTAGCCGAACACCGACGATGTTTCGACCCCTGGCGCTGCTCGACTCCCACCCCGATCTCGACCTGCGACACAACCGCGCGGTCATGGCGGCGGTCCCGGCGCCGTCGACGGCCGACGAGACCTTCACGCGCCACGTCGAGATGCTGACGGCGTGGGTGCGGTCCCGCCTGTCCGGATCGTGAGCACTGCCCGGGTCGTGAGTGGCGATAGTCGCTACAGCGACTATCGCCACTCACAGGGTCGTCGCATCAGCAGCCGTCGAGGCGGCCGTAGGCGGTCTGCGGGGAGATCCGCGAAGCGCGGGCCATCGCCCGGATCTCCAGGCCCACCTGCTTGCCCCGGCACAGGAGCTCCTGCTGGCGGGTGCGCAGCTCGTCGATGCGGTCGGCCACCTCCGCCATCTCCGCGAGCAGCGCCTCCGCCTCCGGCCCCGCCCCGCTGCGGCTACGCCCCGCACCCGGGCGCGGCCAGGCGCGGACCTCCTCGGCGTCCCACAGCTTGCGCCGGCCACCGATGTCGAGCGGGCCCGGCGCCTGCCCACGTGACACGTAGCCCAGCCACGTCGTGGTTTTGACCCCCCAGGCCTGGGCACACTCGTCGCTCGTCCAGGTCTCGCCGCTCATGGGCGTACATCATCGTCCATCGACGTCCATCATGGTCGATACGGCCGGGCAAACACATCCAGACATACCCGGGATCGAATACTCTGACCGCCGTGCCCGCCCGATCGAGGTCCAACGCGCTCGCCCTCGCCGTACTCAGTCTGCTCACCGAGCGCCCGATGCACCCCTACGAGATGGCGACAACGCTGCGCAGCCGGGCCAAGGAGGAGAGCATCAAGCTCAACTACGGCTCGCTGTACTCGGTCGTCGACTCGCTGGCCAAGCGTGGGCTGATCGAGCCGGCGGAGACGCTGCGCGACGGGCGGCGCCCCGAACGCACCGTCTACACCGTCACCGAGCCGGGGCGGGTGGAGTTCGCGGACTGGCTGAGCGAGCTGATCTCGGTGCCCGTCAAGGAGTTCACCAGCTTCGAGGCGGCGCTGTCGATGCTGCCGGGCCTGCCACCCGACGTCGTCGCCGGCCTGCTGCGGCTGCGCGTGCACCGGCTCTCCTCGATGATCGACGGGGGCGCGTCAGCGCTGCGCCGTGGCGAGAGCGAGGGCCTGCCCCGGCTGATGTCGATCGAGTTCGAGTACCGCCTCACGCTGGCCCGCGCCGAGCTCACCTTCGTCGAGGCGCTGCTCGCCGACCTCGATGCCGGCACGCTCGAGGGCTACGAGCTGTGGCGCACGGTCCACCAGACCGGGGAGATGCCGCCGGACGACGAGGTCCTCGCCCGGATCGCCGCGGAGCGCGGGCCCACGAACTGACATCACTCTGACGTCATACTTGACGTCATGTACTCGAACTCGGATACTCGCGCACGGACAGATGTCCGACCGAAGAAAACCCCGGCCGGGTGCGGCTACACCCGGGCCGGGGCCCCGTTCCCAGGTCGGCCCGCACGCGGTGCGACCCAGGGCACCTTCACGATAGCCGCGGACGGGCCGCCCGGATCAGGCGAAGGGCTGCCGTATGCACACCGCGATCCAGGCCGAGGCGCTCGTCAAGCGCTACGGCGACGTCACCGCGCTCGACGGGCTCACCGTCGACGTCGCACCCGGCACCGTGTTCGGCCTGCTCGGGCCCAACGGTGCGGGCAAGTCGACGACCGTCAAGGTGCTCACCACGCTCACCAGGCCCGACTCCGGCACCGCGACCGTCGCCGGACACGACGTCGCCGCCGAGCCCGCACAGGTGCGCCGCAACATCGGCGTCGTCACGCAGCGGGCCGCCACCGACCCGCAGGCCACCGGCCGGGAGAACCTGGTGCTGGCCGGACGGCTGCAGGGTCTGTCCGGCGCCGAGGCGCGCACCCGGGCCGACGCCCTGCTCGCCCGCTTCGGCGTCGCCGACGCCGCGGGCCGCGTCGTACGCACCTGGTCCGGCGGTATGGCGCGCAAACTCGACGTCGCCATGGGCCTCGTGCACCGTCCGCCGGTGCTCTTCCTCGACGAACCGACGACCGGGCTGGACCCGCAGGCCCGCGCCGACCTGTGGACCGAGATCGCCGCCCTGGCCCGCGACGAGGGCACCACCGTCCTGCTCACCACGCACTACCTCGAGGAGGCCGACCAGCTCGCCGAGCGGGTGGCGATCGTCGACCACGGGCGGGTCGTCGCGACCGGGACGCCCGACGCGCTCAAGAGCGACCTGCGCGGGGACACCGTCGTCGTCGGCCTCGCCCCTTCCGACGACCCGTCGCTCGCGGCCGCCGTGCTGCACCGGGCCGGGGTCGGTGACGTCACCACCGAGGGGCGGGCCCTGCGCGCCCGCGTCGACGACGGCGCCCAGGCCGTCCCCGGGCTGCTCGCGGCGCTGGAACGGGGTGGCGTGAGCGTCGCGGCGATCAGCGTCGCCCGCCCGTCGCTCGACGACGTCTACCTGCGCCTCACGGGGCGCACGCTCGCCGAGGTCGCGGCATGACCACCCTCGTCCCGCACACCGTCCATCTCACGGGCCGGCACGTCCGCGGCTTCCTGCGCCAGCCCGCGTTCGTGATCGTGACGTTGGTGCAGCCGCTGATCTGGCTGCTGCTGTTCGGTCAGCTCTTCCGCGCCGTCGTGGCGCTGCCCGGCTTCGGCGCCGGGTCCTACCTGGAGTTCCTGGCGCCCGGCGTCGTGATCATGACGGTGCTGTTCTCCAGCGGCTGGTCGGGCATGGCGTTCATCGAGGACATGGACCGCGGCGTCATGGACCGCATGCTGTCCTCGCCTGCGAGCCGCGGCGCGATGATGGGCTCGTCGGTGGCCTACACCGGCTTCACGACGGTCATCCAGTCGCTGGTCATCGTGGTCGTCGCGGTGGCGTCGGGGGCACGGTTCGCGGGCGGCGTCGTCGGCGTGCTGGTCATGCTGGTGGCCGCGGTGCTGCTCGCGGCGGCGTTCGGGTCGCTGTCCAACGGCGTCGCACTGCTGGTGCGTCGACGCGAGGCCCTCATCGGCTTCTCGACGATGCTGACGCTGCCGCTGTCGTTCCTCTCGTCGGCGATCATCGCCCGCGAGGCGATGCCCGGCTGGATCCAGGCCGTCGCGACCTGGAACCCGGTCGACTGGGCCGTGACGGCGAGCCGGTCGGCGCTGTCGGCCGATCCCGACCCGGCCGGCATCGGATGGCGGCTGCTCGGGCTCGCGGTCGTCGCGCTCGCGCTGTCGGCGCTCGCGACCAGGGCGTTCCGCGCGTACCAGCGTTCGGTCTGAGGCGACGGAGAGGCCCGGACACCCCGGGTGTCCGGGCCCTCTCACGGGAGCGTCGGTCAGCCGACCTTCGACAGCCGCGTGCGGGTGTCGGTCGCTGCGCCGTCGGCAGCCTTGGCCGCCGCGGCCCCCAGCTCGGACGCGCGCGCGGCGAGGTCACCGCGCAGCTTCGCGGCCTGCTCGGCGGCCTCGGACGCCAGCGTCGACAGCTGGTCGACGTAGCCCGGTGCCTTCTTCCGCGCCTTGGCCGCCGCCTTCGTGGCCTGCTTCTCCCACGCGGCGCGCCGCTTCTCGGCAGCCTTCAGCAGTTTCCTGCCGCGCCTGCCCGCCTCGGCCTGCAGGTCCCCGCCGTGCTCGGCGAGCAGCGCCTGCCACTTCACACCCCGCTTCTCGACGAGCTTCTGCAGCCGCTCCCCGTGCTTGTCGGCGCGGCGCTGCAGGCGGGCGGCCCGCTCACTGGCGTCGGCGGACCGGTCGGCGATGTCGTCGCTCAGCTCGGCGGCCCTGGCCATGAGGGTGTCGCGCAGGTCGGGGGCCCGGTCGGCCACCGTCGCCGAGACCTTCGACGCGCGGTCGGCCAGCTGCGCGCCGACGTCGGGAGCCCTGTCAGCAAGTTTGGTGGCGCGATCGGCGAGAGCCGCACCGACCTCCGGCGCCTTCTCCGCGATCACCGCGCCCGCCTTCGTGGCCCGGTCGGCGACGGCCGCGCCCACGACCGGTGCCCGCTCGGCGACGGCCGCGCCCACCGCCGAGGCCCGGTCGGCCAGCGCCGCACCGGCCTCCGACGCCTTGTCGGCGAGCCCCGACGACTTCGCCGACGCGGCGACGCCCGGCGCGAGACCGGCGAGCCCGGCCGCGATCCCGGACACCGCGCCGCCCGCGTCGTGGGCGGCGCCCGCGACCCGGCCGGAGATGTCGTGCGCGGCCCCGGTCACGGCGTCGACGCGTTCCCCCGCCGCCGCGGCGGCGAGCCGGGCGGTCCGCCTGCCCCGGTAGGCGACGGACGGCTTGCCGTGGGTGTCGGCGGCGGCGATGAGCAGCCCGCCGAGCAGCCCGACGTTCTTCAGGAAATGGATCTGCTGCGCCTTGCGCTCCTCGGGGTCCTCGATCTCCCAGAAGCGGTGCCCGGCCAGCGTCGTCGGGACGAGGCTCGCGGCCAGCGCCGTCGACGCCAGCCGTGGCGTCTTGCCCAGCGCGAGCAGGGACCCCGCGGCGATCTTCACCACGGCGTCGACCTTCACGAGCATCTCGGCGTCGGGCCGGGAGTCGATCGGCGTCACCTCGACGGCCTTGTCCAGCACCGGGTCGAGCGCGGGCGCCGCGGCGTCGAGCACGGGCTTCGCGGCTTGCGCGTGACCCTCGGGGGCGCGCAGAGCGGAGATGCCGCCACTGATGAACATGGCGGCGAGCATGGGTCTGGCTACACGTCGCAGGACCGGCATGCCCGCACGTTCCCCGCCACCGGAAACGCCAAACCCGTCCGCCGATGGGCCATAGTTCTGGTGTGAGCGCGCAGCCCGGCAACCATGCGATCGGCCTCGACATCGGCGGCACCAACATCCGCGGCGCGGTCGTCGGTGACGACGGCACGATCCTGGCCGAGGTGTCGGAGCGGACGCCGGAGACCTCCGACGGCACCACGATGACGAAGCTCCTGCTGGGCATCACCCAGCACCTGCTGACCGCTCATCCCGAGGTCGGCGCCATCGGCGTGGGCGCGGCGGGGATCGTCGAGTGGCCGGCCGGCCTGATCCGCTGGGCGCCCAACAACACCTACCGGAACTGGCGGGTCCGCGACGAGCTGGAGGAGGCCACCGGGCTGCCCGCGACCGTCGACAACGACGCCAACGTCGCCGCCCTCGCCGAGGCCCGGCTGGGCAGGGACCGCCTGCGCGAGATGGTGTTCCTCACCGTCGGGACCGGCGTCGGCGGCGGGCTGGTGCTGGGCGGCGTCATCTACCGCGGCCCGACGGGGCGGGGCGGGGAGCTGGGGCACATCATCGTGGCCCCCGACGGGCCGGTGTGCGGCTGCGGCAACCGCGGCTGCCTGGAAGCCGTCGCCTCCGGGACGGCGCTGGACCGGATGGCGCGCGAGGCCGCCGCCGCCGACCCCGGCGGCGCGATCGCCCGGATCGCCCGCGACGAGCACGACGGGCACGTCACCGGCCACGCCGTCACCCGCGCCACCGAGCTGGGCGACCCCACCGCGCTCGGCCTGTTCGCGACCCTGGGCCGCTGGCTCGGCATCGGCATCGCGTCGTTGACCAACATGCTGGAGATCGAGGCCGTCGTCATCGGCGGTGGCCTGGTCACCACGGGCGACCTGCTGCTCGACCCCGCCCGTGCTGCCTACCTCGAACACGCCTACGCCCGGGAGGCGCGGCCGGTCGCCGAGGTACGGCCGGGGACGTTCGGCACGGACGCGGGCGTCGTCGGCGCCGCGCTGCTCGGGCTGGAGCACGCGCACGACGGCGAGGTCCACGCCCGATAGGTTGACCCGGTGACGTCCCTGGTCCTCGGTCCCGTGCTGCGTCACGTCGGCGACGACTCGGCCACCGTCTGGGTGCAGACGTCCGCGCCCGCGACCGTCGAGGTCCTCGGCAGCCGGGCGCCGACGTTCGAGGTGTCGGGTCACCACTACGCGCTGGTCGTCGTCACCGGGCTGACGCCCGACACCCGCACCCCCTACGAGGTCCACCTCGACGGCGAACGCGTCTGGCCGCTGCCCGGCTCGCCCTACCCGCAGAGCAGCATCGCGACGCGGGGCCCGGGGTCGGCGGGCCGCCACCGCATCCTGTTCGGCTCCTGCCGCTACGTGAAGCTCGCCGACCCGAAGCTTGCCGCGACCTTCGGCATCGACGCCCTCGACGCCTACGCCGCCCGCATGGCCGGCGGCCCGCCCGAGGAGTGGCCCGACGCGCTGCTGCTCATCGGCGACCAGGTCTACGCCGACGAGCTCACCCCGCAGACGGTGCGCCGCATCGCCCACCGACGTGACCAGCACCCCGACTGGCCCGACGACGAGATCGTCGATTACGAGGAGTACGTCGGGCTCTACCGCGACTCGTGGACCGACCCCGAGATCCGCTGGATCATGTCGACGGTCCCGACGGGGATGATCTTCGACGACCACGACATCCGCGACGACTGGAACACCTCCGACGTCTGGCGCGCAGAAATGGCGGAGAAGTCGTGGTGGGCCGAGCGGATCCGCTCGGGCCTCGCGTCGTACTGGGTGTACCAGCACCTCGGCAACCTCTCCCCCGAGGAACTGGCCGAGGACCCCGACTACGCCGCGGTCCTCGCCCACGGCGGGGACACCTGGCCGTTGCTGGCCGAGCTGGCCGACCGCGCCGACACCGAGGTCGACGGCTCGAAGGGCGTCCGGTTCAGCTTCCGCTGGGCGTTGGGGCGCACCAGGATCGTCGTCATGGACTCGCGCAACGGGCGCATCCTCGGCGGCGGTGAGCACCTCATGATCGGCGACCGCGAGTTCTCCTGGATCGAGGACCGCGCCCTCGAACCGGGCCCGACCGACCACCTGCTGCTGGTGACGTCGGTGCCCTGGCTGCTGCCGCCCGCGATCGGTGACCTGGAGACCGTCAACGAGGACGCCACCGCCCGCCCCGGGTGGCGCGGGGCGCTCGGCGAGAAGATCCGCCAGGCCGCCGACCTGGAGCACTGGCCCGCGTTCTACGCCTCGTTCGAACGGCTGGCCCGCCTCGTCGCCGCCGCGTCCCACGCCCGCGGCGACCAGCCCGCGCCCGCGTCGGTCAGCGTCCTGTCCGGCGACGTGCACCACAGCTACGCGGCACGCGCCGACGTCGTCGGGGCCGGCGAGGCGCCCGTGCACCAGCTCACCTGCTCACCGGTCCACAACCACGTGCCGCCCTACGTGCGGATCGGGTTCCGGCTGGCCTGGCACCGGGCCGCGGCCCGCCTCACCCGGGCCTGGGCCGCCCGCACGGGAGCCGAGACACCGCCGGTGACCTGGGACAAACTGGGCGGACCCTACTTCGGCAACACCATCGCGTCGCTCGAGATCGACGGCCGCCACGCCGACGTCGTCTTCGAGCAGCCGACGGGCGCCGCGTCACTGCGCGAGGCCGCCCGGCACACCCTGACCGCTCCCGACCGGAGGACCAGATGACGGTAGGACACTCCCCCAGTACGGCCGCGCCGCTGCGCGGCGCCCCGGCTCCCGACGTCGAGGGCACCGACGCGCTCGCCGGGCAGGTCGTCGTGCTGCGCCCCACCGGGTCCGAGCACGTCAGCGCGTTCATCGACATCCTGCGCCACCCCGAGGTCGAGCGCTGGTGGGGTGGCTACGACCTGGAGCGGGTGCGCCGGGAGCTGCTCGGCCCGCACGGCTACGCCGTGGAGCTGGCGGGCGACGTCATCGGGCTGGTGATCTTCCACGAGGAGGACGATCCCGACTACCGGCACGCGGGCGTCGACATCGCGCTGCATCCAGACGCGCACGGCCAGGGCCTCGGTGCCGACGCCCTGCGCACCCTCGTCCGGTACCTGTTCACCCGGCGCGACCATCACCGCATCGTCATCGACCCGGCCGCCACCAACGAGCGCGCGATCCGCAGCTACGAGCGCGTCGGGTTCCGGCCGGTCGGGGTGATGCGCCGCTACGAGCGCGGCGCAGACGGCACCTGGCACGACGGCCTGCTGATGGACCTGCTGCGCGAGGACTTCCCGGGCTGACCCGCCGGTTGTGAGTGGCAATAGTCGCTATAGCGACTATTGCCACTCACAGGGGGTTCGCGCGGTCCGCCTCCGCCGCGAGGCCGCCCACCAGGAGCCGTAGCCCGAAGGCGAACCGCTCGTCGGCGTCGCCGCTGGTCAGGTCTGCGCTGAGCGAGGCCAGTACGGGGAACAGCTCGGCGGGCAGGCTGCGGAAGTAGTCGGCCACTTGGCGGTGGTAGGCCTCCTGGTCGACACCGGCCCGCTCGTGCTGGGCGGACTCGATCGCCGACGCGGAGACGAACATCCCGATCACGTCGACCGCCCACGCCGCCGGCCGAGACGGCACGCCACCCGCGCGCAGGATCGCCGTCGTCACCTCGGCCAGGCGCAACGAGTTGGGCCCCATCGGTACCGAGCCGATCGCGACGCGGGCGATGTCGCCGTTGCGCGCCATGACCGCGCGCGACTCGGTCCACAGGTCGGTGACCTGTTCCCGCCACCGGGCGCCGTCGGGCTCGGGCAGCGTGATCTCGCCCGCGACCTCGTCGAACACGAGCGCGAGCAGCTCGTCCTTGTTGGCGACGTGCGCGTAGAGCGACGCCGCGCCCGTCCCCAGCTCGGTGGCGACGCGCCGCATGCTCACCGCGTCGATGCCCTCGGCCTTCAGCACCCGCAGCGCGGCGGCGACGATCGCCTCCCTGCTGAGGGTGCGCCGGTTGGCCGGGTCCTTGCGGGGGGTGCGCCACGGGGGCTCGGGCAGCGCGGGGGCCGTGCTCATGTCGCGCAGCGTAGCCGCCCGCGCCGCGGAACGAACACCGTTCTTGACGACGTACACCGTTCGAGAGTAGAACACTGTTCGTCAACGAACGCCGTTCGAAACGAGATGCCCGTGTCACTCGCCACCGAGACCCCGCCGGCAGCACCGGCCTACCCACTGCGCTGGTTCGCGCTCGTCGTCGTCCTCGTCGCCGAGATCATGGACCTGCTCGACGCAACCGTCGTCGGGATCGCCGCGCCGTCGATCCAGCACGAACTGGGCGGCGACGCCACGACCATCCAGTGGATCGCCGCCGGCTACACGCTCGCCTACGCCGTCGGCCTCGTGACCGGCGGGCGCCTCGGCGACCTCTACGGCCGCAGACGCGTCTTCCTCGTCGGGCTCACCGGGTTCGTCGCGTTCTCCGCGCTCTGCGGGCTCGCCCCGACACCCGGCGTCCTCATCGCCTGCCGCGTCCTGCAGGGCCTGGCCGGCGCCATCCTCATCCCACAGGGGTTCGGCATCATCAAGTCCGCCTTCCCGCCCCGGGAGCTCGGCGCCGCGTTCGGCGCGTTCGGTCCGGCGATGGGCCTCGCCGCTGTCGGCGGCCCGATCCTCGCCGGCGCCCTGATCGCGTGGGACCTGGGCGGCGCGGGCTGGCGCACCGTCTTCCTGGTCAACGTGCCGATCGGTCTCGCGTGTCTCGCCGTCGCCCTGAAGGTGCTGCCCGAGTCGCGCGGGGAGCGCACGGCCCGTCCCGATCCCGTCGGCACCGCGCTCGTCACACTCGGCCTGCTGCTGCTCGTCTTCCCGCTGGTACAGGGCCGCGAACTGGGGTGGCCGGGCTGGTCGTACGCGCTACTGGCGACGTCGGTGCCGGTGCTCGGCGTGTTCGCGTGGCACCAGGTCCGCCGGGCCCGCGCGGGCCGCTCACCGCTCGTCGAACCGGCGCTGTTCCGGTCCCGCGCCTTCTCCGGCGGCATGATCGTCGGGCTCGTGTTCTTCGGCGGGATGACGGGCCTGTTCCTCGTGCTCGGCCTCTACCTGCAGCTCGGCCTCGCCTTCAGCCCGTTGCGCGCCGGGCTCGTCCTCGCGCCGTGGGCACTCGGCGTCGCGATCGGGGCGACGCTGTCCGGCGCGTGGCTCGGCCGGAGGTTCGGCCGCCCCGTCCTGCAGGCCGGTGCCGTCGTCATGGCCGCGGGGATCGCCGGCGTCGTCGTGACCCTGCACGTCGCGCCACCGACGACCGGCTGGGAGTTCGCCCCGGCGCTGCTCGTCAGCGGCATCGGGATGGGACTGTTCATCGCGCCGTTCTTCGACATCGTCCTGGCCGGGGTGACGCTGCCGATGGTCGGCTCGGCATCGGGCGTGCTCAACGCCGACCAGCAGCTCGGCTCCGCGATCGGCGTCGCCGTGCTGGGCACCGTCTTCTTCTCGACGGCGGCCGGCCGCGGCATGGACACGGCGTTCGAGACCGTGCTGTGGGTGACCGCGGCGATGGTCCTCGCGGGTGCGGCGCTGGCAGTGCTGCTGCCACGCCGAGCGCGGCCGGAGTCCTAGACGAGCGGGCTCGTCGGGGTGCTCACACAGTGCGGCGAGCGACTTGTGGCGCGCTCGGATGATCAGCTATATCTCTTCATATGAACGTTCTTGCAGGTGTCAGGCCCGTCCGTGCCCTGGCGCCGGCGCTGCTCGCCCTGCTGCTGGTCGCGGCCTGCTCGGCCCCGCCCCCACCACAGGCCGCACCTGCTCGGCCGGACTGCCCGACGTCGTCCGACGCCGCGGCCGACCTCTTCCCGGACAAGCCCACAGCCACACGCTCGACCAACTTCACCCTCACCTACCACCGCAGCTACGCCGTCCTCACCGTGGCGCAGCCCTATCCCGGCGCCGCCCCCGAGTCGTACGTGCTGCTGCGCTGCGGCGCCCAGGCCCCCGAGCTGCCCGCCGACCTCGCGGACGCGCAGCGGATCGAGACGCCGGTGCGCAGCCTCTACGCGGAGTCGACCACCCAGCTGCCGCTGCTCGTCGACATCGGGGCGCTCGACGTCCTCACCGGTGTGGGTACTCCCGATTTCGTCTCCGGCCCACAGGTGCGGGCCGAGATCGACGCCGGCGGCGTCCGGGGCTTCTCGGACAGCGGGGCGATCGAGACCGAGAAGGTGATCACGGCGGCACCGGACGTGCTGCTCAGCCAGGGAACCGACAACCCCGCCTTCCCCGCGCTGCGCAACGCCGGGGTCCCGGTGATCGGCTGGGCCGAGTATCTCGACGCCGGACCTCTCGGAAAGGCCGAGTGGATCAAGGTCATGGGGGTGCTGACCGGCCGCGAGGCCGAAGCCGAGCAGACCTTCGACGCGATCGCACGACGATACGACGCACTCGTCGCCACGACGGCCGGACTCACCCCGACCCCCGTGGCCCTCGGTGGCATCTACCAGGGCACCTGGTCGGTCCCCACTGGAGGAAGCGCCACCGGCGCACTCGTGCGGGACGCCGGCGGCACCTGGTCGGAGGTCGCGAACACCGGTCCCGGGGCGGTGCAGAAGGACTTCGAAGGCGTCTACACCACCGACGGCGCCGCACCGGTGTGGCTGGCGACCGGCACCTTCGCCACGATGGCCGACGTCCACGCCGCCGACGCCCGCTACGGCGAGCTCGCCGCCGTCCGCTCCGGCCGGGTCTGGACGCCGGACAAGCGGATCGGCCCGACCGGCGGCAACGACTTCCACGAGCGTGGCGTGACCCACCCCGAGGAGATCCTCGCCGATCTGATCGCGGTGTTGCACCCCGAGGCGCTGCCCGGGCACGAGTTCGTCTACTACCGGCAGGTGCCCGCGTGATCCTGCGCCGGGCCGGGTTGTTCACCGTCCTCGGCGCCGTCGCCGTCGCACTGCTGGTGCTCGCCGTCGCGCTCGGCCCGGTGAGCGTGCCCCTGCCCGACACCATCGCGGTCCTCGTCGGGGGCGAACCATCCGATCCGCGCTGGGCGGTCGTGGTCGGGTCGGTGCGGCTCGCCCGTGCCGTGACGGCCGTCCTCGCGGGTGCCGCGCTGGGCGTCGCAGGCCTGCTGATGCAGACGCTGTTCCGCAACCCCCTCGCCGACCCGTACATCCTCGGGGTCAGCTCGGGCGCGAGCCTGGGCGTCGCCCTGTTCCTGGCGACGACGACCGCGGCCGCGTTCGGCGCGACGTTCGGTGCGGGGCTGGTCGGGCTGGGCCGCCTCGGCGCGGTCGGCGCCGCCGCCGCGGGCGCCGGGCTGGTGCTCGCGGTGGTGCTCACCCTGTCGCGCTGGGTGCGTTCCTCGGTGACCCTGCTGATCGTCGGCATCATGGTCGGCGCGGTCACGTCGGCAGTGGTCAGCCTCGTGCTCGTGTGGACCGACCCGCGGATCGCACAGCAGTACGTGGTGTGGGGCCTGGGCAGCTTCGACGCGACCTCGATGCGTGACCTGCCGATCCTGGCCCCCGTCGTCGCGGCCGGGCTGCTGCTGGCGGTGCTGCTCGTCAAGCCGCTCAACGCGTTGCTCCTCGGCGACGGCTACGCGACCAGCATGGGTGTGGCCGTCGACCGTACCCGGCTGTTGACGATGGTCGCGGCGGCGCTGCTCGCCGGGGGCGTCACCGCCTTCTGCGGGCCGGTGGCGTTCATCGGCATCGCCATCCCGCACCTGGCCCGGCTGCTGGTCGGCACGTCCGACCACCGGGTGCTGGTGCCCGCGACCGCCCTGGTCGGAGTGGTCACGGCGCTGGTCTGCGCGGTCGCCGGCCACCCGCCCGGGACGGAGACCGTGGTGCCGCTGAACGTGATGACGTCGCTGGTCGGGGCGCCGGTGGTCATCGCGGTCCTGCTGCGGGCCCGTCGTACCGGGGTGGTCACGTGACGGACCACGGCCGCGGCGGGGCGACCGGCAAGCGGAACGGCCCCCGGGGCGGGTTGTCGGTCGAGGATCTGGCGGTCGGTTACCGCGGCACCGCCGTGCTGCACGGACTCACCGCCCGCGCCGAGCCCGGCGAGCTGACGGTGCTGCTCGGCCCGAACGGGGCGGGCAAGTCCACGCTGCTGCGGACGCTGGCGGGGTTGCAGCGGCCGCTGACCGGCACCATCCGGCTCGGCGACGCCGACCTGCTCGCCATGCCGGCCGCCGATCGGGCCGTGCAGTTGGCCGTCGTGCTCACCGACCGCGTCGATCCCGGGCTGCTCACCGGGCGCGAGCTCGTGGCCCTGGGCCGTCATCCGCACACCGGGGCTCGCGGGCGGCTGCGCCCCGCCGACGAGGCCGCGATCGAGGCGGCCGTCCGCGCCGTCGGGGCCGGGCACCTCGCCGCCCGCCGGGTCGCCGAGCTCTCCGACGGCGAGCGCCAGCGCATCCTGACCGCCCGCGCGCTGGCCCAGGACCCGGCTCTGCTGCTGCTCGACGAGCCGAGCGCGTTCCTCGACGTCTCCTCCCGGGTGGCGTTGCTGGGGCTGCTGCGCACGCTCGCCCGCGACCGAGGTATCGCCGTCGTGGTGTCCACCCACGATCTCGAGCTCGTCCTGCGGCTGGCCGACCACGTCTGGCTGGTCGACCCCGCCGGTGGGCTGTGCAGCGGTCCGCCCGAGGAGCTCGTGGCCGACGGCGCGGTGGCCGCCGTGTTCGACACGGCGGGGCTGGCGTTCGACCCGGTCACCGGCACCTTCGCGGTCGCCGACGACACCGACCGGCGGGCCGTGGTGGTGGCCGGGCAGCCGCACCGCGCCCTCATCGGCCGGGTGCTGGCCCGGCACGGCTGGTCCGCGACGGTCGACGGGCCGGCCGAGGCCGAGATCGAGCACCTCGGCGGCAGTCGGTTCACCGTCCGCCACCGGGGCCGCAGCGCGTTCGTCGACGGTTGGTCCGCGCTGCGGTCGTGGGCGGCGCAGCCCCCGACGCCGGCGACCCGCCTGTCCGCGGGCACTCCCACATAGACCTGCGACGCGGAGCGCACACCCGTCGGGGCCACCCCCACGACTTCACGGAGGAACGATGACCGCACCCACCGTCACCGAGGAGCTGGGCGTCGGGACCCTGCACCTCTGGTCGTTGCCGACCGACGAGGCGACCCTGCTCGAGCTGGTCCGCGACGTGTTCACCGACCACTGGGAACACATCCACTTCGGCACGATCGTGCAGGGCGCCGCCTGGGAGGTCGCCGCACCCAATGCGCCACGGAAGATCAGCAGTTACGACGGCTACGTGACCGTCGACTTCGGTCGGTGGCACTTCCACCTGTGCATCGGCGAGCACACCGCGAGCGGGCCCGCGCTCGGTGCGCTGCGCCGCTGTGCCCGCGCCGAGTTCTACCGCCACGTCGCCGACGGCACCCCCACGTCGTGGGGGATCCGGCTGTTCAACGGCGGCGGTGACCAGCTGATGACCGTCATGCTGCCCAACCCGTTCCTCGACGACCGGCAGAACGTGCTCGACGAACCCGACTTCGGCCGCCTCGCCGCCTGGGACGCGCTGCGCGGACGGTATCTCGGGCTCGCCCCCGACCCCCTCGACCGCACCGGCCGCGGGTTCCGGCACGGCTGAGTCCCCGAAGACCCGGTGTCGCCGGTACCCGACCTCAGAACGGGGTCGCGTCCAGGAACGCCGTCAGGACCGACTTGTCGCCGAGGACCTCCACCCGGGGGTCCTCGGCGTCGATGCGGCGCAGGATCGCGAGCAGCAGGTCCGCGGCCGAGCCGCGGACCGCGACCGTCGACTTCTCGTGGCCGTGCTCCCAGCTGACCGAGTCGCCCGCCGGACGGACCACCCACTCCCCCGACGACCCGAGGCCGTCCGTGTCGTGGGAGTGCAGGTGCATCGTCGCGTCGCCGGCGAGCATCGGGCCGCCGACGCCGGGGCGGGCGGTGAGCAGGTCGAGCCACTCCGAGAGCCCGTCGGCGGCCAGGGCCGGGGCGATGTCGAAGCTCGCGCCGACGGCGATCGCGGCGTCGGCACGGTGGACGGTCTGCTCGTGCAGCCGCCTCCGCAGCCACCATCCGGCGGGCTTCGGACCGGTGAACGTCCAGACCGGGGTGTCGGCGCCGACGTTCTCGACGGCCTCGGCCAGCGCCGCCACGCCACCACGCATCCAGGCGCCGAACTCGTCGGCGGGCAGCGGCGCCTTGCCGTCGGCCACGGTCCGGGTGTCGACGGGCTCGGTCGCCCGGCTCGCCACGATCGCGGCGGCCCAGCGGTCCCCCCGGGCGACGTGCGTGCCCAGCTTGCGCATCGTCCACTCAGGACACGTCGGGACGGGGAGGTCGGGGTCGGAGTCCCGGACGAGGTCGGCGAACAGCACGTTCTCGTCGAACAGGACGGGGACGATCTCGGCGGGCGTCCGGCCCACGGCGTCGATGCCGGTCATGGTCGACGACGCTAGCCGCTGCACCCGGTCGGGCGCACCGTGTGCATGATCGCCCCTCCATCGGGGTAGACCCCCGACATGGCTGACAGGGGGCAGGACTGGTCGCCGCCGGGCGTGTTGCGAGCGATGCTGTGGTGGCCGCCGGTCGCCTTCGTGATCGCGATCGCGCTTCCCGACGCCGGCCTGGCACCGATCGCGGCCGCGGGCCTCGTGCTCGCCGTCATCGGACTCGGGGGCGCCGCGGTCTCGCGCAGACGCCGCTCCGCACCGGTCGAGACGCCCTCCTCCCTCGAGGCTCCCGACGCCGTCGCCGCGCCCGTCGCGATGTCGCGGCGCCGCGCTGCCTGACGGCTCCGCCCGCCACGCTCCGTGCTGTGGGAGACGTCGCGCCGCATTCAGTTGTACGTCCGATACTAGGATGTCAAACTAAATCGGTAGTTGTCGTACCTGTTGGCTGGAGGATCTGTGGCGTCGTCAGAACTGCAC
This sequence comes from Pseudonocardia sulfidoxydans NBRC 16205, assembly GCF_007989085.1. Lineage (GTDB taxonomy): Bacteria > Actinomycetota > Actinomycetes > Mycobacteriales > Pseudonocardiaceae > Pseudonocardia > Pseudonocardia sulfidoxydans. The sequence goes on from NZ_BJVJ01000001.1 coordinate 246,899, forward strand.
GTGCCTGCGAACCCCGTCCGCTTCGTGACGGCCGCGAGCCTGTTCGACGGCCACGACGCGGCGATCAACATCATGCGGCGCCTCCTGCAGAAGCAGGGCGCCGAGGTGATCCACCTGGGGCACAACAGGTCTGTCGACGAGGTCGTCGCCGCCGCCATCCAGGAGGACGTGCAGGGCGTCGCGATCAGCTCCTACCAGGGCGGGCACGTCGAGTACTTCAGCTACCTCGTCGAGCTGCTGCGTGAGCGCGGCGCCGGCCACGTCAAGGTCTACGGCGGCGGTGGCGGCGTCATCGTCGCCGAGGAGATCGAGCTGCTGCACTCCCGCGGCGTCTCCCGCATCTTCTCCCCCGACGACGGCCAGCGCCTCGGCCTGCCCGGCATGATCAACCTGATGATCCGGGAGTGCGACGTCGACCTCACGGCGACGCCCCCCGCCTCCTACGACGGCGTCTTCGCCGGCGAGCACGCCACCCTCGCCCGCGCCCTCACACTCGCCGAGGCCGGAGCGCTGCCCGCCGACGTCCTCTCACGGATCCGCGACTCGCAGCGTCCCGTGCCCGTCCTGGGCATCACCGGCACCGGCGGGTCCGGCAAGTCCAGCCTCACCGACGAGCTCGTCCGCCGCTTCCGGCTCGACCAGGAGGACAAGCTCCGCATCGCCGTCCTCGCCGTCGACCCCACCCGCCGCAAGGGTGGTGGCGCGCTGCTCGGCGACCGCATCCGGATGAACAGCCTCACCGGCGAGCAGGTGTTCTTCCGCTCGCTGGCCACCCGCGGCGTCGACGGGAACCTGCCCGAGAACCTCGGCGACGTCGTGTCCGTCCTCAAGGCCGCCGGGTTCGACCTCGTCATCGTCGAGACCCCCGGCATCGGCCAGGGCGACGCCGGCATCGTGCCCTTCGTCGACCGCTCGCTCTACGTGATGACGCCCGAGTTCGGCGCCGCGTCGCAGCTGGAGAAGATCGACATGCTCGACTTCGCCGACGTCGTCGCCATCAACAAGTTCGAGCGCCAGGGTGCGGAGGACGCGCGTCGCGACGTCGGGCGCCAGCTCGTGCGCAACCGCGAGGAGTTCGGCTCGAGCTGGGAGGACATGCCGGTCTACGGCACCAGCGCCGCCACGTTCAACGACGACGGCGTCACCGCCCTCTACCAGCACCTCACCGGGCTGCTCGCTGACGACGGGCTCACCGTCCACGACGGGCGCCTGCCCCGCGTCGAGGGCAAGACCTCGCACCTGCACGCGGCGGTCATCCCGCCCGACAAGGTGCGCTACCTCGCTGACATCGCCGAGACCGTCCGCGACTACCACGCCGAGACCGCCGCACAGGCCGGGTCGGTCCGCCGCCGCGAACACCTGCGGACCGCCCGCACGGAGCTCGACTCGGTCGATGCCGACGTCACCGCCCTCGACGACCTGCTGGCGTCCGCGGAGAAGGCCGTCTCGCAGGACTCCGCCGCGCTGCTCGACAGCTGGGACCAGACCGTCGAGGACTACTCCGGCGACGAGCTCGTCGTGACGATCCGGGACAAGGAGCTGCGCACCCAGCTGACCCGCGAGACGTTGTCGGGCAACAAGGTCCGCCGCGTCGCGCTGCCCCCGTTCACCGAGGAGGCCGAGCGGCTGCGGTTCCTGCGCAAGGAGAACCTGCCCGGCCGGTTCCCCTTCACCGCCGGGGTGTTCCCGTTCAAGCGTGAGGGCGAGGACCCGGCGCGCATGTTCGCCGGTGAGGGCGACGCGTTCCGCACCAACCGCCGTTTCAAGTACCTCTCCGAGGACTCCGACGCCAAGCGGCTGTCCACCGCGTTCGACTCGGTCACTCTCTACGGCCGCGACCCCGCGACCCGTCCCGACATCTACGGCAAGGTCGGCACCTCCGGCGTCTCCATCGCGACGCTCGAGGACATGAAGGTCCTCTACGGCGGTTTCGACCTCTGCTCGCCGACCACCTCGGTGTCGATGACGATCAACGGTCCCGCGCCCACGATCCTGGCGTTCTTCCTGAACACGGCCGTGGACCAGCAGGTCGAGCGGTTCCGTGAGGACGAGGGTCGCTCACCGGATGCCGCGGAGCTGGAGCAGTTGCAGGCGTTCGCCTACGCGAACGTCCGCGGCACGGTGCAGGCCGATATCCTCAAGGAGGACCAGGGCCAGAACACCTGCATCTTCTCCACCGAGTTCAGCCTGCGGATGATGGCCGACATCCAGGAGTGGTTCATCCGGCACAAGGTCCGGAACTTCTACTCCGTCTCCATCTCCGGCTACCACATCGCCGAGGCCGGGGCGAACCCCATCAGCCAGCTCGCCTTCACCCTCGCCAACGGGTTCACGTTCGTCGAGAGCTACCTGGCGCGCGGCATGAGCATCGACGACTTCGCCCCCAACCTGTCGTTCTTCTTCTCCAACGGCATGGACGCCGAGTACACCGTCATCGGCCGGGTCGCCCGGCGGATCTGGGCCGTCGCGATGCGCGACCGCTACGGCGCGAACGAGCGCTCCCAGAAGCTGAAGTACCACGTCCAGACCTCGGGACGGTCCCTGCACGCGCAGGAGATGAACTTCAACGACATCCGCACCACCCTGCAGGCGCTGTGCGCGCTCTACGACAACGCGAACTCCCTGCACACCAACGCCTACGACGAGGCCGTCACGACCCCCACCGAGGAGTCGGTGCGCCGCGCGATGGCGATCCAGCTGATCATCAACCGCGAGTGGGGCCTGTCGATGAACGAGAACCCGCTGCAGGGATCGTTCGTCGTCGACGAGCTCACCGACCTCGTCGAGGAGGCCGTCCTCAAGGAGTTCGACGCCATCGCCGCCCGCGGCGGGGTCCTCGGCGCCATGGAGACCGGCTACCAGCGCGGCAAGATCCAGGACGAGTCGATGCTCTACGAGCACCGCAAGCACGAGGGCACACTGCCGATCGTCGGCGTCAACACCTTCCTCAAGCCGGAGTCCGACGAGCCGCCCGCCGAGATCGAGCTCGCCCGCGGCACCGAGGCCGAGAAGCAGTCCCAGCTCGACCGCCTCGCCGACTTCCAGTCCCGCCACGCCGGCACCGCCCCCGAGGCCCTGCGGGCGCTGCAGGACGTCGCGACCGGCGAGGGCAACGTCTTCGACGAACTGATGAAGGCCGCCCGCGTCTGCACCCTGGGACAGCTCACCGAGGCCTTCTTCGAGGTCGGCGGGCAGTACCGCCGCAACATGTGAGCCGACCCACCCCTGTGAGTGGCGATAGTCGCTATAGCGACTATCGCCACTCACAAGGAGCCGGAGGCCTGCCCTCCGGGTCGGTCCGTCCGCGGGCGGGCCGGGCTGGGGCGTCCGCGGGGCGTTTACCACCGCGCGCAACCTCACTGCTGTCCGGCGGCCCGAGCACGACCGTGAGGTTGCGGCCGGTTCTCGGCGCGCACGTGGGAACGACCACTGCACAGCCTGCCGGCCCCGGTTACGGTCGCGGCGTGAGACAGACGTTCATGGTCACCGACGACGAAGGTCGCGACGTCGACGTCCCCCTGCCGGTGCAGCGGGTGGTGTCGATCGTCCCGTCGCTCACCGAGGCGCTCGCGGAGTCGGCGCCCGGCATGCTGGTCGGCGCCACCGACTGGTGCACCCACCCCGCAGGCCTCGACGTCCCGCGGCTGCGCGGCACCAAGAACCCGGATGTCGACGCGATCATCGCGCTGGAGCCCGACCTCGTGCTGGCCAACCAGGAGGAGAACCGGCTCCCCGATCTCGACGCCCTGCGCGCCGCGGGCGTGCCGGTGTACGTGACCGACATCCGGACCGTCGACGGCGCCTTCGACTCGTTGGGCCGCATGCTCGCCGCCTGCGGTCTCGACGAGCCGCCGTGGCTCGTCGACGCCCGCGCGGCGTGGGCCGCCCTCCCGGTGCCCGCGCGGCGTCGGCGGGCAGTGATCCCGATCTGGCGAAAGCCCTGGATGGCGTGCGGGAGCGACACGTTCACTGGCGCGGTGCTGGCGCGCCTCGGCGTCGACAACGTCCTGGCCGACGCCCCCTCGCGATACCCGAAGTTCTCCCTGGAAGACCTCCCGCCCCACGACCTCGTGGTACTCCCCGACGAGCCCTACCTCTTCACCTCCGACGACGGGCCCGAGTCGTTCACGGCACCGTCAGCGCTGGTCAGCGGGCGATTGCTGACGTGGTACGGGCCCAGCCTCGTCGAGGCCGCGCGGGTGCTGCCCGGCGCGCTGGACGTCACGTGACGCCGGGGGTCGTGCGCGGCAATAGTCGCGATAGCGACTATTGCCGCGCACAGGGGCCCGTGCTCGTCCGGCGCGAGGGTGCGCTGGGGCGGCTGACCCTGAACAAGCCGAAGGCGCTCAACGCCCTCGACCACGAGATGGTCCGGCTGCTCACCGACGCGCTCGACCGGTTCGCCGCGGACGACGCGGTGCAGGCCGTCGCGATCGACGGTGCCGGCGACCGCGGGCTCTGCGCCGGCGGGGACGTGCGCTACCTCGTCGCGCACACCGGTCGCGACGGCGCGGCGCTGCTCGCCGACGAGTACCGCCTCGACGCCCGCATCGCCCGCTACCCCAAGCCCTACGTCGCGCTGATGGACGGTGCCGTCATGGGCGGCGGCGTCGGGGTCTCGGCACACGGCAGCGTGCGGGTCGTGACCAAACGCAGCGTCGTCGCCATGCCGGAGGTGACGATCGGCTACGTGCCCGACGTCGGCGGCACCTGGCTGCTCGGGCACGCCCCCGGCGAGACCGGGGTGCACACCGCCCTCACCGCGGCCCGCCTCGGCCCCACCGACGCGATCGCCTGCGGGTTCGCCGACTTCCAGGTCGACGACCTCCCCGCGCTCCTCGACGCCCTGCGCGACGGCGCCCCGGCGGTGACCGCGGCGGAGGACCTCGCCGTGGACCCGGGTCCGAGCGCGCTGCACGCGGCGCGGGAGTGGATCGACCGCTGCTACTCCGCCGCCGACCTCGCCGGCATCCGCGACGCCCTCGCCGCCGACCCCCACCCCGACGCCCGCGCCGCCGCCGAGGCGATCGGCCGGGCCGCGCCCCTGGCGGCGACGATGACGCTTCGGGCCGTCCGCGACGCCCGGGGCTTCTCGGAGCTGGAGGACGCGCTGCGCGTCGAGTACGTCCTGACCCGCTGCGCGATCCGCCGGCCCGACTTCGCCGAGGGTGTCCGCGCGATGCTCGTCGACCGCGACAGGGCTCCAGCCTGGAGCCCGGCGCGCATCGAGGACGTGACGCGCGAGACGGAGCACGCGTTCCTGTCCCTGACCCGCGAGGACGACCCGCCCCTGACGTTCATGTAGCGCGGGCACCGGGCCGGGGCGGGGTTCAGCCGAAGGTCCAGGACTCGCCGCGGTAGGTCGGGGTGCTGCCGACGACCCGGCCGCCCTCCACCAGGTGCATCTCGGTGAAGCGTTCGCAGACCTCACCGGCCTTGGTGTGGCGCCACCAGACGCGGTCGCCGATGGCGGGGACGGTCCGGCCGCGGACGGGCGTCTGCACCTCCCCCGCCCCCTCCGTACCCAGCAGCGAGAGCCCCGCGGGATAGACCGGGGTGGGGACGCGGGAGGCGCCGGCGGGGCCGGAGGCGATGTACCCGCCGCCGAACGTGGTGGCGATCGCGGCGGCGGGGCGCCGCACCACCGGCAGCGCGAACATCAGCGCGGGGCGCGGTGTGAAGGCGCGGTAGCCGTCGAACAGGGTGGGGCCGTAGAGCCCGGAGCCGGCGGTGACCTCGGTGACGGTGGGGTCGGCGGAGCTGGGTTCGAGGCTGCCCGTGCCGCCGCTGTTGACGATCTCCAGCGCCCCGACGACCGCGGTGACGGCCTGCACGACGGCGGTGCGCCGGCGGGCGAGCTCGGCGACCGAGGCGCGTTTGACGAGGCGGACGGCGAGCGAGGAGTCGGGCAGGCCCGCGACCTGGGCTTCGTAGAACATGACGCCGACGACGTCGAACCCGAGCCGGCGGGCCAGGGAGGCAAGCTCGGCAGCGTGGGCGGGAGTGCGGACCGGGGACCGCCGCACACCCAGGTGCAGCGGCCCGATCCGCAGGGAGGCGTCGACGTCGATGCAGACCCGCAGCCCGCTGCGTCCGGCGGCGTCGCGGGCGATGCGGAGCTGGGCGGGGTCGTCGACCATCAGGGTCACGCGTTCGCGGGCCACGGGGTCGGCGGCGAGCTCGGCGAGGGCGCCGCGGTCGACGCTGGGGTAGCCGAGCAGGACGTCGTCGACGCCGGCGCGGGCGAGGCGGACGGCTTCCCGCACGGCGTAGGCCATGACGCCGCGGAACCCGGGCGTCGACAGGGCGATGTCGAGGACGGCGCGGCAGCGCACCGATTTCGACGCGACCCGGATCGGGGTGCCGCCGGCGCGGGCGACGAGGTCGGCGGCGTTGGCGCGCAGCGCGTCGAGGTCGAGCGCGAGCAGCGGGGCGTCGAGGTGGGCGGTGGCGGCGTCGAGCCGGGCGGCGGCGACGGCGACGGAGCCGGCGGTGGGGGTACGCAGGGAGACGGTCACGAGGCGTCCTCGGTCCGGGGGACGGCGGCCTGGGGGCCGGCGGTGGGGGCGACGGCGGTGTGGGCGACGGCGGTGTGGGGGACGAACCCACGCGCCAGCACGACGAGCGCGATCGCGAGCACGAGCGGGACGACGAAGCCCGCGCGCAGGTCGACGGTGGTGCCGACGAGCCCCACGGCGACCCCGCCGACGACGGCACCGAGGTAGTTGAAGACGTTGACGCGGGCGATGACGGCGTCGGTCGCGCCGGGGGCGAGGGCGCCGGCGGCGGAGAAGCACAGCGGGGCGACGACGGGCAGCCCCAGCCCGACGAGCGCGAACCCGGCGATGGCGACGCCCGCGTTGGAGGCCAGGACGGCGAGGACGAACCCGCCGATGCCGACGAGGGCACCGATGCGCACGGTGGCGACGGCGCCGATGCGGCGGACGAGCTGGTCGCCCGCGGCGCGGGAGGTCAGCGCCGCGCCCTGGTAGGCGGCGAACCCGAGGGCGGCGGTGCCGGCGGCGGCGCCGAGGAGGTCGTGCAGGTAGAGGGCGGACCAGTTGGAGACGGCGGCGTCGGCGACGTAGAAGCAGGCCATCGCGGACCCGAGGAGCAGGACGGGGCGCCAGGGCACGACGGCCACGGCGGGTCCGGTCGTTCCCGTGACCGGCGCGGGCAGCTCGCGACCGGGCAGGATGCCGCGCCGGGCGAAGGCGGCGAGGAGGGCGGCCACGGCGGCCGCGATCAGGAGCCCGACCGGCAGGGACAGCCCGATCCGTGCGCTCAGCGCGACCCACAGTGCGCCGACGATCCCGGCGCCGGACCACCACGCGTGGAAGGAGGTGAGGATGCTGCGCCCGTAGCCGCGCTGGACGGCGACGGCCTGCATGTTGCTGCCGGCGTCGACGGCTCCGAGGCCGAGCCCGTAGCAGCCGAAGCCGACGAAGAGCACGGCGACGTCGGGGGCGAGCGCGATGGCGAGGGTGGCGGCGACGATCGTCACGAGGCCCGCGGTGAGTGCGACGGCGCTGCCGCGTCGGCGGGCCAGCGCCTCGGCGACGACGCTGCCGACGCCGGCGAGCAGCGACACCCCGAGCACGACGAGGGTGACGGTGCCGTCGTCGATGCCGTGCCGTTGTTCGAACTGGGGCAGGTGGGTGAGCAGGACGGCGAAGAGGAACCCCTGCGCGGCGAACGCGGCGGCGGTGGCGCGGCGGGCCGTGCGCAGCCGTGGGGTGACGATGCCGGGGCTGGTCGAGATGGTCACGACACCTCGGCCCGGGCGTCGGCGACGGGTGCGGCGTCGCGGGCCAGGGTCTCGGCGAACCCGTCGAGGCGGGCCAGCGCGCCCTCCTGGTCACCGTCGACGAGCCAGCGCAGGCAGACGCCGTCGATGACCGCGAGGGTCATGCCGGCGAGGTCCTCGACGGGCCGGGTCCACCCGTGGCCGGTGGCGTCCGCGGCCTGGGTCAGGAACTGTTCGACGGCCATCTGCCCGATCTTGTACTGGTCGACGGCGACGGCGTGCATCCCGTCGGTGCGCAGCGAGTGGGTGGTGATCTCGTACGTGACGAGCTGGCGGCGGCGGCTCGAGGAGGACGCCGCCCACATGCCGCGCACCCCGGCCTGCAGTGCCTCGAGCAGGGTGTCCCCCACCTGGGCGAGCGCGTCGATCCCGGCACGTTCGAGCTGCTCGACGGCGCGCGCGGCGACCGCGGAGACGAGGTCGTCCTTGTCGCGGAAACAGTAGTGGACGAGTCCGAGGGAGACGTCCGCGGCCTCGGCGACCCGGCGGACGGTCATGGCCGGGATGCCCTCGTCCTCCGCGACCCGCAGGGCGGCGTCGACGAGCTGCTCGCGGCGTTCCAGCTTGTCCATCCGACGTGACGCCATCCCGGCATCGTCGTCGGCGCCGAGGGTGCGGGTCAAGGTTGAACTGGACGCGCGTCCAGTCCATTCTCTGCGGATGCCCACCACGTGGACGAACTGGGCCGGCACCGCGACCGCCACGCCCTCCGACACCGCCGGACCCGCGACCGTCGAGGAGCTGCAGCGGATCGTGGCGCGGGCGTCGGCGGCAGGGCTGCGGGTGAAGGCCCTCGGGTCGGGTCACTCGTTCACCCCGATCGCGGTGACCGACGGGCTCGCGCTGCGGCTGGAGCGTCTGCGCGGCATCGTCTCCGCCGATCCGGCGACGGGCCTCGCCACGGTCCTCGCCGGCACCACCCTCCACGAGCTCGGCCCCGCGCTGTGGGAGCGGGGCCTGGCGATGCCCAACCTCGGCGACATCGACGTCCAGACCGTCGCCGGGGCCCTCGCCACCGGCACCCACGGAACCGGGGCGACGCTCGGCGGGCTCGGCACGCAGGTGGCCGGGATGCAGCTCGTCCTCGCCGACGGCACCCTGCTCGACTGCCCCGTCGACGACCTCCCGGCGGCGGCGGTCGGTCTCGGCGCGCTCGGGATCGTCGCGACGGTGACGCTGCGCTGCGTGCCGGCGTTCCTGTTGCACGCGCACGAGACCCCTGCCGCGTTCGACGAGGTGCTGAGCGAGCCGGGGACGTTCGACGCGTTCACGAAGGCCCACGACCACGCGGAGCTGTACTGGTTCCCGCACACCCGCCGGCTGCTGACGAAGCGGAACGACCGTACGGCCGAGGAGCAGAGGCCGCTGCCGCGGTGGCGGCGCATCCTCGACGACGAGCTGCTGTCCAACACCGTGTTCGGATGGTCGAACCGGGCGTGCGCTGCGCGCCCGTCGCTGATCCCGCGGGTCAACGCGATCGCCACCCGGGCACTGAGCGCACGCACGTTCGTCGACCGGTCCTACCGGGTGTTCGCGACGCCGCGGCGGGTCCGCTTCCGCGAGACCGAGTACGCGCTGCCCCGCGAGGCGGTCCCGCAGGCGATCGCCGGGATCGAGGACTGGTTGCGGCGCAGCGGCGAACGTGTCGCGTTCCCGGTCGAGGTGCGCGTCGCCGCGGCCGACGACGTGTGGCTCTCCACCGCGTACGGCCGCGACAGCGGCTACGTCGCCGTCCACCAGTACGTCGGTGTGGACCACACGCGGTACTTCGACGCGGCCGAGTCGATCCTGCGGGGCCTGGGCGGGCGTCCGCACTGGGGCAAGATGCACTCGCTCGCCGCCGACGACCTCGCCGCCCTCTACCCGCGGTTCGACGACTTCCGCGCCGTCCGCGACCGCCTCGACCCGCACCGGACGTTCACCAACCCGTACCTGCGGCGGGTCCTCGGGGACTGAGCTGGGAGCATCGGCGTCCATGCGGCGCAGTGCGGGGATCCTGTTGCACCGGGCGGGCCCGGAGGTCCTGTTGGGACACATGGGCGGCCCGTTCTGGGCACGCAAGGACGCGCACGCGTGGTCGATCCCCAAGGGCGAGCACGGCGACGACGAGGAACCGCGTGCGGCGGCGGTGCGCGAGTTCGCCGAGGAGCTCGGCTCGCCGGTACCCGAGGGTGAGCTCGTCGACCTCGGCACCGTCCGCGGGTCGGGCAAGCTGATCGCCGCGTTCGCGCTGGCCGGGGACCTCGACGCGGACGCGATCGTCAGCAACATGTTCGAGGTGGAGTGGCCGCCGAGGTCGGGGCGGATGCAGGAGTTCCCCGAGATCGACCGGGCCGCGTGGTTCACCCTCGACGAGGCGCGGGAGAAGATCGTCAAGGGGCAGGCCGTGTTCCTCGACCGGTTGAAGGAACATGTCTCGTCGTGAGACGCCACCCGCCCCGGGAGGGCAATAGGGTGCGACGATGGCGCGCTCCGCACTCATGGTCGGCACCTCCGACGGCACCCGGCTCGTCGGCCAGCGATGGACCACCGACGGCGACGCGAAAGCCGCGATCGTCCTCGCCCACGGGATGGGCGAGCACTCGCTGCGCTACGACGCCCTCGGCAAGGACCTGTCCGCCGCGGGCTACGACCTGCTGGCCGTCGACCATCGTGGACACGGCCGCACCGCCGGCATCGCCGGGACCGCGCTGGGCGACTTCGGAGACGCCGGCTGGGACGGGGTCGTCGCCGACTACGCGCTGACCGTCCGCAGCACCGTCGGCGAGCGCCCCGACCTGCCGGTCATCGCGCTCGGCCACTCCATGGGCTCGTGGGTCGTGCAGCAGTTCCTGCTCGACCACGCCGCCGACGTCACCGGTGCCGTGCTGTCGGGTTCCGGCGCGCTCGACCTGCTCGCCGCGGCCGTCGACCCGTCCGCCGACGTCGATCTCAGCGCCTTCAACGCCCCCTTCGCCCCCGCCCGGACCGACTACGACTGGCTCTCCCGCGACGAGGCCGAGGTCGACGCCTACGTCGCGGAACCGTTGTGCGGCTTCGGTCTCGACGCCACGAGCGCCGCCGGGATGTGGGCGGCCGCCGACCGGATGACGAAGCCGTCGGTACCCGGCGGTTTCCCGCTGCTGGTCCTCGCCGGCACCGCCGACCCGGTCAACGCCGGGCTCACGGCGCTGGAGCCGCTGGTCGACCGCTACCGCACCGCGGGCGCCGACGTCACCACGCGCTACTACACCGACGCCCGGCACGAGGTGTTCAACGAGACCAACCGCGACGAGGTCGTCGCCGACCTCGTGTCCTGGCTGGACGGTGTCGCGGCCCGCTGACGCTCAGGCCGCGCCCACCAGCCGCATCGCGAGATCGCCGTAGCGGTAGGCGATCTCGTCGACCGAGAACTCCTCGCCGTCGCGGAACCACACCGAGACGCCGACGCCCATGTCGAGGATCGAGTACGTCGTCAGCCGCACCGAACCGACGCGGAACCGGCCCTCGGCGACGCCGCGCTCCACGAGCACCCGGAACCCCCGCTCGTAGTCGCGGCGCCGGGCGGCCATCGCGGCCCGGGCCCCCTCCGACAGGTGCCGCAGCTCCCGGGTACCGACGAACGCCTCCAGCCGGTGCCGGGCATGGAACCGGACGTGCGCCTCGACGGCGCGGCGCAGCTGGTCGCCGACGTCGTCGGTGGAACCCACGGCGACCCGGTGGTCGCGCAGGACCGTCTCGATCGAGGTCTCCATGATCTCGACCAGAAGGTCCTGTTTGGACGCGACATGCTTGTACAGGCTGGGCCCGCGGACGTTCACCGCGCGACCGATGTCGTCCATCGTCGTCGCGAGATACCCCTTGTCCGCGAACAGCTCCAGGGCGGCGGCGACGATGTCGGCCCGCCGGACCCGAGTGCGCGCCAGACCCGCGGTGCTCACGGGTCGATCCCGTTGCGGCGCAGCTCCGCGTGCACGCCCTCGTGGAAGTGCTGCAACGCGATCTCGTTGCGGCCGAACGCGAGCTCGGGCACCGCGCCGGTGCGCAGGTTGCGCTGCACGCGCTCCATCGTCGCGAAGTCCTCCTCGAGGATCGTGTCGAGCAGGATGCGCCAGTTGCGCTCCCAGTGCCGGCGTGCGCTGTCGGTCGTCGCCGGCTCGGGGGTGAGCATGAGCCCCTCCGCGGTGCACGTGCCGTCGCCCGTGCCGGGATAGAAGCGCCACATCTCGATGTGGTCCATCTGCCAGGTCAGGATCGTGTTGGGGAAGACGAGGTGCACGAGCGAGCTGTGCGGGTAGACCGTGCGCTCCTGCGCGGGCCCGGCCGCCATCTCCATGAAGCTGTTGCGCACGGCCGAGTACCGGTGGTGCAGCCCGTACCCGGTGTAGGCGCCCACGTTGCCGACGAAGAACGGCCCGACCGTCTTCTTGTGCAGGTAGGCGAGGTGGAACACCTCGAGGAAGGTGTCGACGCCGCACTTCCAGTCGAACGGCTGCGACATGACGACGCGGTCCCACAGCGTGAACGACGCCAGGTCGAGGTCGGCGATCTCCGACTCGAACTCGTCCCCCAGGTGCGAGGTGAGGTCGAGTGCGCCGCCGGGTTTCGGCAGCGTCCACACGATGCCGTGGCGCTCCTCGGTGGGCAGCTCCACGAGGCCGTGGGCGTCGCGGTCGAGGCCCTCGAAACCATCCCGGTCGACGGTCGATCGCAACCGCCCGGCCCGGTCGTAGGACCAGGCGTGGTACTCGCAGCTGAACGTCCGCCGGGTGCCCGCCGGCTCGGCGCACACGACGTTCCCGCGGTGCCGGCAGACGTTGACCAGGCAACGGGCGACGCCGTCGTCCCCGCGGACGGTGAGCACCGGGAGATCGCCGATCTGCGACGTCGTGAACGCGCCCGGGCCGGGCACCTCGGCGCTCGTGGCGACGGGCAGCGGGTACTCGCGGAACAGCAGCTCCCGCTCGGCGGCGTGCCGCGCGGGGTCGGTGTAGGACGCCGCGGGCTCGTACCGGACCTCCGGCGCCATCGCGGTGGTGCGCCGCTCCACCAGGTCGGTCAGCTCGGCGATCAACTGCTGCTCGGCAGTGGCGTCCACGTCGACACCGTCCTTCCCCTCGACCGCCCCAGGCTAACAACAGCTAGCCGCAACGACCAGGCATTCCACGAACCGACGTCACAGCCGCTACCGGTTCCTAGTCTCCTGACCGCCGAACACACCAACACCCGCCGAGTCCGACACCGGACTGGTTCGATCACGACCCGGACCAGTACCACGTCGAGCTCGCGGGCGGTCGAGCTTCTAGCGGATCGCACCCGCTTCGTACAGGGGTCTGTTCAACATTTACTCTTTCGGAACGTTTCCCCGATCGTGCGGCCGGCGCAGCGGGGACCGTCCGACAGGAGGCCGACCGCATGCGCGACCGTCCGGAGGGGGCGACCTCGCTCCTGACGGTCGCCGCCATCGCGGCGGCGGGCTGGCTCGCGAGCCAGGCGTTGACGCTCGTGGCGTACGCGGGCTGTACCGACGACGCGGTCGCCGACGGCCTGCTGGCCGGTACGGCCCGCTGGCTCCCGGCGGCCCTCGCGCTCACGGCGTCGGTTGCGCTCGTCGCCGTCGCCACGGCCGCGGTCACCGGTCGGCCCACGACCGCGACCGAGCGCCGCGAGCCGCGGTGCGGGGCGGGTTGGGCCGCGCTGGGGTCGCTGGCGTTCCTCCTGGTCGAGTACGTCGAGTACGTGACGGTGTGGCACGCGGCTCCGCCGGCCGTGCTGCTCGCGCTCGGTGTCGTCGTGCACGCGGGCGTCGCTGCGGCGCTGTCCCGGTCGGCGCGGACGTGGGTCCGGCGGGCGCGGGGCGTCGCCGCCCCGGCGGGCGCCCCGGTCCCGGCCGGGCCGGCGGGAACCGGGGTGCGCACGGGGGTCGTGGTCGCAGCGCCGGGGTGGTCGCCGTGGGTGGTGCCGCACCGTCGTGGGCCGCCCGAGGTCAGTCCTCAGGCCTTCCCCCGACGTCGCCGGGCACCCAGCGGTGCCCGTCCCACCACCGAGGATCCCGCGTGTCCGAAGTACACACCCATCCTGTCGTGACCCCCGAGCTCGCCGCCGAGTGGGACGACCTCGTCGACCGTGTCGGGGCAACGCCCTTCCACCGGCCGGGCTGGTTCGCCGCCTGGTGGGACGCGTTCGGCGAGGGCAGGCGTCGCATCGTGACCGTGCGCCGCGGCGCCGAGCTGGTTGCCGTGATGCCGCTGGTGGAGCGCCACGGTGTCGTGCGCAGCGCGACGAACTGGCACAGCTTCGTGTCCGGTCCCGTCGCCGTCGACGACCTGGCCCGCACCGCCCTGCTCGACCACGTCCTCTCGCACGGCCGCCGGCTCGACCTCAGCCACCTCACGACGCTGGTGAGCGACTCGACGGCGGACACGCTCGCCCGGCGACGCGCCCACGTGCGCCGTGAGGTCGTGCAGCGCTCCCCCTACGTGCCGGGCGACGTGACGTTCGAGTCCTATGTGGAGCGGCGGGAGGCGCGCCGGGTCCGGCAGCTGCAGCGCAACCGGCGCAAGCTGGAGAAGCTCGGCCCGGTCCGGCACGTCGCCGACGGGGGCACGGCAGGCGTCGAGAGGGCCGTGGCGCGGTTCCTGGAGATCGAGGCGAGCGGCTGGAAGGGCGAGTCCGGGACGGCGATCCTGTCCGACGACCGGACCCGCGCCTTCTACGGCGGACTCACGGCGTGGGCGGGCGCGGCCGGGATTCTGCGGGTGTCGTTCCTGGAGGTCGACGGCCACGCGATCGCGGGTGAGCTGTGTCTCGAGGACGACTACGCGACCTACCCGCTCAAGGCCAGCTACGAGCCCGACCACCGGCAGTACTCGCCCGGGCTGATCCTGCTGTTCGAGCAGATCCGGACGTCGGTCGAGAGCGGGCGCAGCTACGAGTTCATGGGCTCGGCCGAGCCGTACAAGATGCGGTGGGCCGACGACGTGCGCGACATCCACCGCCTGGACGTGTATCCCGCGACGTTCGCCGGCCGGGCGACGCTGCTGGCCGACGCGGGTGTGCGCACCGCCCGGCGTGGCGCGGGTCGCGGCAGGAGGCTGGCGCTCGGGGCACGCGACCGGGCCCGCACGCTCCTCGCGCGCCGTCTCCCGGCCGGCAGCGACCCGGTCACGGAGCTGCCTGCGCAGCGGACCGGCGCCGAGGCGGGGGCGGTCGCGCCCGCGGCGGGCACCCGTTCCGGGTCGTCGGACGCCCGGCCCAGGAGCGCGACGACGCCGTCGTAGCCGGGCCGCCGCGACACAACTGCACAGGCAGAACTGGACAGTCTGAACTGAAGAAATTACGGTGGGCGGCATGCCCGCAGCGCTGTCCGAGTCCGCCGCCCACGCCGCACGCGACGTCCGCGTGCTCGTCGGACGGCTGCGCCGACGCCTGCGCCAGACCTACGACAACGCCGACCTCACCCCGTCGCAGACCTCCGCGCTGAGCCGCATCGGACGCGCCGGTCCGCTGTCGGCGAGCGACCTGGCCGCCGCCGAACGCGTCCGCCCGCAGTCGATCGCGGCGACGCTCGCCGTGCTGGAGGAGCGCGGCCTCACCGAGCGCCGGCCCGACCCCGGCGACGGTCGTCGGCGGCTGCTCACCCTCACCCCCGCCGGCGCCGCGCTGCTCGACGACGGCCGCCGCGCCGGCGAGGAATGGCTGGCCAGAGCCCTGCAGGAGCAGCTCACCGAGGCCGAGCGGCGCACCGTCGTCGAGGCCATGGCGTTGCTCGACCGGGTCGTCGCACCGTGAGCCGCACCCGCGTCACCGACGCGTTCGACCGCCGGCTGATCGCGCCGATGATGCTCGGCGCGACGCTCAACCCGGTCAACACGTCGATGATCGCGGTGTCGCTCGTGCCGATCGGGCTGGCGTTCGGGGCGCCACCGTCGGAGACCGCGTGGCTCGTGTCGGGCCTGTACCTGGCGACCGCCGTCGGGCAGCCCGTCGTCGGCAGGCTGATCGACGTCCACGGCCCGCGCCGCCTCTACCTCGTGGGCACCGCGCTGGCCGGGCTGGCCGGCGTCCTCGGCGCGCTC
Organism: Pseudonocardia sulfidoxydans NBRC 16205; assembly: GCF_007989085.1. Taxonomy (GTDB): domain Bacteria; phylum Actinomycetota; class Actinomycetes; order Mycobacteriales; family Pseudonocardiaceae; genus Pseudonocardia; species Pseudonocardia sulfidoxydans. The sequence continues at coordinate 262,763 of NZ_BJVJ01000001.1, forward strand.
GCACCGTCGCTGTGGGTGCTCGTGATCGCCCGCGTCCTGCTCGGCTTCGGCACATGCGCCGGCTACCCGGCCGCGATGTACCTGATCCGCAGCGAGGGCACGCGCACCGGACAGGACAGCCCGGCGAGCGTCCTCGCCCTGCTGGCGATGGCCAGCCAGACCGTCGCCGTCGTGGGGCCGACGATCGCCGGGGTGCTCGTCGGGCTCGGCGGCTGGCGCGCGGTGTTCGCCGTCAACGTGCCGCTGGCCGTCGCCTGCCTGGTGCTCGGCGCGCTGCGGCTCCCCCGCCACACCGCGCCCGGCGACGGCGCGGCGCGTCCCCGCATCGACCTGCTCGGCATCGCGCTGTTCACCGTCACGCTGACGACGCTGCTGCTGTTCCTCATGTCGCCCTCGGCGGGCCACTGGTACCTGGTGCTCGTCGCCGTCGCAGCGGCCGCGGTGTTCGCGGTACGCGAGCTGCGCACCACGAACCCGTTCGTCGACCTGCGGGTGCTGGGCGGCAACCCCGCCCTGGTCGCGACGTACGTCCGCGCGCTGCTGACGTTCACGATCGGCTACGCCTTCATCTACGGCTTCACCCAGTGGCTCCAGGAGACGCGCGGACTCACCCCGACGCAGGCCGGGCTCGTCATGCTCCCGATGTTCCTGACGACGGTCGTCGTCACCGCGCTGACCGGTCGCCACGGCGCGGTGCGCGCCAAGCTGGTCGTCGGCGCCGTCGCCCAGGTCGTGCTGGTCGCGCTGTTCCTGGTGCTCGGGGCCGGGAGCGGGATCTGGCTGCTCGTGCTGGTCGCCGTCGTCGGCGGGGTCGGGATGGGGCTGGGCGGTCTCGGCAACCAGAACGCCGTCTACCACCAGTCCGAACCGGAGCGGACCGCGTCGTCGGCCGGGCTGCTGCGGACGTTCTCCTACCTCGGCGCGATCGTCGCCGCCGCCGCGACCGGCGGGTTCTTCGCCCACGGCGCCGACACCCCGGGCCTACACCGGCTGGCTGTGTTCCTGCTGGTCGTCGGCGGGATCTGCCTGGTCGTGACGCTGCCCGACCGGTCGCTCGCGCGGGTCGGCGCCGCCGGTTAGGGAGCGGCGGCGACCGATGCCGACTCGATGACTCTCGGGTCAACGTGGGGTGCGTAGAGCAGTTCGACGAGGTCGCTGCGGCGGTCGAGGACGGCGCGCTGGTTGATGTAGCCCTTGTCGGTGATCTCCCCGGCATCGAGGTCGGGTGGTTCGTCGCAGAGCAGCAGGCGCGCCACCCGGCCCGCCGAGCCGGCCGCGGCACCGACCTCCGCCAGCGCCGACGCGAGGTGCCGCCGCAGGTCGGGGTGGTCGAGCGGGACGTCGGCACCCGGCGCCAGCCCGCACACGGTGCGGGCCTCGTCGACGTTGAGCCACGCGAGCGCGGTGACCTCGTCGCGGTCGTGGCCGGCGAGGACCGCGTCGGTGAGCACCCGGGCCGCCGAGAGCAGCGTGCCGCGGACCGTCGCGACGTGGACCCACGTCCCGGTCGTGAGCTTGAAGTCCTCCGCGATCCGGCCGTCGAACATCAGGCCCTGGTCGGGGTCGTCCGCATCGACGAGGACGACCGCGTCGCCGGTGCGGTAGAAGCCCTCGTCGTCGAACGCGGCGGCGGTCGCGTCGGGCCGGTCGTGGTAGCCCGGGGTGATCGACGGGCCGGCGATCCGGATCTCCTTCTTGCCGTCGACGGGGACGAGTTTGAGCCGTACCCCCGGCAGCGGGACCCCGATGCAGCCGCAGCGGGAGCCGGACCAGTGTGCCGACGTCGCCGCGGGCGCGGTCTCGGTGGTGCCCCACGACGCGGTGAGCGGGATCGGGTGGTCGGCGTGCTCGTCGACGAGGGCTTCGAGCCGGTCCCACAGGGCCTGCGGGAGTGCGGCGGCAGCGTAGAACAGCAGCCGCAGCCGGGAGAAGAAGTGCCGGGCGAACCCGGGGTCGGCCTCCAGCCGTGGCACGAGCAGCGTGTATCCGGCGGGCACGTTGACGTAGATGGTGGGGGCGATCTCGGCGAGGGCCGCGAGGGTGCGGTCGAACAGGGCGGGCGTGGGCCGTCCGGCGTCGATGTGCAGGGTGCCGCCGTTGCTGAGGACCAGGCCGACGTTGTGGCTGCCGCCGAACGTGTGGCTCCACGGCAGCCAGTCGACGAGCACGGGCGGCTCGGTCTGCAGGAACGGCCAAACCTGGCGCATCATCTGCTGGTTGCTGGTGAGCATCCGGTGCGTCGTCAGCACGCCCTTGGGCGATCCGGTCGACCCCGACGTGAAGATGATCTTCGCGACGGTGTCCGGCGTGACGGCCTCGTAGGCGCGCGCCGCGGCTTCCCCCGGTCGCGTGGCGGCGAGCTCGTCGAACGTCACGACCGGCGCGCCGCCCCGAGGCGTCGCTGCGCCGCGGGTGAGAACGGTCGGTGCGCTCACGCCGGCGGCGCGAACGGCGTCGACGACCGCATCGATCGCCCCGGCGAACGCCGTGACGTCGTCGACGAACACCGCCGCGGGCCGGACGAGCGCGGCAATGGTGCGGAGCTGGCGGTGGTCGGCCGAGGACAACGAGTACGCGATGCTCGCCGGCACCACGGGGACCCCGGCCAGGTAGCAGGCGAGGGTGAGCTGCAGGTGTTCCGGGGAGTTCCCGGCCAGCACCAGCAGCGGCCGGTCCGGCGCCGCTCCGAGATCGAGCAGCGCCTGCGCCAGACCTTGCGCCGCAGTGCGGGCCCGACCGTAGGTGACGTCGCGACGCCCCTGCGGGGTGGGTTCGGTGATCAGCAGCCGGTCCGGCGCCGCGTCAGCCCACCGATGCAGCTCCTGGCCGACGTGGTCGCTGTGCGGGCCGAGACCGTCGGTGGAGCGCAGCAGGACCGAGCCGTCGGGCCGGGTCTTCGCGACGATCCGGGGCCGGGCGAACGTGGCCGGGGACGTCGCGGCGGTGTCGTCGTGTGCGGTCATGTCAGTCGGTCACCTCGATGACGAGGGCGCCGCCGGTGTCTCCCGCGGCGCATCCCGTGAACAGCCCGACCCCTCCCCCGCGTTCGCGCAGGGTCTCGATCAGTTCGGCGATGGACCGCAGCCCGGTCGGCCCCTGGGGATGGCCGAAGATCAGGCTGCAGCCGTGGGCGTTCATCAGTTCCACGTCGATGCCGGTCTCCCGGCTGAGGTAGAGATCGTTGACCGCGAACGGGTTGTGGGTGGTCACCGCGGCGACGTCGGTGACGCTGCGGCCGGCGGCCTGCAGCGCGGCCACGGCCGCGGGCACGGGGGCCTGGGGCATGCGGCCCTTGGCGACGCGGGCGAACCCGGTGCCGAGCAGCCGGACGATCCCGGCCCCGCCGGACAGCTCGCGGGCCCGGTCGACGGTGGTGACGACCGCACCGGCGCAGCCGTCGGCGGGATGGGTCTGGGACGCGAAGGTGTGGACGCCGTCGGGGCCCACGGGCGGGAGCTTCCCGATCGCGTCGCGTTCCTTGGAGCGGACGCCTTCGTCGGCGTCGAGGACCAGCGCGCCCTTCCGCTTCGCGATCTCCACCGGGACGAGGTAGCGCTTCTGGAACGCGCGGTCGTTGGCCAGCGCGCTGGTGTACTGCTCCCAGCGCAGGGCGGTGAGGTCGTCGAGCTCGTCGCGGGTCGCGCCGATCTCGCCGGCGACGGCCTCGCCGGCCGCGATCATCGACGTCCCCGCCCAGGGGTCACGGCCGAAGCTGTCGAGCACCCAGTGCTCCTGCACGGGCGCCCCGCCCTGCCGCGACGGGGCGGGGTAGGTCAGCGTCGGGCCGTTGGAGGTCCGGTCGGTGGCGACCACCAGCTGCACACCGCCGGCGCTCTCGACGCAGTGCGCGGCCGCCTGCAGCGCGGCGACGCTCGTCGCGCAGGCCTGGCTGATCATCGGCCCCGAGACGCCGGTGGCCCCGAGCCGGGCCGCGAGGGTGGGCGCGCCGTAGAAGATCTCGGGCTGCGGAACCGTCCATCCCAGGGTCAGGCCGGTGACCTCGCCGGGGTCGATGTCGCGGTCGGACATCGCACGCGAGGTGACCGCGACGGCGAGGTCGAGGCTCGGCGTCTCGGCCAACGTTCCCTGCCACTTGGCGAACGGGGACGACCAGGCGTGGCCGAGCGGGATGGCTGCATCGCCGTACTGCGTATCGCTGTACTGCATGAGGGATTGCCCCTTGTTCGTCGGACGCGCGTCACCCGACGAGCCCCGGGAGGCCGGACGCCCTCCCGGGGTCGCCGAGGGTCGGCGCGGTGTCAGCTACGGACGCCACCGACCCAGTCCTGAACGAGCGGCACGGGGGTGCCGTCGGGCACCTCGCCGTCGGTCAGGACGAGGCCCGTCTTCGCGACGGGGGCGTCGAGGGCGACGGCCTCGGCGCCGGGCAGGCCGGAGCTGCCGGGGCCGAGGACGTGGGCCATCGCCCGGTGGAAGCGGGTGACGTTGCCGATCGTGCGGGCGTCCGCGGCAGGTACGTCGCCGTGCAGGACGACGCCGTCGATCCCGGCGTCGAGGAACGCTCTGACCGTGTCGATCAGGCCCGGGTCCGGGTCGAGCACGGCGACGAGGACCGCGTTGTCGCCGACGGTGACCCGCAGCCGGCGCGTCGCCTCCAGCGCGGCGTCCAGCCGCGCGTCCCGCTCCTCGGTGAGCACGCTCGGGACGGTGACCGGCACACCGTCGGGTCCGACGGCGTCGAGCAGGTCGCGCAGCCCGTTGGCGAGCTGGGTGGGGTCGCGCAGGAACGCGTCCCAGGGACGTTCGGCGATCTTCGCGGCGAGCCGCAGCGCGAGGGGGACGGCCAGCGTGTGCCGGCCGCCCCGCCGCGCCGCGATGGCCTGCGCTCGTGCACGAGGCGCGAGAGTCATCGACGGCCTCCGGTCACATCCGCATGAGCGGGTTCACGACCGCCCCGTCCGGCCAGGACCCGTAGAGGCCGAGGACCTCCTCCGGGGGCTTGCGCCGGGACCAGCCCTCGTGGAACTCGTCCCAGGTCTTGCCGCGGGCCTTGCGCTCGGCGAGCACGTCGCGGCGCGCCGCCGCGGTGGCCTGCGGGTCGACGCGGCCGGTGCGCTCGTTGAACCGGACGGCGTAGACGTCGGTGGCCGACCAGTCCGAGATCAGGCCGTCGGTGACGTCCTTCTCCACGGCCTGCGGGTCGCGGTCGAGCGGGTCGCCGTAGCCGGCGCCGCCGGTGGAGATGCCCAGGGTGATGACCTGGTCGCCCATCACCGGCCGGGCGGTGCGGGCGTAGGTCTCCGACACGATCTGCCCGCCGTACTTGCCGGCGAGCAGGCTCGCCAGGTCGAGGGTGCCTTCCTCGCCCGCGCGCAGCAGCTCCGGGATGTCGACGCCTTCCATCGACAGTCCGGGGCAGGTGGGCATGGTGTAGCCGCCGAACAGCGGCTGCGGGGTCTGGACGATCGAGTTGTCGGCGATCGACATGAAGATCACGTACGGGGCGTGGTGGGCGACCCACAGCTGCGCGGTGCCCACCCCGCCGCGGTGTTTGCCGGCGCCGCCGGAGTCGGGCCAGTGCTGGGAGAACGGCACGAGCATGGGCAGCTCGTTCTCCATGTTCTCGACGTCGGGTGCCCGCCCGAACGCACACCAGGGGAAGCCGTAGGCGTTGATCCCGTCGGAGTGCGAGCGGGCGCCCTGCCCCTCGGTGTTGATCGTGTAGGCGAGCATGTCGGCGAAGGGCATGCCCCACTGCGACACCCCGGCGAGGACGGAGGCGTTGCCGCCGTTGCCCAGCGAGGCCGTCACCTGGCGCCACTCGGTGGTCCCGAACCGGGCCCGGCCGACGCAGTTGGCGATCGAGCTCATCGCCCCGGTGGCCGCCATGACGGCGCAGCTCGTGGCGGCGTTGGGCGCCGGGGAGAGCATCGAGTTCGGTGGGAACTCGAAGTCGATCGGCTGGAACGTCGCCGAGGAGATCGGCAGGTCGTGGAAGACGTACTCGTAGATGTAGTTCGCGAGGTGGCCGATCACCGCCTGCGGGTGGGCGTTGTAGGACGACCCGTTCTCCGGGCTGGTGCCCGTGAAGTCCAGGTGGAGCGTGTCGTCGCGCTTGGTCATGGTCATGAAGCAGTTGCGCATCAGGCCGTGCTCGGTGCCCGCCGAGTCGGAGAACGTCGCGCAGCGGTAGACCCCGTCGGGCCACGACGCGAGCCGCTTGCGCGCGCCCTGCTCGGCCTCGATCAGCATGCGCCGGAACAGGCCGGTGACGAAGTCCTTGCCCTCGCGGGCGAACATCTCCAGCAGCCGCACCCGCACCCGGTCGGCCGTGGTGCAGCGGGCCCGCAGGTCCACGGTCACGCTGACCTCGGACCGCAGCCCGAACGCGGCGAACATCTCGATCACGTCGTGGCGCAGGACGTGGTCGTGCCCGATCTTCATCGGGGGCAGGTTCATACCCTCGTCGAACCGGGACTTCGCCGACACCGGCATGCCGCCGGGCTCGCAGGCCCCCGTCTCGGTGGTGTGCGACAGGGCGGCGGTCCACGCCACCAGCTCGCCCTCGAAGAAGACCGGCATGATCGCGACCTGGTCGGGGTTGTGGATCCCGCCGTAGAGCGCGTCGTTGGTGTACCAGATGTCGCCGTCGGCGATGCCCGGGTTCTCGCGGAAGTTCTTGAGGATGTACTTGATGACGATCGGTGGGATGACCGCGTGCAGGTAGGTGCCCGCCGACGCGTTCACCAGGTCGCCCTGCGCGTTGAAGATCGCGACGATCGAGTCGCCCGCGACACCCATCTGCGAGCGTGAGCTGCGCATGAACACCTCGTAGCCCTCGTCGAGGATGTCCGCGGTGCGCTGCACGCCGATCTCGTAGTCGCCGGCGTTCACCGACTCCAGGCAGGACCGCTCGTACTCGGTGGGCTCGCTGACCTTCAGTGCGGCGAGCTTCTCCGCCAAACTCGGGTAGCTCATGCGGGAGCTCCTTCCAGGGCCGGCTCGCCGGCGCGGGCGGGTCGGGCGGCATCGGTTCCGGCGACGTCGGTGTTCTGGAGCAGGCCCAGCCCGTGCCGGTCGATCGTCAGGCTCTTGCCGGGCGGGATGACGATGGTCGTGAACTCGGCCTCGACCAGCGCCGGGCCGTCGACCTGGTTGCCAGGGCGGAGCCGGTCGAAGCCGAACACCGGGGTGTCGACGCGCCCGCCCTGCTCGGGCCAGTACGCGTTGCGGGTACCGGTCCGCGCCGCCGACGGGTCATTGCCGACGAGCTCGTGGACCGGGAGCTCGAGCTTCTCCGTGGGCACCGTGGCCTTGACGATGATGTTCTCGATGTAGGCGCCGCCGGGCTTGTTGACCACGTGCGGGCTGAAGGCCTCGGAGTACTCCTTCTCGAACTCGTCGTAGACCCGTTGCGCCTCCTCCGGCGAGTTGATCGACAGCAGCGGCGACGCGACCCGTTTGACCTGCACCTGGCCGCCGTAGAGCATGTCGAGCTCGACGGTGAACACGGCCGAGTCCGGGTCGAGCCCCTCGGAGGCCAGGTCGGCCCTGGCCTGCGCGACCATCTCCTGGACCGGCACGTTGTAGGCCTGGTAGTCGTCGGTGAACTGCTGGGTCATGCCGTTGAGGAACAGGATCCGCTTGGACTGCTCGTAGACGTGCATGATGTCCATGACCGAGCTGCCGAGCGCGGAGAACACCGGCGCCTGCGGGAAGATCACCGACGTGGGCACGTCCGCGCCGTAGCCGGCGACGTGGGTGGGACCGCCGCCGCCGAAGGCGAACAGGACGAAGTCCTCCGGGTGGTAGCCCCGCAGGTGGACCTCACGCTTGATCGCGGACGCCATGTTCTGCTCGACGATGCGCCGGATCAGGGCCGCGGCCTCGTCGACACCGAGCCCCAGCGGCTTGGCGATCTTCATTTCGACGGCCTCGACCGCCTTGTCCCGGTTGAGCGGCATGCGGCCGTTGAAGTAGCCGTCGGGGCTGAGGTAGCCGAGCACGACGTCGGCGTCGGTGGTGGTGGGTTCGGTGCCGCCCAGGTCGTAGCAGACCGGGCCCGGGTAGGAGCCCGCCGATCGGGGGCCCACCTCGAGCCGGCCGCCGAGCAGCTCGTTGATCCAGGCGATCGAGCCGCCACCGGCACCCATCGTCGTCGACTGCAGCATCGAGATGCCGACCATCCACTTGTCGATGATCGGACGGAACTCGTACGAGCGCACCGAGGCGTCGACGACCATGCCCAGGTCGAAGCTGGTGCCGCCCACGTCGGAGGCGATGACGTTGCGGTACCCGAGAGCCTTGCCGATGTGGTAGCTGCCCATCAGCCCGGAGATCGGGCCGCCGTTGTAGGTGCGCGACGCGGTCGTCTTGAAGATCTCCGCGGAGCCGCCGGTGTTGTGGGTGAGCAGGAAGCTCCCCCGGTAGCCGTGGTCGCGCAGCTGGTCCCAGGTGCTCTCCATCTCGGCCTTGATGGAGCTCTGCAGGTACGCGTCGAGGATGGCCGTCATCGTGCGCTCGTACTCGCCGACCTTGCCGACGACCTCGTGCGAGAGCACGACGGGCAGATAGCCGACGTGGTAGCTGCGGTACTCCTCGCGGATGATCTCGCGGATCCTGCGCTCGTGTTCCGGATGCGCGAAGCTCCACAGCAGCGACACCGCGATCGCGCGGGCTCCGCCGTCGACGAGCTTGCGCAGCTTGCGCCGCACGTCGTCCTCGTCGAGGGGACGCAGCACGGCCCCGAAGGAGTCGACCCGTTCACGGACGCCGGCGATCATGTCCCGGGTGATCAGGGGGGCCGGCTTGTTCTGCACCGCGACGTTGCGGCGCTCGGAGATCCGGGTCCCGTCGGTCCACTGTGCACCGCGCCCGATCAGGATCGCGTCCTCGTGCCCCTCCGTGGTGAGCAGGCCCAGCCGCGGCCCCTTGCGCTCGATGAGCCGGTTCATCGCGACGGTGGTCGAGTACCGGACCAGCTCGATCTGCGGCAGCAGCTCGTCGATGGACATCTCGAGCTGGTCCGCACCGTCGGTCAGGACGTCGAGGAAGCCGACCGACAGGTCGTAGGGCGTGGTCGGCGCCTTCGCGGTGATGCGCCGGTCGTCCCAGGTCAGGACGAGGTCGGTGAACGTGCCGCCCACGTCGATGTCGATCGCCTTCATGCGGTCACCTCCAGCTTGCCGTGCTCGTCGATGTGCAGCTCACCGCTGGCGAGCTTGCGCTTGAGGCTGTCGAGGTCGATCTCGGTGTCGTGGGTGATCGGGTGCCCCGGGGGCAGGTACTCGGTCTCGACCTGGCGGCCGCATCCGGGGCAGTAGAACTCCAGGATCCGGATCCACTCCGGATTCGGCGCGAAGGTGAACTCACCGTCGATGAGAGGGGGGTGCACCTCGCCGGGGTCGCGCTCGTGGATCAGCAGCCCCCTCTTGTAGTTCTCCCGCGCGTCGCCGACGTCGTGGCCGCAGGAGTGGCAGCGCCACCGCTCGGCATCGACATCGAGGTCGAGGTACTCCGCGACGTGGATGGTGCTGGGCATCAGTTGCCTCCCTTGGTTGCGACGGCGTCACCGGCGGCGTCCACGGTCAGCGACCAGCCCGGACCGACGAGCCAGGTGAAGCTGCCTCCGTCGACGAGGGCGGGACCGGCCACCGTCGAGCCGGCCACCGACGCCCAGTCGCGGGTCGGGATGCCGCCGCGTTCCCCCGTGCCCGCGCCCGCCGAGCCGGTGGTGACCGCGACCTTCTCCAGGCTGGCCAGGGAGAACCTGACGGTCAGCCGGACCAGCGACGGATCGTCGACGGCCGACAGCGCGGTGTCGACGGCTCCGACGGCCGTGCCCCGCACGCCGCCGGTGCCGCGGACCTCCCACAGCAGCACGGCCTCGTCGGGGGCGAAGCCCTCGCCCTCGAGGTCGCGACGGGCCTCGTCGGCGAGCCGTCCCGCGGCGGCGCGGGCGGCATCGGCGGAGTTCACCGCGGACTCGTAGACGTGCACGACGTCCGAGATCGCCGAGCCGTAGGCCGACAGCACGTTGCCGAACCCGAAGAGCCGCACCGTGCCGGCACCGATCCGCTCGGCGACGCCCGTCGCGAAGAGCGGGCCGTTGCCGCCGAAGGCGTACACCGCGGTGTCGGCCGGGTCCCAGCCCATCTCGGCGGCGGTCTCACGGGCGAGGTCCGCGGTCATGTCGAACGCCGTGTCGACGATGCGCTGCGCCGCCTCGACCGCGGAGATCCCGAGCGGGTCCCCGACGGTGCGGGCGATCGCGTCGCGGGCCGCGCTCACGTCGAGGGTGCGCCTGCCGTCGAGGAACGCGTCGGGCGCCAGGTAGCCGAGCAGGACGAACGCGTCCGTCGTCGTCGCGTTGCGCCCCCCGAGGCCGTAGCAGGCGGGGCCGGGCGCGGCGCCCATCGAGTCCGGGCCGAGCGTCACGGCACCGTCCGCGGCCCGGGCCACCGAACCGCCCCCGAGCGCGATCGAGCGCAGCAGCGGCAGGTTGGTACGCACCGGGATCCCGAACAGATGACCCTCGTCGCGATCGACGACCCGACCGTTCTCGACCGCCGACGACTTCGCGGTCGTGCCACCGACGTCGATCGCGAGGACCTTCGCGTCGCCGAGGCGCGCGGCTTCCGCCGCGCTCGCGTGGGTACCGAACAGCGGGCCGGACTCGATGGTGTCGAACGCGGTCGTCTTGCCGATTCGCGCGACGCCACCGTTGATGTGTCCGACCAGGACGTTGCCACGCCACGCGTGCTCCTGCTTGAGGGTCTCCTCCGCGCGGTAGAGCGTCGTGGCCAGCGACGGATGGACGTAGGCGTTGATCAGCGACACGAACGTCCGGGTGGAGTCGTCGGGACGCAACAGGATCTCGCTCGCCGGCAGCGCCGGGATCGATCCCAGGAAGTGGTCCGGGTACTGCGCGTCGATCATCGACACGATCTTGCGTTCCCGGGAGTTGTCCTCGAACGCGCCCTGCAACGAGATGTTGATCCGGCGGATTCCCTTGTCGAACAACCCCTTCACCGCGGTGCGGACCTCGTCGTCATCGGCGTCGGCGCTGATCCCGGTGATGTTCTCCCGCGCGATCAACGGTCCGAGCACCGTCGCCGCCTCCTCCGGGGAGGTGTAGAGGTCGTCCTCGTGGCCTGCGCTGACGAGCAGACCGAGCTTGGGCCCGGACTTCTGCGCGAGGACGTTGGACGTGATCGTCGACGACCAGCGGATCAGCGCCACGTCGTCGAGCAGATCCCGCAGCGACGCAGCGCCCACGTGGGCGCGGGCGGCGTCGAGGATCTCGAGGAACGAGAGGGTCACGTCGTGCGGGGTGGTCTCCACCTTGATCGAGAACACCGTGCCGTCGCCGCTGACCAGACCGTCGGTCATGGTTCCGCCGGTGTCGATGTCGATGTTCAGCACGCGCTCGTCACCTCCTCGGTCAGCGCTGTCCGGGGCTTCATCCGTGTCCTCTCCTCGGTGCGTCGGATTCGGTTCGCGGGCGTGCGTTCGGGGGCCGGCGTCATCGGCGCCGTCTCACCAGCTGGGCCTTCATCTCCCAGCGCGGGAGCGAGTTCGGCGGCACGAGATCGACCGTCGCGGCGACGACCAGCTTGTCGCGCAACAGGTTCTCGACGTCGGTCCGCAGCTCGTCGAGATCCTCGACGTCGAGGCCATACTCGACCTGCACCCGCATCGGTGGCCTCACGACGGGCCCGGCGTCGGCGAGCACGATCTGCATCGCGCCGGTGGTGCGGGGGGCCATGGACGCGATCACGTCCTTGACCGCGCTGGGCCACACGTTGACGCCGGCGACGAACAACAGGTCGTCGGTCCGGCCGACGCAGTGCAGTCGCGGGCTCGTCCGACCGCACGGACACGTCGTCGCGCCGACGACCACCCGGTCGCGGACCCGGAACCGCACCAGCGGGACACACTCGCGCCGCAGATGGGTCACGACGAGCTCGCCCTCGGTGCCCTCGGTCCAGTCGAGCCGCCGGCCGCTGTCCGGGTCGACCAGCTCGGTGAGCAACTGGTCCTCGGCGCACAGGTGCAGCCCGTCCTGCTCGGGACAGCTGGCCAGGTAGATCGGGAAGACGTCGGCGTTGCCCATCCCGTCGCCGACCACGGCCCCGTAGTCGGCTTCGAGCCGGGCCCGGACAGCGGGTATCGACGCGCCCGGCTCGGCACCGAGCAGGAGCTTGCGCAGGCCGAGCTCGGCCGGCTCCAGCCCGAGCTTGTTGCGGCAGTACTCGGCGAGGTAGGTCGCGTACGACGGCGTCGACATCAGCACCGTGCCGCCGAGGTCGCGGATGCTCTGCACGACCCTGTCGCTGCTGCCGGTGCCGATCGGGACGAAGGTCGCACCGATGCGCTCGGTCGCGTCCTTGAGCGGCAGCCCGCCGACGAAGAACCCGAGGCCGAACGCGTGCACGACGACGTCGTCGGGGCGCATCCCCTCGCTGTAGAGGACCCGCGCGACGACCTGCGTCCAGTCCTCCAGGTCCCGGCCGGTGATGCCGACGTACGACGGGCGCCCCGTCGTCCCGCTCGACGCGTGCACGCGCACGACGTCGGCCATCGGAACGCCGGCGTGCCGGCCGAGCGGCGGTGACTCCAGCTGGCTGTCGCGCAGCATCTCCTTGGTCGTGAGCGGGGCGTCGAAGTCGTCGAGCGATGCGACGGACAGCGGGTCGAAACCGTTGGCGGCCCAGAGGTCCGCGTAGAAGGGCGACCGTCGCCCGAGTCCGGCGAGCTGCGTGCGGAGCAGGTCCAGCTGCAGCGCGCGAATCCGCTCCCGCGGCATCGCCTCGACCGCCCGGTCGAACAGCTGCCCGTCGGGCCCGTCGTCGGTGACGCTGAACAACGGCCGCGACGTCGTCCCGTCGATCGCACCGGAGCTGGTCACGCGTCCTCCTCCCGCCGTTCCCGGTCGTCCTCGAAGTCGAGCAGGTACTTGCGCATCGCGCGCTCGGCCGCGCCGCCCTCGCCGTCGGAGATCAGGCGCACGACATGGGCCAGACCGTCACGTGCGCGACCAGGCCATTCCGGCTCGCGGACCCGCTGACCGAGGCTCATCGCCACCGGACCACGCAGGCTCTCGAACACCGCGACGAAGACCGGGTTGTCCGACGCCTCGACCAGCCCGACGTGGAAGGAGACGACCGCCTCCACCGCCCGCGCGGGTCGCGTGCCCGCCATCCCCAACAGCCGCAGCGCCCGCTCCAGGTCGGAGGTGTCGCCGTCCTGCGCGCTCAGCCGCGCCGCCATCGGCTCGACCGCCAGCCGGACGTCCATGACGTGGCGGGGTTCCACGTCCATCGTCGACAGGGGTGCCGACGTGATCGCGTGGAACTCCTCCGGCTCCGGCATCGCCACGAACCGCCCACCGCCGTAGCCGCGCCGGACCTCCAGGTACCCCGACACCTCCAGCGCCTTCAACGCCTCGCGCAGCATCGGCCGTGACACGCCGAGCTGATGGGCGAGCTCCGGTTCCGAGGGCAGCCGCTGCCCGGCGAGCAGATCTCCTCGCACGATCGCGCCCCGCAGGTTGGCGACGATCTTCTCGAACCCGCGGCCCACCCCGATCGGCTCGAAGACGAACTCCGAGTCGTGGACGGACATCCCGTTCTCCCTCCAGGCCGGCCGGTGCCGACCCGGCCCCCGCACCCGCACGCGCCTGGTGGGCCCCCGCCTGGCGGCGGAAACCCCATTCGACGCACCCGGTCACGGACCGGCGGAAGCGGAGCCAAGTCGTCACTGACGTTCTCCGAGGAGGCGTTCGACCCGATTCTGGCAACTGACGTCTGACATCAGCTAAGTGAGCGCGCTCACTGTAGCAACCCCGGCCCCACTGTCAATAGTTCTTCAGAACTTCTGCTGTCCATCGCCAAGGTGTAGAACGTCTGAGGCTCTCAGCTGGGTGTTCACCGACCCTCGGCCTCCGCCGGCCCGCGCAGAGCGGCCTGCGTCACCCGCCCCGCACACCTCGGAGCCCACAGACATCTGACATCAAGTCGCCATGATGGCCACCGCCTGTGAGCGGCGATAGTCGCTATCGCGACTATCGCCGCTCACGACCCGTCAGCCCTGCGCGCGCCAGAACGTGAAGCCGCCGAGCTTGCTCTCCCCCGCCCCCAGGTTCACGACGCTCGAGAACCCGGCCTCGGCGAGCATCGCGGCGACGTCGGGACCCTCGTGCCCGTGCCCGTGGCCGTGGCCGTGGCCGTGGCCGTGGCCCTGCGCGCCCTGTCCGCCGTGCCCGCCCCGTCCGTCGAGGGCGCCGTGGTCGTGGCGGCCGAGGTGGCCGTGCGCCGCGGCCCGCAACCGGGTCGACGCGAGCCGCGACACCGCGCGGGCCAGCGGCATCGGCTCCCCCC
>NZ_BJVJ01000002.1 GCF_007989085.1 Pseudonocardia sulfidoxydans NBRC 16205
GGGAGGGGAGGGGAAGGAGCGGGGCGGGGCGGGAGGGGTCAGACCGCGGGGCTGGTGGCCAGCACCCGGACCGCTTCGGCGACGGCGGCGCGGCGGGCGACGCGGACCGCGGTCTCGATGGGGCGCAACGCATCACGGCGTGCGGAGGCGGCCGAGGCCGACAACGCGCCACCCGGCTCGTCGACCGACGCGGCGGCGAGGATGGCGTCGACCTCGTCGGCGTGCTGCAGCACCCGCAGCGAGGTGGGGGGCATGCCGTCGGGCCACATCGACCGCGGCCGCGAGCGCAGCGCCGCCGCGATCTCCTCGCGCACACCCGGGCGGTGCCGGGCCACGCCCAGCGAGGTCAGGACGGAGGCCGACTGCCGGACCTGGTCGCGCAGGTCGAACTCGGCGTGGTTGAGCGGCACGTAGTCGGGCGGCGGGAGCTGGTCGCGCACGACGTGGACGGTCCAGCGCAGCACCCCGTCGGCGACGATGCCGGGCACGGCGCCGAGGCCGGCGTCGGGGAACAGGATGCCCTCCCCGGCGGCGAGCGCGGCGTCGGAGAAGGCGCCGGGGCCGGGCAGGCCGCGGATGTCGCCGGCGACGGGCAGCACGAGCCGGGCCTGGCCGCGGGGTGCGGCCCGGCGCAGCGCGGCGAGTAGGAACGTCAGCGACGACGGGGGCCGTGTCGGGAGGGGGAGGTCCGTCGCGTCGGCGGCGGCGTCGTCGACGGCGACGACGTCGTGGGCGTCGGCCCAGGGCGCGAGGGCGTCGAGGACGTCGTCGGGTGCCGCGGCACCGGCCAGCCAGGCCGAGGCCCACACCGTCAGGGTCGCGGAGGGACGAGACACGCGAGTCAGGCTACGCAACACCGGCGGGCGACGGCATGACCTCCGTGTGGGTGAGGGTTGAACACGAGGTGTGACGGATCGGTTTCCGCCGGTCACGGCCGGTCGGCTCCGCACGGGTGGTGTCGCACACGGCGTGTCGCCCGGATCGGGTTGTCGGCGCGGGGTAGAACGCTGCGGTGTCAGTGCGCTCCCACGACTACCGCGGCAGTTTCGGCGACGACGGCGTGCGCCGTCGGACGCGACGGACGGTGCCGGAGGTGGCGGCCGAGGCGGGGCTCGTCGTCGAGGACCCGGCGAGCGGGTTCTGCGGGGCGGTGGTGAAGGTCGACGTCCGCGAGGTGACGTTGGAGGACCGCCACGGCGCGCGCCGGGTGTTCCCGCTGCGGCCCGCGGCGTTCCTGTTCGAGGGCGCCCCGGCGACGCTGGTCGTGCCGAGGGCGGCGCCGAGGGGGCCGGGGCGGTCGGCGTCCGGGTCGGTCCATGTCGCGAACCTGAAGGCGCGCACCGCCCGGGCCAGCCGCATCTGGGTGGAGGGCATCCACGACGCGGCGCTCGTCGAGACGGTGTGGGGCCACGACCTGAGGGTGGAGGGGATCGTGGTGGAGCCGATGCACGGCATGGACGACCTCGCCGCCGCCGTCGCGGACTTCGGACCGGCCCCGCACCGCCGCCTGGGCATCCTCGTCGACCACCTCGTCGCCGGGTCGAAGGAGACCCGCGCCGCGCACGCCGTCGCCGGACCGGACGTGCTGGTCACCGGGCACCCGTTCGTCGACGTGTGGCAGGCGGTGAAGCCGTCGGTCGTCGGGATCCGGCAGTGGCCGGTGGTCCCGCGCGGGACCGACTGGAAGACCGGGGTGTGCGACGCGTTGCGCTGGGGTGAGCCGGCCGACGGGGCGCGGCGCGTCCTGGGTGCGGTGCGCAGCTTCCGGGACCTGGAGTCCGACCTGATCGGGGCCGTGGAGCACCTGATCGATTTCGTGACGGTCACCGACTGAGGTCTGGCAGGATCGTGGCATGGGCGCACTGATCTGGCTGATCGCCGGGGTGGCGCTGATCGCCGCGGAGGTGCTCAGCGGCGAGTTCTTCCTGTTGATGCTCGGCGCGGGTGCCCTGGCCGCCGCCGGTGGTTCGCTGCTGGGGCTGTCGGTGCTGCCGGCGACGCTGGTGTTCGCGGCCGTGTCGGTGCTGCTGATCTTCGCGGTGCGCCCGGCGCTGCGGCGCCGCCTCGACAGGGCGATCGAGCACCACACGACGAACACCGAGGCGTTGGTGGGCAGGCACGGCACGGTCGTCGCGGAGGTCCGGGGCGACCACACCGGTGGCCGTGTGAAGATCGGCGGCGACGTGTGGTCGGCGCAGGCCTACGACCACGAGCAGACCATCGAGAGCGGCACCCGCGTGCGGATCATCGAGATCTCCGGCGCGACGGCCATGGTGCTCGCCGAGGACTGATCGGCGGGCGATACGGTGCGGCCCTTCAGGGTCGGGCGATCTTCAGCGAGGAGGGATCGGGGTGGACGGCACGGTGACGCTCATCGTCGTACTGGTGATCGTGGTGCTGGTGGCGGTGACGCTGATCAGGGCTGTCCAGATCATCCCGCAGGCCACGGCCGCGGTGATCGAGCGGCTGGGCCGCTACAAGGCGACGCAGCCGCCGGGGCTGACGTTCCTGGTGCCGTTCGTCGACCGCATCCGGGAGCGGATCGACCTGCGCGAGCAGGTGGTGTCGTTCCCGCCGCAGCCGGTGATCACGCAGGACAACCTGACCGTCAACATCGACACGGTCGTGTACTTCCAGGTCACCGACCCGCGGTCGGCGGTCTACGAGATCTCCGACTACATCGTCGGCGTGGAGCAGATCACGACGACGACGCTGCGCAACGTGGTGGGCGGCATGACGTTGGAGGAGACGCTGACCTCCCGCGACCAGATCAACACCCAGCTGCGTGGCGAGCTCGACGAGGCGACCGGTCGGTGGGGCATCCGGGTGGCCCGGGTGGAGATCAAGGCCATCGACCCGCCGCCGTCGATCCAGGAGTCGATGGAGCGCCAGATGAAGGCCGACCGCGAGAAGCGGGCCATGATCCTCACCGCGGAGGGTGAGCGGGAGTCGGCGATCCGTAGCGCGGAGGGTCAGAAGCAGTCGCAGATCCTCACCGCGGAGGGCGCGAAGCAGGCGGCGATCCTCAACGCGGAGGCCGACCGGCAGTCGCGCATCCTGCGCGCGCAGGGTGACCGCGCGGCCCGTTACCTGCAGGCACAGGGCCAGGCGAAGGCCATCGAGAAGGTGTTCGCGGCGATCAAGGCGGGCAAGCCGACGCCGGAGCTGTTGGCCTACCAGTACCTGCAGACGTTGCCGCAGATGGCGCAGGGTGATGCCAACAAGGTGTGGCTGGTGCCGTCCGACTTCGGCAAGGCGCTGGAGGGCTTCACCCGGATGCTGGGCGCCCCCGGCGACGACGGGGTGTTCCGCTACGAGCCCAGCCCCGACGACGGTGCGGGACAGTCGGTCCGGCCCGAGGACGACGACCCGGGCCTCGAGGGCTGGTTCGACACCCGCACCAACCCGGAGATCGCCGCGGTCGTGGCCAACGCCGAGGCGCAGGCGCGCCAGGAGGTCCCGCCGCTGGGTGCGGAGCTTCCCGCCATCCCGGGTGCTCCGGGCGGCGTCGGCCACCAGCAGGGGCAGCACCAGCGGCAGACGCCGCCGTCGCCGGCGCCGCGGCGCGAGGCACCGAGTCCTGAGGCACCGCGGGAGATCGAGCAGGGCGACTGGGACGACCAGGGCCAGAGCTCGGTGCCGACGCCGCCGCGCGGCACCCCGGCCCAGGGCGGTGAGCAGCCGGGTCGTGACGACGAGGGCGGCAGCGGCCTGCCCGGCTACCCAGCACCCCCGCCTGCCCGCTGACCCGACACCACTCCGCCGAGTTCGTGGGGTCAGGCGAGGGTGAATCCGAACGGTAGCTCGAGGCGGTGCGCGCGCAGCATCTCGGTGTCGGCCAGCAGTTCCCGGGTCGGCCCGTCGGCCACGACCCGGCCCCCGTCGACGACGACGCTGCGCGGGCACAGCTGCAGGGCGTAGGGCAGGTCGTGGGTGACCATCAGCAGCGTGCGGTCGAGCCCGAGGAGCACCTCGGCGAGTTCGCGGCGGGCGACGGGGTCGAGGTTGGACGACGGCTCGTCGAGCACCAGGATCTCGGGGTCGCACGACAGGACGGTCGCGAGGGCGACCCGGCGGCGCTGCCCACCGGACAGGTGCAGGGGTGAGCGGTCGGCGTGCTCGGCCATCCCGACGGCGTCGAGCGCACCGGTGACGCGGGCGGTGAGCTCGTCGCCACGGACCCCGAAGTTGGCGGGCCCGAACGCGACGTCCTCGCGGACCGTCGGCATGAACAGCTGGTCGTCGGGGTCCTGGAAGACGATCCCGACGCGGCGCCGCACTTCCTGCAGGTGCGGTTTGGCCACGGGCAGCCCGCCGACGGCCACCGAACCCTCGGTGGGGGCGAGGATCCCGTTGAGCTGCAGGACCAGCGTCGTCTTCCCGGCGCCGTTGGGGCCCAGCAGGGCGACGCGCTCGCCGGGCTCGATGCGCAGGTCGACCCCGTGCAGGGCCGGGGTGCCGTCGGGGTAGGCGAAGTCGAGGCCACGGACGTCCAGCGACGGCGTTTCGTCGCCGGCTCCTGTGAGCGACGAAGTGGGCTCGGTGTCGGCACTCACGTCGTCATCATTCCTGCCACGGCGAGGGCGGCGGCGACCGCGGGCACGGCCAGCGCCGCGATCCACTGGGCGCGTGCGGCGGCCGGGGCGCCGGTCGTCGGCATGGTCCCGGTCCAGCCGCGGGAGAGCATCGCGAGGTGGACGCGTTCGCCGCGTTCGTAGGAGCGGACGAACAGGCTGCCGATGCCCCGCGCGGTCGCCCCGGCCTGCCACAGGAACCGGGGGTCGTGGCCGCGGGCGATGCGCGCCAACCGCATCCGCCGCGCCTCGCCCGCGATGACGTCGGCGTAGCGCAGCATCAGCGTCGCGATGGTGAGGACGAGCGCGGGGGCGCGCAGCCGCTGCAGGCCGAGCAGCAGGTCCCGCATCGGGGTGGTGGCGGCGAGGGTGAGCGAGGTGAGCACGCCGAGGGTGCCTTTGGCGAGGATGTTCCACGCCCCGAGGACACCGGTGTGCGACAGCGACATGCCGGCCCAGTCGAAGCGCGGGTCGGGCCCGGTGAACGGCAGCAGGATCGCCAGGACGACGAACGGTGCCTCGATGAGGGCGCGCCGCGCCATCCAGCCCGGCGGGATGCGGGCGGCGACCCAGACCGCGGCGAGCAGCAGCAGGTAGCCGCCGAAGGCCCAGAACGCCTCGCGGGGTGTCGCGACGACGCAGAGCACGGTGAGGAACGCTGCGACGATCTTGACCTCGGCCGGGAGCCGGTGGACCACCGACACGCCCGGCAGGTACAGCGGGTGCGAGTGCCCGGCGCCCATCAGTCGTCGTCGGATGGCGCGGGTTCCGGCTTGGTCCGGCCGCGCAGCAGCCAGAACAGCCCGCCCGCGACGAGCACCGTGACGATCACGCCGAGGATGCCCGCGATGCCGACGGAGTGCTCGGCCCCGCCGACGGAGTAGTCGGCCAGCGGACCGGACGCCGTCGCGTGGTCGGTGGCGTTCTGCGCGATGCAGGTGCCGTCGAGTTGCTCCCCGTCGGATGTCTCGGTGACCTCGCAGCCGTGCAGGGTGACCGAGTCGAGGCCGTCGGGGGAGGAGCTGGCGAGGTAGGAGACCCCGCCGGCGACGAGGAGGGCGACGAGCAGGAACCCGAGCAGGAACCGGGAGCGGCGGCGGGTGTCGGGCGCGGTCATGCGGAGCTCCCCTCGCCGCGGACGGCGGTGGCAGGCGCGTCGCGGGGTGCGGTGCGCAGCAGGTGGACGAGGTCGGGGCGGACGGCGGCGACGGCGCCGACGGTGGCGGCGGTGATGACGCCCTCGCCGATGCCGATGAGGGCGTGGAAGCCGACCATCAGCGCGAACACGGTGCCGGTGGTGGCGCCGGCCGCGCCGCCGATCGCGTATTGGAGGACGAATCCGAGGGAGGCGACGACGGTGTTGACGAACGCGGCGACGAACGCGGTGGCGAGCAGCCTGCCGCGGCTGCGCCGGGCGAGGCCGCGCAGGGCGCGGGCGACGCCCCACCCGACGAACACCCCGATGATCGCCATGTTGAACACGTTGGTGCCCAGCGCGGTGAGGCCGCCGTCGGCGAACAGCAGGGCCTGCACGACGAGGACGATCGTGATGCACAGGGTGCCGACCCACGGGCCGACGAGGATCGCGACGAGCGCGCCGCCGAGCAGGTGGCCGCTGGCGCCGGGCAGGATCGGGAAGTTGATCATCTGGACGGCGAAGACGAACGCCGTGACGAGGCCGGCCATGGGGGCGGTGCGGTCGTCGAGGTCGGCGCGGGCGCGCACGGCCGCGTAGCCGACGATCACGATGGAGATCACGCCGAAGATCAGCGACGTCGGCGCGTTCACGATGCCGTCGCTCATGTGCATCGCGACGTCTGTGGTGGTCACCTGCGCTCCTCACCGGTCCCGCGGCACGGGTCCTTCGCGGCCGTCAGCACAACACACCCGGTGGCCTTCCTGCCAGTCATGTGCGAGAACACTCGATCTGCGGTTGCGTGGAAGTGGCGGCGGGGCGGCGTGACCTGCGGTGATGGCGGTCGGCAGCCGGGGGCGGGCGGTTCCGGTCACGACGGTCGGGTGGCCCACCAACCGGAGGGGCGGCGCACGTCACATGCCGATCCGGGCGGGGTCGTCCACGATGGGGCGGTGACGCAGACCCTGTCGCGGCTGCCGGCACTGACGCCGCCCGCCGCCGAGCTCCCCGCGAGGGCCGAGGCGCTGCGCGCCGAGGTCCGGGAGTTCCTCTCCGACGAACGCGCCGCCGGCGCCTGGACACCCCGATCCGACGTGTGGTTGTCGGGTTGGGACGAGGACTTCACCCGCCGCCTCGCCGCCCGCGGCTGGCTGGGCATGACGATCCCGACGGAGTACGGCGGGCACGGTGCCTCCCCGCTCGACCGCTACGTCGTCACCGAGGAGCTGCTCGCGGCGGGCGCACCCGTTGCGGCGCACTGGGTCGCCGACCGCCAGATCGGGCCGTCCCTGCTGCGCCACGGCACCGAGGCGCAGCGGCGGAAGTACCTGCCGGGCATCGCCGCGGGCGAGGTGTACTTCGGCATCGGCATGTCCGAGCCCGACTCGGGCTCCGACCTCGCGTCGGTGCGCAGCCGGGCGACGAAGGTCGACGGCGGCTGGTCGCTGTCGGGCACGAAGGTGTGGACGTCGGGCGGGCACCACGCGCACGCGTTCTTCGCCCTGGTCCGCACCTCGCCGCCGGAGGAGGGCAAGCGGCACTCCGGGCTGTCGCAGCTGATCGTCGACCTGCGCGCGGACGGTGTCACGATCCGCCCCATCCCGCTGCTCACGGGCGCGCACCACTTCAACGAGGTCGTGTTCGACGACGCGTTCGTGCCCGACGACATGGTCCTCGGCGAGGTCGGCTCCGGCTGGGGGCAGGTCACCGGGGAGCTGGCGTTCGAACGGTCGGGCCCCGAGCGGTTCCTGTCGACGTTCCCGCTGCTGGCCGCGCTCGTCGGGGAGCTCTCGGGTGCCGACCTCGGGCCGGCGGGGCGCCGGGAGCTGGGCTCGCTGGTCGCGCGGCTGTGGGCGTTGCGGCGGATGTCGCTGGCGGTGGCCGGGTCGTTGGCGTCGGGACAGGCGCCGGAGCTGGCGGCGGCCGTCGTGAAGGACCTGGGCACCCGCTTCGAGAACGAGATCATCGACGCCGCCCGGTTGCTGGTGTCGGTGCCGCCCGACCCGGGAGCCGAGGGCGGCTACGCCCGCCTGCTCGCCGACGCCGTGCTGCACGCCCCCGGCTTCACGCTGCGCGGGGGGACCAACGAGGTGCTGCGCGGCATCGTCGCGCGCGGACTGGGGCTCCGATGACCGTTCCTGTTGTCGATCCGGACCTCGTCGAGCTGGCCGCGTCGGTGTTCGCCGACGCCACCGACGACAACCTCTGGGACACCCTCGAGCAGACCGGGCTCGCCCGCCTCGCCGTGGCCGAGGACGCGGGCGGCAGCGGCGGGTCGCTGCTCGACCTGGCCGCGGTCCTCGTCGAGGCCGGTGCGGCCGCCGCGTGGGCACCGCTGGCGGAGACCGACCTCGCGTGCAGGCTCGCCGCAACAGCCGGCCTCGAGGTCCCGGCGGGGCCGCTGACGTTCGCGCTCGACGCGCCGTTGAGCGTCGACAGGGACACGGTGTCCGGGACGCTCGCCCGCGTCCCGTGGGGTCGTTCCGCCGCCGCGGTCGTCGCGCTCGGCGGCGGTTCGGTCGTGGTGCTCGACCCGGCGACGGCGACGGTCGTCGAGGGCACCAACGTCGCCGAGGAGCCACGCGACACGCTGACCTGGTCTTCGGCCGCGGCCACCGTCGCGGCGGCGCCCGACGGCGCGGCCGCCGAGTTCGCCCTCCGGGCGGCGCTGTCGCGGTCGCTGCTGCTGGCCGGCGCGGCCCGCGGCGCCTTGACCAGGGCCGTCGGCTACGCGGGGGAGCGGGAGCAGTTCGGCCGCCCCATCGGCCGGTTCCAGGCGATCCAGCAGCAGCTCGCCCTCGCCGCGGCCGAGGTCGCCGCGGGTGGGGCGGCGGCGGAGTCGGCAGCGCGGGTGGTCGTCCGCGATGGCATCACCGCGCCGACGGCCGAGCTGGCCGTCGCCGCGGCGAAGGTCCGCACCGGCCAGGCGGCCACCGAAGTCGCCCGCGTCGCTCATCAGGTCCACGGCGCCATCGGGTTCACCCGCGAGCACGACCTGCGCCTCACGACGACGCGCCTCTGGGCGTGGCGCGACGAGGACGGCACCGACGGCGACTGGGCACAGCGCATCGGCGACCTCACCCTCGCCGCGGGCGCCGACGGCCTCTGGCCCCTGGTGACCGCCTGACCGGTCGTGAGTGGCGGTATTGGCCATGGCCAATACCGCCACTCACGACCGGTGTCAGCGCTGCCGGTCGGTCGGGAGCTTCCGGAAGTCCCAGCTCGTGATCTTCTCCGGGCGCAGCCGCAGCCAGGCGTGGCGGCCGTCGTGGTGGACCTTCCCGCCGTGGTAGCGGTCGGCCATGAGCTGCTCGGGGCCGTCGAGCTCCGGGCAGGGCTCGCCGGTCCGCGGGACCTCGCCGACGACCTCCACCCGGCCGCGGAGCTCCACGCCGCGCAGCTCGTTGTAGTCGTGGCCCGCGTCGATCACGGCCGCGATCCGCGGGTCGGCCGTCAGGTCGGCCCAGCGCTGGCTGCGCGACAACGACGTCAGCCACAGCGCCCCGCCGTGCCAGGCGTACCAGAGCGGGGTGGCGTGGGGGCCGTTCGTGCCGTTGGTGGCGACACGGCAGGTGCGCTCCTGCGCGAGGAACGCGTCGATCTCGTCGGGGGTCATGGCGATGGCGCGGGCACGGCGTTGCGGCTTCACGATCACCGACGCTAGACGAAGCTGTGTGGCGTGCAGTCAGCGCTCGAGGCTTTCCTCTCCGACCGGAACCGTCCGACGCCGTTCCTCGTGCTCGACCCGGCCGTCGTGGCGCGCCGGTACGCCGAGCTGACACAGGCGTTCCCGGGCGCGGAGATCCTGTACGCGGTCAAGGCGTGCCCGCACCCCGCCGTGCTGCGGGTCCTCGTCGACGCCGGCGCAGGGTTCGACGCTGCGAGCCCCGCGGAGGTCGCGTCGTGCGTCGAGGCGGGCGCCGATCCCGCCCGGATCTGCGCGGGCAACCCTGTCCGCGGTGCCGCCGCGACGGCTGCCTGCCACGCCGCCGGGGTGCGACGGTTCGTCACCGACAGCGTCGAGGACCTCGACGAGCTCGCCGTCCACGCGCCGGGCGCGGAGGTCCTGGTCCGGGTGCTGGTCGACGACACCGGGTCGGCGACACCGTTCTTCGGCAAGTTCGGCGCCACCCCCGCGGTGGCGACGGAGCTGTTGCGCGGCTGCGGCTCCCGGGGCCTCGTCGCGACGGGGGTGACGTTCCACGCCGGGTCGCAGCAGACCCGTCCCGCGACCTACTCCGCCGGTGCGGCCACCGCGGTGGCCGTCGCGACGGAGGCCGGCGTGCAGCGTCCGGTGCTCGACATCGGTGGGGGGCTGCCCGTGGCCTACCGGTCGGCCGTTCCCGCGTGGGCCGAGTTCGCCGCCGCGGTCGCCGGACATGACGTGCGGCTCGTCGTCGAACCCGGCCGCGCTCTCGTCGCCGAGGCCGGGGTGCTGCGCACGAGCGTGCTGCGGGTGTCGCGACGCCCGGGCGTCGACCACCGGCGCTGGGTGTACCTCGACGCCGGCCGCTACCAGGGTCTCGCCGAGACCGAGAACGAGGCGATCGACTACCCGGTGCGGGTCGCGGGCCGCGACGGGCCCACCGGGCCGGTCGTCATCGCGGGCCCGACCTGCGACGGTGACGACGTCCTCTACCGGCGCACCCCGTACGCGCTGCCGCTGTCGTTGCGGGCGGGCGATCACGTCGACCTTCTGCACGCCGGCGCCTACACGGCCTCGTACGCGTCGGTGGGGTTCAACGGGTTCGCGCCGCTGCCGGTCCACGTGGCGCCGCAGCCGAGCTCCCGCGCAACCTGACGGTTGGCCCGCCGGCCGCGGACAGCAGTGAGGTTGCGCGCGGTCACCGCACTGCTGCGCAGCGACCCCGAGACGCACCCGGGGCAGGCGGAGGACGGGGCGGCGCCTAGATTTCGACGTCGTGACCCAGCCGCCCGCGCCCGTCGGCCGCCACGTCCTCGCCGACCTCGAGGACGTCGACGCCGCCGTCCTCGACGACGTCGCGGGGCTCCGGGCCGCCCTCGCCGACGCGCTCACCGGCGCCGGGGCCACCGTTCGGCAGCTGGTCGCGGAGGCGTTCGAGCCGCACGGGGTCACCGTCGTCGCGCTGCTGGCGGAGTCGCACGCGTCGGTGCACACCTGGCCCGAGCACGGCCGGGCCCTCGTCGACGTGTTCACCTGCGGCGACGCGGCCGACCCCCACCGGGCGGTGGCGCTGCTCGCGGGCGCGCTCGGCGCGACACTGCGCGAGGTCCGGACCGAACCACGCGGCGGGGAACCGGGCCGCGTCGTCGAGCCGATCTCCCCCGGCCTCACCAGGACCTGGGCGCTCGGGCGAATCCACCACCGCGAGTCGACGGAGTTCCAGGACATCCTGATCGCCGACACCGCGCACGGCGTCACCCTGTTCTGCGACGACGAGCGGCAGAGCGCCGAGTCGACGCAGCTGATCTACCACGAGGCGCTGTTCGTCCCGGCCGCGTTGTCGGCGCGCCGCCGGGAGCGGGTGCTCGTGGTGGGTTCGAGCGAGGGCGTCGTCAGCGAGCTCGCGGTCGCGTGCGGCGCGACGCTCGTCGACCACGTCGACGTCGACGACGCCGCGGTGCGGGCGTGCGCGGCGCACCTGCCCTACGGCTACACCCCCGAGACCCTGGCGGCGGCCGAACGCGGCGACGGGCCGGTGCGGGTGCACTACGCCGACGGCCTGAGATGGGTCCGCGGTGACGGCCCGCGCTACGACGTGATCGTCGTCGACCTCCCCGACGAGCGTCCCGACGACGCCGAGAACCAGCTCAACCGGCTGTACACGCACCGTTTCCTGGCCGACTGCCGCGCCCGGCTCACCGACGGCGGGGTCGTCGTGTCGCAGGCCGGCAGCGCCGCGGCGTGGCGGGACGCGACGCTGCGCGCGGCGTGGGACCGGTTCCACGACGTGTTCGCCCAGGTCCGCTACGTCGGTAGCGACGAGCACGAGTGGTCGTTCCTGATCGGCGGGGAGGATCTGGCCGATCTCGATCTCGCGGTGCTGCCGTACGCGCCGGTGAGCATCGACGCCGACTTCCTGCGCGCCCGCACGGTCGCGCCTGCCACGCTGCGGAACCGCTGAACCGCAATCAGTCGTCGGGGTGCTTCCGCCCCGGGGTGCGGTGCGCCATCCTCGGGAGGTCCGGCCCGCTGGGGGCCGCAGTGCCCCCGGAAGGATGATCGCGTGCCGGCTGCTCGGATGTGGAGGGCGGCCGCCTCGGTCGTCGTGGCGCTCGCGACAGGGGTGCTGGTCGCCTCGCCCGCGTCGGCCCAGGAGCAGGCCCAGGACAAGGCGCAGCAACCGGCGCCGGTCGGCCGCTACGTCGCGATGGGCGACTCCTACACCGCCGGCCCGCTCGTCCCGATCCAGACCGGTAAGCCCGTCGGCTGCCTGCGGTCGACGAACAACTACCCCGCCCTCGTCGCGAAGGGTCTCGCCGTGACCACGGCGCAGGACGTCAGCTGCAGCGGCGCCACCACCGCGAACCTGGCCGGCCCGCAGCGGACGGGCCTGGGCACCAACGCCGCGCAGCTCGACGCGCTGGGCCCCGACGTGTCGCTGGTGACGCTCGGCATCGGCGGCAACGACATCGGGTTCGTCTCGATCGTCGCCGAGTGTGCGACCCGGTCGCCGCTGAAGCCGACCGGTGCGGCATGCCGCGACCATTACACCGGGACCGGCAGCGACGAGCTGGCCACCCGCATCGACGCGACCGCCCCGAGGATCGCCGCCGCGCTGGCGGCCGTCACGGCCCGAGCGCCGCAGGCGCACGTGCTGCTGGTCGGCTACCCGGCGCTGCTGCCCGACACCGGCGACGGCTGCTTCCCGTTCGTCCCGTTCAGCGCCGGCGATGTCGACTACCTGCGCGGGGTGGAGCAGAAGCTCAACACGATGCTCGCCGACCAGGCCGCGGCCGCGGGCGTGGACTACGTCGACACCTACACCCCGAGCATCGGGCACGACATGTGCGCCGACCACGGCGTCCGCTGGATCGAGGGCCTGATCCCGACCTCACCCGCCGCACCGGCGCACCCCAACGCCGCGGGCATGCGCGGCATGGCCGACGCCGTGCTGGGCGCGCTGGCGCCGTCGTCGAACGTCGCCTGATCCGTCACTTCTCCGCGTAGGACGTCACGACGCGCCCCGGGACGGGGATCCGGACCGGGGTGTCGCCGAAGAGCCGCCGGGTCGCGGTGTCGGCGGCGTCCTGCACCAGCCGCGCGGCCTCGGCAGCGCCCTCGGCCGGGCCGTGCAGCAGTACCTCGTCGTGCTGGAAGAACACCAGCCGGGCCGGGTCGCCCGCGGCGTGCAGCGCCGCCCGCAGCTCCGCGAGCAGCACCAACGCCCACTCCGCGGCGGTGGCCTGCACGACGAAGTTGCGGGTGAACCGGCCGCGGGCCCGGGCGCGGGACGGTTGTTCGTCGCCGGGCTGCGCCGGCGGCGAGGTGCGGCCGAGCCAGGAGCGGACGATGCGGCCGTCCTCCCCGGCCCGCGCGGCGGCCTCGACGACCTCGACCGCGGCGGGGAACCGGCGGCGCAGCAGCGCCAGGTGTCTGCCGGCGTCGCCGGACGTCTGACCGTAGATCGCCGACAGCACCGCGAGCTTCGCCTTGGCCCGCCCGTCGGTGGCGGCCGCGCCGAACAGCTCGTGCGCGAGTCCGGCGTAGAGGTCGGAGTCGCGTTCGCGGCCGCCGGCGCGGGCCAGCGCGTCGTCGCCGGCCATCGCGGCGAGGATGCGCGGTTCGAGCTGGGCGGCGTCGGCGACGACGAGCCGGTTGCCGGGGTCGGCCCGCACCGCGGCGCGCACGGCCTTCGGGATCTGCAGCGCCCCACCGCCGCGGGTCGCCCAGCGCCCGGACACCACCCCACCGACGACGTACTCGGGCCGGAACCGGCCGTCGCGCACCCAGGTGGACAGCCACGCCCAGCCGTGCGCGGTGTGCAGCCGGGCCAGCTCCTTGTAGGCGAGCAGCGGCGCGACCGCGGGATGGTCGACGCGCTCGATCACCCAGGAACGGGTGCTCGGCAGCTCGATCCCGACCCGGGCGAAGGCGCGCAGCACCTCGGCGGGGGAGTCTGGGTTGACGGCGCGGCCGAAGGCGGCGTCGATCTCGTCGGCGAGCGCCGCGAGGCGGGCCGGGCGGGCGTACCCGCCCGGCCGCGGGCCCAGCGCGTCGGTGAGCAGCGCGTCGTGCACGGCGGCGTCCCAGGGCAGTCCGTCGGCGCGCATCTCCTCGGCGACGATCCCGCCCGCCGACTCCGCCGTGGCCAGCAGCGACAGCCGGGGATCGGCTGCCAGTGACCGGTGTTGTGCCGCATGGACCGCGACCAGCGCGGCGAGGGTCTCCGGACCCGCGGGGGCGGCGCTGCGGAACAGTCCGGGCGGCTCGTCGTCGGCCTCCGGTGGCGGGTCGGGCAGCTCGGGGAGCCCGGCCAGCCGCGCCCTCGCCGCGGCGAGGCCGTGCGGGGCGCCGAACCGGCCCGCGGCCGCCACCAGCAGCCGCTCGACCAGCTCGACGTCGTGGGCGCGCGCGACCCGGACCCCGGCGGCGAGCAACGCGCGGTAGGTCCGGGGGTTGCGCCACACCCAGCGCGGCGCGTCGCGGTCGAGTGCGGACAGCTCCGCCGGGCCGACCGTCGCGACGGGCCCGAGCGGTGCGTCGGTCCCGTCGAGCCGCTGGATCAGCAGCGGACCGTCGGGGTCGGCGTGCACGGCGATACGAGGAGAGATGCGCGGAAGGATGCGGCGACCCTAACGACCGGCACCGACAGACCTCGTGAGTGGCGATAGTCGCTATAGCGACTATCGCCACTCACAGGGGCCGTTGCCCGATCGCCCGGTGCCGAGCCCGCGACGGCAGACCGGCCAGCAGCCCCCGCTGCGGCACGCCGTACACGTCGACACCGGTCGCGCCGACCTCGGCGAGGACGTCGGCCGCGGCCAGCACCCCGGTGACGGCGGCGCGTTCCATCAGCCCGCACACCAGCGGCGCCTCGACGAAGTCCCCGGCGACGCGTACGCCGCGGGCGTCGGTGCGCACCCCGGGGCGGGTGCCGGCGCTGCCGGGCGGGAACGCGGGCGCGGTGGCGTCGCTCCGGTCGACGCGGTGCACGTGCGCGACGCCGGCGGTCTCGGGCCACAGCGCCGCGAGCTCGGCGACCATCCGGTCGGCGGCGCCGTCGGGTTCGGTGCACGCGTAGGAGTGCAGCTCCAGCACGCAGCCGCCGGTCTCACGGGCCCACCGCGCCGACGGCTCCTCCAGCCGCGAGTACACCGTCACCGAGTCGAGCGTGGCCTCCCCGCTGACGGCGCTGAACACCGCCCGGGAGGCGTCGACGTCGGCACCCAGCCACAGCCTGGTGACGACGAACGGCGGCGCCGTGGTCAGCGCCGCGGCCTGGCCGGCCAGCCGCGGCGCCACCGAAGCCAGCTCCGGGGAGGCGGCGGCGACGTCGCGCAGCGCGCCCGGGTCGAGGGCGAGGACGACGTGGCGGCTGGTGAGCGTCGCGCCGTCGCCGAGCTCCAGCGCCCAGCCCGGGCCGTCGGGGCGCAGCGACCGCAGCGCGCAGCCGGTGCGGATCGTTGCGCCCCGGGCCCGCAGGTACTCCGCGAGCGGCGCCCAGATGGCGTGCAGGTGGTCGGTGCGGGGCGCGTCGAACCCGATGCCCTCGGGGTTGGCGAGGAAGTAGAAGTGGAACATCGCGACCAGCTCGGCTGCCGAGAGCCCCTGCGGGTCGCAGAAGAACGACCGCGCGAACGCCTCGAACAGCATCTCCCGCGCCCGGTCCGACACCCGCAGCCCGGCGAGGAAGTCCCCGGCGCTCATGGTGTCGAGCAGTGTCGTGGTCCGGTGCCGGTCGAAGGTCAGCAGCTCGGTACCGAGCGCCACGTCGGCACCGGCGAGGTCGCGCAGCGTCAGGCTCGCCGAGCGCGCGAACAGCGCCAGCAGGTTCAGTGGGGGAGCCGCGGGCAGCCCGCCCAGATCCTCGGGCGGGAAGCGGCGCGAGATCACCGGGTAGCCCTCGACCGGGCGCAGGAACCCGAGGCCGGGGTCGATGCGGCGCAACACGTCCCGCCACGTGTAGTACTGCCGGAAGAACGCGTGGAAGCCGTGCTCGACGACCTGCTCCGACCCGTCGGGCAGCGTGACGGGCCACGCCCCGAGCCGTCCCCCCAAGGTCGCGGCGGCCTCGACGAGCGTCACCGCCACACCACGTTCGGCCAGCACCGTGGCCGCACTCACACCGGCCACACCGGCCCCGACCACGATCGCCTCGGTGCCGGGCGGGGCCTGCCGTGGCAGGCTGGGGTCGGCGGCCACGAGAAGCCGCGGCCGCATTCGCAGAGGGGCGGCGCGACCGCCGGGGGAGCCCACGCGTCGAGCGTAGAGCGAGCCTGTCCGCGCCGCTCCTGCAGACACCGGCGACGGCCGGTCGAGGAGGAACGTCGATGACGGTGCAGGTCGGGCGCTACGGCGTGTGGCGCCGGGGGCGCGAGCTCGACGGCGCGCTCGCGGCGCGCATCGAGGAGCTCGGGTACGGCGCGATCTGGATCGGTGGCTCCCCGCCCGCCGAGCTCGGCATCGTCGAGGAACTGCTGTCCGCCACCGACGCGATCGCGGTCGGCACGAGCATCGTGAACATGTGGAACAGCCCGGCCGACGAGGTCGCGCGCTCCTACCACCGGATCGAGAAGGCGTTCCCCGGCCGGTTCCTGCTCGGTGTCGGTGTCGGCCACCCGGAGGCCACGACGCAGTACGCGAAGCCGTTCGACACGATCGTCGGCTACCTCGACGCGCTCGACGCCGCCGGCGTCCCCGTCGAGGGGAGGGCGCTGGCCGCGTTGGGGCCCAAGGTGCTGCGGGTTTCCGCCGAGCGGACCGCGGGTGCGCTGCCGTACCTGACGACGCCCGAGCACACCCGTGAGGCGCGGGAGATCCTGGGCGACGGGCGGCTGCTGGTGGCCGAGCACAAGGTCGTCCTCGACACCGACCCGCAGCGGGCCCGCGACCTGGGCCGCCCGGCCGTCGTCAGCCCCTACCTGGGCCTGGTGAACTACCGGCGCAACCTGATGCGGCTCGGCTTCACCGCCCGCCAGCTCGACGACGCCGCTGACGAGGTGATCGACGCCGTCGTCGCGCACGGCGACGCCGCCGCCGTCGCGGCCCGGCTGAACGAGCACCTCGCCGCGGGCGCCGACCACGTCTGCGCGCAGCTGCTCGTGCCCGGCTCCGATGACCCCGTCCCCGGGCTCACTGAACTCGCAGGGGCGCTAGGGCTCTGAGCGGTCCGCCGGGGCCACCTGCGGGCCGTTGATCCCGCAGTGCGGGCAGCGTTCGAGGGCGAACCGGTCGCCCCCGGGCGCCGCCCCGCCCCCTGCCGACAGGTCCGGTGTGGCGGTGCGGCCGGTCCGCACGAACACGAACGACACGACCGCGGCCGCCACCAGCAGCGCCGCGCCGATCCACATCGTGACCCGGTAGCCCGCGGCGAACACCACCGGGTCGGTGTAGGCGTCCCCGGTGATCCCCGCGACGCCGGGGACCACGGCGACGGCCAGCAGCCCGGCGGCGCGCGCGACGGCGTTGTTCACCCCGGACGCCGCGCCCGCGTGCCGGTCCGACGCCGCGTCGAGGACCGTCGACGTCAACGGTGCGACGGTCAGCGACAGCCCCACACCGAACACGACGACCGCCGGCAGCACGTCGGCCGGCCACGACGCGTCCGCCCCGATACGGCCCATCAGCACGAGCCCACCCGCGGAGACCAGAGGGCCGACCGTCATCGGGATGCGCGCCCCGATCCGCTGCGCCAGCGCGCCCGCGCGCGAGGAGAACAGCAGCATGATCACCGTGACCGGCAGCAGCGCCGTCCCGGCCTGCAGCGGGCTGAACCCCGACACCACCTGCAGGAACAGCACCAGCATCACGAACACGGTGCCGAGGGCCGCGTAGATGAACAGGGTCGCGACGTTCGCCGCGGTGAACACGCGGTCGGCGAACAGGCCCGGCGGCACGAGGGGATGCGACGAGCGTCGTTCGGCGACGACGAACCCCGCCAGCGCGAGGACGCCGACGACCAGGCCGACGACCAGCGCGGGGGAGGTGCCCGACCCGAGCCCGGTCAGCGACCACGTCAGCGCGCCGAGCCCGAGCGTGGCCAGCACCGTCCCGGTCACGTCGAGGTGCGGTGCCGCCGACGGGTCGCGGGTCTCCGGGACGTGCCGGACCGCGACGACGACGATCAGCACCGCCAGCGGCAGGTTGATCCAGAACACCAGCCGCCAGTCGATGCCGACGAGCCAGCCGCCCAGGAACGGGCCGACCGCCCCGGCGATGCCGCCCAGTCCCGACCAGGCACCGATGGCGGCGCCCCGGTCGCGGCCGTGGAACGACGCCGAGATGATCGCCAGGCTGCCGGGGGTGAGCAGCGCCCCGCCGATGCCCTGCAGCGCGCGGGCAGCGATCAGCGTCTCGATGTTCGGGGCCAGCCCGCACACCGCCGAGGCGACCGCGAACCAGACGACGCCGATGACGAAGACGCGGCGTCGGCCGAACCGGTCGCCCAGCGAACCGCCCAGCAGGATCAGCGACGCGAGGGTGAGCGTGTAGGCGTTGACCGTCCACTGCAGGCCGGTGAACCCGGCACCGAACTCGTGCCCGATGCGTTCGAGCGCGACGTTGACGACCGTCCCGTCGAGCATCGCCATGCCCGAGCCGAGGACCGTCGTGAGGAGCACCCAGCGTCCCGCGGGGGTGCGCAGTTGCAGCTCGCCGGCCGCATCGCCCATGGCCGCCGAGCCTAGACACCCCCGGCGGTCGCCGCCGCGCGCGCGGGTGTGTGGCGGCGGGACGCCTGGAGGTTGCGTCGATCATGATCAGCAGACCGGGTGGCTTCGCCGACCTGCGGTCACGCTCCGTGCTCGCTTTCCTGCGGTGTTCGTGAGGGGGATACCGACTCGCCGGGTGAACGGGCCCGTGTGGAACAGTCGGTGACCAGGTCGTCACCGGGTGACGTGACGGTCGTTGGCCGAGGTGGACGGAACGGGAGGTAGCCGACGATGGGCGCACACAGGTGGCGCAGGGTGACGTCGCGACCCGTCCGCACGCGCCGGGCGCTGGTGGCCGCCGCGCTCGTCGCGATCACCGGCCTCGCCGGCACGGGTGTCGCCCTCGCGGCGCCCGCGGGCCCCCCGCCCGCCGAGCCGCCCCCTACCGCCTCGGGTCTCGACCCGGTCCGTGCCGACCTCCCGGTCCTCGGCACCGCGCCGCGCACCGCGACCACCGACGCGCCGCCGTCGAGCACCGCCCAGCGTTCGACAGCCCCGCCTTCGACAACCCCGCCTTCGACAGCCCCGCCTTCGACGACCACCACCACCACGGCCCCGACGACCCGTGCCACCGCGCAGCACAGCACCACCCCCCGCACGACGACGGCTCCTGCCGCCCGCCCCGACGGTGTCGCCGGCACGCCGTGCACCGCGACCGCCCGCGCCTGCGTCGACCTGGCCACCCGCACCGCCTGGCTGCTCGACGGCGACCAGGTCGTCCGCGGGCCGGTCGCGATGCAGCACGGCGGCTCCGAGTACCCGACGCCGACCGGGACGTTCGCGGTGCAGTGGAAGGCTGAGCAGTACACCAGCCGCGAGTTCGGCACCCCGATGCCGTACTCGGTCTTCTTCGCTCCCGGCGGGGTCGCGTTCCACGAGGGCCGGCAGGACACCCCGTCGGCGGGCTGCGTGAAGCTCGTCCACGACGACGCGAAGGCGTGGTTCTCCTACCTCCAGGTCGGCGACGAGGTCCAGGTTCATTAGGAGGACCGTTCGGACGGGCAGGGTCTCCAGCGGCGAACACCCCGTCCGGACGCACCGAATTCACTTCTACGCGGGGTAGAATCGACCTCGTGCCGAGTCTGGGTGAGTTGGAGCGTGCCGTCATGGAGGTCCTGTGGGCCGCCGACGGGCCGCAGACCGCGCGAGAGGTCCAGGAGGCCCTTGCCGACCGTGACCTGGCGACGACGACCGTGCTGACGGTCCTCGGTAGGCTGGAACGCAAACAGCTGGTGACCCGCACCCGCGACGGGCGGGCGCACCACTACCAGCCGGTGGCCAGCCGGGAGGACCATGTGGCCGAGCTGATGCGCGACGCACTCGACGCCGCCCCCGACCGTGGGGCCGCGCTCGCGCGTTTCCTGGGCTCGATCCCCGACGACGAACGCGCCGCCCTGCGCGACCTGCTGGGCTGACGGTCCCGCCGTCGTGCGTGTCCGGCGTCATCGATGGAGCTGACCGCCCTCGGCCTGCTCGTCCTCGGCCTGCTCCTCGCGGAGCCGGTCAGCCGCACCCTGGCCGCGGCGCACTGGCCCGCGCGCGACCCGGTGGGTGCGCTGCTGATGTGGCAGGCCGTGGGGCTCGCGGGCGGGCTGTCGCTGCTGGGCGCGGGCATCGTCTACGGGCTGGCCCCGTTCGGGCCGACGCTGATCCCCGCGGTCGGCGGCTTCTCCCGCGCGGTCGGTGAGGGCCGGGTGCTCGACGACCTCGGCGCGGGCAACACCGTCGCCCTGGTCGCGACCCTGCTGCTGGGGGCGCGGCTGTTCTTCGTGCTCGCGTCGGTCACGGTGCGCACGTTGCGGGCCCGAGCCCGCCACCGGGACCTGCTCGACGTGCTCGCCACGCCGTGGCCCGCGGTGCCGGGCACCCGGGTGCTCGACCATCCGATCCCGGTCGCCTACTGCCTGCCGGGGCGCAGCTCGCGGCTGGTGGTGTCGGCGGGGGTCCTCGAACGTCTTGCGCCCGAGGGGGTGCGGGCCGTCCTCGCCCACGAGCGCGCGCACCTGACCGAACGTCACGACCTGGTCGTCCTGCCGTTCGTGGCGTGGGGGGCGACGGCGCCGTTCGTGCGGGGGATGGTGCGTGCGCAGCTCGCGGTCGCGGCGTTGATCGAGATGCGCGCCGACGACGTGGCCGCGTCGCGGTCGACGCAGCGGGAGCTGGCAGGGGCGCTGCGTACCGTCGGCGGGTCGGCGCCGACGGCGGCGTTGTCGTCGTTCACCTCGGCGGTCGACGCCCGGATCGCCCGGATCGCCGCCCCACCCCCGCCGCCGTCGACGGCGTTCCGGGTGTCGGTGCGGCTGGCGGCGGTGGCGCTGGTCGCCGTCCCGACGGTATTGCTGCTGCACTTCTGAGGAGCAGCACCGCGGGGGTCGTGAGTGGCGATGGTCGCCATGGCGACCATCGCCACTCACAGGGGCTCATCCCATCGACTTCGCGCCGTCGATCGCCTCGCGGATGATGTCGGCGTGCCCGCAGTGCTGCGCGGTCTCGGCGACGATGTGGAGCAGCACGCGGCGCGCCGACCAGCGCGCGCCCGGCTCGAACCACGGGGCCTCGGGCAGCGGGTGCGAGTCGTCGAGGTCGGGCAGGCTCCCCAGCAGCGCGGTGGTGCGGGCGGCGACGCGGTCGTACTCGGCGAGCACCCCGGCGACGGTCTCGCCCGGCAGCAGCCGGAACGAGTTGGCGTGGCCCTCGTAGTCGGGTTCGCCCTCGTGGGTGGGGGCGCCGTTCTCGATGAAGTCGAGCCAGCTGTCCTCGGTGGCGGCGACGTGCTTGACCAGCCCGGCCAGGCACAGCTCGGAGACGGTGGGCGTCGCCACGACCTGCTCGTCGCTGAGCCCGCGCAGCGTGTTGACCAGGAAGAACCGCTGCTTGACCAGGGCCTCCTGCAGGTCGGCGCGCTCACCGGTGAGGGTCTGGGGGGCGTCCTGGGTGTCGATCATGTCGTCCTCCGGGTGGTCTGGCGTTTCCGACGAGGAGAACGTTACGAAGCGTTGTGGTCAGATCCTGACCGCAAGCGGCCACGATTTTCGGCGATCGTCCCGACGCCCGCGGCGTAGCGTGAGGACGTGCCCGTCACACTCCCTTCCGATCTTCCCGACACCCTCGGCGCGCTGCGCGCCTCCGGTCACACGCAGCGCGACGTCAAGTCCGAACTCCGCGACAACCTGCTCGCCGCCCTGCGCGAGGGCCGCGACCCCTGGCCCGGCATCGTCGGCTTCGAGTCGACCGTGCTGCCCCAGCTCGAGCGCGCCCTGCTCGCCGGCCACGACCTCGTCCTGCTGGGCGAGCGCGGCCAGGGCAAGACCCGGCTGCTCCGCTCCCTCGTCGGCCTGCTCGACGAGTGGACCCCCGTCATCGCGGGCTCCGAACTGGGCGAACACCCCTACGAGCCGATCACCCCCGCCTCGATCCGTCGCGCCGCCGAGCTGGGCGACGCGCTGCCCGTGGCGTGGCGGCACCGCTCCGAGCGCTACACCGAGAAGCTGGCGACGCCCGACACCGCGGTCGCCGACCTCATCGGGGACGTCGACCCGGTCAAGGTCGCCGAGGGCCGCTCGCTGGGCGACCCGGAGACCATCCACTTCGGGCTGGTCCCGCGCGCGCACCGCGGCGTCGTCGCGATCAACGAGCTGCCCGACCTCGCCGAGCGCATCCAGGTCGCGCTGCTCAACGTCATGGAGGAGCGCGACATCCAGGTCCGCGGCTACACGCTGCGGCTGCCGCTGGACGTGCTGCTCGTCGCGAGCGCCAACCCGGAGGACTACACCAACC
This sequence comes from Pseudonocardia sulfidoxydans NBRC 16205, assembly GCF_007989085.1. Lineage (GTDB taxonomy): Bacteria > Actinomycetota > Actinomycetes > Mycobacteriales > Pseudonocardiaceae > Pseudonocardia > Pseudonocardia sulfidoxydans. The sequence goes on from NZ_BJVJ01000002.1 coordinate 22,342, forward strand.
GCGGGCGGATCATCACCCCGCTCAAGGACCGCTTCGGCGCGGAGGTCCGCACCCACTACCCGCTCGAGGTGCGCGACGAGATCGCGCTGGTCGAGCAGGAGGCCGAGCTCGTCGCCGACGTGCCGCGGCACCTGATCGAGGTCGTCGCCCGGTTCACCCGGCACCTGCGCGAGGCGACCGCGATCGACCAGTCGTCGGGCGTCTCGGCCCGGTTCGCGGTGGCCGCCGCGGAGACCGTCGCGGCCGCGGCGCTGCGGCGGGCGGCGATCACGGGGGAGGCCCGTGCCGTCGCCCGGCCCGTCGACCTCGACTCGGTGCCCGCGGTGCTGCGCGGGAAGCTGGAGTTCGCCTCCGGTGAGGAAGGCCGCGAGGAGGAGATCCTCGAGCACCTGCTGCGCCGGGCCACGGCCGACACCGCCCGGTTCGCCCTGCGCGGCGTCGACCTCTCCGAGCTGACCGACGCCGTCGGCACCCGCCCGGTCCGCACCGGCGAACGTGTCCCCGCCGCCGAGGTCGTCGCGGCGTTGCCGCAGGTCCCGGCGCTCACCGAGGTCGCGACCCGGCTCGGGGCGTCCGGTACCGAGGACCCGGGCCCGATGGCGTCGGCCGCGGAGCTGGCGCTGGAGTACCTGTTCCTCACGCGCAAGCTCGCCAAGGACTCCTCCGACGACGGAGACACGGTCAGCTATGGCTGATCCGCGCCGGCGCCGGCGCAGGTACGCCTACGGCCCCTACGCCGGCGGGCCCGACCCGCTGGCGCCACCGTTCGACATCCGCTCGGCCATGGACCAGATCGGCCGCGACGTCATGGACGGCAGCTCCCCGCGGCAGGCGCTGCAGGAGCTGCTGCGCCGCGGATTGGAGGGCCGTCGCGGTCTCGACGAGCTGTCGCGGCAGGTGTGGCAGCGCCGTCGCGACCTCCAACGCGACAACCGGCTCGACGGCACCCTGCAGCAGGTCCGTGAGCTGCTGGAACGCGCGATGAACGCCGAGCGCGACGCACTCGCCAACGAGCACTCCGATGACGCCCGGTTCCGCGAGATGCAGCTCGACGCCCTCCCGAACGACACCGGCGGCGCGGTGCGGGAGCTGTCGGAGTACGACTGGCGCTCCTCCGACGCCCGTGAGGCCTACGAGGAGATCCGCGACCTGCTCGGCCGGGAGATGCTCGACCAGCGCTTCCAGGGCATGAAGGAGGCGATGCAGAACGCGACGCCGCAGGACGTCGAGGCCATCCGCGAGATGCTCGACGACCTCAACTCGCTCCTGCAGAACCACGCCGCCGGCCAGGACACCACACAGCAGTTCTCCGAGTTCATGGCCGAACACGGCGAGTTCTTCCCGGAGAACCCGCAGAACACCGACGAGCTCGCCGACCTGCTCGCCGCCCGCGCCGCCGCCGCGCAGCGGATGATGAACTCGATGTCGGCCGAGCAGCGGGCCGAGCTCATGGAGCTGTCGCAGCAGGCGTTCGGTGACCCGCGGCTCGCCCAGGCGCTCTCGCAGCTCGACGCCAACCTGCAGGGCCTGCGCCCCGGCGAGGACTGGCAGGGCTCCGGCCGGTTCCGCGGCGACAACCCCATGGGGATGGGTGAGGCCACCCGCGCCCTGGAGGAGCTGGGGCAGCTCGACGCGCTCGCCGAGCAGCTCGCCCAGAGCTACCCCGGCGCGCGGCTGGAGGACATCGACCTCGACGCCGTCGCCGACCTGCTCGGCGACGAGGCCCGTGTCGACGCCCGCGCCCTGGCCGACCTGGAGCGTGAGCTGGCCCGCCAGGGCCTGTTCGAACGCGCCCCCGACGGTTCGCTGCTGTTGTCGCCCAAGGCGTTGCGCCGCCTCGGGGAGTCGGCGCTGCGCGACGTCGTCGACAAGATGGGGTCGCGGCGCGGGGAACGCGAGACCCGCCGCTCCGGCGCCGCCGGCGAGGCGACCGGCGCGACCCGGCCGTGGGCGTTCGGCGACACCGAGGCCTGGTCGGTGCCCCGCACCCTGCTCAACGCCCAGCTGCGCCGGGCCGGGGGCGACACCCGCACCCTCGACGTCAGCGACGTCGAGATCGTCGAGACCGAGCAGCGGACCCGCGCCGCGGTGGCGCTGCTCGTCGACACCTCGTGGTCGATGGTGGCCGAGGGCCGGTGGGTGCCGATGAAGCGCACGGCGCTGGCGCTGCACCAGCTGATCTCCACCCGGTTCCGCGGCGACGACCTCGCGCTGATCACGTTCGGGCGCCACGCCCGCACCGTGGAGCTGGGGGAGCTCGTCGGGCTCGACGGGGTGTACGCGCAGGGCACCAACCTGCACCACGCGATGCTGCTCGCCGGGCAGCACCTGCGCCGCCACCCGGACGCGATGCCCGTCGTGCTGGTGGTGACCGACGGGGAGCCGACCGCCCACCTCGAACCCGACGGTGAGGCCTACTTCGACTACCCGCCGAGCCCGCACACGTTGCGCGCCACCGTGGCCGAGCTCGACCGGCTCACCGCACTGAACGCGGCGTTCACGTTCTTCGTGCTCGGTGACGACCCCCGGCTGGCCGCCTTCATGGACGACGTCGCCCGCCGCTGCGGGGGCCGCGTCGTGGCCCCCTCGCTCGACGGGCTGGGCGCCGAAGTGGTGTCGGACTACCTGCGCACGCGGCGCCGCTGACCCGCACCGGTACCCGGCGGCGCTGCGAACCCGTGCGCCGTCGGGTACAGGTGGGCCGGTGGTGGTTCCCGTGTCCGTTCCCCGCCGCGCCCGGCTCGCCGTCGCGCTGACCTTCGCCGCCAACGGATCCGTGTTCGGGTCGTGGGCGCCGCGGGTGCCGGAGGTGAAGGCCGCGCTCGACCTGTCCGACGGCATGCTCGGTCTGGCGCTGCTGGCGCCCGGCGCCGGGTCGTTGCTGACGTTGCCGCTGGCGGGTGGGATCGCGGCCCGGTGGGGGAGCGGGCGCACGACGCGGTGGGCGCTGGTGGCGTTCTTCCTGTCGTCGCTGCCGATCGCGTGGGCGGCGGCCTCCGGCGGCGGGGTGGCGGCGCTGTTCGGGGCGCTGCTGCTGTTCGGCGCCGCGATGGGCGCCCTCGACGTCCTGATGAACGCGCAGGGGATCACCGTCGAGCAGTCCTACGGGCGGTCGGTGCTGTCGTCGTTCCACGCGGTGTTCAGTCTGGGCGCGTTGGGCGGCACAGTGGTCGGGAGCCTCGCCGCGGCGCATCACGTGCCGCTGCTGTGGCAGTTCGTCGTGCTGGGCGCGTCCTGGCTGGTGGTGGTGCTGCCGCTGTCGGCGGCGTTCCTGCCCGACCCGCCGGTCCCCGACGACACGCCCCGCCCACCGGTGTTCGCGGTGCCCCGCGGGCCGCTGATCCCGCTGGCGGTCGCCGCGTTCGCGGTGCTGCTGGCGGAGGGGTCGACGGCGGACTGGTCGGCGGTGCTGTTGCGCGACTCCCTCGGCGCCGGGCCGGCCGCGGCGGGGGCGGCGTTCGCGGCGTTCTCCGCGACGATGACGTTGGGGCGCCTCGTCGGCGACCGCGTCCTGACCCGGCTCGGGCGGCGCCGGGCGGTGCGGTGGTTCGCCGGGTTCGGCGGCGCCGGGCTGGCGGCGGGGCTGCTCGTCGCCGAGTCGGCCGGGCCACCCGTCGCGGTCCCCGCGGCCGTCGTCGGGTTCCTGCTGCTGGGCGCCGGCATCTCGATCACGTTCCCCGCGTTGCTCGCCGAGGCCGGGGTGACCGGGCCGCGCGCGGCCCCCGCGATCGCCGCGGTGTCCTCGGGCGGCTACTTCGGCTTCCTCGTCGGGCCGACCGTCATCGGTGGGCTCGCCGAGCTGACGTCGCTGGACGTGGCGATCTGGTTCGTCGTGGTCATGGCGATGCTGCCGGTGCTGCTGGTGCGTCACCGGGCGCCGACGGCAGGGTGAACACGTGAGCGAGGTCTGCGGGGAGTGCGGCACCGGGCGCGACACCGACGACCCGGCGACCGCGCTGTCGTGGTCGCGCGAACGCGAACCGGGGGACGACGGCCCCGGCCGGCTGCTGTGCCCGGCGTGCGTGCGGGCCCACACCCGCGACATCGAGGCCCGGCTGCCGCCTGCCTGGTGGTCGTGATCGCCGGACGCCGGTTCTCGCGGCGTCACCGCGTAAGTTGTCCTCATGCAATCCTGGGCTCCGGTCGACGTTCCCCGGCTCGAGGGCAGCGGGCCGCCGCTGCGCCTGTACGACACCTCCACCGGCCGTGTCCGCCCGACGGCGCCCGGCCCCGAGGCCACGATGTACGTCTGCGGCATCACCCCCTACGACGCCACCCACCTCGGTCACGCCGCCACCTACCTGGCGTTCGACCTGGTCAACCGGTACTGGCGCGACCTGGGGCACGACGTCCACTACGTGCAGAACGTCACCGACATCGACGAGCCGCTGCTCGAGCGCGCCGCGCGTGACCAGGACGACTGGGTCGTGCTGGGGATGCGGGAGACCGCCCTGTTCCGCGAGGACATGGCCGCGCTGCGTGTGCTGCCGCCGCGGCACTACATCGGCGCGGTCGAGGCGATGGGGGAGATCTCGGAGTTCGTCGCGAAGCTGCTGGCGGGCGGCAGCGCCTACCGCATCGACGATGCCGAGTTCCCCGACGTCTACTTCGACATCACCGCCACCGGCCACTTCGGCTACGAGTCGAACTACGACGAGCAGACCATGCTGCAGCTCTCGCGGGAGCGCGGTGGCGACCCCGACCGGCCCGGCAAGCGCAACCCGACCGACGCGCTGCTGTGGCGGATGGCGCGCGAGGGCGAGCCGTCGTGGGAGTCGGAGCTGGGCGCGGGGCGTCCGGGCTGGCACGTCGAGTGCGCCGCGATCGCGCTCAACCGTCTCGGCGAGCAGATCGACCTCAACGGCGGCGGCTCCGACCTGATCTTCCCCCACCACGAGTTCGGCGCCGCCCACGCCGAGGCGCTCACCGGCGCCCATCCCTTCGCCAGGCACTACGTGCACTCGGGGATGATCGGCCTCGACGGCGAGAAGATGTCGAAGTCGCGCGGGAACCTGGTGTTCGTCTCCAAGCTGCGCTCGGCCGACGTCGATCCCAGCGCGATCCGGCTGGCCCTGCTCTCGGGGCACTACCGCGACGACCGGCCCTGGACCGACGACCTGCTCGCGCAGGCGCACCGGCGGCTGGACCGCTGGCGGGAGGCCGTGGCGCTGAAGGCCGGCCCGGATGCCGGCCAGACGATCACCGACCTGCGCACCCACCTGGCCGACGACCTCGACACCCCGCGCGCCCTGGCCGCGGTCGACGCGTGGGCCGACGCGGCGCTGGAGCGGCGCGGCACCGACACCGCCGCGCCCGGCCGGGTCCGAGACGCTGTCGACGCCCTGCTGGGTGTCCGCCTCTGAGGCCACCCACGCCCGGACCCTGGAGTGGGTCGACCTCGCCGACCTGCGGGCGCACGCCGCGACCTGAGCAGCGTCCTCACGCCTTCGCCCCGTCCTCCGCACCTGTGCTCTCCTCGCGGCGGGGCAGCGTCGGTGGGCCCACGAGCAGCAGCAACGCCGCCGGCGCGAGGAACGCCAGCGCCGCGTCGGCGTGGTAGAGCGGCGTGATCACGACGGGCGCGAGCGCGGCGAAGGTGAACCGGAACGACTGCACCACCGACGTCGACCCGGCCATGTTGGCCCCCGACGTGCGCAGCACCAGCGCGTTCACCCCGACCAAGACGAGCTGGCTCGACACCCCGCCGAAGGCCCACAGCAGACCGATCGCCCACACCGCCGGGACCAGCCCGACACCCGCGACGACCAGGGCGCCCAGGACGACACCGGTCAGGATGCAGCGACGCGGCCCCACCCGGTCGACGGCCGACCCGATCAGCCGGGCGGTGAGGATCCCGGCGACGCCCAGCACGGTGAGCAGCAGCCCGCGCTGCGCGGCCCCGAGACCGAACGCGTCCTCCAGCCGCAGCGCGACGAGGAAGTTCAGGCCCGCGACACAGCCCCAGCCGAGCCCGCCGACGAGCCCGATCCGCAGCACGTGCACCCGCCACGCGCTGCGCAGCCGCGGTCTCGCGCGCGTCGCGGGCCGCGGCGAGGGCGGGAGCCCGACGGCGGCGAGGATGCCGGCGGCGACGGCGACGCCCAGGAACGCGTAGCGCCAGTCGACCTCGGCGGCGAGACCACCCAGCAGCGGCGCCGACGTCTGCCCCGCCGCCTGCAGCGACCCGAACCAGCCCAGCGAGCGCCCCAGCGAGCCCGCCTTCACCGACCCGGCGACCACAGCCAGCAGCAGCGGCGTCGTGAACGCGTTCGCCGCACCCTGCAGCACCCGCATCGCCAGGAACAGCGGCAGCCACGTCGCGAAGAACGCGATCAGCGACGACACCACGTACACCAGGTAGGCGGTGATGACGGCGCGGCGGCGCCCCCAACGCTCACCGAGGGTGCCCGACACGAGCATCAGCGCCGCGAACGGCACCAGATAGGCGGTGACCGACAGCGACGCCGTGCCCGCCGAGATGCCGAAGCCCGCGCCGAGCTCCGGCAGCATCGACACCGTGATGCCGCCGCCGAAGGGGCCCATGAAGGCCCCCGCGAAGATCGCGGCGCGGGTGACGCGGGACCGCAAACCCGGTGACCGTCCCGCCGGCGGCTGCTCCCGGCGGGACCTCGACTCACACGGCGTGTCCGTCAGGAGCCCGAACCACCCGATCCGCGACGGCGCAGGTAGCGCTCGAAGTCGGCGGCGAGCTCGTCGCCGCTGGCCTCCTTGAGCTCCGACGCGGCGGCGCGCTCCTCCTCGGTGGCCTGCTCCTCGAGCTGGCGGACGTACTCGCGGACCTCGTCGTCGGCCTCGGCCATCTCCGAGACCGTGCGCTCCCACTCCTCGGCCTGCTCGGGCAGCCCACCGAGGGGCACCTCGACGTCGAGGACCTCCTCGACGCGGTGCAGCAGCGCCACCGCCGCCTTGGGCACCCGGGCCTGCGACACGTAGTGCGGCACCGACGCCCAGAACGACAGCGCCGGTACACCCGCCTCCACGCACGCCTGGTGGAACACCCCGACGATCCCCGTCGGGCCCTGGTAGGTCGACGGCTCGACGCGCAGCTCACCCGCCGAGTCGCGGTCCCACGAGAATCCCGTGACGGGGGTGGGCCGGGTGTGTGGCGTCTCGGTCTGCATCGCCCCGAGCGTGATGACCTTCGTCACTCCCAGCACGTCGACGTAGTCGAGCAGCTCGCCGCAGAACGACCGCCACCGCAGGTTCGGCTCGATGCCGTTGACGAGCACCACGTGGCGACCCGTCCCCGGCAGCTCGGCCACCGACAGCCGTGTGGTCTGCCACTCCACCCGCCTGCTCACCCCGTCGGCGAGCCGCACCAGAGGCCGTGTGACCTGGAAGTCGTAATAGTCCTCGGGATCGATCGAGTCCAACGGCGTGGCATCCCAGCTGAGCTCCAGGTGTTCCAGCGCCGTGCTGGCCGCCTCACCTGCGTCGTTCCAGCCCTCGAACGCAGCGATCATCACCGGCTCGGAGAGCTCGGGGAGATCGGGCCGTGGCCCGTCGTCCGGCACGCGATCGGTCATCGCGCCAGCCTACGGCGGACCGGCCCGCGGCGACGGCCCGGCTAACCTTGTCGGCGTGCCTGCACAGAACCCGGACCGTCCCGCCGACGGACACGACACGTCTCTGCTCCACACGCTCGCCGAGCGTGTCGTCGTGGCGGACGGTGCGATGGGCACGATGTTGCAGGCCGCGGACCTGACCCTCGACGACTTCGCCGGCCTCGACGGCTGCAACGAGATCCTCAACGACACCCGCCCGGACGTCGTGCGCAGCATCCACACCGGCTACCTCGAAGCCGGTGCCGACGCCGTCGAGACCAACACGTTCGGCGCGAACCTGCCCAACCTCGCCGAGTACGACATCCCCGAACGCATCCGGGAGCTCGCCGAGAAGGGCGCCCGGCTGGCCCGTGAGGCCGCCGACGAGATCTCCACCCCCGACCGGCCCCGCTACGTCCTGGGCTCCGTCGGGCCCGGCACGAAGCTGCCGACGCTGGGCCACGAGTCGTTCGCGCGGCTGCGCGACGCCTACACCGAGTGCGGCACCGGTCTGCTCGCCGGTGGCGCCGACGCGTTCATCATCGAGACCTGCCAGGACCTGCTGCAGGTCAAGGCCGCCGTGCTCGGCGTGCAGCGCGCCATGGTCGCCGAGGGCCGGCGCATCCCGATCATCACCCAGGTCACCGTCGAGACCACCGGCACGATGCTGCTGGGCAGCGAGATCGGCGCCGCCCTGACGGCGATCGAACCGCTCGGTGTCGACCTCATCGGCCTCAACTGCGCCACCGGCCCCGCCGAGATGAGCGAGCACCTGCGGACGCTGTCCAAGCACGCCCGCATCCCGCTGTCGGTGATGCCCAACGCCGGCCTGCCCCAGCTCGGCCCCAACGGTGCGGTCTACCCGCTCTCACCCGAGGAGCTGGCCGAGGCGCTGTCGACGTTCGTGCGCGACTACGGGCTGCGCCTGGTCGGCGGCTGCTGCGGCACCACCCCCGAGCACGTGCGCGCCGTGTCCGAGGCCGTCGCGTCGCTGCAGCCCGCGCGTCGCGACCCGCGGCCCGAGCCCGGTGTCAGCTCGCTCTACGCGTCCGTCCCGTTCCGCCAGGACACCTCGGTGCTGATGGTGGGGGAGCGGACCAACGCCAACGGCTCCAAGGCCTTCCGCGAGGCGATGATCGCCGAGCGCTGGGAGGAGTGCGTCGCGATCGCCCGCGAGCAGACCCGCGACGGCGCCCACATGATCGACCTCAACGTCGACTACGTCGGTCGCGACGGCGTCGCCGACATGGCCGAGCTGGCCGCGCGCCTCGCCACCGCGTCCACCCTGCCCATCATGATCGACTCGACCGAGCCCGAGGTCGTGCAGGCCGGTCTGGAACGCCTCGGCGGCCGCTGCATCGTCAACTCGGTCAACTACGAGGACGGCGACGGGCCCGGCTCACGTTTCCAGCGCGCCATGGCGCTCGTGCGCGAGCACGGCGCCGCGGTCGTCGCCCTGACGATCGACGAGGAGGGCCAGGCCCGCACCCGCGAGGCGAAGGTCCGCATCGCCGACCGGCTGATCACCGACCTCACCACCCACCACGGCATGCGCGTCGAGGACATCGTCGTCGACGCCCTGACCTTCCCCATCACCACGGGGCAGGAGGAGGTCCGCCGCGACGGCCTGGAGACCATCGAGGCGATCCGCGAGCTCAAGCGCATCCACCCGACCGTGCAGACCACGCTGGGCATCTCCAACGTGTCGTTCGGTCTCAACGTCGCCGCCCGCCAGGTGCTCAACTCGGTGTTCCTGCACGAATGCGTCAACGCGGGCCTCGACACCGCGATCGTGCACGCGTCGAAGATCCTGCCGATGGCCAAGATCCCCGACGAGCAGCGCTCCGTGGCCCTCGACCTCGTCTACGACCGCCGCCGCGAGGGCTACGACCCGCTGTCGCGGCTCATGGAGCTGTTCGAGGGCGTCACCGCGTCCTCGGCCAAGGCCGGGCGCGCCGAGGAGCTCGCGGCGCTGCCGCTGTTCGAGCGCCTCGAGCGGCGCATCGTCGACGGCGAGCGCCCCGGCCTGGAGGCCGACCTCGACCTCGCCCTCACCGAACGCCCCGCCCTGGAGATCATCAACGACACCCTGCTCGCCGGGATGAAGACCGTCGGCGAGCTGTTCGGCTCGGGCCAGATGCAGCTGCCGTTCGTGCTGCAGAGCGCCGAGGTCATGAAGGCCGCCGTCGCCCACCTCGAGCCGCACATGGAGAAGTCCGACTCCGAGGGCAAGGGCACGATCGTGCTGGCCACGGTCAAGGGCGACGTCCACGACATCGGCAAGAACCTCGTCGACATCATCCTGAGCAACAACGGCTACACCGTGGTCAACCTGGGCATCAAGCAGCCGATCTCGACGATCCTGTCGGCCGCCGAGGAGCACCACGCCCACGCCGTCGGCATGTCCGGGCTGCTGGTCAAGTCGACGGTGATCATGAAGGAGAACCTCCAGGAGATGAACTCCCGGGGGCTCGCGGCGAGGCTGCCCGTCCTGCTCGGCGGTGCCGCGCTCACCCGCTCCTACGTCGAGAACGACCTCTCCGACGTCTACGACGGCCGCGTCTCCTACGCCCGCGACGCCTTCGAGGGCCTGCGCCTGATGGACGCCACGATGGCCCGCGCCCGCGGCGAAGCCCCGGCCGTCGACCCCGAGGAGGAGGCCAAGGCCGCCGAGCGCAAGGCCCGCCACGAGCGGTCCAAGCGGATCGCGGCCAAGCGCAAGGCCGCCGAGGCCGAGGCCGCCGGCCCGCTGCCCGAGCGCTCCGACGTCGCCCTCGACAACCCGCTGCCGACGCCGCCGTTCTGGGGCACCCGGGTCGTCAAGGGCATCGCCGTCGCCGACTACGCCGGGATGATCGACGAACGCGCCCTCTTCCTGGGGCAGTGGGGGCTGCGCGGCGCCAAGGGTGGCTCCGGCCCGTCCTACGAGGACCTCGTCGAGACCGAGGGCCGTCCCCGGCTGCGGTACTGGCTGGAACGGCTTGCCACCGAAGGCGTGCTCGCCAACGCCGCCGTCGTCTACGGCTACTTCCCGGCCGTCGCGGTGCGCGACGAGCTCGTCGTGCTCACCGAGCCGCACGCCGAGGCCCCCGAGCGCCACCGGTTCGCGTTCCCGCGCCAGCGCCGCGACCGCCACCTGTGCCTGGCCGACTTCTGGCGGCCCCGCGACGTCGCCATCGCAGGCGGCGAGATCGACGTCCTGCCGCTGCACCTGGTCACCATGGGCCAGCCCATCGCCGACTACGCCAACGAGCTGTTCGCCAAGAACGCCTACCGCGACTACCTCGAGGTGCACGGGCTCAGCGTCCAGCTCACCGAGGCGCTCGCCGAGTACTGGCACAAGCGGGTCCGCGAGGAGCTCACCTGGTCGACCGGGCGCACCCTGGCCGAGGAGGACCCCGAGAACGTCGAGGAGTTCTTCAAGCTCGGCTACCGCGGCGCCCGCTACTCCCTGGGCTACGGCGCCTGCCCCAACCTCGAGGACCGCACGAAGATCGTCGACCTGCTCGAGCCGGGCCGCATCGGCGTCGGGCTGTCGGAGGAGCTGCAGCTGCATCCCGAGCAGTCCACCGACGCCATGGTCGCGCACCACCCGGAGGCCAAGTATTTCAACGCAGGCTGAGTCACCCGCGGCCGTGTCGTCCGGGCGGCCCGCCGCCGTCCTGTTCGACATGGACGGCACGCTCGTCGACTCCGAGAAGCTCTGGGACCGCTCACTCGTCGACACCCTCACCTGGCTCGGTGGGGGACCGCTGACCGACGAGGCCCGCCGCGAGACCGTCGGCGGCAACCTCGCGTTCAGCATCGGTGTGCTGCTGCGGGAGGCAGGCGTCCCGGCGACCCCCGCGAGGGTCGCCGAGACCGCCGAGCACCTGCACGCCCGCACCGAGGAACTGTTCCTGCGCGGGCTGCCCTGGCGACCCGGCGCCCAGGAGCTGCTCGCCTCGATCCGCGACGCCGCCATCCCCGCCGCCCTCGTCACCAACACCGGGCGGCGGCTCACCGACCTCGCGCTGCGCACCATCGGCACCCACTGGTTCACCGCGACCGTGTGCGGCGACGAGGTCGAGCACGGCAAACCCGCGCCCGACGTCTACCTGCGCGCCGCCGAACTGCTCGGCGTCCCCGCGCACGAGTGCCTCGCCGTCGAGGACTCCCCGACAGGTGCCGCGGCCGCCGACGCCGCCGGGGCGGTCGTGCTCGTCGTCCCGTGCGAGGTCCCCGTCCTCGACGGGCCACGCCGGGCCCGCCGCGACACCCTCGCCGGCCTCGACGTCGCCGGCCTGTCCGCGCTGTACACCGACGTGCGGGAACGCACGAGCAGCCCCCTCCGCTGAGCCCCCGCTGCACGTACCGTTCGCCGCGACCCGCCCGGTCGATACCCTCCTGACCTGGGGCGGGCGCGCCACCCGGCGCACGACGGCCCCCGGTGGAAGCACGAGGGTCCCGCCGATTTCGTGGCCACCACGACGAACGACGACACTGAGCACGGAAGGAGATACGCCACGTGAAGACTTTCGACGGGCTCTACGCCGAGCTCAGTGACAAGGCCGCGACGCGCCCCGAGGGATCCGGCACGGTCGCCGCCCTCGACGCCGGCGTCCACGCCCAGGGCAAGAAGCTGCTCGAGGAGGCCGGCGAGGTCTGGCTGGCCGCCGAGCACGAGTCCGACGACGCACTGGCCGAGGAGATCTCCCAGCTGCTCTACCGTGCACAGGTGATCATGATCGGGCGCGGGATCACGCTCGACCACGTCTACAAGTACCTCTGACCGCCCGACCCCACGCCGTTCGAAAGTAGGCACCCCGATGCTCCGCGTCGCGCTCCCGAACAAGGGCACTCTCGCCGAGCCCGCCAGCACCATGATGCGGGAGGCCGGCTACCGGCAGCGGTCCGACTCCCGCGATCTCAGCATGGTCGACGAGGAGAACCAGATCGAGTTCTTCTACCTGCGGCCCAAGGACATCGCCACCTACGTGGGGTCCGGGGACCTGCAGCTGGGCATCACGGGGCACGACCTCATGGAGGAGTCCGGCAGCCAGGTGCAGCCGGTGCTCCCGCTCGGGTTCGGCGCGTCGAAGTTCCGCTTCGCCGTCCCCGCCGACGAGAACTGGGCCCTCGAGGACCTCGACGGCAAGACGATCGCGACGTCCTACCCCCGGCTCGTCCGCTCCCACCTGAGCGGCAAACGCATCGGCGCCAACATCATCAAGCTCGACGGCGCCGTCGAGATCTCGGTACAGCTCGGCCTGGCCGACGCCATCGCCGACGTCGTGTCCTCGGGCCGCACGCTGCGCCAGCACGGCCTCAAGGTCATCGGCGACCCGATCGCCGAGTCGGAGGCCACCCTCATCGAGCGCGAGCCCCGGCTCGACCGCCACGAGGCCGACGACGTCAAGGCCGCCAAGCGGATCTTCACCGAGCGGCTGCGCGGCGTCGTCTACGCCCGCAAGTACCTGATGCTCGACTACGACTGCCCCAAGGACGTGCTGTCCCAGGCCACCGCCATCACACCGGGCCTGCAGTCGCCGACCATCGCGCCGCTGGAGCGCGACGGCTGGGTCGCGGTCCGCTCGATGGTCACCAAGAGCGAGTCCAACGCCGTCATGGACAAGCTGGCCGCCGTCGGCGCCCGCGCGATCCTGACCTCGGAGATCCGCTCCTGCCGCGCGGTCACCGCCGGCGAGGACTGAGCCCGTCCCACCGAGACCGCGGGCGGGGCCTGACCGTCACCGCCGTCTGACCGTCACCGCCGTCTGACCGTCACCGCCGTCTGACCGTGAGGGCCTGCGTGGCGCGGCCGGTGTGCCCGGCCGCGTCGTGCAGCACCGCCGACACCGTCCCCGCACCCGACGGGCCGATCACCGTCGCCGCGTCCACACCCGTCCACTCGCCGACCGGCGCGCGGTGCAGGTGCAGGCTCAGCTCGGTGTTCACGAACAGCCAGGACCGCAGATCCAGCGGCGCCGCGATCCCGTTCGCCGAGTCCGCCGCCACCACCAGCCGCTGCAGCGGCGACGGCTCCTCGCCCTCGACCAGCGGCACCCGCTGACGCACCCACGCCCGCCCCGGGCCCGGCTCACCCAGCGCACCGCTGAGCCAACGCCACTCGATCATGTCCATGAACCCGGGCAGCCAGCCCTGCGGGCGGGCCTGCTGCGGCACGGCGTCCTCCGGACCCGCGATCACCGGCGCCGTCCCCACCACGACCTCCGCGGTGTCGGCCGGCGCGAACCGCCAGCCCCGGGCCTGCAGCACCATCCGGCCACCGGCCAGCATCTCCGCCTGCAACAGCTCGATCCGCCGCCCCGGGCGCAGCACCTGCGCCCGCACCTCGACGTCCCCCGCCGGGATCGGGCCCAGCACCTCGAGCGTCACCCTCGCCAACGACAACGCCACCGCCGGGTCGGGCTGCGGCCACTGCTCCAACGCCCGCACCAGCAGCGCCGACGGCGGCCCCGCGTGCTGGGCGTCGGCGAACCACGGGCCCGTCGTCGAGTACGTCGCGTGGTACAGACCCTTGTCCGGGTCACGGGGCAGGTAGAACGGCTCCGGTTCGCTCACACCCCGATCATGCGCCGTCGGCGGCGAGGTCCGTACCCGGGTCGGCCTCCGGCCAGCCCGGGTACGGCGGCGGTGTCCCACCCCACTCCGGGCAGATCGCCTTGTGCGCACAGAAGCGGCACGCCGACCCCCGCCGGGGCAGGAACTCACCCGTCCGGCCCGCCTCCCGGATCGCGTCCCACAGCGCCGCCAGGACGCGGGTGAACCGCTCCAGCTCCCCACGGTCGGGGGAGTAGCTCAACCACTCGCCCGAGCGCAGGTACAACAACCGCAGCTCACCCGGCACCGCGCCACGCTCGTGCAGCAGCGCCAGCGCGTAGAACTTCAGCTGGAACATCGCCGACGCCTCGCCGAACTCGTGCGGTGCCCGGCCCGTCTTGTAGTCGACCACCCGCAGCCCGCCGTCGGGCAGCACGTCGACCCTGTCGACGACCCCGCGCAGCATCAGGCCCTCGCCCAGGTCGGACTCGACGAGCAGCTCCACCGCGTCGGCCGTGACCGCCCGCGGGTCCTCCACCGTGAAGTAGGCCGCCACCAGCTCGTGGGCCGAGGCGAGCCAGTCGGCGAACCCGAACGTCTCCTCCTCGACGTCGCGGGGGCCGAACAGGGCGTCGGCGATCCCGGGCCACCCGATCACGAGGTCGACCCACGCCGGGCCGACCAGTGCCGCCGCCGCGGCGGGGGTGCGGTCGAGCGGCGGCAGGGCGAAGAGCCGCTCCAGCACCGCGTGCACGAGCGTGCCCCGCAGCTGGGCGTGGCTCGGGTGCTCCGGGAGCTTGTCGACGGCCCGGTACCGGTAGAGCAGCGGGCAGGTCCGGAAGTCGCCCGCCCGCGACGGCGACAGCGCCGGCCGCCGCCGCACCCGCCCGCCGTCCTCCCGCGGGGGATCGACCGGCGGGGCGGGAGCGGGGATCAGCGCTGGACGCGGCTCCGCCGCGTCGACGGTGCGCACTCCCGGCTCGGTCACGGGGCCACCGTATGCGGTCGTCCCGACACTCCCGGCACCCTGTGAGCGGCAATAGTCGCTATAGCGACTATTGCCGCTCACGACCGCGCGTCGCCTGAAGGGGCCGCCGCACCGCGGCGCACAGCCACACCCGGCGCGCAACCTGACTGCTGTCCGCGGCCCGCTCGGGAGCAGTGGGGTTGCGCGCGGTCCTCGGGCGGCGAGCCCCGGCGGGCCCCGCCGTGCCGCACCCGGCACGCGGTCCTCGGGCGGCGAGCCCCGGCGCGCGCCGCCGTGCCGCACCCGGCACGCGGTCCTCCGGCCGCAACCTCACTGCTGTGAATCCGCCCGTTGAGAGCAGTGGGGTTGCGCTCGGGTGGTGGGGAGCTCGCGGACCTGATCGTTCGGCCGGGGCGGGTCGCCGAACGGGCACCGGATACCGTTGCGCCCCGTGCCCGACCCCGCCCTGACCGATTCCGCCCCGTCCGTCCCCGACGACGCCGTTCTCGACGATGCCGCCGTCCTCGACGATGCCGGCGCCGCCGACCCCGCACCCCAGGAACCGGCTCCCTCCCCGGGCGGCAGCAGCCGGGCGCGGGGCGGGCCGTTCCGTGCGGGCGACCGGGTGCAGCTCACCGACCCCAAGGGTCGCAAGTACACGCTGCTGCTCGAGCAGGGCGGGCAGTACCACACCCACCGGGGCGGGCTGGCCCACGACGACCTCATCGGCAAGCCCGAGGGCAGCGTCGTCGTGTCCCCGGTCGGCACCCCGTACCTGGCGCTGCGGCCGCTGCTGGCCGACTACGTGCTGTCGATGCCCCGCGGCGCGGCCGTCATCTACCCCAAGGACGCGGCGCAGATCCTGATGTGGGGCGACGTGTTCCCGGGGGCGCGGGTGCTGGAGGCGGGCGCCGGGTCGGGCGCGCTGACGTGCTCGCTGCTGCAAGCGGTGGGGCCGGCGGGGGGCGTCGTCTCCTACGAGGTCCGCGAGGATCATCTGCAACACGCCGAGAAGAACGTCGAGACTTTCTTCGGTTCCCGTCCCACCAACTGGACACTTCGCCTGGGTGATGTGAAGGACCACGACCCCGACGCGGAGCAGTTCGACCGGGTCGTGCTGGACATGCTGGCGCCCTGGGAGGTGCTGGAGACGGTCCGGGCGGCGCTCGTCCCGGGCGGGGTCCTGGTCGGTTACGTCGCGACGACCACGCAGCTGTCGCGGCTCACCGAGGCGCTGCGCGAGATGCAGTGCTGGACCGAACCGCAGTCGTGGGAGTCGCTGGTCAGGCCGTGGCACGTGGTCGGGCTGGCGGTCCGCCCGGAGCACCGGATGATCGGTCACACAGCGTTTCTGGTGACCGCACGGAGGTTGGCCGACGGGGTCGTGCCGCCGCGTCCGCAGCGCAGACCGACCAGTCGCTGACGACGGACGGCGCAACGCCCGTCGACGGGCCGGTCACTGCGCAAGGACATCGGCGTGACGTCAAGCTGCCGTCCGGCTGAGTGAGGGATCACCGATTCGACGCAACACGCATCTCCCGCACCACCAGGTACCGTATGGAAACGGAACACGGAGGGAGGATGCCGTGAACCCCTACGACGGTCCCGGCAGGCACGGTGCGGGTGATCCGGGGGGCTTGACCCCCGCAGAGGCTGCCGCGCAGATCCGCTTCCTGGAGGAAGAGGTCGCGCTGCTGCGCCGCAAGCTCACCGAGTCCCCGCGACAGGCCCGCGTGCTCGAGCAGCGGTTGGCCGAGTCGGCCAGCCAGCTCTCCCAGCTCAGCGCGCGCAACGAGAAGCTGCAGGAGACCCTGCGCGAGGCCCGCACACAGCTGGTCGCGCTCCGCGAGGAGGTCGAACGGCTGGCGCAGCCGCCGAGCGGCTACGGCGTCTTCCTGACCCGGTTCCCCGACGAGACGGTCGACGTCTTCACCTCGGGTCGCCGCATGCGTGTCGCGGTGTCCCCGGCGGTGGAGACGGGCGAGCTGCGGGCGGGGCAGACCGTGCGGCTCAACGAGGCGCTCACCGTCGTCGAGGCCGGCGACTTCGAGCGGGTCGGCGAGGTGTGCGCGCTGCGCGAGGTGCTGTCCGGCCCCACCGAGGACGGGCTGGCCGGCCGGGCGCTGATCTCGGGCAACACCGACGAGGAGCGTGTCGTCTGGCTGGCGGCGCCGTTGACGCTGGAGACCGACGATCCCGACTTCGTGCCGCTGAAGCCGGGTGACTCGCTGCTGGTCGACACCAAGGCCGGGTACGCCTACGAGCGGGTGCCCAAGGCGGAGGTCGAGGACCTGGTGCTGGAGGAGGTGCCCGACGTCTCCTACGAGGACATCGGTGGCCTGTTCCGGCAGATCGAGATGATCCGCGACGCGGTGGAGCTGCCGTTCCTGCACGCGGAGCTGTTCCGCGAGTACGAGCTGCGTCCCCCCAAGGGTGTGCTGCTCTACGGTCCCCCCGGCTGTGGCAAGACGCTGATCGCGAAGGCGGTCGCGAACTCGCTGGCCAAGAAGATCGCTGCGGCGCGCGGTGACGACCCGAACGAGGCGCGGTCGTTCTTCCTGAACATCAAGGGCCCGGAGCTGCTCAACAAGTTCGTCGGCGAGACCGAGCGGCACATCCGGCTGATCTTCCAGCGGGCCCGGGAGAAGGCGTCCGAGGGCACCCCGGTGATCGTGTTCTTCGACGAGATGGACTCGATCTTCCGGACACGTGGTTCGGGTGTGTCCTCCGACGTCGAGACGACGATCGTGCCGCAGCTGCTGGCGGAGATCGACGGCGTCGAGGGCCTGGAGAACGTCATCGTCATCGGTGCCTCGAACCGTGAGGACATGATCGACCCGGCGATCCTGCGGCCGGGCCGGCTCGACGTGAAGATCAAGGTCGAGCGTCCCGACGCCGAGGCGGCCAAGGACATCTTCTCCAAGTACCTGACCGACACGCTGCCGATCCACGTCGACGACGTGGCGGAGTTCGCCGGCAGCCGCAAGGCCGCGGTGGACGCGATGATCCAGCGCGTCGTGGAGCGGATGTACGACGAGTCGGAGGAGAACCGCTTCCTCGAGGTCACCTACGCCAACGGTGACAAGGAGACCTTGTACTTCAAGGACTTCAACTCGGGCGCGATGATCCAGAACATCGTGGACAGGTCGAAGAAGTCGGCGATCAAGTCGGTGCTGGAGACGAGCCAGCCGGGTCTGCGGGTCCAGCACCTGCTCGACGCGATCGTCGACGAGTTCGCCGAGAACGAGGACCTGCCGAACACGACCAACCCCGACGACTGGGCCCGGATCTCGGGCAAGAAGGGCGAGCGGATCGTCTACATCCGCACGCTGGTCACGGGGAAGAACACGGAGACGAGCCGGGCGATCGACACGGCGTCGAACACCGGTCAGTACCTGTAGCCGCTGCGCGCACGAGGGGCCCGCCGGATCCGTTCCGGCGGGCTCCTCGTGCGTCCGGGGTCAGGTCCGCAGCAGGGTGAGGGACACGTCGACGTCGACGTGGCGGCCGATGAGGCCGGGGCCGCGCCGGACGCCGGCGGCGACGCGGTCGACGGTGAGCCGGGCGGTGACGGTGACGACGGTCGGGCCGGCGTCGACGGTGACGATCTCGACGGCGACGACCTCCGCGGCGACGGGTGCGTCGGTGTCGCGCACCCGCAGGGTCCCCGCGGCGATGCCGGTGCCGTCGGCCAGCTCGCCCGCCCAGCTCAGGACCGGGAAGCGGACGGCGTCGAGGAACCGGGGGCCGCGCACGTCGACGTCGCGGCGGCGCTTGGCGGTGGTGAACGACGCCGCGTCGAGGTCGACCCGGACCCGGGCGCGGCCTGCGGCGACGTCGACGTCGCCCTCGGTGACGGCGAACGTGCCGTCGACGACGAGGAACCCGAGCGAGGTGACGCGGAACGCGACGGTGCTGCGGGTCGGGGCGATGCGGTAGTGGCCCGGTGCGACGCCGCGCACCCCGGACCCACCCCGCGCGGCGTGCGGCACGGGAACACCGGGTGCCGCGAGCGGCGCCGCAGCGTTTCGGGAGGTCACGACGTCACCGCCGTGACCTCGAAGATCTCGACGTGGTCGGGTCCGGGCAGCAGGGCCGGGTCCTCGCCGGGCAGCAGCTCCAGCGCCTCGATGGTGCGGAACCCGTCGTGCAGCGTGGGCTGGTCGACGGCGAAAACGACGACGACCTTGCGCTGCTGGTCCTCCTGCCACAGCCGCAGCACGCGGCCGGTGCTGGTGGCGCGGGCGGCCATGGCGGGGCCGATGCGGTCGTGGTCGGCGCGGTCGGCGGCCTCCCGCACGGCGGGCGGCATCGGACCGGAGAAGGTGACGACGGCGGCGACGGCCGTCTTCGCCCCGGGCGGGCCCAGCGGGCTGTCGGTCTCGACGATCCAGCGGTCGGTGCCGGTGGGGTCGCCGTCGTGCAGGCGCAGGACGACGTCGCGCGGGCCGGCGATCTGGCGCAGCGTGAACTCCTCGGTCGCGGCGGCGGGTGGTGCCGCGTCGGTGGGGAGGATCGTGGCGTACATGGGCGGACCTCCGGGTGCGTGTCGGGGCGGCGGCCCCGTTGTCGTGCACCCACGGTCGCCCGCCGGGGGTGCCGGGGGATCCGTGTTGGTACGTATCCGGCTACCGAAGGGGTCCGTGTTCGGCCACCCAGCCGGCCACCTGGGCGCGCCGGGCCAGGCCGAGCTTTCCGAGGACGTTGGCGACGTGGGTCTCGACGGTCCGCTCGGACAGGACGAGCCGGGTGGCGATGTCGCGGTTGGTGCGGCCCTCGGCGAGCATCGCGGCGATCTCGCGTTCGCGCGGGGTGAGGCCGGTTCGTTCGCTGCGGGCCCGGGTGATGGCGGTGAGGGCGGCGTCGGCGCGCCGCAGCGCGTCGGGCATGCCGATGCGGCGGGCGGTGGCGGCGGCACGGGTGGCGTGGGCGGCGGCGGTGTCGAGGTCGGGGCTACCGCTGCGGTCGGCGAGCAGCAGCTCGGCGAGACGCAGCTCGGACAGGGTGCGGTAGGGCAGCGCCCCGGCGCGGTCCTCGGCGGCGAGGGCGTCGGCGAAGTGGCGCCGCGCGGCGTCGGCCAGGCCGGCCGCGTCGGCGGCGTGCCCGAGGGCTCGTGACACCGAGCCGTCGCAGCGCACCGATCCGGACCCGCCGGCGACGAAGTAGCCGGCGTAGGGGGTGAGCGCCTCGTGGCACCACTGTCCGACGTCGGCGTCGCCGAGTCCGGCGGCGAGCTCGGCGGAGTCGCAGACGGTCGGGAGCCAGCGGCCGTCGCGGGGCAGGCCGGTGAGGACGGCGGCGATCTGGGCGAGCCGGGACCGGGCGGCGGGTTCGTCGCCGACGGCGAGCTGGGTCACCCCGACCGCGGACCAGAAGATCGGCAGCGCCTCCGCGGCGGGTGAGGCGGCGAAGACGGGCAGCATCTCCGGCGAACGGCCCTGCAGCCGGCGCAGCTCGGCACGCAGTGCGCCGTCGATGGCGATGGCGCTGACGTCCTCGGTGCGCCGGGCCAGGTCGAGCGCGACGTCGGCCTGGTGCTCGCACTCCTGCAAGCGGCCCCGCAGCAGGGCGATGGCGGCGGCCATGCGGTGGTGGTGCCAGTGGGCCAACGGCCAGCCGAGGCGGTCGGCGACGACGGCCAGGCGCGCGAGCTCGGTCTCGGCGACGGTGATGCGCCCCAGCTGGAAGGCGGCATCGATCCGCCACAGGGTGCCCCACAGCGCGGCGTCCGGCGGGCGGGGCAGTTCGGCCATGCGGCGGGCGATGTCGAGACGTTCGGCGACGCCGTCGGGGCCGCTGGCGGCGTGCTGGCGGGCGCGCAGTGCGTCGAAGAGGGCGAGCGGGTCCCCGGAGCGTTCGGCGAGGCGGAACGCCTCGGCGGGGTCGTCGCCGAGCTCGTCGAAGCCGATGGCCTCGGCGGCGGCGAGGGTGTGCTGGGCCAGGACGCGGGCGCGGGTCGCGTCGTCGTCGGGGGCGTGCGCGGCGAGCCGGCGCAGCGCCCGGCGGGCCAGGTCGAGGACGGTGGTGTTGACCGGTCCGCCGAGCCCCCGGACGACGAGGCTCGCGCGGGCGAGGGCGTCGGCACGTCCTGGGCCGTCGAGGCCGGTGCCGTCGGCGGGGTCGGGGCCGTCGGCGGGGTCGGGGCCGTCGGCGAGGTCGGCGACGGCGGTGCAGCGGGCCAGGGCCGCCTCGGCGAGCCCGGCGGCGAACTCGGCCTCGGCGGCGGCCAGCTGCAGTGCGCACCGGTCGGCGACGGGCACCCCGGGCAGGGCGAGCGCGGCGTCGAGGACGGCGACGGCCCGGTCGGGGGTGGCGCGCGCCGCGGCGGCCGCGGCGAGGCAGGCGTGGACCGCGGCGGCGCGGCTCGGGGCGTCGGTCGCGCAGGCGAGCAGGTGGGTGACGGCCTCGCCACCCATTGCGCCGGACGCGACGGCGGCCGCGGCGGCGCGGTGCCCGGCGACGCGGCGTGCGGCGGGCAGCCCGGCGTGGACGGCGTCGCGCAGCAGGGCGTGGGGGAAGGCGTGCCGGTCCGGGGCGGGTCCGGTGGCGACGAGGAGCCCGGCGGCGGCGGCCTCGTCGAGGGCGGCGAGGGCGGTGTCGGTGTCGAGGTCGCAGAGCACGGCGAGCTCGGCGCACCCGGCTTCGCCGCCGGCGATCGCGGTGGCGCCGACGGCGTCGCGGGCGGCGGGGGAGAGCCGGTCGAGCCGGTCGGCGGTGATGTCGGCGAGGCTCGCGGGCACGCCGAGGGGCCAGCCGGGCCCTGGCGGCGGGTCGGCGGCGACCCCGGCGGCGCGCAGGGTCGCGGCGAGCTCGCGGACGTGCAGCGGCACCCCGCCGGAGGTGCGCAGCAGGACGGGGTGCCAGCCGGGGTGGACGTCGGCGGCGACGGCCGCGACCTCGGTGCCGGTCCAGGCGGTGAGGTCGATCCGCCGGGCGCCTGCCCGGTCGAGCGCGACGAGCCCGCTGCGCAGCGCGGGGGGACGTTCGGTGCTGCGGTAGGTGCCGACGGCCAGCACGCCCGGCCGGCCGGTGAGGTGCGCGAGGAGCGCGAGGGTGGCCTCGTCGGCCCAGTGCAGGTCCTCCAGGACGACGAGCGTCCCGCCGGGCCGGTCGGCGAGGCCGCGGGCGACGGCCTCGAAGGCCCGCAGGCGGTGTCCGAGCAGGGCGGCGGCGTCGCCGTCGGCGGCGGGCAGGGCGGCGAGGACGCCGTGTTCGGGGCGCCCGTGCAGGGCCTGCCACCACGGCCACAGCGGCGGGGTGCCGACCTCGGGGTCGGCGCGGCCGGTGAGCACGGGCACGTCGGTCTCGCGGGCGAGCGTGGCGAGGGCGGCGGCGAGGGTCGTCTTCCCGATGCCGGGTTCGCCCGCGAGCAGCACGGTCGCGCCGGTGCCGCCGCGCACCGCGTCGAGGTCCGCGGTGAGTGCGGTGATCTCGGCGGTGCGGCCCACGAGCAGGTCCACGTGCGGCATGCCGGGAAGCATGGCAGGTGTCCGATCCGTTCACGACGGTCCGGCCGGGCAGCGCCTACCGTGTCCGGCCATGAGCATTTCCGCACGTCTGGACGTCATCGGCATCATCACCGCGGACATGGCCGCGGCTCTCGCGTTCTACCGGATGCTGGGTGTCGACGTCCCTGCCGGCGCCGACGGGGAGCCGCACGTGGAGGCGTCGCTGCCCGGTGGGCTGCGGTTGGCGTTCGACACCGAGGCGACGATCGGCTCGTTCGTCCCCGGGTTCACCCCGCCCGCGCCGGGTGGCCGGATCGGTCTGGCGTTCCTGCTGGACGACCCGGCCGCGGTCGACGCCGCCTACGCCGAGCTGACTGCGGCGGGCCACCACGGCGAGCTGGCGCCGTTCGACGCGTTCTGGGGGCAGCGGTACGCGACGGTGCAGGACCCGGACGGCAACGGCGTCGACCTGTTCGCGCCCCTGCCCGCCGAGGCCCGCACACCCTGACCCCGGCCCGCCCGGTGATCACTCGTCGCTCCCCTGACCGCCGGGGTCACCACGGGACCCCAGGTCGCCGCGCGATCCGGGGTCGCCGCGCGATCCGGGGTCGCCGCGCGATCCGGGGTCACCGCGCGAGCCGGGGGCACCGCGGGGGCGGTGCTCACCGCCGGGCGGGCCCGGGGCGTTCAGGTGGAACACGACACCGAGCATCCGCACCGTGAAGCACACCGCGGCCGCGCCCAGCGCCGCTGCGGGCCCGTAGATGTCGGCGCGGACCGCGACAGCGGTCAACGCGGCCGCGATCAGCGCCGGGATCGCGTACAGGTCCGAGTGCAGCACCGACGGGATCTGGCGGACCAGGACGTCGCGGATCGTGCCGCCACCCACCGCGGTGACCGCCCCCAACAGGATCGCCGGGCCGACGTCGAGCCCGAACGCCGACGCCTTCGCGGCGCCGATCACCGCGAACACGCTCAGGCCGACGGCGTCGAGCACGACGATCGGCAGCTCCAGCCGCTGCAGCCGACGACTCAGCGCGAACGCGACCAGGCCACCACCGAGCCCCAGCACGAGGTAACGCCAGTCCTCGAAGGCGGCCGGTGGGACCGCGCCGATCAGCACGTCCCTGACGACGCCCCCGCCGACCGCGGTGATGACCGCGAGGGCGAGCACCCCGACCACGTCGAGCCGGGCCGTCCGCACCGCGGTCAGCGCGCCGTTGAGGCCGAACACGAACGTGCCGACCAGGTCCAGCACGACCAGAAACGGTGCCTCGACTGTCACCCCGCGTTCCTAGCAGCCCTCACCTGCGGGTCCGGTCTCGCGTGGCCACCGGTGTCCGCCTCGGCGAGCGCGCTCCTGATGAGGCCGCAGCGCGCTCACGGTGACGCCGGCGAGGTCGCGGACCTCGCGGCTGAGGTGGGGTTGGTCGGCGTAGCCGGCGTGGGCGGCGACGTCGGCCGGGGCCCGCCCGGCGGCGAGCAGCGCGACGGCGACGCGGAAGCGCAGCACCCGGCGCAGGGTGGTGGGGCCGTAGCCGAACGCGGCGCCGGCGCGGCGGTGCAGGGTGCGGACGGTCCAGCCCATCGCGTCGGCGGTGTCGGCGACGCTGCGGCCTGCCGCGATGTGGCGGGCGGCGAGGCGCACGGCCGGGTCGGGGGCACCGTTCTCGGCGCGCAGTGAGCGGGCGAGGTCGGCGAGGGCGGCGAGCGGGTCGCGGCCGTCGTCGACCGACTGTGCCGTGCGCCGGGCCGCGGCGGGCGCGATCTCGGCCAGGGGGACCCGCTGGTCGCGCAGCGCGGTGGCGGGGACACCGAGCAGAGCGGGTGCGGCGCCGGGGTGCAGCCGCAGGCCGTGGGCGAGGCTGCCGGGGGAGCGGTGCACGGGGTGGGCCGTGGTGTCCGGGCCGGCGACGACGACGCGGCCGTCGATCCACATGAGGTCCATGCAGCCGTCGGGCAGGACGCTGCCGTCGGCGGGGGCGGCGTCGGGGGCGCTCACGCGCCAGCCGCACTCGACCTCGACACGCAGCGACGGCGGTGCCGGGAGCTCGCGGTATCCGGTCACAGGGGTGACCGTAGCCGTGCTCCCGGCACCGCCGGAGCGCTGCGGGGAGGACGAGGTCTTACCGGGGAGCGATCAGGCGGTCCGGAGGACGGCCTCGACCTCGAGGCCGATCTGCACCTTCTCGCCGACGACGACGCCGCCGCCGTCGAGGGGCATGGCGATGTCGACGCCGAAGTCGTTGCGGTTGATGCTGATGGTGGCGCTGAAGCCGACGCGGGTGCCGCCGTAGGCGTCGGGGCCGAAGCCGCCGACCTCGACGTCGAGGGCGACGGGCCTGGTGACGCCCTTGATGGTCAGTTCACCGTCGACGATGAGGCCGTCGCCGCCCGCGCGGACCGCGGTGGAGCGGAAGGTCCACTGGGGGTGGGCCTCGGTCTCGAAGAAGTCGGCGGAGCGGATGTGCGCGTCGCGCTGCTCCTGGTTGGTGTCGATCGAGTTGGCGTCGATGGTGACCTCGACGCTGGAGGCCTCGACGGTCTCACCCGTTGTGATGACACCGCTGAAGGTGCGGAAGCGGCCCTTCACCTTGCTGACCATCATGTGGCGGACACTGAAGGAGATGTCCGAGTGCGACGCGTCGATGTCCCAGACACCGGCGATGTAGCCGGGGATCTGTGTGGTGGCGGCAGTCATGTCGTCCTCCGTACGTTTTGTTGAGCGCTCATCTGTTGAGAGCTACGCTAGACCCGTGCACTTGACGGTTCAACCATGAGGAGAGTGGCGTGGACCACACGCGGTGGCTCGACGAGGACGAGCAGAAGACCTGGCGGGCGTTCCTCGCCGCGACCCGGCTCGTCTTCGACCGGGTCGAGCGGCAGATGTCGCAGGACTCCGGCATCCCGCAGACCTACTACGAGCTGCTCGTCCGGCTTTCCGAGGCACCCGACCGCACCCTGCGCATGAGCGCGCTCGCCGACAACGCCCTGTCCTCACGCAGCAGGCTCTCCCACGCCGTGGCCCGGCTGGAGGAGACCGGCTGGGTCGAGCGCAGCGCCTGCCTCACCGACCGCCGCGGCTCCTTCGCCCGCCTCACCGACGAGGGCATGGCCGCCCTGGAGGCCGCCGCACCCGGGCACGTCGAGACCGTGCGCACCGCCGTGTTCGACCCGCTCACCCGCGAACAGCAGGCCGCGCTGCGCGACGCCGCGGAGACGATCGTCGCCGCCCTCGCCGACGGCGCGCACCCCCTCGGCGTCGGTGCCCCCGCCGCCGACGCGGACCGGAACGGCTGAGCGCACGCGGCACTGGTCACCGCAGCCCACCCTCGTCGCGACACCGTCCTAGGCTGGAGGCATGGCAGACACGCACGTCGACGTCCTCGTCCTCGGAGCCGGTCCCGGCGGCTACGTGGCCGCGATCCGCGCCGCCCAGCTCGGGCGCAGCGTCGCGGTCGTCGAGGACAAGTACTGGGGAGGGGTCTGTCTCAACGTGGGCTGCATCCCCTCGAAGGCGTTGCTGCGCAACGCCGAGCTGGCCCACATCTTCACCCACGAGAAGAAGACGTTCGGCATCTCCGGCGAGGCCACCTTCGACTACGGCGCCGCGTTCGACCGCTCCCGCGTCGTCGCCGACGGCCGGGTCAAGGGCGTCCACTTCCTGATGAAGAAGAACAAGATCGCCGAGATCGACGGCCGCGGCACGTTCGTCGACGCCCACACCGTCGAGGTGGCGCGCAACGACGGCGGCACGCAGACCGTCACCTTCGACGACGTCGTCATCGCCGTCGGCACCGAAACCCGGCTGCTGCCCGGCACCTCGCTGTCCGAGCGCGTCGTCACCTACGAGGAGCACATCGTCACGCGCGACCTGCCGCGCAGCGTGATCATCGCCGGGGCCGGCGCGATCGGCGTCGAGTTCGCCTACGTGATGGCCAACTACGGCGTCGACGTGACGATCGTCGAGTACCTCGACCGGCTCCTCCCGCTCGAGGACGCCGAGGTGTCCAAGGAGCTGGCCAAGCACTACCGCAAGCTCGGCGTCACCGTCCTGACCTCCACGAAGGTCGAGTCGATCGACGACAGCGGCGACCAGGTCACCGTCCGGGTCTCCGACGCCGAGGGCGAGCGCGAGCTCGTCGCCGACAAGGTCGTGCAGGCCATCGGGTTCAAGCCCCGCACCGAGGGCTACGGCCTGGACAAGATCGGCGTGGAGCTCACCGAGCGCGGCGCCATCGCCATCGACGACCACATGCGTACGAACGTGGCGAACGTGTACGCGATCGGTGACGTCACGGCCAAGCTGATGCTCGCCCACGTCGCCGAGGCCCAGGGCGTCGTCGCCGCCGAGACCATCGCGGGCGCGGAGACCGTCGAGCTCGAGTACGTGATGATGCCGCGCGCCACGTTCTGCCAGCCGCAGGTCGCGAGCTTCGGCTACACCGAGGCGCAGGCCCGCGAGCTGGCCGACGAGAAGGGCTGGAAGATCGTCGTCGCCAAGTTCCCGTTCACCGCGAACGGCAAGGCCCAGGGCCTCGGCGACGCGTCGGGCTTCGTCAAGCTCATCGCCGACGAGACCTACGGCGAGCTGCTGGGCGGGCACCTGGTGGGCCCGGAGGTGACCGAGCTGCTGCCCGAGCTGACGCTGGCGCAGAAGTGGGACCTGACCTCGCACGAGCTGGCGCGCAACGTGCACGCGCACCCGACGCTGTCGGAGGCACTGCAGGAGGCGATCCACGGCCTGACCGGCCACATGATCAACTTCTGACCGCGCGGCGGCGCACGGACGGGCCGGCCACGCAGTCGCGCACGCCGGACCCGTCTCACGCCGCCCCCGCGGCGACACCGCGGGATAGGGTCGGGTCATGCACTTCGACGTCGCCGCCGAGGCCGGTTCGTGACCGCCCGCCGCATCATGGGCACCGAGGTCGAGTACGGGATCTCCGTCCCGGGCGACCCGACGGCCAACCCGGTCATCACCTCCACCCAGATCGTCCTCGCCTACGCCGCCGCGCAGGAGATCCCGCGCTCGCGGCGGGCCCGGTGGGACTACGAGGTGGAGTCCCCGCTGCGCGACGCCCGCGGTTTCGACCTGTCGGCGCCCACGCTGAGCCCGCAGAACGACTCCGAGCTCGACGACCTGGGCGCCGCCAACGTCATCCTCACCAACGGCGCCCGGCTCTACGTCGACCACGCCCACCCCGAGTTCTCCACGCCCGAGGTCACCACGCCGCGTGACGTCGTGGCCTGGGACAAGGCGGGGGAGCGGATCATGGAGGAGGCCGCGATGCGTGCGGCCACCGTTCCGGGCGCGCCACGGATCCAGCTGTACAAGAACAACATCGACGGCAAGGGCGCCAGCTACGGCACCCACGAGAACTACCTGATGTCGCGGCAGACGACGTTCCCGTCGATCGTCAGCGGCCTCACCCCGTTCTTCGTGTCGCGCCAGGTCGTGACCGGGTCGGGGCGGGTCGGGATCGGCCCGTCGAGCGACGAGGTCGGCTACCAGCTCTCCCAGCGCGCCGACTACATCGAGGTCGAGGTCGGCCTGGAGACCACGCTCAAGCGCGGCATCATCAACACCCGCGACGAGCCGCACGCCGACGCCGACAAGTACCGCCGCCTGCACGTCATCATCGGTGACGCCAACATGAGCGAGTACTCGACGCTGCTCAAGGTCGGCACCACCGCGCTCGTCCTGGACATGATCGAGAAGGGCATCCGGTTCGACGACCTGCGCCTGGCCGAGCCGGTCAAGTCCGTGCACCGGATCAGCCACGACCCCACCCTGAAGACCACGGTCGAGCTGCTCGACGGCCGGACGATGACCGGGCTCGACCTGCAGCGCGTCTACTTCGACAAGGCCCGCGCGCACGTCGAGAACACGCAGGGATCCGACGTCGACCCGGCCACCGCCGAGGTCCTCACCCTGTGGGGCGAGATCCTCGACGACCTCGAGCGCGACCCGATGAGCACCGCCGACCGGCTCGACTGGACGGCGAAGCTGCGGCTGCTGGAGGGCTACCGCGAGCGCGACGGGCTGAACTGGAACGCCGGCCGCCTCGCCCTGGTCGACCTGCAGTACTCCGACGTCCGGATGGGCAAGGGCCTCTACAACCGGCTCGCCACCCGCGGCTCGATCAAGCGGCTGATCAGCGAGGACGAGGTCGCCACCGCGGTGCAGTCCCCGCCCGACGACACCCGTGCCTACTTCCGCGGCCGCTGCCTGGAGCGCTACCCCGCCGAGGTGGCCGCCGCGTCGTGGGACTCGGTCATCTTCGACCTCGGCCGCGAGTCGCTGGTGCGGATCCCGACGCTGGAGCCGCTGCGCGGGACCCGCCGCCACGTCGGCGAGCTGATCGACGGTTCACGGACCGCCGAGGAGCTCGTCGAGGCCCTCACCCGGGGCTGACCTGCGCACCCCCGCCCCTCCCGGGGGCGGGATCCGGTACGGACGCGCCGACGACACCGACGTCGATCACGGGCGTGTCGGCTTTCCGGTCGGTATCCTGACGGGACCGGACCTCGGCCCGGCGCCCCTGTGCGGGGGTGTCGGCCGGGACCCAGCCCCGAACTCGGGGTGAGCGAGGAGGAGACGGCCATGTCGCAGGAGCAGACCAAACGTCAGGGCGGTGGCGGCGGGGACGACGAGGACGGCTCCGGCGCCGAGGCCGCGGGTCAGGAGCGTCGGGAGAAGCTCGGCGAGGACGTGGACACGATCCTCGACGAGATCGACGACGTCCTCGAGGAGAACGCGGAGGAGTTCGTCCGCGCCTACGTCCAGAAGGGCGGCGAGTAGCCACCCGACCGACCGTGGCCGGCGTGCGCCGGCCCGGTCGTCCGCAGTACCGTGCCGCCCGGTGGGTCCGGTCCACGAGACCGGCCCCGCCGGGCGGTGTGACGCCGACACCGGGTGTCCCACGAGACGTCACGACAGGGACCGGCCCGCCCCCCCGGGGCGAGCCGGCCGAACGAGGGAGAGGTACGCACCCGACCATGGACCACCGGTCGCCGCTCGACGCACGACACCCCGGCCCGCTCGACCCGTTCACCGCTCCGGCGACCGCGTCGTTCACCGACTACGTCGCCGCCACCGCCCCCCACCTGCTGCCCGGCCGCGCCACCGCGGCCCAGGCGGCTGCGCACTCCGCCGCGGGCCTCGACGTGCCCCACGGCACCACGATCGTCGCGCTCGTCTGCGCCGACGGCGTGATCATCGCGGGCGACCGGCGCGCCACCTCGGGCAACGTCATCGCCCAGCGCGACATCGAGAAGGTCTTCGTGACCGACTCCTACTCCGCGGTCGGCATCGCCGGCTCCGCGGGCATCGCCCTGGAGATGGTGCGGCTGTTCACCGTCGACCTCGAGCACTACGAGAAGATCGAGGGCGTCCCCCTCTCCCTGGACGGCAAGGCCAACAAGCTCGCCGGGATGGTCCGGCAGAACCTCGGCGCCGCCATGCAGGGCTTCGTCGTCGTCCCGCTGTTCGTCGGCTACGACACCGACGCGGCCGACGCCTCGAAGGCCGGCCGCATCGTCACCTACGACCCCACCGGTGGCCGTTACGACGAGTGGCTCGGCTACCACTCGGTCGGCTCCGGCTCGGTGTTCGCGAAGTCGTCGATGAAGAAGCTGCACGACCCCACGAACGACCTGGCGCGCACGATCCGCACCGCCGTCGAGGCGCTCTACGACGCCGCCGACGACGACACCGCCACCGGTGGGCCCGACACCGTGCGCCGCATCTACCCGATCGTCGTCAGCATCACCGCCGAGGGCGCCGTGCGGCGTTCCGAGGAGGAGATCGCGGCCGTCGTCGACCAGGTGATCGCCGGGCGCACGGAGAAGCCGGGCGGCTGACCGTGCGCCTTTCGCCGACCGCCGCCCCGCACGACCTCACGACCCTGGAGCGCTCCCCGTGACGATGCCGTTCTACTCCTCAGTCGACCAGCTGCTGCGCGACCGCTCGGAGCTGGCGCGCAAGGGGATCGCCCGCGGGCGCAGCGTCGTGGTGCTCACCTACGCAGGCGGCGTCCTGTTCGTCGCGGAGAACCACTCGACGGCCCTGCACAAGGTCTCCGAGATCTACGACCGCATCGGCTTCGCCGCCGTCGGCCGCTACAACGAGTTCGAGAACCTGCGCACCGGCGGCATCCGCGCCGCCGACGTCCGCGGCTACTCCTACGACCGTCGCGACGTCACCGGCCGCTGGCTGGCCAACGTCTACGCCCAGACCCTCGGCTCCATCTTCATCGACCAGCAGAAGCCGTTCGAGGTCGAGGTGTGCGTCGCCGAGGTCGGGGAGACCGCCGAGGCCGACCAGCTCTACCGCATCACCTACGACGGCTCCATCACCGACGAGCCGAAGTTCGTCGTGATGGGCGGGCAGACCGAGCCCATCAGCGCGAAGCTCGGTGAGACGTTCGAGCCCGGCCAGGAGCTCGCCGACGTGATCGCCGTCGCCGTCGGCGGGCTGCAGGCCGGTGGCGCCCCCGGCAACGGCGCCGCGACCGAGGAACGGATCCTCGGGGTGAGCGCCCTGGAGGTCGCCGTCCTCGAACGCGGCCGGCCGCGCCGGTCGTTCCGCCGCATCACCGGTGCCGCGCTGCGTGAGCTGCTGCCCGCCGCGAACCGCGGTGCCGACGACGCCGAGCCCGAGGTCGGCGGGGACGACGCCCCGGCCGCGAGCGGCGCCGAGCCCGAGGCCTGATCCATCGACGTCCCACCGTGCTCCCTTGACCTGAACCCGGGTCGAGGGAGCACGGTGGTGTCATGGCCGTCGAGCTGAACCACACGATCGTCAACTCCACCGACGCGGACGCCGAGGCGCGGTTCGTCGCGGATGTCCTCGGGCTCCCCGAACCCACACGGTTCGGCCCGTTCACGGTGGTCGAGGTCGCCAACGGCGTGAGCCTCGACTTCATGACCGCCGCCTCGCCGGCCTCGCAGCACTACGCCTTCCTGATCAGCGAGGCGGAGTTCGACGGCGTCGCCGCCCGGCTCGCAGGCCGTGACACCTGGGCCGACCCTGGCCACCGCACCCCGGGGCAGAACGCCCACAACGGCGGTCGCGGCATGTACTTCGACTCCCCGAGCGGCCACAACCTCGAGGTCCTGACGACCCCGTACGCGTGAACCCTGTGTGTGGCGATTGAACCCTGTGAGTGGCGATAGTCGCTATAGCGACGATCGCCACTCACGAGGTCGGGGACGGCGCCGCCGAACGCCAGGCCCGCACCCGATCACGGGTAGCTGCGCAGCTCCACACCGTTGCCGTCGGGGTCGCGCAGGTAGATGCCCCGACCCTGGCCGCGGGCACCGAACAGCGACCGCGGCGCGGCGACGCCGTGCTCGGCGGCGAGCGCCGCCAGGTCGGCGCCCTCGACGACGAGCGCCATGTGGCCCATGTTCTCCCCGTCGCGCACGCCGCGCTGGACGTCGACGATCGTGTCGGCGCTGACCCGCAGGGACGCGAACGGCACCTCCCCGCGGCGCCACTGTTCCAGCCGCAGCACCTCCAGCCCGAGTACCTGGCCGTACCAGGCGATGAGCCGTTCCGGGTCGGCGGAGACCAGGACGACGTGGTCGAGCGCGGTCACCTTCACCGGTCGACCCGTTCCGGGTGCGCGTACACGTTCATGGTGTCCCCGCGCAGGAACCCGACCAGCGTCATCCCGGCCTCGGCGGCCAGCTCCACCGCGAGCGACGACGGTGCCGACACCGCTGTCAGCACCGGCACCCCGGCCATGACGGCCTTCTGCACCAGCTCGAACGACGCCCGCCCCGACACCATCAGTACGGTGCCCGCGGCGGGGACGCGTCCGCCGAGCAGGCAGTGCCCCAGCACCTTGTCGACGGCGTTGTGCCGGCCCACGTCCTCGCGGGCGACGATCAGCTCGCCGTCGGCGGTGAACAGGGCGGCCCCGTGCAGCCCCCCGGTGGCGGAGAACACCTTCTGCGCCTCGCGCAGCGCGTCGGGCAGCCCGACGATCGTGCGGTAGTGCACCTGGACCGGGTCGGCGGCGGGGGAGAAGCGGGACTTGAGCTTCACCGCGTCCAGCGACGCCTTGCCGCACACCCCGCACGACGACGTCGTGTAGAAGTTGCGCTCCAGCGACGTGTCGGGCGGCTCGACACCGGGGGCCAACGTGATGTCGAGGACGTTGTAGGTGTTGCGGCCCTCGTCGTCGAGGGAGTCGCAGTAGCGCGCCGACAGCAGGTCCTCGGGGGCGCCGATGACGCCCTCGGTGAGCAGGAAGCCGTGGGCGAGCTCGACGTCGTGGCCCGGGGTGCGCATCGTGACCGACAGGGGCGTGCCGCCGACGCGGATCTCCAGCGGCTCCTCGGCCGCGAGCGCGTCGGGGCGCCGGAGTTCCTGCCCGTCGGGCCCGAGCCGCAGCACCGGTCGTCGCACCGTGACCCGGCCCATGTCCACTCCTGTCCGGCGTGATCGCTGTCGGTGTGATCGCTGTCGGTCGCGCCCGAGCTCCAGAGTAGGAGCCGCCACCCGGGGTTGTCGCCCGGCCGCCACACCCCGCGCGCAACCTCAGCGCTGCGACACCGCCCGCCGACGACCGTGAGGTTGCGCCCGACCATTCGCGCGCAACCTCACGGTCCTCCCGGGGCGCCAGAACGACCGTGGGGTTGCGCGCGGGTCTGCAGCTCGGGCCCCTTCGACCAGATGCACCTCAGGGTCGCCGGGACGCCGGAGGACCGCGCGCAGGTGCATCTGGGCGGGCGGTCGTCGGTGGGCGGTCGTAGCATCGCCGGCCATGAGGAACGGGCCGGCGCAGGCCGCCGGGATCGTGCTGGCCGGCGGCCGGTCGTCGCGGATGGGAACGGCGAAGGCCGCCCTGGACTGGTTCGGGGTGCCGTTGCTGGCCCGGGTCGCCGGGCTGGTCGGGCGGGCCGTCGACGGGCCGGTCGTGGTCGTGCGCGCCCCCGGGCAGAGCCTGCCGCCGCTGCCGGCGCGGGTCGAGGTGGTCGACGACCCCGTCGAAGGGCGAGGTCCGTTGCAGGGCATCGCGGTCGGGCTCGACGCCGTCGCGGGCCGGGCCGGGGCGGCGTTCGTCACCGCGACGGACCTGCCGCTGCTGCACCCCGCTTACGTGCGCCGGGTGCTGGCGTTGCTGGACGACGAGCACGACGTCGTCGTCCCGCAGGTCCACGGCTTCCCGCAGCCGCTCGCGGCCGCCTACCGGGTGTCGCTCGCCCCGCTGGTCACGAGCCTGGTGGGCGACGGGGTGCGCCGCCCGCCGGACCTGTTCACGCGGTGCCGGGTGGTGCGTCCCGACGAGCAGGCGCTGCTGGCGGGCTCGGCGCTGGCCCGGGTGGACCCGGCGATCGACTCGCTGCTCAACATCAACACCCCCGAGGAGCTCGCGACGGTACTGGCCCGGCCGGCGCCGCGTGTCACCGTCGCCGAGGGCCCGCCGGTGGCCGCGCGCACCCTCGGTGAGGCCGCCGCGCAGCTGGCCTTCCGGCACGGCCCGGCGGCACGGATCGTGCTGGCCGGGGCCGTCGAGGTCGACGATCCCGCCACGCCGCTCGTGCCCGGTGACGTCCTCGCCGTGCGGGTGAGCCCGGGCCCCACCGGGGTGGTCGCGGGACACGCGGCGTCCCGCCGGACCTGACGCACGACGCGCAGCGGGCATATCGTTGGCGTGTCGACGTCGACCGACCCGTGGAGGAGACATGCCCCGCCGCCCGCGGCACGTGAGGATCACCGAGCCGCTCGTCCGTGAGAACGGTGTGCTGCGGCCCGCGAGCTGGGACGAGGCCCTCGACCGCGCGGCGGCCGGGTTCCGCGGCCGCAGCGGCGACGAGTTCGGCATGTTCAGCTGTTCGAAGGCCACGAACGAGATGAACTACGCCGCCCAGAAGTTCGCCCGGGTGGTGATGGGGAGCAACAACGTCGACTCCTGCAACAGGACTTGACACGCTCCCAGCGTCGTCGGTCTGACGGCAGTGTTCGGTGCCGGCGGCGGCACCTCCGCCTATGTCGAGGCGGAAGACGCCGACCTCCTCGTCCTGTGGGGCTCCAACGCGCGTGAGACCCACCCGATCTTCTTCCACCACGTCCTGCAGGGGCTGCGCAAGGGCACGCGCATGTACTCCGTCGACCCGCGGCGCACCTCCACGGCCCGCTGGGCCGACGGCTGGCTGGGCCTCGACGTCGGTACCGACATCGCGCTGGCCAACGCCATCGGCCGGGAGATCATCCACGCCGACCTGGTGAACCACGCGTTCGTCGACCGCGCGACGACGGGTTTCGCCGACTATGCGGAGTCCGTGGAGCCGTACACGCTGGAGCGGGCGGCGCAAATCACCGGTGTCGACGCCGCGCTGATCGAGGAGCTGGCGCACGCCTACGCCCGCGCCGACCGCGCCCAGATCTGCTGGACGCTGGGCATCACCGAGCACCACAACGCCGCCGACTACGTGTTCGCGCTGATCAACCTGGCGCTGTTGACGGGGCACGTCGGCCGGTACGGGTCGGGGCTGGTGCCGCTTCGCGGGCAGAACAACGTGCAGGGCGGCGGCGACATGGGCTCGATCCCGGCCAAGCTGCCCGGCGGCTACGACCTCGGTGACGACGAGGCCCGCGCCCGTTTCGAGGCGACGTGGGGCGCGCCGATCTCGCCGAAGGCGGGGATGCACCTGTCGCAGATGTTCGAGGCGATGGAGGCGGGCACGCTGAAGGCGCTGTACTGCATCGGGGAGAACCCGGCGGAGTCGGAGGCCAACGCGGCGCACGCCCGGCACCTGCTGGAGGGCCTCGACCACCTGGTGGTGCAGGACATCTTCCGGACCGCGACGGCCGAGCTGGCCGACGTGGTGCTGCCCGCGGCCGCGGACTGGTGCGAGTACGAGGGCACCGTCACCAACAGCGAGCGGCGGGTGCAGCGCGTCCGCAAGGCCATCGAGCCACCGGGCCAGGCGCGACCGGACACGCACATCATCTGCGCGGTCGCCGACCGTCTCGGCCACGACTGGGGCGAGCCGACGGCCGAGCAGGTGTGGGACGAGCTGCGGTCGCTGTCGCTGGACTGGCACCACGGCATGAGCTACGCCCGGCTCGAGGAGCACGGGGGCCTGCAGTGGCCGTGCCCGACCGAGGACCATCCGGGGACGCCGCTGATGCACGCCCGGCTGTGGGCCGAGGACCCCGCCGAGATCGGGACCCCGGCACCGTTCACCCCGGTCGAGCACGTCCCGCCCGTCGACGTGCTCGACGAGGACTTCCCGATCCGGCTGACCACGGTCCGCCTGCTCGACGCCTACAACTCCGGCGTCCAGAGCGGCGGGTACTCCTCGCCGATGCGGCGTCGGGAGTCGCTGCGGATGGACCGTGACGACGCCGCACGGCTGGGCATCGCCGACGGCGAGCGGGTGCGGGTGGTGTCGCGGCGTGGTGCGGTCGAGGCACCGGTGGCGCTGGACCCGTCGCTGCGGCCGGGGCTGGCGTCGTTCACCCCGCACTTCTCCGAGGAGGTCGACACGAACGTGCTGACCAACGACGCCTGGGACCCGAAGTCGGGCACGTCGGAGTTCAAGGCGACCGCGATCCGGATCGAGAAGCTGGCCGACGCACCTCGGCTGGCGACGGCCGGGGACTGAGAGGGCACGTGGACCTGCGTCTGTCGGGAGCCGAGGCGACCGCGGAAGAACGAGCGGCTGTCGACGCCCTGCTGGACCCGTTGCTGGGTCCCCGCGACGTCGACGGCCGCGCCGGCCCGGACTCCGGGCACGAGGCGCGGGGGCGCCGGCACCTGCTGCTCCCGGCGCTGCACGCGGTGTCCGACGCGGTCGGGTTCCTGTCGGAGGGGGCGCTCAACCACGTCGCGACCCGGCTCTCGGTCCCGCCGGCCGACGTCTACGGCGTCGCGACGTTCTACGCGATGTTCGCCGTCGAGCCGCGGGCGCCGCGGGTGGTGCACGTGTGCGACGACGTGGCGTGCGGTCCGTACGGGGGTGAGGACCTGGCGACCCGGCTGACGGCCGAGCTCGGCCCCGAGGGCTCGGGCGCGGACGCCTGCTGGGTGCGCAGCCCGTGCCTGGGGCTGTGCGAGCGGGCGCCCGCGGTGATGTTCCAGCTGGCGGGGGAGCCGGACTTCAGTCACGCCCCGGCCGTGGGCGAGGACGTGGTGAGGGCGGCACGCGGTGCCACCGCGGCGGCCGCCGCCGACGCGGCGTTCGCCGATCCGGGGGTGAGCGTCCCGCAGACCCGCAGCCCGCGCGGCGGGTCACTGACACTGTTGCGCCGCATCGGGGTCGTCGATCCCACCAGCCTCGACGACTACCGCGCCCACGGCGGCTACGAGACCCTGCGCCGCGCCGTCGACCTCGGCGCGTCCCGGGTGGTCCAGGAGCTGAAGGACTCGTCGCTTACCGGCCGCGGCGGCGCCGCGTTCCCCACCGGCGTCAAGTGGGACGGCGTGGCCACCGCTCCCGTGCGGCCGCACTACCTGGTGTGCAACGCCGACGAGTCCGAACCCGGCACGTTCAAGGACCGGGTGCTCATGGAGTACGACCCGTTCGGCCTGGTCGAGGCCATGACGATCGCCGGCTGGGCCACCGGCTGCGAACGCGGCTACCTCTACGTCCGCGGCGAGTACCCGCTCGCCACGCGACGTCTGGAGCACGCGATCGAGCAGGCGCGGCGACGCGGCTACCTCGGCGAGGACGTCATGGGCGAGGGCGTCACGTTCGACATCGAGCTGCGCCGCGGCGCCGGGGCCTACATCTGCGGCGAGGAGACCGCGCTGCTCAACTCCATCGAGGGGTTCCGCGGCGAGCCGCGCAACAAACCGCCGTTCCCCAGCGTGTCGGGCCTGTTCGGCAAGCCCACCGTCATCAACAACGTCGAGACGCTCTACAACGTGCTGCAGGTCCTCGACGTCGGCGGGCCGGCGTTCGCGTCGGTCGGCGGCGAGCGGTCCACGGGCACGAAGCTGTTCTGCGTGTCCGGCGCCGTGGCGACGCCCGGCGTCTACGAGGTCGACTTCGGCACGACGCTGCGCGAGCTGCTCACCCTCGCCGGCGGGCTGCGCGGGGAGCTGCGCACCATCCTGCTGGGCGGCGCGGCGGGCGGGTTCGTGATGCCCGACCAGCTCGACGTCCCGCTGACCCTGGAGGGCGCCCGAGAGATCGGCGCGACGCTCGGCTCCGGCGTCGTCCTCGCGTTCGACACCGACGCCGACCTGGTCGGCACACTGCGCCGGATCGCGGCGTTCTTCCGCGACGAGTCGTGCGGGCAGTGCGTGCCCTGCCGCGTCGGGACCGTCCGCCAGGAGGAGGCGCTGGCCCGGCTGGAGCGCGGCACCCCGATCGGTGACCGGGAGACCGAGCTCGCCCTGCTCGACGACCTCGCCCGCGTCATGCGTGACGCGTCGATCTGCGGGCTGGGCCAGACCGCGCCGGCGGCGGTCGGGTCGGCGCTGGCCCTGGGGTTGCTGGACCGGCCGGACCCCACCACCAACGGGAAGGCGAGTGCATGGGTACCCCGGTGATGCTGGGCGCGATCACCCGGATGGTGACGCTGACCGTCGACGGCCGCGACGTCCGCGTCCCCGAGGGCTCGACGATCCTGCAGGCCCTCCACGAGGAAGGCACCGCGCAGCAGGCCGACACCCCGACGCTGTGCTGGGCGCCCAACCTCGCACCGGTCAACGCCTGCCGGGTGTGCGTCGTCGAGGTCGAGGGCTCGCGGGTCCTGGTGCCGTCGTGCGCGCGCACGGTCGAGGACGGCATGGTGGTGCGCACCGACTCGGAGAAGGTCCGGCACTCCCGCAGGATGGTGCTGGAGCTGCTGGCGTCGTCGGTCGACATGAGCCAGGCCGGCGACGACGTGGCCCGCTGGATGACCGAGTACGGGGTCGACGCCGACCGGTACGGCCCGCCCGCACCGCCCGCCGCCGCGGGGGAGCGCGACCGCCGCCGCGCCGGGCACCACCACGCCCCCGACGGGTCGCACGCCGAGACCGTCGCCCAGCCCGTCAAGATCGACAACGACCTCTACGTGCGCGACTACTCGCGCTGCATCCTCTGCTACAAGTGCGTCAACGCCTGCGGCACCGACGCCCAGTTCACCTTCGCCATCGCCGCCGCCGGCCGCGGGTTCGACGCCCGCATCGCCACCGAGTACGACGCCGAGCTGCCCGACTCGGCGTGCGTCTACTGCGGCAACTGCATCGGGGTGTGCCCGACGGGAGCGCTCAAGTCCGTGCGCGAGCACGAGCTGCGCGAGAACGACGACTGGCACCCCGAGGACGAGACGGTCACGACGACGATCTGCTCGTTCTGCGGTGTCGGCTGCAACCTGGAGCTGCACGTGCAGAACAACTCCATCGTCAACGTCACCTCGCCGTCGGACCACTCGGTGACCCACGGCCACCTGTGCGTGAAGGGGCGTTTCGGGTTCCAGCACGTCCAGAACCTCTAGGAGGAGCTACCTACCCGAGGTAGGGGCGGTCGCGGCCCGACCACTGCTCCTCGTCGCGGCGGTACACCGGGATCGGCTTCTCCGCGACGCGGAACGTGTAGCGCCCGGCCTCCTCGACGACCTCACCGTCGGTGGCGAGCATCCCGGGCTCGCGCAGCTCGACGTCGAGGTGGTCGACCTCGCGCTGGGCGTAGACCCTGCTGTGCCCCAACGCCCCCAGCATCAGCGCCAGGAACGCGCGGAGCCGGGAGAACCGGATGTCGGCGCGCAGCCAGCGGACGTCGAGCAGCCCGGAGTCCAGCGTCGGCCGCCACGCCGGGACCATGCCCCGCGGGTGGTAGGGGCCGTTGCCGACGAACAGGAACCACACCGTGTGCCAGTGGCCTTCGATCTTCACCTCGACCCGCTCGGACTTGCGCAGCACCGCCAGGAGCGCCGCCAGGAACGCCGGCCACTTGCCCCAGCGGGGCTGCCACTGCTCCCGCAGCCGCACCAGCTCCGGGTAGGAGCCGATGCTGGCGGTGTTGAGGAAGTGCCAGGTGCGGGTGACCTCGTCGCTGACCGGGTCCGCGCCCTGGCCCGGGTGGGCCTCCACGAGCGCCAGGTCGACCGCGACGGCCTCCCCGGCCTGCGACGCGTCGACGGCCTCCTGCAGGTCGTAGACGCCGACGTCGCGGGCGAAGTGGTTGAGCGTGCCCGCGGGGACGAGCACCAGCGGCAGCCCACGCCGGTTCGCGACGGCCGCGACCGCGCCGACCGTGCCGTCGCCACCGGCCACGCCGACCGCCCGCACCCACCCGTCGGCCTGCGCCAGCGCCGCCTCCAGCTGCTCCCCGACGTCGAGTCCCCGCTCGGTGCGCAGCACCCGCGCCCGCGGCAGGGCGGCCGCGATGTCGTCGCCCGGGTCGACGCCCTCCTCCCCGGACAGCGGGTTGACGATCATCACCAGGCCCTCGCCGTCGGGCAGCGGTTCGACGCTGTCCACGGGCCGGGCCCGCGCCTCGTCGGTGCCCCGCACGGGCCACCAGCGCCGCGTCAGCAGCGCGACACCCGACCCGAGGGCCGCACCGGCCACCACGTCGGACGTCCAGTGCACGCCGACGTGGATCCGCGAGTAGGCCACGGCCGCGGCCAGCGGCGCCACGACCAGGCCGCGCCTGGGGCTCTCCAGCGCGACGGCCGTGGCGAACGCAGCCGCCGACGCCGCATGCCCCGACGGGAACGACGACGACGTCGGCGGGTCGTCGATGGTCTGGTAGGCGGGCAGCTCACGCGCCGCGGGCCGCCGCCGCGGCAGCAGCGGCTTGAGGACCGCGTTGGCCGTGAGGCTGGCCCCGGCGATGCTGAGCACCCCGCGCTGGGCCGCCTTGCGGCCCGCGCCCTTGCGCGCCCCCAGGACCCCCGCGACGACGAACCACAGCACCCCGTGGTTCGCGGCGGGGGACAGCGTCTTCATCACCGCGTCCAGCGCACCCGGCGGCCGGGCCGCTATCCGACGCGACATCTCGCGGTCCCACACGTCGACCCGCCGCAGCGGCCGAGTGCCCGCGACCTTCACCCGCGGGTCGACGCGCCGCAACCTGTCCCACACAGACGTGACCCTAGAGGCGGTTCTCCGCTTACGCTGAAGGGCATGCAGCGTCGGATCTACGGTGTGGAGACCGAGTTCGGGGTCACCTGCACCTTCCACGGCCAACGCCGGCTCTCACCGGACGAGGTGGCCCGCTACCTGTTCCGGCGAGTCGTGTCCTGGGGCCGGTCGTCCAACGTCTTCCTCCGCAACGGAGCACGCCTCTACCTCGACGTCGGGTCCCACCCCGAGTACGCCACCGCCGAGTGCGACTCCCTCAGCCAGCTCGTGGCCCACGACAAGGCGGGCGAACGCATCCTCGAGGACCTCCTCGTCGACGCCGAACGCCGGCTCGTCGACGAGGGCATCGGCGGCGACATCTACCTGTTCAAGAACAACACCGACTCCGCCGGCAACTCCTACGGCTGCCACGAGAACTACCTCGTCGCCCGCCAGGGCGAGTTCTCCCGTATCGCCGACGTCCTGCTCCCGTTCCTGGTGACGCGCCAGCTCATCTGCGGTGCCGGGAAGGTGCTGCAGACCCCGCGGGGCGCGGTGTACTGCCTGTCGCAGCGCGCCGAGCACATCTGGGAAGGCGTCTCCAGCGCCACCACCCGCTCGCGGCCCATCATCAACACCCGCGACGAGCCGCACGCCGACGCCGAACGCTACCGCCGGCTCCACGTCATCGTGGGCGACTCGAACATGTCCGAGGTCACCACCCTGCTCAAGGTGGGCTCGGCGACGCTGGTGCTGGAGATGATCGAGGCGGGCGTCCAGTTCCGCGACTTCACCCTCGACAACCCGATCCGCGCCATCCGCGAGATCAGCCACGACCTCACCGGCCGGCGCACCGTGCGCCTCGCCGGCGGCCGCGAGGCCAGCGCCCTGGACATCCAGCGCGAGTACCACGCCCGCGCCGTCGAGCACATGCGCAACCGCGAGGGCGACGACAAGGCGATGGAGCGCGTCGTCGAGCTGTGGGGGCGGGTGCTCGACGCCGTCGAGTCCCAGAACCTCTCGCTCATCGACCGCGAGATCGACTGGGCCATCAAGCACCGGCTCGTCGAGCGCTACCAGGAGCGCAACAACCTCGACCTCGCCCACGCCCGCATCGCCCAGCTCGACCTCGCCTACCACGACATCCGCCGTGGCCGCGGCCTGTTCGACCTGCTGCAGCGCAAAGGCATGGTCGACCGCGTCACCGACGACGGCGAGATCGAGGCGGCCAAGGACACCCCGCCGCAGTCCACGCGGGCCAAGCTGCGGGGCGACTTCATCGCCGCCGCCCAGGCCGCCGGACGCGACTTCACCGTCGACTGGGTGCACCTCAAGCTCAACGACCAGGCGCAGCGCACCGTGCTGTGCAAGGACCCGTTCCGGGCCGTCGACGAGCGGGTCGACCGGCTGATCGCCTCGCTCTGAGTCCCGGCGCCGTCGACGGCGGGCACCGCGAGGGTCACCGGCATGATCTGCCGATGGTCGTCGAGGTACTCGCCGTCGTCGTCGTGGCGCTGGTCGCGCTGCTGCACCTGTACATCCTGGTGCTGGAGATGTTCTTGTGGCGCACGCCGCGGGCCCGGGCCGCGTTCGGCACCACGCCGGAGTTCGCCGAGGCCACCGCGACGCTCGCGGCCAACCAGGGCCTCTACAACGGGTTCCTCGCGGCCGGGCTGATCTGGTCGCTGATCGCCGGTGGCGCGCTCGGGCACGCCGTCGCCCTGTTCTTCATGGCGTGCGTGCTCGTCGCCGGCGTCTACGGCGGGCTCACCGCGTCGCGGCGCATCCTGTTCGTGCAGGCCGCGCCCGCGGCGGTCGGGATCGTGCTGCTGCTCCTGGCCTGAGCGGCTACTCGATGCCGGGCATCATCTTGCGGCGCAGGTCGGCCAGCATGTCCTGGACGGGTGCCGCCGCGGGGCCCGCGCTGTCGGGCGCCGAGCCGATGCCCATCGCCGTGAGCAGCTCCGACGCCGCCTTGGCCGGGTCGCCGCTCTCGCCCAGCACCGGGTGCAGGCCCAGGTCGGCGAGGTGATGGAACACCAGGTTG
This sequence comes from Pseudonocardia sulfidoxydans NBRC 16205, assembly GCF_007989085.1. Classification (GTDB taxonomy): domain Bacteria; phylum Actinomycetota; class Actinomycetes; order Mycobacteriales; family Pseudonocardiaceae; genus Pseudonocardia; species Pseudonocardia sulfidoxydans. The sequence continues at coordinate 64,932 of NZ_BJVJ01000002.1, forward strand.
ACGACGCTCCACGGGTTGAAGGTCTCCTGGGTGTCCGCCTCGCTCATTGCGTGTCCTCGCTCATCGTTCGTCCGGGATCTTCCGCCGTGCCCCGGGTCACACGCGACCCTTTCCCCGCGCGGGCCGGTCGTCAAGGTGGCGCGGCGTCGCAACATGAGACACCTGGCCCGGGCGCAACCCGACGGTCCTCGCGGGGCCCCGGGACAGCAGTACGGTTGCGCGCCGCCCTGGCGCACGGCGATCCGTTGCGGCGCAGGCACCCACGGTTGCCGACGTGACCGTTTCCGCCCGTCGCGGCATGCGCCGCGGCCCACGGCCGTACGATGCCCGACGTGTCCGCTGCACGTGCCGAGCGACTGGTCAACCTGGTCCTCTGCCTGCTCTCGACCCGGCAGTACCTGTCGGCCGAGCGGATCCGCGACACCGTCCCCGGCTACGCCGACGCCCCCAGCGACGAGGCGTTCTTCCGGATGTTCGAGCGCGACAAGTCCGAGCTGCGCGAGCTGGGCATCCCGCTGGAGACCGGGCGCCGCTCGACGTTCGACACCGCCGACGGCTACCGCATCGCCCGCCAGGACTACGAGCTCGGCGAGATCGACCTCGACACCGAGGAAGCCGCCGCCGTCGCGCTCGCCGCCCGGCTGTGGGACTCGCCCGAGCTCGCCGGCGCCGCCCACGGCGCACTGGTGAAGCTGCGCGCCGCGGGCATCGACGTCGACGAGTCCGGCGGACCCGTGCAGCCCCGGGTACGCGCCACCGACCCGGCGTTCGGGCCGCTCATGGCCGCGGTGCAGGCCGGGCGCGCGGTCACCTTCGACCACCGCCGCGGCGGCCCGACCGGGGAGGTGGTGCGCCGCACCGTCGAACCCTGGGGGATCGTGTCCTGGCGCGGGCGCTGGTACCTCGTCGGGCACGACCGCGGCCGCGAGGCCGTCCGCTCCTTCCGCATCTCCCGCATCCTCGAACCGGTCACCGCGGTCGGCCCGGCGGGCGCGGTCGTCGTCCCGGACGGGGTCGACCTGCTGGCCCGGGTGAAGGCAGGGTTCGACCACCGGCCCGCCACCGGCACCGCCCGCATCTGGCTCCCCGCCGGGCAGGCGCACGGCCTGCGCCGCCTCGGCCGGGTCGTCGCCACCCGCGACCACGACGGCCGCGCGGGCGAAGAGCTCGAGCTGGAGCTGCGCAGCGTCGACATCGTCGCCCGCTGGCTCGCCGGACACGGCCCCGACGTCGTCGTCCTCGACCCGCCCGAGCTCGCCGCCGCCGTCCGCGACCGGTGGAAGGCGGCCGCCGCCGTGCACGAACAGGCCCGGACGTGAGCGGGCCGACATGACGGGCATCGCCGAGCGGCTGCCGCGGCTGCTGTCGCTGGTCCCGTACCTGCTGGCCCGCCCGGGCGTGCGGATCGCCGACGCCGCCGCCGACTTCGGCACCACCGAACGCCAGCTGCGTCGCGACCTGGAACTGCTGTGGATGTGCGGGCTGCCCGGGTACGGGCCGGGCGACCTGGTCGACCTCTCGTTCGCAGGCGACACCGTCACCGTCACCGAGGACGCCGGGATGCGCCGGCCCGTGCGGCTCACCACCGCCGAGGCCACCGCCCTGCTCGTGGCGCTGCGCTCGCTGGGCGACGTGCCCGGGATCGTCGACACCGCCGCCGTCCGCCGCGCCACCGCGAAGATCGAGAAAGCGGTCGGCGACGCCGGGCTCGCCGGGGTCGCCGTCGAGCTCTCCCCGGAGGAACAGGCCACCACCGCCGCCGTCCGCGGCGCCCTGGAACGCGGACACGCCCTGCGCATCACCTACTACACCGCGGGTCGCGACGCCGTCTCCCGCCGCACCATCGACCCCATGCGGCTGCTGCTCGTCGAGGGCCGCGGCTACCTGGAGGCGTGGTGCCGGCGCGCCGAGGGCGTGCGGATGTTCCGGCTCGACCGCGTCGAGGACGTCGAGGAGCTGGCCGAGCCCGCCACCCCGCCACCCGACGCCGAACCCACCGACGTCTCCGACGGCGTGTTCACCGCCCGCGACGACCACCGCACCGCTGTGCTCGAACTGCAGCCCGAGGCCCGCTGGCTCGCCGAGTACTACCCGGTCGAGGAGGTCGTCGAGGACCCCTCCGGCGACGGCCGGGCCACCGTGAGCCTGCGCTACGCCGACCCCGGCTGGCTGGTCCGGCTCGTGCTCGGGCTCGGCGGGGGAGCGCGCATCGTCGAGCCCCCCGAACTGGGCGACGCCGTCGCCGACCGGGCCGCGGCCGCGCTCGCCGCCGCCGACGTCCCCGTGTCCCCGGAAAGGACCACATGACCCCCGCCTACTGGGTCGCCGTCGCGCTCGCCGGCGCCGGCCTGCTCACGATGGTCGTCCTCGCGCTCTCGCTGGGCCTGCGGCTGCGCCGCCTCGCCCGCGACGCCGGGTCGCTGCGCACCGGCATCGCCGCGGCCACCGGGCCCATCACCGCCGCGATGGCCGCCGGCCGCTCCCGCAAGGGGACCTCGACCCCCTGACCGGGGACGTCCGGTACCGTCGGGGTGCGACCGGCATCGGTCGGGCTCCTGCACCACATCGGAAGGACCATCTCATGGGCAGCCTCGGTGGCTGGGAGATCGTCATCATCATCGGTGTCCTGGTCCTGCTCTTCGGCGCGAAGAAGCTCCCGGACATGGCGCGCTCGGTCGGCCAGTCCGCCCGCGTCTTCAAGGGCGAGATGAAGGGCATGAAGAACGACGACGAGGCCGAGGCGAAGGCCACGGGCACGCCGCAGGCGGCCCCGCCGCCCGCGCAGCTGCCCCCGCCGTCGACCTCCTCGTCGACCCCGCCGCCGGCAGGCGGGTCCACGCCGGCGCCCGGCGCCCAGGGACGCACCGACACCACGGCCTGACCCACGCACGTGGCCAGGTTCCTGCCCCGTCGCCGCCGGGCGGTCAACCCCGACGGCACGATGACGCTGATCGAGCACCTCTACGAGCTGCGCCGGCGTCTCGCGATCTCCATCCTCGCGATCCTCGTGACCACGATCTTCGGCTACATCTGGTTCGACGTCGCGATGTTCGGCATCCCCAGCCTCGGTGAGCTCCTCAAGGAGCCCTACTGCTCGCTGCCCGACTCGTCCCGGGCCGTGTTCACCGCGGACGGGTCCTGCACCCTGCTCGGCACCGGCCCGTTCGACCAGTTCATGCTGCGGCTCAAGGTCGGCGCCACGGCCGGCATCGTCCTGGCCTGCCCGGTGTGGCTCTACCAGCTGTGGGCGTTCATCACCCCCGGCCTCTACGCCAAGGAACGCAAGTTCGCGCTGACCTTCGTCTCCATCGCGGCCGTGCTCTTCGCCGCCGGCGCCGTCCTGGCCTACCTGGTGGTCTCCCAGGGCCTGGCGTTCCTGCTCACCATCGGCAGCGAGGTACAGACGACCGCGCTGACCGGCGAGTCCTACTTCGGCTTCGTCATCGCCCTGCTGCTCATCTTCGGGGTGAGCTTCGAGCTGCCCCTGCTCGTGGTGATGCTCAACCGCGTCGGCGTCGTCAGCTACGACAAGCTCCGCAGGTGGCGGCGCGGGCTGATCTTCGGCCTGTTCGTGTTCGCGGCCATCGCCACCCCCGGCCAGGACCCGATCTCGATGACCGCCCTGGCGGCGGCGCTGACCATCCTGTTCGAGATGGCGATCCAGATCGCCCGGGTCCACGACCGCGGCAAGGCCCGCCGCCGCGCCGCCGAGGGCTGGGACAGCTGGGACCCCGACGAGCCGTCACCGATCGACACCACCCCCAGCCGCATCGACCCGGCCGCACCGGTCACCCCGTCCGCGGCCCCGACGGCTGCCCCGCAGCCGCAGCGCCTCGACGACGTCACCTGACCAGGGCTCCTGACCTGCGCCGGAACCGTTGCGCCGGAGATCGTCGGCCGGATGTGACAGCCTGGTGGGGTGTCCAGCAGTCCGGCTGAGGCCTACGCCGCAGCGAAGTCCCGAGTCGCACGCCCGCACCTGACCGAGTTCACGGCCGGGTTGCCCTTCCAGCTCGACGGGTTCCAGCGCGCCGCCTGCGACGCGCTGGAGGAGGGGCACGGCGTCCTCGTGTGCGCCCCGACCGGCGCGGGCAAGACCGTCGTCGGCGAGTTCGCCGTCCACCTCGCCCTCGCCCAGGGCCTCAAGTGCTTCTACACGACGCCGATCAAGGCGTTGTCCAACCAGAAGTACGCCGACCTCGTGGCCCGCCACGGCGAGTCCGCGGTCGGGCTGCTCACCGGCGACACCTCGGTCAACGGCGACGCGCAGGTCGTCGTCATGACCACCGAGGTCCTGCGCAACATGATCTACGCCGGGTCGCGCAACCTCGACCAGCTCGGCTACGTCGTCATGGACGAGGTGCACTACCTGGCCGACCGGTTCCGCGGCGCCGTCTGGGAGGAGGTCATCCTCCAGCTCCCCGCACACGTCGCCCTGGTCAGCCTGTCCGCCACCGTGTCCAACGCCGAGGAGTTCGGCGACTGGCTCGTCACCGTCCGCGGCGACACCACCGTCGTCGTCGACGAGCACCGGCCCGTGCCGCTGTGGCAGCACATGATGGTCGGCAACCGGCTGCTCGACCTGTTCACCCAGACCGGCGGCACCGAGACGCCCGGCGCCGAGCTGCGCGTCGACCCCGACCTCGTGCGCCAGACCCGCGAGCTCGACCGGCAGTCCTCCACCGCCGTGTGGGACCGGGGCCGACGCAGCCGCGGCGCGCCCCCACCGCGCCGCGCCGGGTTCCGCCCGCCCTCACGCACCACCGTCATCGACCGGCTCGACCGCGACGGCCTGCTGCCCGCCATCACGTTCGTGTTCTCCCGCAACGGGTGCGACGCCGCCGTCGGCCAGTGCGTGCGATCCGGTCTGCGACTCACCACCGACGACGAGATCGCCGACATCCGCGCCGTCATCGAGAAGCACACCGGCGACCTCCCGCAGGCCGACCTCGGCGTCCTCGGCTACTGGGAGTGGCGCGAAGCCCTCGAACGCGGCATCGCCGCCCACCACGCCGGCCTGCTGCCCGCGTTCAAGGAGACCGTCGAGGAGCTGTTCGTCAAGGGCCTCGTCCGGTGCGTGTTCGCCACCGAAACCCTCGCGCTGGGCATCAACATGCCCGCCCGCACCGTCGTCCTCGAACGGCTCGTCAAGTACAACGGCGAGGCCCACGTCGAGCTGACGCCGGGGGAGTACACCCAGCTCACCGGCCGGGCCGGACGCCGCGGCATCGACGTCGAGGGCCACGCCGTCGTCGTCTGGCAGCCCGGGGTCGATCCCGAACGCGTCGGCGGCCTCGCCTCCACCCGCACCTACCCGCTGCGCAGCTCGTTCCGGCCCGGCTACAACATGGCCATCAACCTCGTCGCCCGGCTCGGCGTCCAACGCGCCCGCGAGCTGCTGGAGATGTCGTTCGGCCAGTTCCAGGCCGACCGCTCCGTGGTCGGCCTGGCCCGGCGCATCGAACGCAACGACGAGACCCTCGCCGGGTACGCGGCGTCGATGCAGTGCCATCTCGGCGACTTCGCCGAGTACGCCGAGCTGCGCCGCAAGGTCACCGACCGGGAGAAGGCACTGTCGCGGCAGGGCGCGTCCGACCGCCGGGCCGCCTCCGCCGACGCGCTGCGCGCCCTGCGCCCCGGCGACGTCATCGCCGTCCCGTCGGGCAAGCGGTCCGGGCTGGCCGTCGTCATCGACCCCGGCCTCGACGGCGACGACCCCCGCCCCCTCGTGCTCTCGGAGGACCGCTGGTCGGGCCGGCTGTCCACGGCCGACTTCCCGACGCCCGCCGAGGCGCTCGGCCGCATCCGGCTACCGCGCAACGTCGACATCCGGTCCCCGCGCGGACGCCGCGACCTCGCCTCGACGCTGCGCAACACCGGCATCCAGGCCCCGGCCCCGACCCGGCGCCGCGGCGGCAACAGCCACGACGATCCCGAGCTCGCCACCCTGCGCCGCGCCCTGCGCGCCCACCCGTGTCACGGCTGCGACGACCGCGAGGCCCACGCACGCTGGGGGGAGCGCTACCACCGGCTCTCCCGCGACACCGAACAGATCCGGCAGAAGGTCCGCGCCACCACCCACTCGCTGGCCCGCTCGTTCGACCGCATCCGAGCACTGCTCGCCGAACGCGGCTACGTCGTCCCGGGCGCCGACGGGGAGGCCGCCGTCACCGAGCACGGCGAGCGACTCGCCCGGCTGTGGGGCGAGTCCGATCTGCTCGCGGCGGAGTGCCTGCGCCACGGGGTGTGGGAGAACCTCGCCCCGCCCGAGCTCGCCGCCGTCGTGTCCGCGCTGGTCTACGAGTCGCGCCGCGACAACGGCCCCGTCCCGCGGGTACCCGCCGGCCCGGTGTCGGAGGCGCTGGCCGGCACGGTGCGGCTGTGGTCGGAGCTGGAGGCCGACGAGCGCCGCCACCGCATCGACCGCACCCGCGAGCCCGACCTGGGGTTCGCGTGGCCGGTGCACCGGTGGGCGCGCGGCGAGTCCCTGGCGCAGGTGCTGGCCGCCGCCGAGCAGAACGGTCACGAGCTCTCGGCGGGCGACTTCGTCCGCTGGTGCCGTCAGGTGCTCGACCTGCTCGACCAGATCGCCGGGGTCGTCGGGCGCTCGACGCCGTTCGGGCGGGTCGCCAGGGAGGCGGCGGCATCGGTCAAGCGGGGTGTCGTGGCGGCGGGGGCGGTGTAGGACCGTCGTGCAGCACCCGACGAGCAGGCACGGACGGGTCGTCCCGCGCGGCCGGTTCGCCCGGTCCTGCCGGGCCGCCGGTCACTGTGCTTTGATCGCCGGGTCACACCCCGGCGGCACGGGCGCCCCGCCGGCACGGGTACGAGGGCACAGTCGCGACGAGGAAGGTTCCCCATGAGCAATCCCCCGCACAGCGGCGACGACGCGGAGCGGGGCGGGGCCGACGCGCCGGCCGAGCAGTCGTCCTCGCCGCAGTCCCCGCCGCCCGCCGACGCTCCCTCCGCCGACGCTCCTTCCGGTGCTCCGTCCGACGCGGCGGCGGGCGAGCAGGCCGCGGGCAGCGAGTCCGCGACCGAGTCCACGAACGTCCTGCACGCGCAGCCCCCGTCGCTGCAGAAGCAGGACGCGGCCCCCGCCGAGCCCGCCGCACAGCCCGAGCCGGCCGCGCAGCCACCCGCGGAGCAGCAGGCCGCCGCCGAGCAGCAGCCCACCGGGTGGGGCCAGCAGCCCGCGCAGCCACAGTGGGGGCAGCAGCCGAGCGGCCAGTGGGCCGGTCAGGCACCGCAGGCGCCCTACGCCCAGCAGTACCCGCCGCAGCCCCAGCCGGTGTGGGACGCGCAGCGCGGCCAGTGGGTACAGCCGGGCTGGCAGCAGCCCGGCCAGCCCCCGCCCGCCGCCGGCCAGTGGGGCCAGCAGCCGCCGCAGCAGCAGTGGGCGCAGCCGGGAGCGGCGGGTGCGTGGGCCCAGCCCGGCGCCCAGGGCCAGCCGCAGGGTCACGCGCAGGGTCACGCGCAGGGCGAGCCTCCGACCGCGCCGCAGAACCCGGCGCAGCAGGCACAGACACCCCAGTGGGGTGCCTCGGCCGACGCCGGGACGCAGTACGCCGGCGCCGGCTCCCCGTGGGCCGCACCCTCGACACCGGCCGACCCGGCCGCTTCCTCGGCCGCTTCCTCGGGCGGCGACGCTGCGGCCGGCTTCGACGCCGGCGCCACCCAGCACCTCGGCGGCGCCCCGAACCAGGGCGACGCCGCCGCGTCGGCGTGGGGGCAGCCCGGGCAGACCGGGCAGCAGGCCCAGCAGTCCACTGCTCAGCTGCCCGGCGCGGAGCAACAGTGGGGCGGCCGGCAACAGCCCGCCTGGGGCGCCGGTGCGGCCGGTGCGTGGGGCCAGGGCGACCAGCAGGCCCAGCAACAACCGTGGACGCCGCAGCCCGAGGGCGGGCAGACGCCGTGGGGGTCACAGGCCGCCGGGTCCAGCGCCGGCTGGGCCGCGCAGCCGCAGCAGCAGCCGTGGCAGCCCGGCCCGTCGACCACCACACCCGCCCGCAAGCGCAGCGCCCTGCCGTGGATCATCGTCGCCTCGGTCGTCGTGCTGCTCGGTGTCGCGGCGGTGCTGCTGTTCTGGAAGCCCGGCTTCGTCGTCACCCGCGTGTTCGACCAGGCCGGCCTGCAGTCCGGCGTCGAACGGGTCCTGACCAGCGACTACGGCCACCAGGTCTCGGCCGTGTCCTGCCCCGCCGACCGCGCGGTCAAGGAGGGTGACACCTTCACCTGCTCCGCGACCGTCGACGGCGAGCCGAACACCCAGATCCCGATCCGGGTGACCAGCAGCAGCGGCAACTTCGAGGTCGGCAGGGTCTGACCCCGCAGCCCTCGTCCCGCCGAGTTCGACACCCGACTGGTTCGATCATGATCGGGAGCAGTCCGACGTCGAACTCGGCGCGTCAGCGGGCCAGGGCCGCGATCAGGCGGTCGACCGAGCCCGACAGGCCCCAAGTCTGCGCCAGCTCCGCCAGCCGCACAGGGTTCTCGGGTACGGCGGGCAGCACGTCACCGTCACCGGAGAACTCGACCGGCGCGTCCAACGCGACGCGCACGACGGGCTCCACCACCGCGAGGTAGGGAGCGGCCGCCGCCAGCTTGCCCCGCACGGGCGGGCTGAGCCGCTTGTCGTCGGTGTCGACGATCGCGTTCCGCAGCTCCTGCCACGACCCGAATCGGCTCACCAGCGCCGCCGCCGTCTTCGCGCCCACACCCGGAACGCCGGGCAGGCCGTCGGAGGGGTCGCCCCGCAGCATCGCCATCTCGGCGTAGGCCTCACCCGCGCGGTCGACGGGCACCCCGTACTTGTCCGCGACCTCCTTCGGGCCCATCGTCTCGGCCTTGGCCAGCCCGCGCCCGACGTAGATCAGCCGGACCGGGGTCGGGTCCTCGCGGACGCACTGCATGAGGTCGCGGTCGCCGCTGACGATGGACACGGCGTCGACCCTCTCGCGTGCGGCGAGGGTGCCGATGACGTCGTCGGCCTCGTAGCCCTTCGCCCCGGCCACGGCGATCCCCGCCGCCGCCAGCACCTCGAGCAGGACCGGGACCTGCGGTGCGAGGGTGTCGGGCACCTCCTCGGGGACACCGTAGGGCATGGTGTCGCGCTCGGGTCCCTCGACGCGGTGCGCCTTGTACGACGGCAGTGCCTCCACCCGGAACCGGGGCCGCCAGTCGAGGTCGAGGCAGGCAACGAGCCGGGTCGGCTTCCGCTCGGACACCAGCCGGGCGACCATGTCGGTGAACCCGCGGATCGCGTTGACCGGGGTGCCGTCGGGGGCGGTGATCGACTCCGGCACGCCGTAGTAGGCGCGGAAGTACATGCTCGCGGCGTCGAGGAGCATCAGCGTCGGGGGCGGCGTCACACCGGGCAGCTTGCCAGGTCGGGTACGCCCGCGGCGCCGGACCCGACCCTGCCGAACGTGTCAGGAGCGCTCCCACCGCGCTCCCACGACACGCTCGCCGGGGGCCCGGCACCGAACGTGAGGTCAGCGTCCCCGACCCGCTCTCACGACACGCTCGCCCGCGGCTCTGCACCGGGCGTGACGTGAGCGTCCCCAGCCCGCTCCCAGGACACGCTCGCCGGGGGCCCGGCACCGGGCGTGATGTGAGCGTCCCCGACCCGCTCTCATGACACGCTCGCCGGGGGCCCCGGCACCGAACGTGACGTGAGCGTCCCCAGCCCGCTCCCAGGACACGCTCGACGACCGGACACCCGACCCGGCCGTTGGCCCGGGCGCCCGACCGGGCGTCGGCCCGGACACCCGACCCGGGCCGCGTCCGGGGCCCGGCCTCACGGGACGACCACCCGGCGCGCAACCTGACGGTCGCGAAACCGCCGCTGGACGACCGGGAGGTTGCGGGCCGGGGTGCGGGTGGGGAACGGCGCGCCGACCCGACCGCACCCGCTCCGGTGACGACGCGTGTCGGCATAGGCTGCGCCCATGACTCCGGCCGTCCCCACCGAGCTGCTCGCCGCCCGGCTCCGCCGCGCCGGCGAGGTCGCCGCCCGACAGGGCATCGACCTGCTGCTGATCACCCCCGGCACCGATCTGCGCTACCTGCTCGGCGCGGGTGGCGAGTCCCACGAACGTCTGACGTGTCTGGTGGTGCCCGCGGCCGGGCACCGGGCGCCGCCCGCGATCGTCGTCCCGCGGCTGGAGGCGCCCGGCTACGCGGGTGTGCCGCTGGCGGAGCTGGGTGTCGACGTCGTCACCTGGACCGACGGTGAGGACCCGTATCGACTGGTCAGCGATCTGGCGGGCGGCCCGACGCGGGTGGCGGTGGCCGACACGATGCCGGCGGTGCACGTGTTCGGGGTGCGCGACGCGCTGCCCGACGTCACCCAGAAGCTGGCAGGCCCGGTGATCCGGGAGCTGCGGATGCGCAAGGACGCCGCCGAGGTCGCACAGCTGCGCGAGGCCGGCGCGGCGATCGACCGGGTCCACGCCCGCATGGGCGAGTTCCTCGCGGCAGGGCGGACCGAGGCCGCGATCGGCGCCGACATCGCCGCCGCGATCGTCGAGGAGGGCCACACCAGCGCGGCGTTCGTGATCGTGGGGTCCGGCCCCAACGGCGCGAGCCCGCACCACGACGTGTCGGACCGGGTCGTCGAGCGCGGCGACGTCGTCGTCATCGACATCGGTGGCCCGCTGCCGGGCGGCTACTACTCGGACTCGACGCGCACCTACGCGGTGGGCGCGGCGCCGTCGGCGGAGGTCGCCGAGACCTACGCGGTGCTGCAGGACGCCCAGGAGCGCTCGGTGGCGTCGGTGAAGCCGGGGGTGACGGCCGAGCAGGTCGACGCCGCGGCCCGTGAGCCCATCGCGGCGGCCGGTTTCGGGGAGAAGTTCGTGCACCGCACCGGCCACGGCATCGGCCTGGACGTGCACGAGGACCCCTACATCGTCGGCGGCAACGCGTTGCCGCTGGAACCGGGCATGGCGTTCAGTGTGGAGCCGGGCATCTACCTCGACGGGGCGTGGGGCGCCCGGATCGAGGACATCGTCGTCGTCACCGAGACGGGCTGTGAGCGGCTCAACTCGCGGCCGCGGGACCTGGTCGTCCTGGACTGAGACCGGCGACGGGCTGCAGGGGCCCGTCGGCCGTCGGCAGGCAGGCCGCCGAGGGCGCACCGCTGCGGACGAACTGTCGCAGGCAGCCACCGATGGCGGCGTGCCCGGCGGCGTTGGGGTGGAACGACTCCTGCACCATCGCCATCCCCGGACCGCCGTGGCGCAGCGCCTCGGGGGCGACGGTGAGCCGGCGCTGCCATTCCGCCGACGGGTCGTCACGGCTGCAGGCCTCCCGGCCCTCGGTGGCGCGCGACAGGTCGAGGAACCGCGCCCCGGCCCGGGCCGCGACGCCGGCGAGCGCGGCGGAGAGCTCGGGGAGGGCGACGGTGCGGGCCCAGCCGGCGTCGGCGCGGTGGTACGGGCAGCCGCGGGTGCTGTGGAAGCGGCCCATCCGCTCGGTCACGGGTGAGGCGTAGGACAGCAGGACCAGGACGTAGCCGTCGTCGGCGTAGCCGGCGTCGCGCATCGCCGAGCGGATGTCGGCGACGGTCGCCTCGACCTTGGGGACGGTTGCGGCCAGCCGCGCGGGCCAGGTGGCCGCGGCCGCCTCACCGCAGGGGCCCTGCCGCGGGTCGAGGAACGCCCGGATGCAGCCGGTCAGGACGGTGGTGAGGGCGACGTCGTCGTTGGAGCCGACCTGCAGCGTCACCGTCGTGACCCGGTGCGCGCGGGCGGCCGCCGCGAGCCGCGCCGCCTGCGAGCCGCGGCCGGCGTCGAGGCGCACGGCGGCGGTGTCGGCGCCGGAGCAGGCCAGGTTCACGGTGACCGGCGCGAGCCCACTGCGGTGGACGTAGGCGGCGGGGGAGCGGTGGCACCAGTTGCCGGCCTCGCCGCGGGTGCCGGCCTCGTAGTCGCCCGCCCCCTCGCCGGAGGCCGTGCTGTCCCCGAGCGCGACGACGGCCTCGGCGGGAGAGGCCGCGGCAGGTACCGCGCCGAGGGTCACGGCGACGCCGACGGTGAGCAGCAGCACGGCCCAGAGCCGCAGGCCGGAACGGAAGTCGATCACCCGGCGGACGTTACGGCCGCGGACCGCCCCCGCAGGCCGGATCGGGCCGACCTGTGGATCGCCGGCGCACATGTGGACAACCAGGGGCGGACTCCGGGACGCTCTCCGGGCCTTCCCCGAGGGAACCGGGCCGTCGTGGCAGGAAAGTAGAGGTCGGACGGCGAGACACGCCGCACCGGAAGGAGCACCAGTGACCACCACCGCCACCCTGACCCGCCCCGAGAACGGCCGGATGATCGCGGGAGTGTGCGCCGGGCTCGCCGACCGCTTCGGCTGGAACGTGGGCACGGTCCGCCTGCTGTTCCTGCTGTCCTGTCTGCTGCCCGGCCCGCAGTTCGTCGTCTACCTCGTGCTGTGGGTGCTCATCCCTCGTCGCGGCTGGTGACCGAGCGGTTGGTGACCGAGCGGTTGGTGACCGAGCGGTTGGTGACCGAGCGGCTGGTGACGACCCGGCGCCGCCGGCCGCGGGGGGCGGTCGGCGGCGCCGGGCGACCCGTCGGGTAGACCTGGGTCCGTGCGCAGCCTGCTCGTCGGCGTCCGGGTCCTCGATCCCGCCGGCCCGTCCGTCGACGGACCGGCCGCCGTCGAAACCGACGGCGACACCGTCACGTGGGTCGGCCCCGCCGCCGAGGCGGCCGCCCGGGCGGTCGGCGCGCACGTCCTCGAGGTCCCCGGCACGACGCTGACGCCGACGTTCGTCGACGCCCATGTCCACGCCACCTCGTCGGGCCTGTTGCTCACCGGTCTCGATCTCGGCACCTGTCGCAGCGCCACCCAGCTGCTCGACGCGCTCGCCGCGCACGCCGCCGGCCACGACGGTGACGTCGTGTGGGGGCACGGCTGGGCCGAGGACGACTGGGCCGACCCCACGCCGCCGTCGCGCGCCGCGATCGACCGCGCCACCGGCGGCCGCCCCACCTATCTGACCAGGGTCGACGTGCACTCCGCGCTGGTGTCGTCGGCGCTGGTCGACCGGGCGCGCGACGCCGTCGACGCGGAGGGCTGGTCGTCGTCGGGGCCGTTGTCGGCCGACGCGCACCATCACGTCCGCCGCGCCGCGCTCGCGGCGGTGGGCCGCGACCAGCGTGACCGCGCGCAGCGCTCGTTCCTCGCCGCGGCGGCCCGTGCCGGGATCGGCACCGTCCACGAGTGCGCGGGCCCGGTGGTGTCCGGCCGGGAGGACCTCGCCGCGTTGCTGACCGTCGACGCGGGGGTCGACGTCGTCGGCTACTGGGGTGAGGCCGTCGAGACCGCCCGCGACGCCCGTGCGCTGCTGGCCGCGACCGGTGCGCAGGGGCTGGCGGGGGACCTGTTCGTCGACGGCTCGCTCGGCTCGCGCACCGCCGCCCTGCGCGACCCGTACCGCGACGCCGACCATCGCGGGCGCACCTTCGTCTCCGCCGACGCGGTGGTCGCGCACCTGGTCGCGTGCTCGACGGCCGGGGTGCAGGCCGGGTTCCACGCGATCGGCGACGCCGCGATCGACCGGGTCCTCGACGGGCTGGCCGCCGCGGCCGAGGCCGTCCCGGCGCAGATGGTGCGCGACGCCCGGCACCGCATCGAGCACCTGGAGATGCCCGACCCCGCGCGGCTGGCGCTGCTGGCCGACCTGGGCGTCGTCGCCAGCGTCCAGCCGGCGTTCGACGCGGCCTGGGGCGGCCCGGGCGGGCTGTACGCGGGACGGCTGGGCGTCGACCGGGCGGCGGGGATGAACCCGTTCGCCGCGCTGCGGGCCGCCGGGGTGGCGCTGGCGTTCGGTTCGGACTCACCGGTCACCGCGCTCGACCCGTGGGGCGCCGTGCGGGCCGCCGCGGCGCACCGCACACCCGGCAGCGGCGTCGGTGCCGACGTCGCGTTCGCCGCGCACGTCACCGGCGGGCACCACGCCGCGCGCAGCACGGACCCCCTCGCGGGGCGGATCGTCGCGGGCGCGCGGGCCGGCTGGGCGCTGTGGGACGGCGACCCGAGCGACGGCGCCGCCGGTCGCTGCCTGCGGACCGTTCACCGGGGCAGGGTGCTGTTCGACGCGCTCGGCGGCGACGACCGGTTGCCGCTCGCCGGGGGATGACCCCACCTGCGGTTTCGTGGGGTGAACCCCACTCCGGAGCCGCCTGCTGCTGTGCCATCATCTTCCTCGTGAACACGTGGACGAGCGCTCGCCCCCAGGGCGCCTGCTGTCCGGGCTGTTGTCGCTGTCTCTGTAGCAGCTGACCCCCCGGACCCGTTCACCCTGCCGCGAGCGCGGCACTCACACCCTGCGAGCTTCCGATGATCCGCACCCCCGACCTCACCGGTCACACCGTTCTCGCCCTGCACGCCCACCCCGACGACGAGTCGATCTTCACGGGCATCACGCTGCGCCGTCTGGCCGACGCCGGCGCCCGCGTCGTCCTGGTGATGGCGACCAACGGCGACATGGGCGAGTCCCGCACCGGGCTCGCCGCGGGCGAGAGCATCGCCCAGCGCCGCACCGCCGAGCTCGAGCGCTCCGCCGAGCTGCTGGGCGTCGACCGGCTGGTCATGCTCGACCGTCGCGACTCCGGCCTCCCGGGCTGGGCCAGCAACAACCACCCGCTGGCCCTGGCCGCCGCCCAGCCGCTCACGCTGGCCGGCCGTGTCGCGGAGATCGCCGATGCCGAGGGCGCCGACACCGTCATCTACGACGACGAGGCCGGCATCTACGGCCACCCGGACCACCGCATGTCGCACACCATCGGGGCCATCGCCGCCGACATCGTGGGCGCCACCGGCTACCGGATGACCGTCGACCGCGAGCACCTGCACCTCGCCGCCCCGGACGGGCACCTGGTGCACGGGGCGGCCCGCTCCGCGCGGGTCGCGTTCGGCCGCACCACCGCCGAGATCACCCTCGCCGTCACCGGCGAGCAGCGCCACCTCGACATCAAGCGCGACGCGATCGCCGCGCACTCGTCGCAGATCGGCCCGGAGCACCTGCCGGCCGACCTCGCGCCCGCCTACGGCTACGAGTGGTTCGTCCGCAGCGGCGCCCCCGGCGTCCTCGACGAGCTGGGCAACGCCCACTTCTTCGCCGGTCTGCCGGCCGCCGCGTGACCTCATCCCCGCCCCACGTGGGCGGGCCGTAGGCTCACCGCGTGGCCGCACCCACCGTGACCGCCGGGCGGGCGTCCGAGCCGCCCGCACCGTCACGCCGCCGGGCGCGCGTCGACGCCCTGCTGCGGCTGCTCGTCGCGGCCGGAGCCGGTGTCCTGCTCTACGCGAGCTTCCCGCCCCGGACGCTGTGGTGGCTCGCCCCGATCGCGTTCGCGCTGCTCGGCGCCGTGCTGCGGGGCCGCCGCGCGCGGGCCGGGTTCCTGCTCGGGTTCGTGTTCGGCCTCGGGTTCCTGCTGCCGCTGCTGCACTGGACGGGTGGCTACGTCGGCGCGCTGCCGTGGATCGCGCTGTCGGTGGCCGAGGCGGTGTTCATGGGCGCGGCGGCCGCGGGCATGGCGCGGGTGTCGACGTTGCCGGCCGGGCCGCTGTGGGCGGCCGCGGTGTGGATCGCGGGGGAGGCCGTCCGAAGCCGCGTCCCGTTCGGCGGGTTCCCGTGGGGGCGCATCGGGTTCGGTCAGGCCGACAGTCCGCTGCTGCCCGTCGCGTCCGTGGGTGGGGTGGAGTTCCTCGGCTTCGTGACGGTGCTGGCGGGCCTCGCGATCGCCGAGACCGCACGCCGGTTGGCCGAGCCGGCCGGGCGGCGGCGCGCCGCGTGGCCGGCGGTCCTGCTCGTCCTGGCGATCGCGGCGGGCCCGTTGGCGCTGCTCGTGCCCGTCACGAGCACCGCGCCGTCGACGACGGTCGTGGTGGCCGCGATCCAGGGCAACGTTCCCCGGCTGGGTCTGGACTTCAACGCCCAGCGCCGCGCCGTCCTCGACAACCACGTCGCGGTGACCGAGCAGCTCGCCGCCGACGTCGCCGCCGGTCGACAGCCGCAGCCCGAGATCGTGATCTGGCCGGAGAACTCCTCCGACATCGACCCGCTGCGCAACCCCGACGCCGCCGCCCGCATCGACGAGGCCGCCGCCGCGATCAGGGCGCCCATCCTCGTCGGCGCCGTGCTGGTCAACCCCGACGGGCGGACGACGTCCAACTCGGCGCTGGTGTGGCAGGCCGGGTCCGGGGTCGTCGAGCGCACCGACAAACGTCGCGTGATGCCGTTCGGGGAGTACATGCCGTGGCGGTCGTTCTTCCGGATCTTCTCGTCCTACGTCGACCGGGCCGGCAACTTCGTACCGGGTCCCGGCGCGGGTGTCGTCGACATGGCCGGGGTGCGGGTCGGCGTCGCGATCTGCTGGGAGGTCGCCTTCGACGACCTGGTCGACGACAGTGTCGACGCCGGCGCCTCCATGCTCGCCGTCCCGAGCAACAACGCGACGTTCGGGCTGTCGGAGATGACGTTCCAGCAGCTGGCGATGTCGCGGGTGCGGGCCGTCGAGCACGACCGCTCGGTGATCGTGGCGACCACGTCGGGCGTCTCGGCGACGATCGGCCCGGACGGCACGGTGACGGCCCGGACCGGGCAGTTCGTGCCGGGAGTCCTGGTCGATCGAACCGTGCTGGAGCACACGACTACGCTTGCGACCCGGCTGCGGTCGGCTCCGGAGTGGGCGCTGACCGCGGTCGGCGTCCTGGCCATCGGCGCCGCGGTCATCCGCGGCCGGCGCGGCCGGGTCGCAACGGGAGGACCGCACGACGTGGCCCCCGCCGTACGAGAGGACGGACATGGCTGAGCCCGTCGGGCCGGTGCTCGTGGTGATCCCCACGTATCAGGAGCGCGAGAACATCGCCCTGATCGTGAAGCGGGTCCACGCGTCGGTACCGGAGGCCGACGTGCTCGTCGTCGACGACGGCAGCCCCGACGGCACCGGGGAGCTGGCCGACGAGATGGCGGCCGCCGACGACCGCGTGAAGGTCCTGCACCGCACCGAGAAGGCCGGGCTGGGCGCGGCGTACGTCGCCGGGTTCGGGCAGGCGCTCGCCGGGCCCTACCAGGTGATCGTCGAGATGGATGCCGACGGATCGCACGCCCCGGAGGACCTGCCGGAGCTGCTCGCGGCGCTGGAGTCGGGCGGGGGAGCCGACCTCGTGCTGGGGTCGCGGTACGTGCCGGGCGGGCGGGTCGTGAACTGGCCGGTGAACCGCCAGCTGCTCTCGCGCGGGGCGAACCTGTATGCGCGGCTGGCGCTGGGTGCGCCGATCAAGGACATCACGGGCGGCTACCGGGCGTTCCGTCGTCAGGTGCTCGAGGACCTCGACATCTCGACGGTCGCGTCGACGGGCTACTGCTTCCAGGTCGACATGGCGTGGCGCACGCAGCAGGCCGGGTTCCGGGTGCGCGAGGTGCCCATCACCTTCACCGAACGTGAGCTCGGCGCGTCCAAGATGAGCATCGAGGTGATGCTCGAGGCGCTGTACCGGATCGCGACGTGGGGCGTGGCGCACCGGTTCCGGCGGTTCCGCCGCCGGGCGCGCGCCTCCTGACCGGGCGCTGCGCGCACGGGGAGACATGGAAAAGCCGGAGCCGGGCCCCACGGGAGGTGGCCCGGCTCCGGCTGGTTCCGCGGCGATCGCCGCACCGGCTCGCCCTCGACGGGCGGGCGGTGTCAGGCGATCTCGGCGCGCCGCTCGCGCAGCAGCTCGAGACGCTCGGAGAGCAGCTCCTCGAGCTCACCCAGGGAACGACGCTCGAGGAGCATGTCCCAGTGGGTGCGCGGCGGCTTGGTCTTCTTCTGCTCCGGCTCGGCCCCGTCGACCCGCTTGCCGAGGCCACCCTGGGGAGACTCCCAGGTGGCGGGGGCCTCCGCGTCGTTGGCGAACGGCACCTCGAACTCGTGGCCGTTCGGGGACACATAGCGGACGATCTGCCGCGGTGCGAGGTCGTGGTTGCGGTCGGTCTCGTAGCTGACAGCCCCGAGCCGGCTGCCACGGAGCACGCGGTCGGCCATGCGTCACCCTCCCGTCCTCAGCCGAGGGACGTTGCCCTCGACGGTTGCGTACCTGCCACGCGGTGTAACGTCACCGGCACAGGCGTTCATTCCCAATCGTTGGGCGCCCGTGCAGGTGTCGGTCACTGTCGACCGTCGCCTGATCCCGGACGCCCCGACAGCAGAGTGTCCACTATCCGACGCACTGACACACGCAGTTGTGACGCGTCCGCTATATGTGACTTAGCTCACACCCGTCCGGCCTGTTGTTCACGCCGCCGAAATGTGCGGTTACCGGGGCTCACCCGGCCGTCACGACGGCGTGGTCGAACGGGCCGGATCGGCCGGGACGTCGCGGCTCGGCGGACGCACCCGCCACATCGCGAGCAGCCCAAGCAGGAGCACCACGAGGATGCCGATGATGCCCGCGCGGTCGCTGCCGTACACGAAGGTGAACAGCCCGACGAGGGTCGGAGCCAGGAACGAGACCGCGCGCCCCGTCGTCGCGTAGAGGCCGAACTGCTGCGCCTCGCGCCCGGGCGGGGCCAGCAACGCCATGTAGGTCCGCGCCGACGCCTGCGCCGGCCCGACGAACAGGCACAGCCCCAACCCGAAGATCCAGAACATCGTCGGCCCCGACAACAGGCCCAGCGTCGTACCGAACAGCAGCAGCCCGACGAGCGAGCCCATGACGACGGCCTTCGGCCCGACCCGGTCGTCGATCCAGCCCGCCGTGAGCGCGCCGAGCGCCGACACGACGTTGGCGGCCACCCCGAAGACGAGGACGTCGCTCGCGTCGATGCCGTAGACGGTCACCGCGAGTACGGCGCCGAAGGTGAAGATCGCGGCGAGGCCGTCGCGGAACAGCGCGCTGGCCCCGAGGAAGTAGAGGGTGTGCGGCGCGTTCCGGTAGAGGTCGCGCAGGTCGAGGAACAGCCGCTTGTACGAGGCGACGATGCCCAGGCGCACCTCGCGGGACCGGGCGGGCGGCTCGGGGACCGTCAGGAACAGCGGGATCGCGAACAGCGCGAACC
This sequence comes from Pseudonocardia sulfidoxydans NBRC 16205, assembly GCF_007989085.1. Taxonomy (GTDB): domain Bacteria; phylum Actinomycetota; class Actinomycetes; order Mycobacteriales; family Pseudonocardiaceae; genus Pseudonocardia; species Pseudonocardia sulfidoxydans. Next base: position 83,992 of record NZ_BJVJ01000002.1, read on the forward strand.
ACACCGCGGCCACGACCGCGACGAGCCGGATGTTGAGCCCGCCCTCGGTGCTCACGCCGAGCGCGCCGCCCTCGCCCGCGATCAGCCCGACGTAGACGACGAGCAGCAGGACGATCCCGCCGAAGTAGCCCATCGACCAGCCGAAGCCGGAGACGCGGCCAATGGTCGCCGGCGTCGACACCTGGCGCAGCAGCGCGTTGTAGGACACCGAGGCGAGCTCGAAGCAGACCGAGCCGACCGACAGCAGGACCAGGCCGAGCCAGAGGTAGTGCCAGTCGCTCCTCACGGCGAACAGCCCGGCCATCGAGGCGACGGTGACGGCCGTCCAGATCCCGACGGACACCTTGCGACGGCCACCGTCGGCGCGCTGCCCGATGACGGGGGCCAGCAGCGCGATGAACAGGCCCGAGATACCCAGCGACCAACCCAGCCAGCTGTTGGCGCTGACCGTGCCCGGCAGGTCCTTGCCGACGGAGTCGGTCAGGTAGACCGAGAAGACGAAGGTGAGGATGACGGCGTTGAACGCCGACGACCCGGTGTCCCACAGCCCCCACGCCGCGACCTGGCGGCGGGGGACCCGCGCCGGAACGGACGGTTCGGTCGGGACGGGAGCACTCACGCGCGCAGCGTAGCGGCGGCAGCCCGGGCCGGACCCGGTTTCACGCCGCCCACACGCCGCGTCGCTGCAGGACGCCACGCAGGACGTCCGGACGGTCGGACAGCAGCCCGTCGACGCCCATGTCGAGCAGCTCGCCCATCTCGTCGGCGGTGTCGACGGTCCAGACGTGGACCTCACGCTCGGTCGCGTGCGCGATCGCCAGCAGCGCGGCGTCGACGACGGTGAGCGCACCGAAACGGCGGGGGAGCTGCGCGAGCCCGCCGAGGACGGGTGGCAGCAGCGGCACCCGGGCCAGCAACGACAGGGGAGCGGGCAGGGCGTCGAGCCAGGCGCGGCCGCGCAGCCCGAACGCCGACAGCTGCGCCATGGACGTCATCAGCCGGTCACCGGCCGCGGCACGGGCCTGCCGCAGCCAGCGTTCGTCGAAGGAGCCGAGGCAGACCCGGTGCCAGGCGTCGGCGCGGTCGAGGAGGTCGAGCGTCGGCAGCACCGCGGCGGCGGACTTGATCTCGATGGTGATGCGGGTGTCGGGGAGCTCGGCGAGGACCCGCTCCAGGCGCGGCACGGGTTCCCTGCCGGCGACCTTCGCGCGTTCGATCTCGGCGGCGGGCAGCGTCGCGAGCAGGCCCCGACCGTCGGTGGTGCGGTCCAGCGAACGGTCGTGGTGGACCATCACGACGCCGTCGACGCTGGCGTGCACGTCCATCTCCAGGTAGCCGAAGCCCTCGTCGACGGCCCGGTGGAACGCGGCGAGGGTGTTCTCGCAGCCGGCGAGCTCGCCGACGTGCCAGCCGCGGTGGGCGTAGGCGCGCGGGTAGGGCCCGTCGAGGTAGGGGTGGCGGGACACGTGCCCAGCCTGCCAGCCGGGGCCGTCCGGGCGCGACGACGTCCGGCGGACGCCGGGGTGAACGACTCAGCGGCGCCGCGGGAGCCGCGGGCGCTCCGACGCCAGCAGCGGCGCCATGAGGTCGCCGTGCTCGGCGAGGCGGGCGGGGAGGTCGTCGAGGGTGAAGACGAGGTCGCCGGGGGCGCGGCAGGCGCGCACCTCGTCCCACGTCACCGGTGTGGCGACGGTGGGGCGGGCCCGCCCGCGCAGCGAGTAGCTCGCGATCGTCGTCTTCGCCGGGTTGTTCTGGCTCCAGTCGACGAACACCTTGCCGCGCCTGCGCGCCTTGGCCATGACGGCGGTGACGCGGCGCGGCATGTCGGCGGCCAGCGTCTCGGCGATGTCGCGGGCGTACTCGCCGGTGCGTTCGGCGTCGGGCACCGTGACCGGCACGTAGACCTGCATGCCCTTGCTGCCGCTGGTCCGCGGGTGCGCGGTGAGACCGTCGTCGGCCAGCAGCTCGACGATGCGCTCGGCGACACGGCAGCAGTCGACGATCGTCGTGCCCTCGCCGGGGTCGAGGTCGAACACGACGAGATCAGGGACGTTGCGCCCGCCGCGGGGGCCGACCGTCCACTGCGGGACGTGCAGTTCCAGCGCTGCGAGGTTCGCCGCCCACGCGAGGCCCTCGACGTCGTCGATGATCGGGAAGTCGGCGAACTCCGAGCGGCCGCCGGGCGTCCCGACCCGCGCGGTGCGCACCCACGACGGCGCGTGCCGCGACACGTCCTTCTCGAAGAACGACTGCTTCTCCACCCCGTCGGGCCAGCGCACCATCGTGACGGGCCGGTCGCGCAGGTGCGGCAGCATCACCTCGGCGACGGCGAGGTAGTGGCCCAGCACCTGCGCCTTCGTCGTGCCGGTGAGGGGGTAGAGCACCTTGTCGGGGTTGGTGAGCCTCGCCCGGCCGACGCCTTCCCGCGGCGCCGGGGGCGCCGGCTCACGGGCCGGCGCCGCAGCCGTCGTCGCCACCTCCACCCAGTCGTCGCTGTGCTTGCCGGGGCGGTAGGGCGAGTCACCCCGCTTCGCGACGACGACCGGCAGGCCCTGCTCGGCCGCGGCGTCGACGACCTCCTGCCCCGCACCGGGATAGGCCGGTGCGAGCCGCCAGGCCGGTCCGGTGAGGTCGAGGCCCTCGAGCAGCTCGCGGCGCTGCGCGAACGGCACGTCGAGGGTGTCGCGGCCGTCGAGATGGAGCAGGTCGCCGATCCAGAGCCGCGCGTCGCGGCGCGGGTTGCCGACGAGCTCGGCGTCGAGCAGCAGCGGGGTCGCCCCGATCGCGGGCCCGAACGCGCGCAGCGCCGGTACCTCCAGCTCGGCGCCGTCGGCGTCGGTGAACCGGGCGCGGCCGCCGTCGACGCGGACGACGACGCGCCTGCCCCCGAAGCCGACCTGCAGCCACCAGCCGTCCCCGGTGGGGAGCGGGCCGGGGCCGGCGAGCATCGGGAGGGCGTCGCGGGGGAGCGGGTCGCGGCCCTCGGCACCGGCGGACCGGCGCACGATCCAGCCGTCGCGACGCTGCGTGTCGCTGCGTACGAACACGAACCGGCCGCGGGCCCGCTCGCCGTGGAGCTCGACGGCGACCTCGCGCGAGGACCACTTCTGCGTCTCGTAGGTGCCGGTGTCCCAGATCGTCATCGTCCCGGCGCCGTACTCACCGGCCGGGATCTCGCCGGAGAAGTCGAGGTACTCCATCGGGTGGTCCTCGGTGCGGACCGCGAGGCGCACCGTCTCGGTGTCGACCGGCAGCCCTTTGGGCACCGCCCAGGAGACGAGGACGCCGTCGCGTTCGAGGCGGACGTCCCAGTGCAGCGCGCTCGCGTGGTGTTCCTGGACGACGAAGCGGCCGCCGGCGTGGTCGGAGCCGTCGACGACCGGCTCGTCGTGGGGGACGGGCTCGGGCGTCTTCGCCCGGTCGCGCTTGCGCCGGTACTCGTCGAGGGGCACGTGACCAGGCTAGAGCGGCCCAGGCTGGAACGGCGCGGACCGCGGAGGGTGACCACGAGGTGACGCAGGCGCGTCAGGGGTATTGCCCGAAGCACTTCCGGGTGAGAACATAGGCTTACCTGACCGTCGCGAAGGGTTGCCTGAATGTATGTATGTATCTGTGCAGCTACCAGCGACACCGAGCTGCTCGAGTACATCGACGACGGCGCGCGCACGGTCGAGGAGATCGGCGAGGCGTGCGGCGCCGGCACCAACTGCGGCGGCTGTGTCGACACGATCGACGTGTTCCTGGCGGCAGCGACCAGCCCCTCGGAGCTGTCCCAGCTCCCCATGACGGCTTAGGTGATACGACCGAATACCAAGGTCAGCCTAGGTTTGTGGTAGCCGGTCCTGCACGGATCGTGCAATTCGGGTGCCGCTAACCTGCCTCTCATGCGAGGCGACCCAGAGATCATCTCACTGCTCAACGAGCAGCTCACCAGCGAACTGACGGCGATCAACCAGTACTTCCTGCACGCCAAGATGCAGCAGAACTGGGGCCTGACGAAGCTCGCGGCCTACACGCGCTCCGAGTCGATCGACGAGATGCGGCACGCGGAGAAGATCACCGACCGCATCCTCTTCCTCGAGGGCCTGCCGAACTACCAGCGGATCTTCCAGCTGCGCGTCGGCCAGACCGTCCGCGAGCAGCTGCAGTCCGACCTGGCCATCGAGCTGGAGGTCGTCGAGCGGCTGCGCCCCGGCGTCACGATGTGCCGCTCCAAGGGCGACCACACGACGGCGAACCTCTTCGAGGAGATCCTCGCCGACGAGGAGCACCACATCGACTACATCGAGACCAACCTCGAGCTGATGGACAAGCTCGGCGAGCAGCTCTACCTCGCCCAGCTCGTCGACCAGCCGCCCAACCCGGGCTGATCCACCACCGCGCACTCCCACCACATTTCCGGAGCCCGCCCGCTGGGTCGCCTCAGCGGGCGGGCTCCGTCGTGGAAGGACGTGATCGCACCACGAATGACCGGCGGGGGGACGGGGCGGCGACAGCCGGCGTCGTGACGTGGCACGATCGGCGCGTGGCCGAACCATCTGGGCATACGGGATCGTCCCCGGACCGCCTGCGCGACCTCGCGCGGCTGCGGCGCGTCCGCGACCGGATCGACCGCGACTACGCGCAGCCGCTCGACGTCGAGGCCCTCGCCCGCGGCGTGCACATGTCGGCGGGCCACCTGAGCCGCGAGTTCCGCCGCGCCTACGGCGAGTCGCCCTACAGCTACCTCATGACCCGGCGCATCGAGCGCGCGATGTCGCTGCTGCGCCGCGACGACATGTCGGTCACCGAGGTGTGCTTCGCCGTCGGTTGCGCCTCCCTCGGCACGTTCAGCACCCGGTTCACCGAGCTGGTCGGGATGCCGCCCAGCGTGTACCGGCGCAGCCAGGGCGGCGCGACCGAGGGCATGGTTCCCTGCGTCTCCAAGCAGGTCACCAGACCGGTCAGGAATCGAGAAGCACCCGCGGCCGGGGCAGCCCTAGCGTGACGGGCATGGACGTCACCGACATCACCATCCACTCCAGCTTCCTCCCGCAGAACGACCCGGAGGCCGCGCTCGCGTTCTACCGCGACGCACTCGGCTTCGAGGTGCGCCTCGACGTCGGCTACGAGGGCATGCGGTGGATCACCGTCGGGCCCGTCGGACAGTCGACGTCGATCGTGCTCTACCCGCCGCAGGCCAGCCCCGGCCTCACCGACGACGAGAAGCGCGCCATCGAGGAGATGATGGCCAAGGGCACCTACGCCAGCGTCCTGCTCGCCACCAAGGACCTCGACGGCACCTTCGACAAGGTCCAGGCCACCGACGCCGAGGTCGTGCAGGAACCCACCGAGCAGCCCTACGGGGTACGCGACTGCGCGTTCCGCGACCCCGCGGGCAACATGGTCCGCATCCAGGAGCTGCGCTGACCCCGTTGCCCACCCGCGCGACCCCCGCCCGGCCCGTCCCGGAGGGGGTCGCGCCGTCCGTCCACACCTCGGAGGAGACCCGATGAGCACGGCCACGAGGACCGACGCCCCGACGGGCACCGACCACCCCGCGGACAACCACGACCTCATCCGCGTGCACGGCGCGCGCGTCAACAACCTCAAGGACGTCAGCGTCGAGCTCCCCAAACGACGCCTCACCGTCTTCACCGGCGTCTCCGGCTCCGGCAAGAGCTCGCTCGTGTTCCACACCATCGCCGCCGAGTCCCAGCGGCTGATCAACGAGACCTACAGCGCGTTCGTCCAGGGTTTCATGCCCAACCTGGGGCGCCCCGACGTCGACGTCCTCGACGGCCTGACCACGGCGATCATCGTCGACCAGCAGCGGATGGGCGCCGACCCGCGCTCCACCGTCGGCACCGCGACCGACGCCAACGCCATGCTGCGCATCCTGTTCAGCCGCCTCGGCACCCCGCACATCGGCTCGGCGCAGGCCTTCTCCTTCAACGTCGCCTCGATCAGCGGCGCCGGTGCCGTCACCATCGAGAAGGCCGGCCAGAAGGTGAAGGAGCGCCGCGAGTTCTCCATCACCGGCGGCATGTGCCCGCGCTGCGAGGGCCGCGGCTCCGTCAACGACATCAACCTCGCCGCGCTCTACGACGAGACGAAGTCGCTCAACGAGAGCGCCGTCATGATCCCCGGCTACAGCATGGACGGCTGGTACGGGCGCATCTTCCGCGGCTGCGGCTTCTTCGACCCCGACAAGCCCATCGCGAAGTACACCAAGCGCGAGCTGAACGACCTCCTCTACAAGGAGCCCACCAAGATCAAGGTCGAGGGCATCAACCTCACCTTCTCCGGGCTGATCCCGTCGATCCAGAAGTCGTACCTGTCCAAGGACATCGACGCGCTGCAGCCGCACATCCGCGCGTTCGTCGAACGCGTCGCCACCTTCACGACGTGCCCGGAGTGCGACGGCACCCGGCTGTCGGAGGCGGCACGATCGTCGACGATCAAGGGCATCTCCATCGCCGACGCCTGCCGGATGCAGATCAGCGACCTCGCCGCCTGGGTCCGTGACCTCGACGAGCCGTCGGTCGCGCCGCTGCTCACGACGCTGCGCCACACCCTCGACTCGTTCGTCGACATCGGGTTGGGCTACCTGTCGCTGGAACGCCCCTCCGGGACACTGTCGGGTGGCGAGGCGCAGCGCACCAAGATGATCCGCCACCTCGGGTCGTCGCTGACCGACGTCACCTACGTCTTCGACGAGCCCACCGTCGGCCTGCACCCGCACGACATCGCCCGCATGAACGACCTGCTGCGCCAGCTGCGCGACAAGGGCAACACCGTCCTCGTCGTCGAGCACAAGCCCGAGGCCATCGCGATCGCCGACCACGTCGTCGACATCGGCCCCGGAGCCGGCAGCGGTGGGGGAGAGATCGTCTTCGAGGGCACCGTCGAGGGCCTGCGGGCCAGCGCCACCCTCACCGGACGCCACCTCGACGACCGGGCCACCCTCAAGGACTCCGTCCGCACGGCGACGGGCGCCATCGAGATCCGCGGCGCCGACACGCACAACCTGCAGGGTGTCGACGTCGACATCCCGACCGGCGTACTCGTCGTCGTCACGGGCGTCGCCGGCTCGGGCAAGAGCTCGCTGATCCACGGCTCGGTCGCCGGCCGCGACGGCGTCGTCGCCATCGACCAGGGCGCCATCCGCGGCTCGCGGCGCAGCAACCCCGCCACCTACACAGGCCTGCTCGAGCCCATCCGCAAGGCGTTCGCCAAGGTCAACGGCGTCAAGCTCGCCCTGTTCAGCGCCAACTCCGAGGGTGCCTGCCCCAACTGCAACGGCAACGGCGTCATCTACACCGACCTCGCGATGATGGCCGGCGTCGCCACCCGGTGCGAGGTGTGCGAGGGCAAGCGCTTCGACTCCGCGGTGCTCGACTACCACCTGGGCGGGAAGGACATCAGCGAGGTCCTCGCGATGCCCGTGGCCGAGGCGGCCGAGTTCTTCGCCGCGGGCGAGGGCAAGGTCCCCGCCGCCCACAAGATCCTCCGACGTCTCGACGACGTCGGCCTCGGCTACCTCACCATCGGGCAGCCGCTCACGACGCTGTCCGGTGGTGAGCGTCAGCGGCTCAAGCTGGCGACGCACATGGGGGAGAAGGGCGGGGTCTACATCCTCGACGAGCCGACGACGGGACTGCACCTGGCCGACGTCGAGCAGCTGCTCGGCCTGCTGGACCGGCTCGTCGACGACGGCAAGTCCGTGATCGTCATCGAGCACCACCAGGCCGTCATGGCGCACGCCGACTGGATCGTCGACCTCGGCCCCGGCGCCGGCCACGACGGCGGCAGAATCGTCTTCGAGGGCACACCCGCCGAGCTGGTGGCCGACCGGTCGACCCTCACCGCGCAGCACCTGGCCGACTACGTGGGCGCCTGAGCCGACCGGCCCGATCTCTATCCGGCCGGGTCGTCGAACGCCTTGTCGTCGTCGAACGCCTTGTCGACGCGTTCCTGGGCGCGGTCGAGCGCCGAACGCGCCGTCGCCTGTGGTACCTCGGCGGCGAGGCGTTCGGCGACCTCGGACTTGCGGTGCGTAGTCAGGACCTTCTCCACGCTCGCCCGGAGCAGCCCGAGTGCACGTGCCGACTCGGTCGCCCCCACGCCCGCGTCGTCCAGCTCGACCAGGTACGCGTCGCGGTCGGTCTGAGCCGCCTCGACCGCTGCGCGTGCCTCGTCGAGGCGCGCCTGGCGGGCGAGCAGCTCGGACCGCTGGTCGTCGGAGAGGGGCAGCCCGTCCGCCCGGCCCAGATCGTCGTCGCTCGTCGCCATCGAGGGATGGTAGAGCCGCCGCGGACCTCGCGCTCCGCCTGACGGCAGCTCTCACCGACCCCGGCCGATCCGCCTGCACCACGGAGTGGGTGGAAATTATGACAGTTACGGCGTGGCCCGGCGGGGTCGGGAGAGCGGGATCCGTTGCTGCCCAAGGCTTCTCGGCGGCGACCTCTCGCCGTCATCGGCATGGCGGCCGTCCGGCGTCGGGTGTCACGGGATGCGCCGAGCTCGACATCAGGGTGCCGTCAGCGGCGTCGGCGGTCTCGCGTCGAACTCGATACAGGTGCCCGCCAGGCCCCTCTCGGCTTCGCCCATCAACATCCGATAATCGACGTTATGACATTATGACCGTCCTGAGCTGCATCGCGCTCTTCCCCTCTCTCATGGTCCAGGTTCGCAACGCGTACTCCAGAGGCAAGGGGGAAGTCCGTGCCGGACGTCGACAGGCCGCGCCCCTCGGTCGGTCAGCTCGCGGGTCGCTGTGCTCTGGTCCGGCCGTAGTCGGCCAGCGCGGTGAAGGCGGCCTTGGGTTCCCACGGCATCCCCGGGAAGGTGCTGCCGGTGGTGCCTTTCGGGAGCACCTTCACGATCCCGAAGCTGCCGAGATCGAAGTCCTGGTCAGGATCCTCCGACGTCGGTAGGTGCCGCGAGGCGAAGGTGTAGACGAACGCGGTGTCCACGCCGGCGGTGTCGTAGACCTCGAGGAGATCGAGCAGGTAGGCAGCCTGTTCGTCCTCGTCGCGCTCGACGACCTCGGTGAGCCCCGTGGCCCGGCCGCTGCGCTCGTCGTAGACGACGATGTCGCTGCGGCTGCCCCGGTCCGCGGCTCCGGTGAAGGCGGCGCAGCCGAACTCGGTGACGGTGAACGGCTTCCCCTGCGAGGTCATGGCCGCGAGGTTCGCGGGCAGGTCCGCGGCGTTGGCGGCGTCGCGGTAGCCGGCGTCGGTCGCGATGAAGTCGAAAGCCGCCCAGTCGACGCCCTCCAGTGGGAGCGACGCGTACGCTATCGGTCCGCTGAACCGCTCGCGGGCACCGGTGACCGCACGGGCGAGCAGGGCGGCGGTTCGTCGTCGCAGGTCGGGCAGGACCTCGCGGACCGCGGCCGGGTCGGCGAGGACGGCGGCCCGCTCGGTCAGGGTGCTGCCGGGCATGAGCCCGATCGTCATGAGGCTGATCTCCGAGCCGGTGAGGAACCGGACGTCGGCGCCGTCGCGTCGGACCCGCTCGGCGCGCTCGGCGGCGTCCAGGATGAACTCCAGCAGCTCCTCGCTGGTCAGGTCGTTGGTGAACGGGCAGTACCAGACCTCCAGGCCGACGGCTGCGGCGTGTCGTGCCGCGATCTCGAGGCGGTCGGCGACGCCACCGGTGATCCGGACGGCGTCGGCGCGCAGGTTCTCGCGGATGACCCGCATGTCCTCGGCGACGACGTCGGGGTCGAACGGTTCGTGTGTCGTGGTCCCGCAGTTGGTGAAGCCGGTGTCGTAGGTGACGCCCCATGCCCGCAAAACTGCCTCCTATTAGGTACGGTCAGTACCTTACTAGCACAGTTGGGTACGGTGCGTACCGTGAGCGGGCGGCGGCGAGGACCGGAACTGGAGCGGGCGATCCTGCACGCGGCTGCCGAGGAGCTGGCCACCTCCGGCTATGCGGGCATGACCATGGACAACGTCGCCCGGCGTGCCGGTACGAACAAGAACGCGATCTACCGGCGCTGGCCGCGACGCGCCGCCCTCGGCGTCGCCGCCTATCGCTACATCGCCGAATCTCGTACCCCTGAGGTGGACACCGGCGATCTCCGTGGTGACGTACTGGCGCTGCTGCGGCAGGTCAACGACACCTGGTCCTCACCGCGTGGGGCGATCCTGCGCGACCTACTGGCGGCCGCCGCCGACGAGCCGGCCCTCGTGGAGCTGCTCCGGGAGCAGGCCGGCGGTGACGCGATGAGCGCCGCCTGGTTCACGCTCCTCGGCCGGGCCGTCGCCCGCGGCGAGGCGCCGCCGGAGGCGGTTCATCCGCGTGTGGCGACGCTGCCGATGACGTTGGTCCGCGCCGAGTACGCCGTGCGCGGCGCCTCACGGCTCCCCGACCCGGTTCTCGTCGAGATCGTCGACGAGATCTTCCTGCCGTTGGTCCGCGGGCGCGGTCCGAGGAACTGAGCCGCCGCTGCCGGTTCGCTCCCCTGTCGTCGGGGCGCACGGACGGGGACGTCAGCGGAGGTCGGTGTACGCGAACCTGTACAGGTTCCAGTACGCTTTCGCGGGTGAGCATCCCCGAGGTCCTCTCGATCAGCGAGCTGCGCGAGCACCTGGCCGACGCGATGACGCAGGTGCGCGGGCCGTCCGGGTCGCCGGTGTACGCGGGGCGCCACCGCCGGGCCGAGGTCGTCCTCCTCTCCGCGGACCGGTACGCCCAGCTGCTGGCCGACGAGCGGCGCGCCGCCGTCGCCGGGGCGATCGGCTCGACCCGGGCCGAGGGGCTCCAGCTGAGTGAGGTCGGCGAGGCCGTCATGCGTGAGGTCGCCGACGGTGACCTCACCTACGACGAGGCCCGCGCCCGGTTGCTGGCCCACTACCGGCGCTGATCGTCGGTATCCGTGGCGGACTGGGATCCGTGTCTGGATCTCGGGACCGGGGTGCTGCTCAACCGGCTGGGGATCACCGACCCTGCGGTGCTGAGCCAGGCCGAGGCCGACATCGCGACGAACGCGCTGGCCGAGCTGGCCCGGCACCCTGTGCGGGGCTACTACGATCTCGCGCACCTGCAGGCCGTCCACCGGTTCGTGTTCGGCGACCTCTACCCGTGGGCCGGTGAGCTGCGCACGGTCTCGCTGGGCAAGGCCGGGCACATGTTCTGCCCGCCCGAGGACATCGCGCGCCGCGGTGGGCAGGTGTTCCTCGCCCTCGCCGCCCGCGACCACCTTCGCGGCCTCGGCCGGGAGCCGTTCCTCGACGAGCTGACCGAGCTCCTCGCCGCGCTGACCTTCCTGCATCCGTTCCGCGAGGGCAACGGCCGGACGCAGCGCGCGCTGCTCGCCCAGCTGGCCCGCGACGCCGGGCACCGGCTGGACTGGTCGACACTGGACGCCGACGAGAACACCTTCGCCTCCCGCGCGGCCCACGACGGCAACCCGAAACCGTTGCGGGCCATGCTCGACCGCCTGTCGACCAGCTCGTAGCGACGCCGGGGCCCTCGGCGCCGACCGCAGGGCACGGGCCGAGCCCCGCGGTCAGCGCGACGGTAGGTGCCGGACGACGGCGACCGGGCAGGCCGAGGTCCGCAGCAGCTCACGGACGACGGGGGCGGCGGGCCCGTCGAGGCGCCGGCCGCGCGCCCCGACCCCGACGACGACGAGCGCGGCACCGTGGGAGAGCTGCGGCAGCACCCGCGTGGCGTCCTCGGCCCGGGCGACGTGCTCGACCGGCGGACCGACCGCGGAGACGGTCTCGTCGAGCGGGACCTGCGCCGTCCCGGAGTGGACGACGACGAGCGGCGCGGTGCGGACCGCCGCGGCGTCGGCGGCGAAGCGTCGGGCGGCGCTGCCGGCCGCGGACCCGTCGGCGGCGACGATCACCGGCGCGCCGGGACGACCTGCGTGGTCGAGGTCCCCGCGGACGACGACGACCGGCGACATGGCGATCGCGGTGACGGCGACGGCCATCGACCCGGACAGGAAGGCGCCCACCCGCCCTCTCCCCCGGGTCCCCACGACGAGCACCCCGGCCCACTCGGACTCGGCCATCAGCACGAGCGGGGCGGAACCTCCGCGGAGCTCCCGGACGATCTCCAGGCCGGGCGCGACCTCGGCCGCGACCTGCGCGGCGTCGGCGAGGGCCTCGGCAGCCGCGCCGGTGAGGGCGTCACGGGTGCGGGTGGGGGCGACCTGTTCGACGCCCATGGGCTGCAGCATCGGCGACATGGCCGCGGCGACGAGGCGCAGCGGTCCCCCGCGGCGCACCGCCTCGCCCGCGGCCCAGCGGGTGGCCTGCAGCGAGGCGGGTGAGCCGTCGACGCCGACCGCGACGGACCTGCGGATGTGGGCGATGATCTCGTTGACCACGGGGCGCCCTCCCGGTGAACGGTGCAGGCTCCCGGACTACCGCAGATCGGTCCGCGCCGCCACCCCCGAGGGTGTCAGCTCCGTGCCGGACACGCACGAGTTCACCGGCGAGCCGGTCGTGCTGATCGAGCGTGCGGTCACACCGCCGGTCAGGACCGCGAACCGGTGGCCCGTAGCGCTTCGGTGAGCTCGGCGGCGTAGGCGTCGAGCCGCGCCGCCAGCTCGGCCGGGCGGCTCAGCGCGACGAGATGACCCCCCGCCATCTCGTCGACCTCGATCCCGAGCCGGTCGGCGACCTGGGCCTGCTGGAACGCCAGCGGGAAGAACCGGTCGTCGCGGCCCTGCAGGAACCGCGTCGGCACGTTCGGCCAGGCGTCGAGCGGCCACGGGAGCGCGAACGGCGTCGCGGTCTGTTCCGGGTCGCCGCGCTCCTCGGCCGCGACCCGCACCGCGTCGGGGACGTCGTGGAAGAACGCGGCCATGACATCCCCGGGGTCGTCGCCGTGGCGGGCCGCCTCGGCCTCGCGGGCCTGGTCGAAGCCGGTGTTCGTCCACCACTCGCCCGGTGTCTCCCCCGGCCGCGGCACCATCGCGTTGAGCAGCACCAGCATGTCGACGGGGGCGCGCGCCGCCACGAGCGTGGCGGTCAGCCCACCCATCGACTGCCCGACGACGACCGTGCGCCCACCCGCCGGCGGCAGCGCGGCCAGCACGACCTCGGCGTACTCGTCGAGGCCGGCCCGCTCGTCGCCCGCGGGGAGGTCCATGGTCACCGCGTCGTGACCGAGCGCGCGCAGCTGCGGCACGAGCAGATGCCAGAACCACGCCTCCCCGCCCGCCCCGGGGACCAGCACGAACGTCGTGGGCGTGTCGTCGGTCATGTCGGTGCTCCTCGCCGTCGCCGTCACCGCTGTCACCTCCTACGACGACGGGAGGGCCCGGAACTCATCGGTCAGGCGGCGGTCATCGTCTGGACCGACAGCTGCGGGCCGGGAGGGTCGCCGGCGCAGCCCATGCCCTCCATCGGCACGAACATCGACGCGGTCTCCCCCGGCGGGTAGACCCGCAGGCCACGCACCGCGGTCGGCTTGCAGACGGCCGCGTCGAAGTTGGCGACCTGCACGAACTGCACCTGCGCCTGCGAGGACCTCCCGGGCGCCATCGAGATCTCCGGCCCGTGCGGCCCGTTCATCACCGCGGCCGGGCCGACCTGGTGACCGTCGTCGCCCGCTACGTAGGAGACACCGGGGAAGCCGGTCAGCTCGCACGTGCGGCTGCCCTTGTTGGTGAAGACGAGCGGCCGGTACACCGATCCGGCGCCGGCGTCGCCCTGGCCGAGGGTCAGGGTCAGCTCCGCCGACGTGCAGCGCGGCACCCCGGCCGCGCCTCCCCCGTCGGCCTGGCTGCCGGTGCCGGCCCCGGAGTCGGCGGCGGGCATCGTCACCGCGGTGGCGCCCGGCGCGGCCGTGGTCGCCGCCGGTGCAGCCGTCGTCGTGGCCGGTGTGCCGCCGTTGACCTCGTCGGTGCCTCCGGAACATCCGGCCAGCACGGCCGTGGCCGCGACGGCTGCCAGAAATGTCCCGATTCGCTTGTCGCGCATACGCATCGCGCTCTCCCCCGTCTGATCGTCCTTCACTGACAACGACGTGCGGCGCGACGAAAGGTTGCTCCCACACGTCGAACGGTTGGGCCGAACATCGCATCCCATGATCGTCCGACCGGTCCCGGCGCAGCGTAGCCACCGGATTAGGGTCGGCCATCGTGAGCGTCGGTGACCTGCTGCTGTTGCTCGTCGCCGGGTTCGGGGCGGGACTGTCGGGGTCGATGGCGGGGCTCGCCTCCCTGTTCTCCTACCCGGCGCTGCTCGCCGTCGGGCTGCCGCCCACGACCGCGAACATGACGAACACCGTGGCGCTCATGGCCGCCACGATCGGGTCGGTGGCGGGGTCGCGTCCCGAGCTCGCGGGCCAGGGGCACCGGGTGCGGACGATGGCGCCGATCGTCGTCGGCGGGGGCGCGGTGGGGGCGGGGCTGCTGTTCCTGACCCCACCGGGCGGGTTCGAGAAGGTCGTGCCGTTCCTGGTCGCCGGGGCATCGGCGGTGTTGCTGCTCCAGCCGTGGATCAGCGCGGCCGTCGCCCCGGAGGCGGGTGCGGAGCCGTCGCGACGGTCCCGGGTCCTGGTGCTGGCGGCGATCGGGCTGGTCGGGGTCTACGCCGGCTACTTCGGGGCCGCGGCGGGCGTGCTGATCCTGACGTTGCTGCTGATCGGGCTGCCGCTGTCGCTGCTGCAGGCCAACGGTCTCAAGAACGCGCTGCTGGGGCTGTCCAACGGGACCGCGGCGATCGCGTTCGCGTTCCTCGGCGACGTCCGCTGGGTCGCGGTGGCGCCGATGGCGATCGGTGTGCTGGCCGGGTCGTGGGTGGGACCGGCGCTGGCCCGGCGCATCCCGACGACGCTGCTGCGCACCGGGATCGGGCTGGCGGGCATCGGGCTGGCGATCACGCTGGCGATCGACGCGTTCTAGCAGCGCGCTCCTCGCGCTCAGCGCCGCCCGGTCCCGGCCGTGACCGCCCCCGTCGTGGCGCCGCCGTGGCGGCGCAGCCAGTCGTCGAGGCCGCGCTGGATCGTCGGCAGGTCGGGACGCTTGGCGGGCTCGTTGCGCATCGCGGACTTGAGCAGCGACAGGTGCGCGCTGCGCCGCGGCAGGTGGCTGAGCTTGGCCCCGGCCGCGGCCGCCCGCAGGCCCGACACCGCGTCGGGGTGGCCGCCGCGGGGCGGGAACCCGGCGAGGGCGTAGGAGACCGTGGCCGCGAGCTGCCAGCAGTCCGACCCCGGGCTGGCCTTCTTCCCGCCGGCGACCTCGGGCGCGAGGTAGTCGGGCGTGCCGAGGACGTAGCCGGCCATGGTCAGGGTGGCGTCGCCGGTGCGGCGGGCGATGCCGAAGTCGATGAGGTGGGCGACGCCTGCGGGGTCGACGATGACGTTGCCGGGCTTGACGTCGCGATGCAGGACGCCGCGGGTGTGGGCGGCGTGCAGGGCACCGGCGACACCGGACCAGACGCGGGCGGCGGCGACGTCGTCGAGCGGGCCGCGCTGCTGCACCAGCTCACCCAGCGAGGAGCCCTGCACGTACTCCATGACGATGACCATGCCGTCGAGCCCCGCCAGCCCGGGGTCGCTGCGGGCGTGCACGAGGTCGAGGATGCGCACGCAGTTGGGGTGGCGCACGGCGGCGAGCGCGGCGGCCTCGCGGCGGATGCGTTCCTCGGTCTCGGCGTCGGGCGCGTGCGCGGCCTTGAGGGCGACGGTCATGCCGAGCTTGGCGTCGTGGGCGAGCACGACCCGTCCGAACCCCCCGGCGCCGATGCGCCGGATCGGGGAGAACCGGTTGCCGCGCACGGGACGCTGCACCGCGGCCGCCGGGAACACCGGCGGCGGCACGGGCGCGCCGCCGGTGGGGGCGGGTGCGACGAGGGTGCGCGGCGGCGGGACGCGGGTCTGCGTCGACGGCGGCCGCACGGGCGGGGGCACGGGCCGGGACTGTGCGGCCGGGTCGTGACGCTGTGCCGGGTCGTGGCGCTGGGCCGGGACGGGCTGGGCCCCGCGCGTCCCGGCGCCCCGCCGGTCGGCGGCGGGCCCGGGATTGAGTGAGCGGGCGACGACGTCGGCCCGGGGCGCCCCGACCATGGCGGTGAGCACGACGCCGACGAACGCCCCGATGCTCACACCGATCCACAGGTGCTGCGACGACCCGGCCGGGGTACCGACGGTGACCAGCGCGAGGGCGAGGAACGGCAGCCAGAAGAACCGCGACGGCCACGCCGGCCCGCGGCGCAGGGCGAGGCGGACCTGGGCGAGGACGAACAGCGTCGCGACGATCGGGGCGACGACGAGCAGCACGACGGCGAGCCCGAGCCGGACCGGGTCGGCGGGGTCGAAGGCGTCGCCGACCGTTCCGGCGCCGAGATACTGCGACTGCGCACCGGCGACGCACACCTGGGTGCCGAGGTTGCCGGCCTGGGCGGTGGTGAGGCCGGGGACGTCGCCCCCGGCCGCGGCGGCGGAGAACACCCGCCCGACGGCGGAGAACGCGAGCAGTGGCAGCAGCCCGCACGTGACGATCCCGATGAGTGCGAGCGCGCCGCCCTGGGCGGCGTTGTAGCGGGAACCGATGCGCTTGCGCAGGAGCGCGACACCGACGGTGCCGACCGTGGGCAGCAGGCCGACGGCGATGCCGAGGACCGTGGTGGCCCACGCCCAGGGGCCCGGGCACACGTCGGGGCCGATGCTGCGCAGGTTGTTGAGCAACCCGGCCAGAACCGCGGCCAGCGTGTCCACGACTCCCCGCCCTCCCCCGGTCCGTCCCGTCCACTATGTCAGGCGCCGGCTCCGGGGCGGCGCACCGCACGCCCCGCAACCGTCGGTGCTGCCCGTCAGTGGCCGTGCGGGCGCCACCCCGGCCGGCCGGACGTCGAACCCGGCGCGGAAGGGGCGGCGCACGCGCCGGGGGTGCAGGCTGAGGTCACGCCCCCGCCCGATCCCCCGCCGAAGGAGCCTCCCGTGGGCCTCACCCGCACCTACGGACCGCTGTCGCCGACCGCGCCCGACACCGTCAACTACGTGATCGACGGACCGCCGCACAAGCTGCTCGCCCACCCCTTCGAGCGACGGGTCCGGGCGGAGTTCGCCGGACGCACGATCCTCGACACCCGCGACGGGCTGCTGCTGCACGAGACCGCGCTGCTGCCGGTGCTGTACGTGCCGTTCGCCGACCTCGACGCCGACGTCCTCGTCGAGTCGGAGCACACGACGTTCTGCCCGTTCAAGGGCGACGCCGCCTACCACTCGCTGCGCGTCGGCGACCGGGTCGCCGAGAACGCCGTCTGGTCCTACCCGCAGCCCCGGCCCGCGGCGCCCTGGCTGGCCGGGCGCGCCGCGCTGTACTGGACGGCGTGCGACGCCTGGTTCGACGAGGACGAGCAGGTGTACGCCCACCTCACCGACCCGTACACGCGCGTGGACATCCGGCCGACGAGCCGGCACGTGCAGGTCCGCCACGGCGACGTCGTCGTCGCGGAGAGCCGGACCGCGACGCTGTTGTGCGAGACCGGGTTGCCGTGGCGCTGGTACCTGCGCGAGCAGGACGTGGTGGTGCCGCTGGAGCCGAGCCCCACCCGCACCCGCTGCCCCTACAAGGGCGAGG
This sequence comes from Pseudonocardia sulfidoxydans NBRC 16205, assembly GCF_007989085.1. Classification (GTDB taxonomy): domain Bacteria; phylum Actinomycetota; class Actinomycetes; order Mycobacteriales; family Pseudonocardiaceae; genus Pseudonocardia; species Pseudonocardia sulfidoxydans. The sequence continues at coordinate 101,531 of NZ_BJVJ01000002.1, forward strand.
CGTCCTACCGCGGGGTGCGGCTGCCCGACGGGCGACTGCTGGAGAACGCCGCGTGGACCTACCCGGACCCGCTGCCGGAGTCGGCCCGGATCGCCGGGCTGCTGTCGTTCGACCACGAGGAGCTGACGGTCGTCGCCGACGGACTCACCGTCTGACTCACCGTCGGCGGTCGAGGTCAGCGGCCGTCCGGGCCGACCGGTCGGGCCGACGACCCGCCGTCGGAGTCCTCGACCAGCAGCGCCTCGAGGGCGGGCAGCGCCTCGGTCAGCGCGGCGACCTGGGCCGGGTCGAGCCGGCGCAGCCGGCGGGCCAGTAGCGCGGTGCGGTGGTTGCGCACCTCCGACAGAACCCCGGCACCCTTGTCGGACAACGTGATCAGCACGCCGCGGGCGTCGTCGGGGTCGACGGTGCGGACGACGAGGCCCTGCTCGTCGAGCGCGGTGAGGACCCGGCTCATCGTCGGCGCGGTGACGGCCTCGCGGCGGGCCAGCTCGGACAGGCGCAGCGGACCCTTCTGCTCGACGGTCACCAACGTCGACAGCTGCAGCGGCGGGACCGACTGCCGGCCGTCGATGCGGATGCGCCGGTTGAGCCGGCCCACGACGAGCCCGAGCCGGGCCGCCAGGGGCGTCGGGGACTCCCCGGCCGCGCGCAGATCGTCAGCTTCGTCCATGCCGCCCGCCACCTCCGGGCCCGCCACGTCGGCACCGCCTCGCATCCGTTCATGGTGCCAGCACCGTCCACTACCGACGACGGCGGCTCGCCCGTGACGTGCGACGACCCCGCCCCCCGCCGGCCGGGACCCCGCTCAGACCTTCCGCAGCCGGATCCCGGTGACCGCGTGGTTGTGGCCCTTGCGCAGCACCAGACTCGCCCGTCCCCGCGTCGGCAGGATGTTCTCCTCCAGGTTGGGGCCGTTGATCTCCGCCCAGATCGACCGGGCCCGCTCGATCGCGGCCGGCTCGTCGAGGGCGGCGTAGCGGCGGAAGTACGACGCCGGGTCCCGGAAGGCCGTCTCGCGCAGCCGTAGGAACCGGTTGACGTACCACTGCCGGATGTCCTCGGTGGCGGCGTCGACGTAGACGGAGAAGTCGATGAAGTCGCTGACCGCCAGCGCTCCCCCGCGCGACAGGCTCGGCTGGGCCGGCTGCAGCACGTTGAGGCCCTCGACGATCAGGATGTCGGGCTTGCGCACCACCGTCTGTTCGCCCTCGACGATGTCGTAGACGAGGTGGGAGTAGACCGGCGCGACAACCTCGGGGCGGCCGGCCTTGATCTCGGTGATGAACCGCAGCAGCGCGCGCCGGTCGTAGGACTCCGGGAAACCCTTGCGCTGCAGCAGGTTCCGGCGTTCGAGCTCCGCGTTCGGGTACAGGAACCCGTCGGTGGTGATCAGCTCGACGCGGGGGTGCTGCGGCCAGCGGGCGAGCAGCAGGCGCAGCAGGCGCGCCGTCGTCGACTTGCCCACCGACACCGACCCGGCGATCCCGATGACGAACGGGGTGCGGGCCGTCGTGCCGCCGAGGAAGTTGCGGTAGGCCCGGTAGAGCCGCCCGCCCTCCTGGACGTGCAGGGTCAGCAGCCGCGACAGGGGCAGGTACACCTGGCGGACCTCGTCGAGGTCGACGAAGTCGCCGAGGCTGCGGACCTGCTCGAGCTCGTGGGCCGTCAGCGGCAGCGGCGTCGCCGTGCCCAGCCGTGCCCAGGCGTCGCGGTCGAAGTCGACGAACGGCGAGGACCCCACGCCATCGCGAACCCCCGCCGAGCGGGTCACCTCGGCGCCTTCGTCGGCCACCGTCGCCACGAACAGGTCGACATGGTCGTCAAAGGTAGACGCCGCGACCTGCGATGGGCGCCGTGACGTCGGTCGCACCGCCGCCGACGAACCCTGTGAGTGGCAATAGTCGCTGGAGCGACTATTGCCACTCACAAGGGTTCCTGCCCTCGGGCACGTCGGCGGGTATGTCGGACCACCGCTCACGGACCCGACCGGTGACCGTCGTCGAGCTCGACCCGTCGGTCACCGGTCGGTGTTCCCGCGCTGCGGCTGCTGGGCCCGTCCGACCCGTTGCCGGCCGCCCGCGACCGTGAGCTGCGCGGTGGCCCGGCCGGGCCGCCCGCCACGTCCTACACTCGGTCCGCCGCACCGGACCGGCCGTGGCCAGGGCGTCGCCGCCGGTGCCCGCGGCCAGGGCACCGCGGCCGGTGCGACGCCCGTCGACGAACGTCCAGGAGCAGCAGTGTCCCCCTCCTCCCCCCGCCCCGGCCGGGACGCGCCACGGTGACCGTCCTGTTCTCGGTGCTCGGCCTCGTCGCCGTGCTGGCGCTGACGTTCGGCACCGCGGTCGCGGTCGCGTCGGAGTTCTCCCTCACCGCGCTCGAACGCAGCCAGGTCGACGCCCACGTCGCGCGCGCGGGCGACCGGCGCGCCGCCGTCGTCCGCAGCGCCCACCGTGGGCTGTCGTTCCAGCTCTCCGGCGCCCAGCTGCTGATCACGGTGACGACACTGGCCACCGGCTACATCGCCGAACCCGCGATCGCCGAGCTGATCCGTCCGGGCCTGTCGGCGACGGGCATGTCCGACGGCTGGGCCGCGGGCCTCGCGACGGCGTTGTCGCTGGTCCTGGCCACCGCCCTGTCGATGGTGTTCGGGGAGCTGGTGCCCAAGAACATCGCTATCGCCCGCCCGCTGGCCACCGCCCGCGCCGTCGTGTGGCTGCAGGCCGGGTTCTCGGCGACGTTCCGGTGGCTCATCGTCGGGCTCAACCGGGCCGCCAACGGCGTGGTCCGCAAGTTCGGGGTCGAGCCCGCGGAGGAGCTGCGTTCGGCGCGCGCCCCGCACGAGCTCAGCTCACTGGTCCGGGCGTCGGCGGCGCACGGCACCCTCGACGAGGGCACCGCCACCCTGATGGACCGTTCGCTGCGGTTCACCGACCGCGTCGCCGAGGACCTGATGACCCCACGCGTGCGGATGACCGCGCTCGACGCCGACGACACCGTCGCCGACCTCGTCCTGCTCTCCCGCATGTCCGGGTTCTCCCGCTTCCCCGTCCACGACGGCGACCCCGACGCCGTCCTCGGCCTCGTCCACGTCAAGCAGGCGTTCGCCGTGCCCGCCCCCGACCGGCCCCACACCCCGGTACGTGAGCTCGTGCAGGTGGCGCCGACCGTGCCGGAGTCCCTCGACGGCGACGCACTGCTGACCCGGCTGCGCGACTCCGGGCTGCAGATGGCCGTCGTCGTCGACGAGTACGGCGGCACCGCGGGGATCGTGACGCTGGAGGACCTGGTCGAGGAGATCGTCGGCGACGTCCGTGACGAGCACGACCGCGCCGAACAGCCCACCGTGCGCCCGCTGGGCCGCGACTCGTGGGTGGTGTCGGGGCTGCTGCGCGCCGACGAGGTCGCCGACGCCACCGGCTTCCAGATGCCCGAGGGCGACTACGAGACCCTCGCGGGGCTGGTCCTGTTGCGCCTGGGCCGCATCCCCGACGTGGGCGACGACCTGACCGTCGACGACTGGCGGCTGACGGTGATGCGCCGCGACCGGCACCGCATCGCCGAGCTGCGCCTGGCCCGCCGCCCCACCGCCGAAGGGGTTCTCGATGGGCAGTGACGTCCTCTCGCTGCTGGCCGCGATCCTGCTGCTGCTGGCCAACGCGTTCTTCGTCGGCGCCGAGTTCGCCCTGATCTCGGCGCGGCGCGACCGGCTGGAGGCCATGGCACAGGCCGGCGACGCGGCCGCGCGCACGGTGCTGGCCGCGTCGGCCGACCTGTCGCGGATGCTCGCGGCCTCCCAGCTGGGCATCACGATCGCGTCGCTGCTGCTGGGCCGCCTCGGCGAGCCCGCCGTCGCGCACCTCATCGAACGGCCCTTCCAGCTGCTCGGGCTGCCCGAGGGGCTGCTGCACCCCATCGCGTTCGCGATCTCGCTGGTGATCGTCGTCGTCGCGCACATGGTGCTCGGCGAGATGGTGCCCAAGAACATCGCGATCGCCGGCCCGGAACGCACCGCGGCGCTGCTGGTGCCGCCGTTCCTGGTGTGGACGCGCATCGCGAGCCCGGTCGTGTCGGTGTTCAACTGGATGGCCAACTCCGTGCTGCGGCTGCTGCGCGTCGAGCCGCGCGACGAGCTGGAGTCGGCGTTCACCAGCGGCGAGCTCGCCGAGATGATCTCCGACTCGCGCCGCGAGGGCCTGCTCGACGACGAGGAGTCCAGCCGGCTGTCGCGGACCCTGCGGTCCGCGGAGGCCACGGTCGACGACGTCGTCGTCCCCCTCGCCGACCTGGTGACGTTGTCGCCGACACCGACGGTCGGGGAGGTCGCGGCCGCCGTCGAGGAGACGGGCTTCTCCCGGTTCCCGCTGCGCGGCGACGACCAGCGTCTCGTCGGGTACCTGCACGTCAAGGACATTCTCGACGTCGTCGACGACCCGGCTGCGGTGGTGCCGGCCTCACGGGTCCGGGGGCTGCCCGAGGTGCCCGCCGACGCCCGACTCGACGAGGCGCTCGCCGCGCTGCGCAGCGCCCGCGCCCACCTGGCCCGGGCCGTCACCGGGGCCGGGCGGACGGTCGGGGTCGTCGCGATGGAGGACCTGTTGGAGGCCTACGTCGGGACGGTGCGCGACTCCACGCACACCCCCCGCGCCAGTGGCTGACCCCGGGCCCGGTTCGGGGGCCACCCGGTGGGACCCGACGGTGCCCGCGGGGTCCGGCCGGTACCGTCGCCGGGTGACCGCGCCGCCCCACGCCCCGGCCCACGCCCCCACGCGTGTGCTCGGCGGCCCGCAGTGGCGCGAGCGCGCGGCGGCGCACCGGGAGCGGGTGTCGCGCTGGACCGCTCCGCACCGGGAGCGGCGCCGCCGCGGTGAGGCCCACCCGGTGCTGGACTTCCTGTTCACCTACTACTCGCTGCGCCCGGCGCAGCTGGAGCGCTGGGATCCGGGGCCGGGCGTCGCGCTGCGCGACGCCGCGGAGTTCGCCGACCGGCCCGGGTACGTCGATGGCCCCGGGGGCGTCGTCCTCGACCCCACGACGCTGCCACGGCTGCGCACCACCGCCGCGTTCGTCGCCGGCCTGCTCACGGCCACCGCGTCGCGGCCCGCGCGGCTGGGCTGTTTCGGGCTGCACGAGTGGGCGATGGTCTACCGCACCGACGCCCCCCGCCACGACGCGGTGCCGCTGCGGCTGGGCTCCGCCGGGACCGACGCCGTCGTCGAGTCGCTGCCGGTGAGCTGCACGCACTACGACGCGTTCCGCTTCTTCACCGACGCCGCCCGCCCCCGCAACGCGCTCACCCCGACCCGGGAGACCCAGGCCGCCCTCGAACAGCCGGGGTGCCTGCACGCGACGATGGACCTCTACAAGTGGGCCTACAAGCTCGCGCCGGGCTGCCCGTCGGAGCTGCTGGCCGACTGCTTCGAGCTGGCCGCCGACGTCCGCGAGCTGGACATGCGGGCGAGCCCCTACGACCTGGCTGCGCACGGCTACGAGCCGGTGCGGATCGAGATCCCGGCCGGCCGGGCCGAGTACGCGCGGCTGCAGGCGGGCTTCGCCGAACGCGCCGCCCCGCTCCGGTCGCGCCTGATCGCGCTCTGCGAGACCCTGACGACCCGGTGAGCGGCGATAGTCGCTGTAGCGACTATCGCCGCTCACGACCTCACGTGTAGGCGGATACCGGCCTGGTGCCGGACAGGACGCGTGATCGGCGCACGGGTCGACGGCTACGTGCGCGACCCTGTGTCCGAACGGGGTGATCCGGGCCGGACCGGCGGGCGCAGCGTCAGCTGATGGCGCGGCGGGCCCGGCGCCGCGACAGCTCGTCCTCGGGTGAGTCGTCGACGGTTCCGCCGTCGGCACGCTCGACCGGGAAGTCCTTGATCGAGCCGCTGATCTCACGCATCGCACCCGAGACCGCGATCCCGAACACCCCTTGGCCGCCCTGCAGCAGGTCGACGACCTCTTCGGGGGAGGCGCACTCGTAGACGGTCGTGCCGTCGCTGAACAGCGTGATGCCCGCCAGGTCCCTTATCCCGCGGCGACGCAGGTGCTCCACGGCGACGCGGATGTTCTGCAGCGAGACCCCGGCGTCGAGCAGCCGCTTCACGACCTTGAGGACGAGGACGTCCTTGAAGGAGTAGAGCCGCTGGCTGCCGGAGCCGGCCGCGCCGCGGATCGACGGCACGACGAGCCCGGTGCGGGCCCAGTAGTCGAGCTGCCGGTAGGTGATGCCGACGACCTGGCACGCGGTGGGGCCGCGGAAGCCGACCAGCTGGTCGGGCATCCCGTCGAGGCCTTCGCCGACGAGTGGGTCGGGGAAGAGTTCGCCCTGCTCGGGCGCGTCGGGCGGCGACGCGTCCACGGCTCTCCTTCCCTCGGGTCGCGGAGACCGCGGGCCCGTCCCTCACCCATAAGAACGATGCTGACCGTAAGCAAGTCCCTGCGCTGGGTCAACGCGCCGCGCCGACCGTGTCACCCGATCATGGGCGTGTCGCCCTGATCGTGACCTGTCCGTCATCCAGGCTGAGCGCCCCGGAAGTCCTCCGGCGAGACGGAGTCGAGGAACTCGCGGAACTTCTCGACCTCGTCCTCCTGCTCGTCCGGGATGACCAGACCCGCCTCGGCGAGCACGCTCTCGTCGGCATGGATCGGCACCCCGATCCGCAGCGCCAACGCCACCGAGTCACTCGGCCGCGCCGACACCTTCACACCGCCGTCGAAGATCAGCTCGGCGTAGAAGGTGCCCTCCTGCAGGTCGGTGATCCGCACCTGCTCGAGCCGTCTGCCCAACGCACCGATCACGTCCTTGAGCAGATCGTGGGTGAGGGGGCGTGCGGGCTTGACGCCCTGCTGCTCCAGCGCGATGGCCGTGGCCTCGACGGACCCGATCCAGATCGGCAGATAGCGGTCGCCGCTCGTCTCCCGCAGCAGGAGGATGGGCTGGTTGGCGGGAAGTTCGACCCTGACTCCCACGACGCGCATCTCGCTCATACGTCGCCTCCTCACCGTCGTGCGTCGGCACTCCGCTCGTTGCCGGACGGGGCCCGGGGGAACCGGTTCCGTCGTCCGTCGGACCGCGCGGCGTCTGACCATGATGACGCTACACGGGCCGCCTCGCCCACGCGCGCCTCCGGACGGGCCATCCGCGCACACGTGTCGGTCCGGCCGCGCCGTCACCGTGATTCCGTGCTCGTCACCGCCCCGGCCGCCACCGCCGTCCGGGTGCACCGGTACACCGGCGACGGCCGGGCGTGTCGCCCGCGGACCTGCCGTGACGTGCGACGGGGGCGGCGGCCGCAGTGGCTACCGCCCCGTCGGGTGCGTCATGGACCGCGGTCAGCCGCGACCCGCGTCGTGCGAACCGGTGAGGAAGATCAACCGGAACTTGCCGATCTGGACCTCGTCGCCGTTGGCCAGCACCGCCGTGTCGACCGGCTCGCGGTTGACGTAGGTGCCGTTGAGGCTGCCCACGTCGACCACCACGAACTCGCCGTCGCGGCGGAACTCGGCGTGACGCCGGGAGACGGTCACGTCGTCGAGGAAGATGTCGCTGTCGGGGTGGCGGCCCGCGCTCGTCGTCGGACGGTCGAGCAGGAACCGTGATCCCGCGTTCGGCCCGCGTTTGACGACCAGCAACGCCGACCCCGGGGGCAGCGCGTCGAGGCCGGAGACCGGCTGGTCCGCAACCGGCTGCTCGACGTCGGCGAGGAAGTCGGCCCGGAAGACCGAGGTCGTCTCCGGTGCGCGCTCCGGCGGGACACCGGGGCCGTCGTTCGTGGTCACCTCGGGCTCTCCTCCTGCGTGGTGCGGGACGCCGACCGAGGTGGTCCGCGTCGCGGGGGAACCTACCGTGCCGGACCGACGACGGCCGGGCCGAACCGGGGTCCGGCGGCGCCGCCCGACGGCGGTTCGGCTCGTGGAGGAGCGTAGACCTCAGGCGGGTCCGGCCGGACCCGGGTTCCGCACGCTGCCGGGCACGTCGGTGACCTCCGCCGCAGGGGCCTGCGCGGGTGTGCGCATCGCCGCCACGAACTGGGCCAGGTACAGCAGCCCGGTCCACAGGTAGAGCGCCACCCCCCAGCCCGCGAACGCGTAGCCGAACGGCCGGGCGAGGTCGGCGAACCAGCTGTGCCCCTGCCCGAGCAGCAGCAGCGGGAAGGCGTACAGGAGCTGGAAGGTCGCCGCCTTGCCCAGATAGGTGACGACGAACGGGCCGTACCCGCGGCGGCGCAGGATCGGCAGGCACACCCCCAGCACGAGGTCGCGTGCCACCAGCACGATCACCGCCCACCACGGCACGACCTCGCGCACCCCGAGGGCGACGAGCGCGGCGAGGATGTAGAGCCGGTCGACCGCCGGGTCGAGCAGCGCGCCGAGGCGCGAGTACTGGTTCAGCAGCCGGGCGAGCTTGCCGTCGAGCCAGTCGGTGAGGCCGCCGACGGCCAGCACGACGATCGCCCAGCCGTCGGCACGGGGGCCGAGCAGCAGCCACAGGAACAGCGGGACGCCGAGCAGGCGCAGCACGCTCAGCGCGTTGGGGACGGTGAGCACCCGGTCCGCGGAGGGGGGGTCGGTCACGCCGGGAGCCTACGTCGCGCCCGCCCGGCCGGCCTGCGGACGGTCGGTCCCGCGCGGCACGATGTCGGGATGGACGCCTCGACGCTCCGCAACACCCAGGCCCCGCTCAAGCAGCGCTACCGCGACGATCCCGGCGCCGCGCTCGTCACGTTGCACGCCGACGGCGAGCTCGACGGCTCCGGCGTCGCCTGCAAGGTACGGACGTCGACCGCCCTCGCAGAGGCCGGCCTGCACCCCGCGACCGGTGGCGACGGCACCCAGCTGTGCTCGGGCGACATGCTGCTGGAGGCGCTGGTCGCCTGCGCCGGCGTGACATTGCGCGCGGTCGCGACGTCGCTGGGCGTCGAGGCGTCGGGCACCGTGCACGCCGAGGGCGACCTCGACTTCCGCGGCACCCTCGGCGTCGACAAGCAGGCACCGGTCGGGTTCCGCGACGTGCGGCTGCGGTTCGACCTCGTGACCGACGCCGACGACGAGCAGGTCGCCGCCCTGGTGAAGCTCACCGAGCGGTACTGCGTCGTGCTGCAGACGCTGCGGTCCTCCCCCGCGACCGCCGTCGAGGTCACGACGACCGGGACGCCCCGGTGAGGGGCGCGCACGCGCTGCTGCACACGCTCGTCGACGGCGGCGTCGACGTCTGCTTCGCCAACCCCGGCACCTCCGAGATGCACTTCGTCGCCGCGCTGGACGGGGTGCCGACGATGCGCCCGGTCCTGACCCTCTTCGAGGGTGTCGCGACGGGCGCGGCCGACGGCTACGGGCGGATGACGGGCCGGCCCGCCTCGGTGCTGCTGCACCTGGGCCCGGGGCTGGGCAACGGCCTGGCCAACCTGCACAACGCCCGCCGCGCGGGCACGCCGGTCGTCACCGTCGTCGGCGACCACTCGACCGCGCACAAGGTCCACGACGCCCCGCTGGACTCCGACATCGACTCGGTGGCGGGCACCGTGTCGCGGTGGGTGCGGCGCAGCGCGACCGCCGCCGACGTCGGCCCCGACACCGCGGCCGCCGTCGCCGCGGCGCTCGGCCCGCCCGCCGGGATCGCGACGCTGATCCTGCCCGCGGACGCCTCGTGGGACGACGGTGCCGCCCCGGCCACCGTCGAGTCCGAGCCCGGGCTCGCCGCCGGCCGAGGGGCCCTCGACGCCGACGCGCTCGAGGCCGCCGCCAAGGCGCTGACCGGCGGGGAGCGGTGCGTGCTGTTGATCGGCGGCGACGGCGCTACCGCCGACGGGGCCCGCGCCGCCGCCCGGATCGCGGCGGCCACCGGGGCGACGCTGCTGGCCGAGACGTTCCCGGCGCGGTCCGAGCGCGGCGGTGGGCTGCCCGCGGTGGCGCGGCTGAGCTACGTCGCGACGACCGCGCATCGCCAGCTGGAGGGTGCCGCGCACGTCGTGCTCGCCGGGGCACGCAGCCCCGTCGCGTTCTTCGGCTACCCCGGCCGGTCCGGGGACCTGCTGCCCGAGGGAGCCGACGTCGTCACCGTCGCGCCGAAGTACGGGCCGGCCGCGACGGCGCTGGCTGCGCTGGCCGACCTGGTCGCGCCGGGCACCGAGGCCCCGGCCGGGCCGCACGGGCGCCCCGAGCTGCCCACGGGTGAGCTCACCGGCGCGTCGGCGTCCGCGGTGATCGGGGCGCTGCTGCCCGACGGCGCGATCGTCGTCGACGAGGCGAACACGTCCGGGGTCGGGCTCGGGCAGGCGACCGCGGGCGGGCCCCGCCACGACTGGCTGACCCTGCCCGGCGGCGCGATCGGCTACGGGTTGCCCGCCGCCGCCGGTGCCGCCGTCGCCTGCCCCGACCGGCCCGTCTGGTGCCTGGCCGCCGACGGCGCGTCGATGTACACGATCTCGGCGCTGTGGACCCACGCCCGTGAGGGCCTGGACGTGACGACGGTCGTCTACAACAACGCCGCCTACGCGGTGCTGCGCGCCGAGCTCGCCCAGGTGGGCGCCGAGTTCACCGGCGACGGCTCCGGCGCGGTCGCCCGCCGGCTGCTCGACCTCGACGACCCGACCCTCGACTTCGTCCGCATCGCCGAGGGCATGGGCGTGCCGGCCCGGCGGGCCCGCACCGCCGAGGAGCTGGCCGACGCCCTGCGCGCCGCGGCCGCCGAGCCGGGTCCGCACCTGGTCGAGGCGGTGGTGCCGCCGGTGGTGCGCTGACCGGCCGCGCCCGGCTGGGCCGTTCGCCGCTGTCGTTGGTGCGTCCGGCGGACACCGGAGGCGGCCACCCGACCGGGTGGACCTCGCTGATCGGCCGTGCACGGTCCGTTCGACGACCGGGCGTGCCGATTCGGCGCGCCGTAGTCCGTTCGACGGCGGTGACCAGCGGGTAGTCCGCCATACAGTGGACGACGGTCACCGACGGCTTCCGGTTGGGTGCAGATGACGAGATCGACGCGCGACGTGTCTCCCGGAGATCACGTGTGCGCGGTCCCGCTCAGCGAGGAACAGCTCTGGGAGGTCTCGGCCGACTTCGTCGCCGACGGTCTCGACCGCAACGAGCGGGTCCTCTACTTCGACGACGGCACCGCCGAGGGTGTCCTCAACCGCCTGTCCGACGACCGCGTCGCGTTCGAACGCCCGCTGCGCACCGGCCAGCTCGCGATCGTGCCCGCCGAGGCGACGCGCGCGATCTTCCACACCCCGCTGCCCGAGGCGCGGGCGATGATGCTCGAACACATCGACGGGTCGACGGCCGCCGGCTACGCGGGTTTCCGGATGACCGGGCAGATGAGCTACGGCCTCGACCGGCAGTGGCCCGCCACGTTCGTCGAGTACGACCGCGAGCTCGACGGGCTGGTCCGCGAGCGCGGCATCACCGCGCTGTGCCTCTACGACCGGCGCCGCTACTCCGACGAGCAGATCGAGCGGATGCGCGACGTCCACCGCAAGGAGCTCAGCGTGCCGACGGCCTACGACGACGGGCTGCTGCGCGTCGTGCGCACCGGGCCGACCAGCGCGCGCCTGTCCGGCGAGGTCGACCACAGCAACCGGCCCGCGATCGCCCGCCTGCTCGAGACCACCCTCGACGACGCGCTGCGCTCGCACTCCGCGCCCAGCGACATCGAGCTGAACCTGGCCTCGCTGCGCTTCATCGACGTCGCGTCCGCCGTCAGCCTCGTCCACGCCGCCGAGGGCTTCCCCGACACGCACCGGCTGGTCCTCACCGACGTCCGTCCGGGCGTGCTGCGGGTCCTCGACCGGTGCGGCGCACCGTTCGCGGCCCAGCTCACGGTCCACGAGTTCCCGGCCACGTCCGACACGGTGTGGGCGGGGCCGGGCCCGGTCCCCGGGAGCGGCCGCCACGCGGGCGGCGACGCCCCCGCCGCACCGTCGGCCGGGGCCGACGCCGGCTGGACCGACGGGCACGGCGACGGGTTCCCGGACCTGCGGGAGGCGCGGTGAGGGTCGAGACCACCCGGACCGCGGCGCCGGTCCGGCTCCAGCACGCGTGCGCGGTGTACTCGTCGTCGGCCGATCTGGTCGAGACGGCGGCACCCGTCGTGGCCGACGCGGCGGGGCGCGGCGAGGCCGTCGTGCTCTCGGTGCGCCCCGAGACGGAGGCTCTGCTGCGTGAGGCGGCCGGTACGGCCCGGGTCGTCGCGCTCGGGGCCGCCGCCCCGGCGCGCAGCTCGGGGCAGACCACCGCGGCCCGGCTGGCCCGCGAGCTGCGGGAGCTGACGTCGCAGGCTGGTGCGGTCCTCGCCGTGTCCGAGCACGACAGCGCCCTCGACGGCATCGACGGCCGGTACTGGACCGAGCTGGACGCGGCGGTCAACGTCGCGCTGACCGACCTGCCGGTCAGCATGTTCTGCTTCTACCCCGAGCTGCCGCTGCACTCGGAGATCCTCGAGGGCGCGATCGCCAACCACCCGCTGCTGTTCGAGGGCGGGCGGTTGCACGTGAACGCCGACCACCGGCCCCCGCGCGACGTGCTGGCGGGGATGCCGGCCGCGCCGCCCGTGCTGCTGGGCGCGCCCGATCTCGACATGGTGTTCTCGGCGTGGCAGCTGCACGAGGTGCGGGCGGCGGTGGCCGACCTGGCGGCGGCGACGGCGTTCGACACGGCCCGTTCCGAGGACGTGGTGCTCGCGGTCAACGAGATCGCCACCAACGCGGTGGAACACGGGTCGGGTGAGGCGCGGGTCGCGTTGTGGATCGCGGGCGACGGGCTCGTCGCCGAGATCCACGACACGGGCGAGGCCCTCACCGAGCCGCTGCCCGGGTTGCGTGCCCCGCACCCGGCCGATCCGCGTGGCCGCGGCGTGTGGATCGCGCGGCAGCTGTGTGACGTGCTGCACGTGTGGCGTGATCGTTCGGGTACCCATGTGCGGATGCACGCGGTGCCCTGAGCTAACATCGTTATGCGTCCCGGTGCCGGCCTCTCGTGACCAGCCGGAAACTGTGACGAAACGACTGCCGGAAGCCCCTTGGCAAGTCCGTTGCGTGGGAGAAGACTCGGTTCCGCGCCGGGCGCCCTCTGGGCCTGCCATGGGTTGACAACATTCGACATTCTTCACGGGGACAGACATGTCTGACGATCAGCGCCGATCTTCCACGCCAGGACCCGGACACAAGGTCTCTGTGCTGGGATCGTTCACCCTGACTCACGACGGGGTGGCCGTGGCGCTGGGTGTCGATGCCCGCCGCGTCGTCGCGTACCTCGCGGTGCACCGCCGGCCGCAGCCGCTGGCGACGCTGGCGGCCGACCTGTGGGCCGGTGTCGAGTCCGGCGCCGCGCTGCGGCTGCTCGACGAGGCGCTCGCCGACGTCGACGTACCGGGGCTCCTCGTCGTCGACACGCTCGCGGGCACCGTGGTCCTCGACTCGCTGGTGTCGGTCGACCTCGACGAGGCGATGGCCCTGGTCCGGCTGATCCCCGAGGTCGCGGCCCACGAGGTCGCCGACACCACGCTCCTGCGGGCCGATGTGCTGCCGTCGTGGACGGCGCCGTGGATCGCGGTCGAGCGTGAGCGTTTCCGCCAGCTGCGGCTCAACGCGCTGGAGGACCTGAGCCTGCGCTACAGCGCGGGGGGCGACCACGAGCAGGCCGTCGCGCTGGCACGGATCGCCGTGAACGCCGCCCCGAGCCGCGAGAACGCCCGCCGCGCCCTCATCGAGGCCCACCTCGCCCAGGGCGACCTGGCCGCCGCGATCGCCGAGTACGACGACTACCAGGAGCTGCTGCGCTCCAGCGTCGGTGGGCCCGTCGGCTCGGGTCTCGACGTGCTGTTCCCGCCGTCGCCGGCGTGGCCGGTCGTGCGTGGTTTCCGCCCGACGGCGCCGCGGTCGGCCGTCGCCCTGCCGGGTCTGCGGGCCGTCCGCACCCCGGGTTCGCGCCGGCTCGTCGCCGGCGGCTCGATCCCGTCGGGTCGCTGAGCCCGCGTCGCACGCGCTGTCCCGAACGCCCTCGGCCCACCGGCCGGGGGCGTTCGTCGTGCCGTACCCGCTGCCGTACCGAAGCGGGTGGGCTCAACGCGAGCGCATGGTGCGGCGCGCCACCCACGTGAGGTCGACGGCGGCGAACACCGCGAGGACGACGAGCACGACACCGAAGAACGCGAACCCGCGCACGAACACCAGCGCGGCACCGACGACGAGGATCACCAGCGCGGCGGTCGAGACCCACATGCGTACTTTCCGGGCGCGCTGCTCGGGGGTGGGCGCGTCGTGACCGTCCTCGACCGGGTCGCCGGGCGGCCGGTCGGGGGGTTGCGGGGGAAGCGGATCGGGCGGCATCGCTTCGGGGTCTACCCCACCGGGCGCGGCCCGAACACCCGCGGTGGGCGTGGATCACCCGGATCGCCCAGCGCCGCCGGCCCTTCAGGCGGGCCCTTCAGGCGGGCAGGGAGAAGGTGACCTCGGTGCCGCGCCGGCCCGGGGTGATCGCGACGTCGTGCGCCACGGCACGGATCATCGCGATGCCGCGGCCGCGGTAGCCGGGATCGGCCGGTGGGCGGCGCCAGCGGCCCTGGTCGGACACGCGGACGGCGACGACGCGGCGGCCACGACGCCGCCGCAGCCGCAGCGTGACCTCGACGAGACCCGTCGAGTCGGCGGGGTAGGCGTGCTCGACGCCGTTGGCCGCGGCCTCACCGACGGCGAGCTGCAGGTCGGCCACGGTGTCCTCGGTCAGGTCGAGGGCGCGGGCCCACGCGACGACGGCACGGCGCATCGGGGCGAGCCGGGCGGGATCGGACACGATCTCGAGTGCCAGCTCGGTCGCCGGGTCGTTCCTGGGGGCCGGTGCGGGGGCGGGGTCGGCGACGGCCCGCAGCGGAACGACGCGTTCCTGCTCGTCCACCGTGTCCCCCACCGGAATCCGCACCTTCCCGGAGCCCGCGGCCCCCGTCGCGTCGACACCGTGTGCGCCGAACTGTGCGCCGAACAGCGTCGTGTCCGTAGCCCGATCCACGCAGTGTTCTTCGTCCGGGGTGGCCAGGACGTGACATCGCCAAACGTCGGTGTCGCCCGGCGGGGTGTACGTCACGCCGGGCGGCACCGAACGGACCACCGTGCGGGTCGTCGAGAGCCGCGCCGAGGGTCGGGTCGAGCGGTGTGCGGTCAGACCCTCCTCACAGTCAGCCCAGCTCGCGCAGCCGCGGCAGCACGTCCTCGGCGAACTGCGAGAGGAACCGTTCCTGGTCGTCGCCGGGTCCGTGGAACACCAGGTGGTTCAGCCCCGCGTCGACGTAGGGCCGGATCTGGTCGAGCGCCTCGTCGGGTGTCGAGGCGACGATCCACCGCTTCGCGACCTGCTCGATCGGCAGCTCGTCGGCCAGCCGCTCCATCTCCGACGCCGAGTCGACACTGTGCTTCTGCTCGGCCGACAGCGACAGCGGCGCCCAGAACCGGCAGTTCTCCAGGGCGTGGCCGGCGTCGCGGTCGTAGGACATCTTGATCTCGATCATGCGGTCGATGCCGTCGGGGTCGCGTTCCGCGGCGGCGGCACCCTCCTGCACGGCCGGGACGAGCTTCTCGGTGTAGAGGTCCATGCCCTTGCCCGACGTGCAGATGAACCCGTCGCCCGCGCGGCCCGCGTACCTGGCGACGACCGGCCCACCCGCCGCGATGTAGACGGGCACCGGGTCCTTCGGCCGGTCATAGATCTTGGCGTCGACCAGGGTGTAGAAGTCGCCCTCGACCGAGACCGACTCCTCCGTCCACAGTGCACGGATCAGCCGGACGGCCTCACGCAGCCGCGCGAAGCGCTCCTTGAACTCCGGCCACTCGCGCCCGGACACGGCGATCTCGTTGAGCGCCTCCCCCGTACCGACGCCGAGCGCGACCCGGCCGTCGAACATCAGCGCCATCGACGCGAACGCCTGCGCGATCACGGCCGGGTTGTAGCGGAACGTCGGGGTGAGCACGCTGGTGCCGATCTGCACCCGCCGCGTCCGCTCCCCCACCGCCGCCATCCAGGTCAGCGCGAACGGGGCGTGCCCGCCGTTGTGCCGCCACGGCAGGAAGTGGTCGGAGGTCCAGACGCTGTCGAGGCCGACCTCCTCCGCGCGGACGGCGTACTCGACCAGGTCTCGCGGACCGAACTGCTCCGCCGACGCCTTGTAGCCGATCTTCAGGCCCACGAACCCGTCCTCTCACCGTCATTGGGGATGCCGTGTCGTTCCTACACCGCCGGGACCCGGTCGGCGCAGCCCACGGTGACCGGCACGACACCCCGGGGCGGGTGATCACGGGTGCGACAGGTTGGCGACGGGCGGGCCGCGGCCGCGCCGGGGGCTCCTAGGATCGCGGCATGGCTCCCCGGGATCCCGCTCAGGTGCTGCACCAGGTCTTCGGCTACGACGACTTCCGCGGCGACCAGCGCGAGATCGTCGAGCACGTGTCCGGCGGCGGCGACGCCCTGGTCCTCATGCCGACCGGTGGCGGCAAGTCGCTGTGCTACCAGATTCCCGCCCTCGTGCGTGACGGCGTGGGTGTCGTCGTCTCGCCCCTGATCGCGCTCATGCAGGACCAGGTCGACGCCCTGCGCGCCCTGGGTGTGCGCGCCGGGTTCCTCAACTCCACGCAGGGCCCCGACGAGCGCCGCGACACCGAGCGTGCGTTCCTGGCGGGCGAGCTCGACCTGCTCTACCTGGCGCCGGAGCGGCTGAAGGTGGGTTCGACGGTCGACCTGCTCGAGCGCGGCACGATCGCCCTGTTCGCGATCGACGAGGCGCACTGCGTGTCCCAGTGGGGCCACGACTTCCGCCCCGACTACCTGATGCTCTCGCAGCTGCACCAGCGTTGGCCCGACGTGCCGCGGATCGCGCTGACCGCCACCGCGACGCGGGCCACCCACGCCGAGATCGCCGAGCGGCTCGACCTCACCGCCGCCAAGCACTTCGTCGCCAGCTTCGACCGGCCCAACATCCAGTACCGCATCGTGGCCAAGGCCGAGGAACGCCGGCAGCTCGTCGAGCTGCTGCGCGCCGAGCACGCGGGCGACGCCGGGATCGTCTACTGCCTGTCGCGGCGCAAGGTCGAGCAGGTCGCCGAGTTCCTCACCGCGCAGGGCATCACCGCGCTGCCCTACCACGCGGGCCTGGAGGCGCCGGTCCGCGCGGCCAACCAGGCCCGGTTCCTGCGCGAGGACGGCATCGTCATGGTGGCGACGATCGCGTTCGGCATGGGCATCGACAAGCCCGACGTCCGGTTCGTCGCCCACCTCGACCTGCCCAAGTCCGTCGAGGGCTACTACCAGGAGACCGGCCGCGCGGGCCGCGACGGGCTGCCGTCGACGGCGTGGCTGGCCTACGGGCTCGGCGACGTCGTGCAGCAGCGCAAGATGATCGACGACTCCGAGGGCGACCTCGCGCACCGTCGCCGGCTGGCGCAGCACCTCGACGCGATGCTCGCGCTGTGCGAGACCGTCGAGTGCCGGCGGGTGAACCTGCTCGCCTACTTCGGGCAGCCCGGGCAGGCGTGCGGCAACTGCGACACCTGCCTGACCCCGCCGCAGACCTGGGACGGCACCGTCGCCGCCCAGAAGGTGCTCTCGACGGTGTGGCGGCTGAAGAAGGAACGCAACCAGAGCTTCGGCGCGGGCCAGATCGTCGACATCCTCGTCGGCAAGCGGACACCGAAGATCACCCAGCACCGCCACGACGAGCTGTCGGTGTTCGGCGTCGGCACCGAGCTGCGCGACGTGGAGTGGCGCACCGTGATCCGCCAGCTGCTGGCCCGCGAACTGCTCACCGTCGGCGGGGCCTACCAGACGTTGTCGCTCACCGACGCCAGCGGCGAGGTGCTGCGCGGCGACCGGGACGTGGCGCTGCGCCGCGATCCCGAACGTCGCGCCCGGGCCTCCCGCGGCCGGTCGGCCGCTGCCACCGTGGCGCTGCCCGCCGAGGCCGCCGGGGTGTTCGAACGGCTGCGCGCGTGGCGCGGCGCCGCGGCGAAGGAGCAGGGCGTCCCCGCCTACGTGATCTTCCACGACGCCACGCTGCGCGAGATCGCCACCGGCGCCCCCACCACGCTCGCCGAGCTGGGCCGGGTCAACGGTGTCGGCGAGGCCAAGCTCGCCCGCTACGGCGACCAGATCCTGGAGACACTCGCGGCCGACCCGGCATAGCGCCAGCCGTCCACGGTCTGGTCAGCGCTGCTGCAGGCGTTTGAGCATCCGCGGCAGCTCACCCGCGTGCGCGACCGTGAGCCGCTGCGTCGCCCGGGTCAGCGCCACGTAGAGGTCGTTCGCGCCGCGCGGGGACTCCGCCAGCACCTCACCGGGCTCCACCAGCAGCACCGAGTCGAACTCCAGACCCTTCGACGCGGTGATCGACAGCACCACGACGGGGGCGTCGAGATCGGCCGCCTCCGGATCGGCCGCGGCGGCGTCGACCGTGTCCGGGACCAGCACGGCCCGCAGCGCCGCCACGCGCGCGGCCGGGGCCAGCACGACGACCCGGCCCTCCCCCACGGCCTCCCGCTCCTGGGCGACCAGGTCGGCGAGCACCCCGTCGGTCCCGTCGAGGGAGCCCGCGGCGACCCGGACCGCCCGCGGCGGCACCCCGGTGCTGCGCACCGACCGCGGCGGCGCCAGCGACGGCTCGATCTCGGCGAGCACGTCGTCGGCGATGTCGGCGATCTCGGCGGGGGTGCGGTAGTTGACCGTCAGCTGCTCGAGCCGCCACCGCTTCGCGACGAACGGGCCCAGCACCTCGTCCCACGACCGCGCACCCGACCGGTCCCCGGTCTGGGCGATGTCACCGACGATCGTCATCGACCGGCTCGGCACGCGGCGCATCACCAGCCGCCACGCCATCGCCGACAGCTCCTGCGCCTCGTCGATGATCACGTGCCCGTAGGTCCACTCGCGGTCGGCCTCCGCGCGGTCGGCCGTCGTGTCGTAGCGGCGCACCTGCTGACGTTCGGCCAACCGGTCGGCGTCGACGATGTCGGTGGCGCGCAACAGCTCCGGGTCGAGGTCCTCCTCGAGGTCGAGGACGTCGAGCACCCCCTGGGCGTACTCGACCTCCTCCCGCAGCGCCGCCGCCGCGGCCGCCGCGGCCGCCGCACCGTCGTCGCCGAGCAGCTCGGCCGCCTCGTCGAGCAGCGGCACGTCGGCCGGGGTCCAACGGTCGTCGGGCGCCACGTCGTCGGCCGGGGCCGGCCGGTAGAGCAGCTCCCGGTCCACGGGACCGAGCCGGCGCGCCACCGAGTTGAGCCGGCGCCGGTCGGAGAACAGGTCGGTGAGCAGCTGCTCGGCCGACAGCGTCGGCCACAGCGCGTCGAGCTCACGCAGCAGCTCCGGGCTCTCCCCGAGCTCCTCGCGGATGTCCTCCAGGTCGGCCCGCCCGAGCAGGCCGCGCCCGCCGAGGGTGTTCATCACCTGCTGGGCGAGCAACCGGACCGCCTCGGTGCGGAAGATCCGCTTCGCCTCGTTGTGCGGCTTGCGGGAACGCCGGGCCCGGGTCCGCGCCTGGTTGGCGACGTCGCGGTCGAGCCGGACCTGCTGCTGCTCCACGACGAGGTGGATCGGTTTGCGCGGCACCTGCTGGCGGTCGCGCACCGCGGCGGCGACTATCGCCGCCATCTCGACGCCCCCCTTCAGCTCCGCGACCTCGGGGGGCTCGACGCGGCGGGCGTGCAGTCCCGGGAACAGCCGCGCGACCGTCGCCAGCACGACGCTGGTCTCCCCCAGCGACGGCAGGACCTGCCCGATGTAGCGCAGGAACGTCGAGTTGGGGCCGACGACGAGCACACCGCGCCGCGCCAGCCGGTCGCGGTGGGTGTAGAGCAGGTACGCGGCGCGGTGCAGCGCGACCGCCGTCTTACCGGTGCCCGGCCCGCCCTGCACCACCAGCACCCCGGACGGCTTCGACCGGATGATGCGGTCCTGCTCGGCCTGGATCGTCGCGACGATGTCGCCCATCCGCCCGGTCCGCGCCTGCGTCACCGCGGCCATGAGGGCCGCCTCGCTGGTCAGCCCCGACTGGTTGCCCCGGGCCGCGGCGTCGGCCAGGTCGAGCACCTCGTCGTCGATCGCGACGACCGTGCGCCGCCGCGTCCGCAGGTGCCGGCGCCGCCGCATGCCCTCCGGTGACGCCGCCGTCGCCGTGTAGAACGGCTGCGCCGCAGGGGCCCGCCAGTCCATCAGCAGCGGCTCGTACTCGTTGTCCTCGTCGAGCAGCCCGAGCCGGCCGACGTAGCGCACCTCGCCGGAGTCGGCGTCGAGACGGCCGAACGCCAGCCCGTGCTCGGCGGCGCGCAACGCGGCCAGCCGGTCGGTGTACATCGCGGCGGCCGCGTCCCGCTCGGTCAACGCCTGCGGGGTGCCGACCGTCTCGCCGTGCAGCACGTCGTGCAACCGGCGCGCGGTCTCCACGCGGCGGGTGTCGAGACGCTGGTAGAGCATCTCGACGTAGTCCCGCTCGTGCTCCAGCGCCGCGTCGGGATCGGTGTCGGGGATCCCCGGACGCTCCGCAGGAGCAGGATCGCTGTCGTGGGACACACTGTTGGACACCAGTACGACTACCTTCGCGGGCGACGTGACGGATCGCCCGCCGACATGACACAGCCCGGCCGGGCGACTGTCCAACGTACCAGCGCACGGGTTTACCGCGGCGGGCGCCGAGGGTAGATCACCGCGTGCGCAGCCATCCGCCGACGCGCCACCGGCCCCGACGGGGGCCCCGTGCCTGACCGGGCGTCCCCCGATCCTCCGGCCCCCGACGGGCCCGGGGACGGCGGCACGCGCGACGGCTACGACCACCTCTCCCCCCTCTTCGACGAGCTCGCCGACCTCGGCGACGACGACCCGCGCCGCGCCCTCCTGCGCGAACGGCTCGTCACCGGGCACCTGCCCGTCGTCGCGCACATCGCGCGCCGGTTCGCGGGCCGCGGCGAACCCGTCGACGACCTCGAACAGGCCGCCACCGTCGGGCTCATCAACGCCGTCGACCGCTTCGACCCCGGCCGCGGCGTCGACTTCCTCTCCTACGCCGTGCCGACCATCACCGGCGAGGTGCGCCGCCACTTCCGGGACCGGACGTGGTCGATGCGGGTGCCGCGGCGGCTGAAGGAGCTGCAGAGCGCCATCAACGGCGCCGTGGGCGTCCTGGCGCAGAACCTCGGCAGGGCGCCGCGGCCCACCGAGATCGCCGAGCACCTCGGCCTGTCGGTCGACGACGTGATCTCCGGGCTGGAGGCGCGCCAGGTGTACCGGTCGACCTCGCTCGACGAGCTCGTCGCCGGTTCGGAGTCGCAGATCGGGGACACCCTCGGCGTCGCCGACGCCGAACTGGAGAAGGTCGACTACCGCCAGACCCTGGCCCCGCTGCTCGACGAGCTGCCCGGGCGCGAGCGCACCATCGTCGTGCTGCGGTTTTTCGTGGGCATGACGCAGACGCAGATCGCCGACGAGGTCGGCATCTCGCAGATGCACGTCTCCCGGCTGCTGGCCCGCACCCTGGCCCGGCTGCGCCGCCGCATGGGCGGCACCTGAGCCGCCGGGCCGGCCCTGCGCGGGTCAGCCGGGGTGGCGGCGGCGCGGGCCCCGGCCGTGCGGCTGCTCGACGGGCTCGACCGCCGGCACCGGCGGCATGTCCCGCACCACCGGCGCATCGGCCAGGGCCAGGGCCTCCCCGTGGTGGCGCAGCCGCATCGGCGGCCCACTGACCAGCCGGTACTCCACCTCGTCCGCGGTCATGGTGACCCGCAGCGACCGGCCCTGCCACAGCACCCCGAACGAGATGCGCGGCAACGGCGACGGCAGCCGCGGCGCGAACGAGATGCCGTCACGGTCGGTGCGCATCCCGCCGAACCCGGAGGCGACGGCGTTCCACGTCCCCGCCATCGACGCGATGTGCATGCCGTGGTCGGTGTTGCCCGCCAGGTCCCCGAGGTCGACCAGCGCGGCCTCGGCGAAGTAGTCGTAGGCCAGGTCGAGGTGCCCGGTCCACGCGGCGACGACGGCCTGCGTGGCCGCCGACAGCGACGAGTCCCGCACCGTGATCGCCTCGTAGTAGGCGAAGTTGCGCGACATCTGCTCACGCGTGAACGCGTCGGGCTGCAGCTGCATGGCCAGCACCAGGTCGGCCTGCTTGATCACCTGCTTGCGGTACAGGTCGAAGTACGGATAGTTCAGCAGCAGCGGGTACTTCTTCTCCGGCGTGTTCTCGAAGTCCCACATCTGGTGGTCGGTGAAGCCCTCCGACTGCGGGTGCACCCCGAGCACCTCGTCGAACGGGATGCGCATGGACGCGGCGGCGTCGCGCCAGCTGGCCATCTCCTCGGCGTTGACCCCGAGCCGCGACGCCGCGCGCGGGTTGCGGGCGGCGACGTCGGCGGCGTAGCGCAGGTTCAGCTGCGCCATCAGGTTCGTGTAGACGTTGTTGTCGACGATCGCGGTGTACTCGTCGGGCCCGGTCACCCCGTCGATGCGGAACTCGCCCGCCGAGTCGTGGTGGCCCAGCGAGCGCCACAGCCGCGCCGTCTGCACCAGCAGCTCGAGACCGACCTCGCGCTCGAACTCCAGGTCGCCGGTGGCGGCGACGTGGCGGCGCACGGCGTCGGCGATGTCGGCGTTGATGTGGAACGCGGCGGTACCGGCGGGCCAGTAGCCGGAGCACTCGTGGCCGCGGATGGTCCGCCACGGGAACGCCGCACCCGCCAGACCCAGCTGCTCGGCGCGTTCCATGGCCTGCGGCAGGATCGAGCGCCGCCAGCGCAGCGCGTCGGCCGCCGCGTCGGGGGCCAGGTGCGACAACACGGGCAGCGCGAACGTCTCGGTGTCCCAGAAGGTGTGGCCGTCGTAGCCGTCGCCGGTGAGGCCCTTGGCGCCGATGGCGCGCCGCTCCGCCCGGGCACCGGCCTGCAGGACGTGGAACACCGCGAGCCGCACGGCCTGCTGCAGCTCGGCGTCACCGTCGATCTCGACGTCGGCGGTGATCCAGAAGTCGTCGAGGTAGGCGCGCTGTTCGGCGAGCAGCCCGTCCCAGCCGGTGAACCGGGCCGCGGCCAGCGCCGCGCGGACCTGGTCGTGCACCGCGGGCAGCGACCGCCGCGACGACCAGCCGTAGGACAGGTACTTGACGATCCGCAGCGTCTCCCCCGGCTTGAGCCGGGCGATCACCGTGGTGCGGCCGATGTCCTCGGTGGCCTCCGACGACGTCTGCGTCGACTCCGGCCCGTACACCTCGTGGTCCATCGCCGCGGCCAGGCGCAGCCCCGACTGCCGGGTCTGGTGCACGAGCGTGGCGCCGGCGCTCTCGCTGCGGTGCTGCTCGGACACCAGCGGCTCGGCCAGCGCGGCCTCGACACGGGGGTCACCGTTGGCGCGCTGCGGGAGCTGCTCGTTGGCGACGAGCTCGGACTGCACGACGAGCGTCGTCGGTGCGTCGACGGCCTCGACCTCGTAGCAGATCGCCGCGATGGCCCGCTGTGTCAGCGACACCAGCCGGGTGCTGCGCACCCGGATCGTCTTGTCGGCGGGCGAGGCCCACTCGACCTCGCGGGTGAGCGTCCCGGCCTGCAGGTCGAGCACCCGCTCGTGGCGGGTGAGGTTGCCGTAGCGCAGGTCGAACGGCTCGTCGTCGACCAGCAGCCGGATCAGCTTGCCGTTGGTGACGTTGATGATCGTCTGACCGGACTCCGGGTAGCCGTAGCCGCCCTCGGCATACGGCAGGGGCCGCCGCTCGTACAGCGAGTTCAGGTAGGTGCCGGGGATGGCGTGCGGCTCGCCCTCGTCGAGGTTGCCGCGCATCCCGATGTGGCCGTTGGACAGCGCGAACACCGACTCGGTCTGGCCCATCGCCTCCAGGTGCAGCGCCGGTTCGCGCACGCACCACGGCTCGACGGTGAACGGCCGCCCGGCCTCCGCGGCGGTCACCGGGCCGCCCCGTCGAGCAGCTCCGCCAGGTCGTCGACGACGACCGTCGCACCGTGCTCGCGCAGCGCCGCCGCCTGGTCGAGCCGGTTGACCCCGACGACCGCGACGAACCCGCCGGCGCGGCCCGCCGCCACCCCGGCGAGCGCGTCCTCGAACACGACGGCCTCACCGATACCGACCCCGAGATCGGCCGCGGCGGCGAGGAACGTGTCGGGCGCGGGTTTGCCGGGCAGCGACCGCTGCTTCGCGACGACACCGTCGACCCGGTGGTCGACGTAGCGCGCGAGGCCGGATACCTCCAGGACCTGCTCGGCGTTGGCCGACGACGACACCACCGCCGTGGCCAGCCCGGCCTCGCGCACCGCCGTCAGGTAGCGCACCGAGCCCGGGTAGACGTCGACACCGTTCGTCGTGATCTTCTCCTGGACCAGGTCGTTCTTACGGGTCGACAGGCCCCAGACCGTGTCGGCCGACGGCCCGTCGTCCGGGCCGCCGAGGGGCAGCTCGATGGCGCGGGAGCGCAGGAACTCGGCCGTGCCCTCCATCCGTGGCCGGCCGTCGACGTACGGGCCGTAGTCGGCCGACAGGTCGAACGGCCGCAACGGCTGGCCCGTGCGCTGCGAGCGGGCCCGCAGGAAGTCGTCGAACATCTGCTTCCACGCCGCGGCGTGGACGCTCGCGGTGTCGGTCAGGACACCGTCGAGATCGAACAGGCAGGCGCGTGTGGCGTCCGGCAGACCCAGCATGCGCCGAACCGTATCTCCCGATCATCACAGTCGCGCGACGGGCTGTCGAGCAGTCGCCCGCGCTCCTACGTGATGGTGGCGACGGCCGGGCGCACCGTCCAGGACTGCTCCGTGGCCGTCTCGGTGATCGTCACGACGCAGTGCTCGCCGTCCGCGGCGGCCTCCACGGTGACCGTGCCGCCCTCGGGCCGCGGCTCGACGATCTCCTGCACCACGGACCTGACCCGGCCCAGCACCTCCATCGAGGTGACGGGGACGTCGTCGAGACCGGGTGCCGACGACACCGTCGACGTGAGCCGCTTGCCGAAGCGGGCCTGCTCCAGCTGCAGGTAGGCCCGCACCGAGTCGAGCTCGTCGCGCAGGGTGATCGTGTCGTCGGTGGGGCGGTCGGCCGCGCGGGTCAGGTCGGCGAACCCCAGCAGCAGCTCCCGGGCCCGGCCCGGGTCGGTGCGCACCAGCGACGCGATCGTGTTGAGCGAGTTGTAGACGAAGTGCTGCTCGAGCCGGCGGGCCTGCACGCGCGCGGCCGGGTCGGGACCGGCCGGCGCGGCCGGTTCCGGCGGGGCCTGGGCGGCCGGCCGCGGCGAGGGCTCCTCGGGCCCGTCCAGGTCGACCGTGCGTACCTGCGCGTCGGTGCCGTCGTCCCAGCGCTCGTCGTCGGCGAACTCGTCGTCCCACAGGCCGTCCTCGACGTCCTCCGGAGCGACCAGCCCGCGCCACACCGGCAGCCGCAGCCGCCCGCCCACCGTCCACTCGGTGAACTCGACCTGCCCGACCAGCCGCGGCACCGCCCAGCGGGCGTCCCGGGCCACACTCGCCGGCACCTCGCCCGCGAACGCCGAGTCGTCGGTGCCCAGGTCGGGCAGCAGCGCGGTCACCGCCGCGCGCGGGGCGCCCGCGCCCAGACCCACCCGGCCGACGTAGCGCAACCCGCCCGGACCCGGTACGCCCAGCAGCAGCGCGGCCACCGTGTCGGGACGGTCGGGCGAGGCCGGTGTCCACCCGCCGACGACGACCTGCCGCGACTGCCGCAACGGCACCCGCAGCCAGTTCCGCGACCGCCGCCCCGGCTGGTAGGCCGAGTCGAGCCGCTTCGCGTAGACACCGTCGAGGCCGTAGCGCCGGGCCGTCGCCAGCACGTGCCCGGCATCGCCTGCCGGCCACGACGGCGACAGCACGACCGGCTGCTCGGCGAGCCCGAGATCGTCGACGAGCTCGCGGCGACGCTGGTAGGGAAGCGCCGTCGTCGGCTCACCGTCGAGCCACAGCAGGTCGCTGACGAAGAAGCCCACCGGCACGTCGGCCACCAGCGTCGCGCCCGGCCGCTGCGTGGCGGTGCGGCGCATCAGCAGCCGCCTGCTCGGCACGCCCGCGTCGTCGAGCGCGACGACCGTCCCGTCGAGGATCACCCCGCCCCGCGGGGCCTTGGCCGCCAGCACGTGCAGCTCCGGGAACGCCGACGTGACCGACCGGTCCCGGGCGGTGAGCATCCGGACGCGGCCGGGGCGCGCGTAGGCGATGCAGCGCAGCCCGTCCCACGCGAACTCGACGGCCCAGCCCGGGCCGCTCGGCAGGTCCCCGGTGGCCGCCTGCATGGGCGGCACCAGGTCGGGCATCCCGCCCGCGCCCGCCCGGCCCATCACGTCGCTCAGCGTAGTTCGCGGCCCCGGCCCCGGACGCCGCCCGTCGGCCGTACGGACGCCACAGCGGGACGAACGGAGATCAACTGGTGTCCCGGGAGCGCCGAACGGTCGGCTCCGCGGCCTCGCACACCCGCCGGATCGCCGTGACCTGCGACGACCACTCCCCGGCCCGGTCGCCGACGACGCCGTTCACCCGCTCGGCGCACCCGGTGGCTCCCCCGGCAACCCCGGCGCGGCACCGACTCCGCCCGCGGGGCACCATCGACCCATCATGACCAGCACCCTCGCCGACCGGCTGCCCTCCCCCGACGACCCCGACGCCCTCGTCGAGACCTTCGCCGAGTGGGCGTTCGAGGAGCAGGGCCTGTCGCTGTACCCGGCGCAGGAGGAGGCGCTGCTGGAGCTGGTCACCGGCGCGAACGTCATCCTGTCGACGCCCACCGGCTCCGGGAAGTCGCTCGTCGCCATCGCCGCGCACGCCGTCGCGCTGGCCCGCGGCGAGCGGACGTTCTACACCGCGCCGATCAAGGCGCTCGTCAGCGAGAAGTTCTTCGCGCTGTGCGCGGTGTTCGGCGCCGACAAGGTCGGCATGCTCACCGGCGACGCCGCCGTCAACGAGACCGCGCCGATCATCTGTTGCACCGCCGAGATCCTCGCCAACATCGCGCTGCGCGGCGGCAAGGGTGCCGACGTCGGCTCGGTGATCATGGACGAGTTCCACTTCTACGCCGACCCCGCACGCGGCTGGGCGTGGCAGGTCCCGCTGATCGAGCTGCCGCAGGCGCAGTTCCTGCTGATGAGCGCCACCCTGGGCGACGTCACCTTCTTCCGCGACGACCTCACCCGCCGCACCGGCCGCCAGACCGCGGTGATCACGTCGGCGGAGCGGCCGGTGCCGCTGCACTACCGCTACGTCCTCACGCCGCTGCACGAGACCATCGACGAGCTGCTCTCGACGCACGAGGCCCCCGTCTACGTCGTGCACTTCACCCAGCAGGCTGCCGTCGAACGGGCGCAGTCGCTGATGAGCGTCAACGTCTCCTCCAAGGAGGACAAGGCCGCCATCGCCGACCTCATCGGCGCCTTCAGGTTCACCGCCGGGTTCGGCAAGACGTTGTCGCGGCTGGTCCGCCACGGCATCGGCGTCCACCACGCGGGCATGCTGCCGCGCTACCGCCGCCTCGTCGAGACGCTCGCCCAGGCCGGTCTGCTCAAGGTCATCTGCGGCACCGACACCCTCGGCGTCGGCATCAACGTCCCCATCCGGACGGTGCTGTTCACCGCGCTCACCAAGTACGACGGCGTACGCGTGCGCGGGCTCAAGGCCCGCGAGTTCCACCAGATCGCCGGCCGTGCCGGGCGGGCCGGCTACGACACCGTCGGCACCGTCGTCGCCGAGGCTCCCGACCACGAGGTCGAGAACGCCCGGCTGCTCGCCCGCGCCGGCGACGACCTGAAGAAGCGCAAGCGGATCGTGCGCAAGCAGCCGCCGGAAGGGTTCGTCGGCTGGAGCGAGAAGTCGTTCGAACGGCTGCAGACCGCGCAGCCCGAAGCGCTGACCAGCCACTTCGCAGTCACGCACTCCATGCTGCTCAACGTCGTCTCCCGCCCCGGCGACGCCTTCGCCGCCATGCGCCACCTGCTCGAGGACAACCACGAGCCCCGCGACCGGCAGCGCCGCCACATCCTGCGCGCCATCGCCATCTACCGGGCCCTGCGCGACTCCGGCGTCGTCGAGGAGCTCCCCGAGCCCGACGCCGAGGGCCGCCGCGTCCGCGTCGTCGGCGACCTGCAGCTCGACTTCGCGCTCAACCAGCCCCTGTCCCCCTTCGCCCTCGCCGCCGTCGAGCTCCTCGACCGCGAGTCGCCCACCTACGTCCTCGACGTCCTCTCCACCATCGAGGCCACCCTCGACGACCCGCGCCAGGTCCTGCACGCGCAGGAGAACAAGGCCCGCGGCGAGGCCGTGCAGCAGATGAAGGCCGACGGCATCGAGTACGAGGAGCGCATGACGCTGCTCGAGGACGTCACCTACCCCAAGCCCCTCGCGGAGTCCCTCGACGCCGCGCTCGAGACCTACCGCCGCGGCCACCCCTGGGTCGCCGACACCCGGCTCTCCCCCAAGTCCGTCGTGCGGGACATGTCCGAGCGGTCGATGACGTTCGTCGAGTACGTCGGCTACTACCAGCTCGCCCGCTCCGAAGGCCTCGTCCTGCGCTACCTGGCCGACGCCTACCGCGCGCTGCGCCAGACCGTGCCCGACGACGCCAAGACCGAGGAGCTCACCGACCTCGTCGAATGGCTCGGCGAATTGGTCCGGCAGGTCGACTCCAGCCTCCTCGACGAGTGGGAGGCCCTCGCCGCGGGCGCCGGGGCCGGCGACGAACCCACCCCCCCGTCCCTCGACCAGGGCCCGGCCGGTGTCACCCGCAACGTCCGCGCCTTCCGCGTGCTGGTGCGCAACGCCCTGTTCCGCCGCGTCGAGCTCGCCGCCTTGCGGCGCTGGGACCTGCTCGGTGAGCTCGACGGCGGTCAGGGGTGGGATGCGGACGCGTGGCGCGAGGCGTTCGAGCCCTACTGGGACCTGCACGACGACATCGGCACCGGCCCCGACGCCCGCGGCCCCCAGCTCGTGTCGATCGAGGTCGAGCCCGAGCGCTGGCGCGTCCGCCAGGTCCTCGACGACCCCGCGGGCGACCGCGACTGGGCCATCACCGCCGAGGTCGACCTCGCCGCGTCCGACGAGGCCGGCGAGGCCGTCGTCTGGGTCACCGGGGTCTCCGACGCGACGGACTGGGCCCGGGCCTCGTAGCGGTTCGTGTGGGCTGGGACCGGTGGATCCGGTCCCAGACCACGGCGTGGCGTCTTTTTCGGTGCCGGCGTGTCAATGTATGGTTTACGAGTGAAGTACGACGAAGCCCAGCGCTGGCTGGCCAAGGCCGGGCCCTTTCCCGACTCCGGCGAGCCGTCCCTGGTCGAGCAGCTCGACCGGCTCAAGGAGCTCGCCGCCGACGACGCGTTGCCGCACAGCGGCATCGCCGTCTGGTACGCCCTGGTCCAGGAGATGCGACGGCTGGCCGACTACTACGAACGCGACCTCATCCGCGGCCTGCGCTCCGACGGCATGACCTGGGCCCAGGTGGCCCACGCCGTCGAGGCGCAGCTGTCCAGCCGGCAGGCCGCGCACGCCAAGTGGAAGCGGCTCATCGACCCCGGCCGCCGCACGACCACTGGCGACATGCGCCGCGGCGGCCGCCCCAAGGACCCGCCCGCCCTCTCCCCCGGCGAGTAACCCTGTGAGCGGCGATAGTCGCTATAGCGACTATCGCCGCTCACGAGGCCTGACGTGGGCTGTGGACCGGCCGACGACCAGCCGGCGCAGGGGCGGGCTGGACAGCGGGTCAGCCTCACATCGGGCCGGGGTTGGCGGCCGCGCAACGCCGACGTTGGGCAAGCTGCTGCTCTCGGGGCGTCCCGCTGCAGCGAGCGTGTCACCAGCGCGGCCGAGGTGCGCTCACAACACGTCCGTCGACGAGCCCCGTCCCGAGCGTGTGATCAGCGTCGTCCGTCGACTCTCATGACACGTTCGGCCGTGGGGCGCCGAGTCGGAGTGGCGCCACGGCGCGGCGCCCACACCCCGACCCGGTGGCCTCTCGGGGCGGCTCCCCCTGCCCCAGCGGTGCGGCACGACGGGTCGTCCACGCGTCGCGTCAATGAATCGTTGTCAAAGAGGGAGACGGCCGCCGTTTCGAGCGGGCAGACTCAGTCCAGGCGGCGCAGCCTCGCCGCCACGAACTCCACGACCCGGGTGGCGGCCGGGAGGTCGGCGTCGACGTCGTCGGGGTGGACCTCTCCCCCGAGGTACTCGACCTCGTTCCGGCGCCGGCGAACCCGGTCGAAGGGTCGCAACGCCTCCGCGCGGGCGTGCATGGCGACGACCGCCCGCTGCACCGCGAGGTGCCCTCCCCTGCTGGTCGCCCGCAGCCCCTGCGCGGCGAGCAGCGCCGCGCACGCCTTGCGCATGGCGTCGTAGAGGGCGGTGTACGCGAGGTCGGGGTCGTCGTCGGCCAGGGTGCGCGCCGACTCCAGATGACGACGCGCCGACGCGACCGCCCGGACCGCGGCCTCGGGGTCGGCGGGGACACGTTCGAGCCGGCCTGCGGCGAGCAGGGCGTCGAGCTCGCGCTGCCCCTGCCGGTCCACCGGGCGAACCTACCGGCGCGGCACCGGAACGCGGGACGACTCGCGGACACGGGTCACGAACCCGTCGGTACCGCTTTCCCAGCGCTGCGGGGCGACGACGGTCGCGTTGACGGGCAGGCCGATCCGCTCCTCGGCGCGGGTGGCCGCGTCGTGGACGGTGTCGCGGTCGGGGCTGCCGACGACGAGCACGTCGACGTCGGCGGGCGGGGCGCCGTGCTCGCCGTGGTGGCGGGCGGCCCAGGACCCGAAGACCTCGAGGGCGTCGACGTCGGCGATCCCGTCGAACTCCTCCGCCAGCACCTGGACCGGGCCGAAGCTCAAGGTCACGAGCTCGGTGAGGGGTGCGATCGCGGGCGAGGCGGGATCGGCGGAGACGAGCCGTGCGTTGCCGATGCGGCGTGACCGCAGGATGCCGGCCTCCTCGAGCCTGCTCGTCTCGCGCTGGACGGCGGCGAGCGATCCCCCGGTGCGGCCGGCGAGCGCGGTGAGGGTCAGCTCGGTGCCGGGCACGACGAGCAGGACGGCCAGCAGGTCGCCCTGGAGTCGGCTGCGGAACACCGGCAGCAACGGCGGCGCGGGAGCTACCACATCACGCAAAGTACCTTGCGTGATCCGAAAATGCCCGACGAGGCGGCGCGCGTTACGTCAATCAGTCGTTGACAACGTGTGCTCAGCCGATCTCGCTGCGCGGCAACAACCGGTCCGCGATCATCTTCGCCTGAATCTCGCTGGTGCCCTCGAAGATCGTCGTCAGCCGGGCGTCGCGCCAGTGCCGCTCCACCTGGTGCTCGGTGGTGTAGCCGTTGCCGCCGTGCAGCTGGATGCCGTCGCCGGTGACCTCCGCCGCCATCTCGGTGGCCAGCAGCTTCACCATCGCCGCCTCGCGCCCGCACGGCTCGCCGAGGTCGATCAGGTGCGCGACGTGCTGGTAGAACGCCCGCGCCTGCTCCACCCGCGCCGCCATCCGGGCCAGGGTGAACCGGACAGCCTGGAAATCGCCGATCGGGCGCTCGAACTGCCGGCGCTGCTGCAGGTAGTCGATGCAGTCCTCCACCGCCGCGCGCGCCAGCCCGACGGCCCGGGCCGCGGTGTGGACGCGCGCGATCGTCAGCCAGCG
The DNA here is from genome assembly GCF_007989085.1 of Pseudonocardia sulfidoxydans NBRC 16205. Taxonomy (GTDB): domain Bacteria; phylum Actinomycetota; class Actinomycetes; order Mycobacteriales; family Pseudonocardiaceae; genus Pseudonocardia; species Pseudonocardia sulfidoxydans. The sequence continues at coordinate 133,153 of NZ_BJVJ01000002.1, forward strand.
CTGCGTGTGCGCGAACCCGCCCGCGGTGATCTCGTTCGCCGCGGGGACGCGCAGCCCGTCGAACTCCAGGTCCCAGGTGACGAACCCGTGGTAGCCGATCTTGTCGATCGGCGAGCCGGTGAGCCCGTCGGGGAACGTGCCCGGCTCCTTCTCGACGAGCAACGTCGCCAGCCCCGCGGACCGCTTCTCCCCCGGCTCCGGGTCGGCCGTGCGCACGAGCACCTGGATGAAGTCGGCCGCCTTCGCGTTGCCGATCCAGCGCTTGCGCCCGGTCAGGACGAAGTCGTCACCGTCGCGCTCGGCGCGGGTCGAGACGGCCGCGAGGTCGGACCCGGCGTCCGGTTCGGACAGGGCGATCGCCCCGATCCACTCCCCCCGCGCGCTGCGCGCCAACAGCTCCGCGCGCCGCTGGGCGTCGCCGACCCCGGTCCCGGCGCCCTGCGCGCGGGCGATGATGCTGCCGACGCTCATCCACGCCCGCGCCAGCTCCTCGGCCACCATGCAGTACTCGTAGGCGCCGAGGCCGAGGCCGCCGTACTCGGTGCCGACGGTGATGCCGAAGAACCCCAGCTCGCCCATCTCGGTGAGCAGCGACCGCGGGATCTCGCCCTTCTGCGGGTCCAGCTCGTTCGCGACGGGCAGCACCCGTTCCGTCGCGAACCGGCGGGCGGTGGCCTGGAGCGCGACGCGGACGTCGGTCCGGTACTGCGGCGGGACCTCCGGCAGCGGGGGCGGGAGGAGATCGTCGTCCATCCGCTGGTTGTGCCACACCCGGCGGACGCCCGCACCCCGGGAGGCCGGCGACCCGGCCGGGCAGGCGGGCAGCTCCGCGCCACCGGACGTGTCAGGAGCGCCGTCGGAACGAGCTGCTGACACGCCGGACGTAGACGGCATCACCGGCCGTGTCGTGAGCGCGGCCGGAGAGCTCTGACGACACGTTCGCGCACGTGTGCCCTCGTCCGGGGCCGGGCTCCGGGGGCGGTGCGCCCTTCAGAGGCGCCGCAGGCCGTCGACGACGCGGGCGAGCAGCCCCTGCTCGGGTGGCGCGGCGGTCGCCGGGCCGTGGACCTGCACCGTCCCCGCCACGACGACGTCGCCGATCAGGACGCGTACCACCCCGAGCGGCACGCCGGTGGTCGCGGCGACCTCCGCCACGGAGCATGGGACGCGGCAGCGGTCGAGGACGGCGCGATGGGCGGGCGACGGGGCGGTCGGGCCGGCGTCGGGCCGGACACCGACGAGGGTCTCCAGCCCGAGCTCGACCGGCGCGCGGGTCCGGCCCCCGGTGAGCATGTAGGGCCTGACGGACGGTCCCGACCCGTCGGCGGGGAGATCCGGTTCGACGACAGAGATCGGGACGGTCACGGGCTCGTCGGCGACGGGCTGCCTCGCCCGGGCCTCGCGCCGCCGTCGTGGCGCCCCGCCGAAGCGCGCACCGGTCCGTCCGACGACCGGTCCGCCGTCATCGGGTTCGTGGTCCGGCACCCCGCCATCGGACGTGACGGGTGTTGCGGGGTCGTGTCGTGGGCGTTCCGTGCGTGTGACGATCCGCCGGTCACGCCACGGCGATCCTCCGCACACCGGATCCGGCGCACCGGGCCACACGCTGTGCGCCGCGGCGTGCGCGCAGTAGTTTGCCCGGCATGATCCGCACCTCGGCCGTCGGACGCATGTGGTTCGCCGCGACGGCGGTCGTGGTGGTGGTCGCGATCGTCGTGCAGGCCGTCGTCGCCGCCCGGGGCAACCCGTACTCGCTGTTCGACACGCCCGGCGAGCGGCTGGCGAACATGCTGGCGTTCTTCACGATCCTGTCGAACCTGCTGGTCGGCGTCACGTTCGCGGTGCTCGCGCTGCGCCAGGGCCCGTACCCGCGGCTGCTGCGTGTGCTGCACCTGGACGCGGTGCTGGGCATCGCGGTGACGGGCATCGTCTACAACCTGGTGCTGGCGCCGCTGTTCGACCTGTCCGGGGCGGCGTGGCTCGCGAACCTGCTGCTGCACGTCGTCGTCCCGATCATGGCGGTGCTGGGCTGGCTGGTGTTCGGGCCGCGCGGCCAGGTCGACACCTCGACGGTCCTGTTGTCGACGATCTACCCGATCCTGTGGCTGGCGTTCACGCTGGTCCGTGGCGCGGTGACCGACTGGGGCCCGAACCCGCCGTGGTACCCGTACCCGTTCGTCGACGTCGGTGAGCTGGGGTACTGGCGGGTCGCGATCAACTGCGTCGTGATCGCGGTGCTGTTCCTGGGGCTGGCGTTCGGCGCGAAGGCCCTGGACCGGTTCCTGACGCGGCGGTTCCACCCCGACGCGGCCGCAGCGGCAACGGGCGGCGCAGCCCGGACCACGCCGCGCACCGCCGCCGACACCGCCGCCGACACCGCGCCCGGCACCGCCGGCGCACGACCGCCCGTCCGCATCGGCGTCCAGCTCCAGCCCCAGCACGCCGACTACGCCCGCATCCGGGACGCCGTCGCCGAGGCCGAGGAGGCGGGCGTCGACGTCGTCTTCAACTGGGACCACTTCTTCCCGCTGCGCGGCGACGCCGACGGCAGGCACTTCGAGTGCTGGACGATGCTGGGCGCGTGGGCGGAGGCCACGGAGCGCGTCGAGATCGGGGCGCTGGTGTCGTGCGCGGGGTACCGCAACCCGGAGCTGCTGGCCGACATGGCCCGCACCGTCGACCACATCAGCGGGGGCCGGCTGATCCTGGGCATCGGCGCGGGCTGGTTCCGTCGCGACTACGACGAGTACGGCTACGACTTCGGCACCCCGGGGTCGCGGCTGGCGACGCTGGCCGACGCGCTGCCCCGCATCCAGGCCCGCTGGGAACGGCTCAACCCGCCGCCGACGCGGACCATCCCGATCCTCGTCGGGGGCGGCGGGGAGAAGAAGACGTTGCGTTACACCGCCGAGCACGCCGACATCTGGCACGGCTTCGGCGATGCCGAGACGATCGCGCACAAGAGCCGGGTGCTCGACGAGCACTGCGCCGACGTGGGCCGGGACCCTGCGGCGATCGCGCGGTCGGCGGGGGTGCAGTCGGCGCCGGACACGGTGGCCGACGCGATGCTCGCCGCGGGGGTCACGCTGTTCACGATCGGCGTGGGCGGGCCCCGCTACGACCTGGGCCTGCTGCGCGACTGGATCGCCTGGCGCGACGCGCTCCCCCCGGCCTGAGCCCTCACCGCGCCGTCGTCAGCAGGTCACCGAGCGCGCCGAGGGCGGTGGCGCCGGCGGCGTCGGCGGCCGCGACGAGCCCGATGAACGCCGCGTACCCGTGGATGAGGCCCGGCCCGGGGACGTGGGTGACCGGGACCCCGGCGGCGCGCAGCCGTTCGGCGTAGGCGTCGCCCTCGTCGCGCAGCGGGTCGAACTGGGCGGTGGCGACGACGGCAGGCGCGACGCGGGCGACGTCGGCGTGCCGCAGGTCGACGAGCGGGTCGTCGGAGCCACCGGGCAGGTACTGCTCGTAGAACCAGCGCATGTCCGACGCGGTGAGGAAGTAGCCCTCGGCGTTGTCGCGCACCGACTGCGAACTCTGCGTCGGGTCGGTCGAGGGGTACCAGAGCAGCTGCGCGGCGAGCGGGATGCCCTCGTCGCGGGCGACGAGCGCGACACCGGCGGCGAGGCTCGCCCCGGCACTGTCCCCCGCCACGGCGAGCGGCCGGTCGGGGTGGGCGGCGTGGGTCCAGCGCAGGGCGGCCACGGCGTCACCGAGGGGGACGGGGTGGGGGTGCTCGGGGGCGAGCCGGTAGTCGACGGCGACGACGACCGACCCGGTCTCGCCGGCGACCTTGCGGCACACGGGGTCGTGGGTGTCGAGGTCGCCGACGACCCAGCCGCCACCGTGGAGGTAGGTGACGACGCCGCCCCGGTCGTCGAGGGGCCGGTAGACGCGGATGCGGATCGGGCCGGCAGGTCCGTCGATCTCGTCGTCGGAGACGCCGGCGACGGGGAACGGCACGTAGTCGGCGCCGCGGCGGGCGAGCGAGAGGTTCCGGTAGTGCTCGCGAGTCTCGAGGGCCGAGCCGCGGATCAGCGGCAGCGCGCCGTTGGCCTCCAGCGTGTCGAGCACGGTGCGGAACTGGGGGTCGAGCGCCATCTCAGCACACCCCCCGGACGGGACGGTGGGTGATGCGGGATGAGCGGCGGGGAGCGTGCACGTCGTCGTTCACGCGATCACCGTATGCCGCAGCTGCCCCTCCCGGAACCTCTCGGCGCTGCGACGGCAGCGCTGCGGACGGAGCCGCCGGCGCCGCCGAGCGGGGACGTCGTCGAGCGGGGACGTCGTCGGCTGATCCCCCGATTTCACCTCTCCGGGGTGAGTGCCGGAGCACGGATCATCTGTGCAATCGGACGCCCAGGCCGAGAAGGGAACACCGATGACCAACACCCCGCCGGACGACGAGACGATCAGGGTCATCGGGGTCGAGGGCTACACATACCTGTACCCGCTCGTCCTGATGGACGTGACGCGGCAGCAGCTCACCAACGTGCGCACGGCCCACGACGTCCCGATGCGGGCTCCCCGCGACACGTTCGTCCACGCACCCACCTTCCCCGCGGGGGACTTCCGCGCCGTCGTCCGGCCGAACTTCGACACGCTGTACTCGGCGGCGTTCCTCGACGTGCACGAGGAGCCGCGGATCGTGTCGCTGCCCGACGCCGGCGACAAGTACTACCTGCTGCCGCTCTACGACATGTGGGGCGAGGTGTTCAGCTGCCCCGGGACCCGCACCACGGGAAACGCGGCGATCGACGTCGCGGTCTGCCCGCCCGGCTGGAGCGGACGGCTGCCCGCCGGGGTCCGCCGCTACGAGGCGCCGACCCCGTGGGTGTGGGTGATCGGCCGGACCGAGGCCAGCCCGGCCACCTACGCCGCGGTGCACGAGTTCCAGGCCGGTATGACGATCACCCCGCTGTCGGCGTGGGGCGGCACGGCGCCGACCGTCACCGGGGAGATCGATCCCGCTGTCGACGACGAGACGCCACCCTTGCGGCAGGTCTTCGCGCTCGACGCCGCCGCGTTCTTCGGCCGGGCGGCCGAGCTGATCGCCGAGCACCCCCCGCACCACGCGGACTACCCGATTCTCGACCGGCTGGCCCGGATCGGCTTCGTCCCGGGCGAGCCGTTCGACCTGGCCGCGGCCGATCCCGCCGTCCGGTCCGCCCTGCAGGACGTGACCCCCGAGGCGCGCAAGCGGATCAGCGACGAGCAGACCCGGCTCGCGAAACCGGACGACGGTTGGGTCGTGCTCCGGTCCGGCATGGGCACCTACGGCGGCGACTTCCTGCGGCGGGCGTGCGTGGAGCTGATCGGGTTGGGCGCCAACCTCGCCGAGGACGCGATCTACCCGGTCACCTACGTCGACTCCGACGGGAACCCGTTCACCGGGGCCGAGCGCTACGTGTGGCACTTCGAGAAGGACGCGATGCCGCCCGTACGTGCCTTCTGGTCGCTGACCCTCTACGACCCGGAGGGGTTCCAGGTACCCAACGAGCTCGACCGGTTCGCCATCGGCGACCGCGACGACCTGCGGTTCAACTCCGACGGGTCCCTCGATCTCGCCGTGTCGCACACCGGGCCCGAGGAAGGCACGTCGAACTGGCTGCCCGCCCCGGAGGGCGTGTTCAACCTCTGCGCCCGCTTCTACCACCCGGAGCGGGCGCTGCTCGACGGCCGCTGGACGCCGCCGCCGGTCCGCCGGGTCTGATCCCCCGGAGTGAGATCCGGGCCGCTCGGCCCAGTGACCCTCCCGTCACACTTTCGGGTGGGTTAGGCGCGGCGAACGCGACTCCGGCAGGCGAGATGGACACTCTGGGCGCATGGGCTTGCGGACGCATCGGACCGATGATCACTCGGACGGGCAGGAGAAGCGTCGCGCTGATCACCGTCGGGCGACGTCAGCGGTGGCCGTCGGTGCGCTGGTGGCCACGCTCGCCGCCGGCTGGGTGGCCTCGACCGACCCGGCGGCAGCGAACCGCGGCTGGGACGCGGGCCACGCCTGGGCGACGTCCCAGCTCGGCTAGGGGGCGCCGCGCCCGAGCTCCAGGGTCCCGTCGGCGAGCCGCCGGTAGACCTCCGCCGCCGCGCGGGAGAACCCGTCGGGCAGGCCTTGTGCCGCAACGGTGTCGGCGGCCTCGTCCATCTCCCCCGCCCAGCGCCACGCGCGGTCACCGGACTTGTCCGCCAGTGCGGCCAGCTGTGCGTCGAGGTCGCCGCCCATGCGCCCCACCTCGGCGCGCAGGTCGTCGAGCACGCCGTAGCCGTTCGCGGCGGCCGCCATGACGGCCCAGATCGTCGGCAACGCCTTGGTGTGCAACGCGAAGCACGCCTTGAGCGCGCTCGCGGCGCCGAGGCCACCGTCGAGGACCCTCGCCGCGAACGGGGAGCCCTCGAACAGGCGGGCGACCGACGGTGCCGCCGCACCGGAGAGCCACAGGACGGTCCGGCCCGCCTCGTAGGCGGCCGGGCCGATCACCGCCCCGTCGACGACCCCGGCTGCGCCGTCACCGCGGTCGAACAGCTCCGCGATGGCAGCGACGGTCGTGGGCGAGACCGCGTTGGCGTCGACGTAGAGCGGGGGGTGGGCGCGGTCGCGGACGGCGTCGGCGACCTGCCGGGCGACGTCGAGGGCGGCGTGCGGCGGGCAGATCGAGATGACGACGTCGCTGCGCCGGGCCAGCTCGTCGACGTCGGGGACCCCGATCAGGTCGGCGATCTCGGCGCGCTTGGACGTGACGTCGCTGCGGCCGGCCGCCGCCCACACCACCGCCCCGGCCCGCGGCTTGAGCGCCGAGCCGAGGGCGGAGCCCATCGCGCCGGGATGCAGGATCCCGACGACCGGCCGGTCGGGCAGCACGCCGGTGTGGCCAACCTCTGCGTCGCTCACCACGGCATCATCACCCATCTCCCGAGCGGGCGGCGAGCAGGTCCCCGACCCGGTCACGCAGGTCCAGGGCGAGGTCCCCGGCCCCGGGCACGACGAGCAGCACCAGCAGGAACACCGCGAGCGCCAGCGCGGGCGCGACCAGCATCGTCTCGACCCGCCCGCCCGTGCGCATCCGCAGCGGCCGCGGCCCGCCGACGGGGTACCAGCGGCGGCGGCGGATCGGCAGCGGCCACAGCAGCGGCGCCCCGGACTCGGTGACCGCGTCGCCGACCGAGTGGACGAGCATCCCGAGGGTGACGGCGGTGCCGAGCCAGCCGGCGGTGCCGTCGACACCGCCGGGCATCCAGGCGCCGACGGCGTAGGTGAGACCGGCGGCGATCAGCAGCGACGGGGGGCCGGGCACGATCGCGTCGAGCCCCTTGATGGCCAGCGCGATGCAGACGAACAGGGTGCCGAGCAGCACCGGTGCGCCCCATGCCGCCGACGCGGCGTTGATCGCCGCGCCCACACCGACGGCGAACAGCGCGGTGTGGGTGAGCCCCCGGTGCGTGCCCCGGCCGGTGTCGCGGGGCGCGCGGGTCAGCCGGTACACCAGCGCCGACAGCGGCCGCACGGCGCGGCCGGCCACGACCGACGCCCAGGAGAACCGGGCGGTCGCCATGGACGAGGGATGGTCGAGGTCGGGCAGCAGCGCTGCGCCCGCGCACACGGCGGCGAACGTCAGCACCCCGCCCGCGTCGAGCGGGGCGCCCGACCAGCCGGCCGCGAACCCGGCGACGCCGAGCCCCAACGCCGCTCCCGACAGGGCATGACTGACCCCGAGCACCTTGCGCCCCACCACTTCCCACCGCGCCCGGGCCGTGCGCGCGGACGGTCGGGAACTCTAGGCGCCCGGCTGTGCACGGATCGGCAGGCGCGCCGGGGGGCCCGTGCGGCAGGGTGGGGATCATGAGCGAGAGCGGACTGCTGGACGTGCTGCGTGGTGACGCCGTCGGGGGCTGGCTGCAGCTGCCGGGATCGGCGACGGCGGAGGTGATCGGCTCGGTGGGGTTCGACGTGGTGTGCGTCGACACCCAGCACGGCCTGATCGGCCCCGACTCCCTGCTCCCCATGCTGCAGGCGCTCGCCGCGACGGGCACCCCGTCGATGGTGCGCGTGCACTGGAACGCGCCGTCCCCGATCACCGAGGCGCTCGACCGCGGCGCGGCGGGTGTGATCGTCCCGCTGGTGAACTCCGCGCAGGAGGCGGCCGCGGCGGCGTCGGCGTGCCGCTGGCCCCCGCACGGCACCCGTAGCTACGGCCCGACCCGGCACGGTTTCATGACGTCGGCGCCCGGTGACCCGGTGTGCGCGGTGATGGTGGAGTCGGTCGCGGCCGTCGAGGCGGTGTCCGACATCGTCGCCGTCGACGGGGTGGACGCGGTGTTCGTCGGGCCGTCGGATCTGGCGCTGTCGATGGGCAGGCCGACCTCGGCGCAGGACGGTGACCCCGACTACGACGCGTTGCTGGCGAGGGTGCTCGAGGCGGGCAGGGCCGCGGACATGCCCGTCGGCATCTTCTGCGCCTCCGCCGGGCACGTGCAGCGGTTCCGGGAGCTGGGGTTCACGTACTTCTTCGTCCGCGGCGACGGTGCGCTGCTCGCCGAGATGGCGGCCGCGGAGCTGCGGGCGAGCCGTCCCGGTGGGGCGGAGCCGCTCAGGCGCGGCTGACCGTTCCCCCGTGGGGGTCGGCGGGCGGGTCGGACGCGGGCGGGTCCGGCTGCCCGTCGGGACCGTCGGTCGGCTCGCGGCTGCTCAGCGCGCCCCGGCGGTCGGACAGGCGGGCGGGCCACAGCTCCTGGATGGCGGCGTTGAGGTGCGCGCCCAGCACGATCGCGAAGCCGATGAAGAACGCCGCCAGCAGGAACGCGATCGGGGCGGCCAGCGCGCCGTAGGTGTAGCCGGTGCCGGTGAGCCAGTCGATGTAGACGCGCAGCCCCGTCACCCCGACCAGGAACACGACGGCGGCGAACAGCGCGCCGGGCAGCCCCCGCCACCACGGCGGCTTGGCCGGCAGCGCCACCTTGTAGAGCGTGGTGAGCGCGAGGACCAGGATGACGCCGATGACCGGGTAGTACAGGTCGGAGATCAGCGTGATCGCCGTGGGCCGCCACGACTCGGGCAGGATGCCGGGCAGCCGGTCGGGGCCCAGGGCGAGCAGCGGCAGCGAGATGATCCCGCCGACGAGCCCCACCAGGTACAGCAGCAGCGCCAGGATGCGCTGCCAGACCGGGTTGCGGATGCCGTACTGGCCGTGGGCGCGGGTGATCGCGTCGACGAACGACGACATCGCCGACGACCCGGACCACAGCGAGATGACGAAGCCCAGCGAGATCAGCTCGCTGCGGCCGGTGGTGAGGATCTGGGAGACGGTGGGGGCGATGATCTCGTCGACGGCGTTGCGGCTGAAGATGCCGCTGGTGGCCGCCACGATCCGGTTCTCGACGATCTGCGCGGTGTCCGGGCCGAACCAGCCGCCGATGTAGCCGAGCGCCCCGAGCAGGCCCAGCAGCAGCGGGGGCAGCGACAGGGTCTGCCAGAACGCGGCCGCCGCCGACTCGGAGAAGATGTTGTCGTCCCAGGCGCCGCCGACGGTGCGGGTGATCAGCCGCCGCGCCCCGGGTTTGCGTTTCTGCCCGCCGTCGCGGAGCTCGGCGTCGACGGGCCGCTCCACGGTCTCGTCGACGGACTGCGCCGCGGTCTCGTCGACGGGCTGCTCCGCGGTCTCGTCGACGGGCTGCTCCGCGGTCTCGTCGACGGGCTGCTCCGCGGGGACCGTCGGCGAAGAATCCCCGGGTCGGTCCCGGCGTGCGTCGTCACCGGGCGGGGTGGTGGACCCGTCCTTCCCGGTGTGCAGCTCCGTCACGTCGTCCAGGATGCTCCCCCACAGCGCGTGACGCCTGATCCGTGGCCGGGCCGTGACCGGCCGGAACGGGTGAACCGGGCTCTCCGCCGGCCCAGGAGAGGACTCACGGGAGGGCTCGGGAGACGGCTCAGCCGAGGAGGTCGAGCACCGTGCGGGCGGCCACGCTGGGTGGCAGCCCACCGGCGCGGACCTCGCGTTCGAGCGTCGGGAGCTTCTCGCGGACACCGGGGTCGGAGCGCAGCCGGTCCATGAGCTGGTCGCGCACCATGGCCCACATCCACCCCACCTGTTGCGCCGCGCGGCGGTCGGCGAGCTCACCGGTGCCGTCGAGGGTGGCCCGGTGCTTCTCGACGGCCGCCCAGACGTCGTCGAGCCCGGCGCCGGTCTGCGCGGAGCACGGCAGCACGGGCGGGCGCCACGACTCGCTGGCCGGTGTCATCAGCCGCAGCGCCGCGCGCAGCTCGGCGGCCGCGCCGCGGGCCTCCTTCTCGTGCGGGCCGTCGGCCTTGTTGACGGCGACGACGTCGGCGATCTCGAGGATGCCCTTCTTGATGCCCTGCAGCGCGTCGCCGGTGCGGGCGATGGTGAGGAACAGGAAGGTGTCGACCATCTCCGACACCGCGATCTCGGACTGTCCGACCCCGACGGTCTCGACGAGCACGACGTCGAACCCGGCGGCCTCCATCAGCACGATGGTCTCGCGGGTGGCGCGGGCGACGCCGCCGAGCGTGCCGGCGTTGGGCGAGGGCCGGACGAACGCGTTGTCGTCGACCGACAGCCGGGCCATCCGCGTCTTGTCGCCGAGGATGGAGCCCTTGGTCCGGGTCGACGACGGGTCGACGGCCAGCACGGCGACGCGGTGGCCGTCGGCGGTGAGCCGGGTGCCCAGCGCCTCGATGAACGTCGACTTGCCGACGCCGGGAACCCCGCTGATGCCGACGCGGCGCGCGGCCCCGGCGTGCGGCTGCAGCCGCGACAGCAGGTCCTGCGCGGCGAGGCGGTGGTCGGCGCGCTGCGACTCGACGAGCGTGATGGCCCGGGCCAGCAACGACCGTGACCCGCCGAGCACGCCCTCGGTGAGCGCGTCGACGTCGATCTGCCGTGCCACGTTCCTCCCTAGAACCGTCGAGTTCGACGCTGGACTGGTTCGATCATGGTGCTGGGCAGTCTCAGGTCGAGCTCGGCGGGGCGTCGTCGGAGTGCAGGGTCGCCGCGAGCTTGCCGACGAGGTCGATGGCCGCCTCGGCGATCACCGTGCCGGGACCGAACACCGCGGCGGCGCCCATCTCCAGCAGGGTGGGGACGTCGGCGGGCGGGATGACGCCGCCGACGACGACCATGATGTCGGAGCGGTCGAGCTCGGCCAGCGCCGAGCGCAGCTCCGGCACCAACGTCAGGTGCCCGGCGGCCAGCGAGCTCACGCCGACGACGTGCACGTCGGCCTCGACGGCCTGGCGCGCGACCTCGCCGGGGGTCTGGAACAGCGGGCCCACGTCGACGTCGAAGCCGAGGTCGGCGAACGCCGTCGCGATGACCTTCTGGCCGCGGTCGTGGCCGTCCTGGCCCATCTTGGCGACGAGGATGCGGGGGCGGCGGCCCTCCTCCTCGGCGAACTCGTCGACGAGCTCACGGGCACGGGCGATCGCCGGGTTGCGCCCGGCCTCCTCGGAGTACACGCCGGAGATGATCCTGATCTGTCCGGAGTGCCGCCCGAACACCTTCTCCAGTGCGTCGGAGATCTCCCCGACGGTGGCCTTCGCGCGGGCGGCGTCGACCGCGAGGGCCAGCAGGTTCTGCGATGCGTCGCGGGCCGAGCCCTCGGCGATCGCGGCCGCGGCGGCGGTGAGCTTCTCGCACGCGGCGTCGACCTCGCGGGAGTCGCGTTCGCGGCGCAGCCGCTCCAGCTTCTCCAGCTGCTCGCGGCGCACCCCGCCGTTGTCGACCTTGAGCACGTCGATCTGCTCGTCGGACTCGGTGATGAACTTGTTGACGCCGATGACGGGCTGGCGGCCGGAGTCGATGCGGGCCTGGGTGCGGGCCGCGGCCTCCTCGACGCGCAGCTTGGGGATGCCGGCGTCGATGGCCTGGGCCATGCCGCCGGCCTTCTCGACCTCGCTGATGTGCGCCCACGCGCGGCGGGCGAGGTCGTAGGTGAGGCGCTCGACGTAGTAGCTGCCGCCCCACGGGTCGATGACGTCGGTGGTGCCCGACTCCTGCTGCAACAGCAGCTGGGTGTTGCGGGCGATGCGGGCGGAGAAGTCCGTCGGCAGCGCGAGGGCCTCGTCGAGGGCGTTGGTGTGCAACGACTGTGTGTGGCCCTGGGTGGCGGCCATGGCCTCGACGCAGGTGCGGACGACGTTGTTGTAGACGTCCTGCGCGGTCAGTGACCAGCCGGAGGTCTGCGAGTGTGTGCGCAGCGACAGCGATTTCGTGTTCTTCGGGTCGAACTGGCGCACGAGCTTGGCCCAGAGCAGGCGCGCGGCCCGCATCTTGGCGATCTCCATGAAGAAGTTCATGCCGATCGCCCAGAAGAAGCTCAGCCGGGGCGCGAACCTGTCGACGTCGAGCCCCGCGTCGATCCCGGCCCGCAGGTACTCCACGCCGTCGGCGAGGGTGTAGGCGAGCTCGAGGTCGTTGGTCGCTCCCGCCTCCTGGATGTGGTAGCCGGAGATGGAGATCGAGTTGAACCGGGGCATCTTCTCCGACGTGAAGCTGAAGATGTCGGAGATGATCTGCATCGACGGCTGCGGCGGGTAGATGTAGGTGTTGCGGACCATGAACTCCTTGAGGATGTCGTTCTGGATGGTCCCCGTGAGCGACGCCGGTGTCACCCCCTGCTCCTCGGCCGCCACGATGTAGAGGGCGAGGACGGGCAGGACGGCGCCGTTCATGGTCATCGACACCGACATCTTGTCCAGCGGGATGCCGTCGAAGAGCTGGCGCATGTCGTAGATCGAGTCGATCGCGACACCGGCCATGCCGACGTCGCCTGCGACGCGCGGGTGGTCGGAGTCGTAGCCGCGGTGCGTGGCCAGGTCGAACGCGATCGACAGGCCCTTCTGGCCGGCGGCGAGGTTGCGCCGGTAGAAGGCGTTGGACGCCGCGGCGGTGGAGAACCCGGCGTACTGACGCACCGTCCAGGGCTGGGTGACGTACATCGTCGGGTAGGGCCCGCGCAGGTAGGGCGCGACGCCCGGGAAGGTGCCGAGGAAGTCGACGTCGCCCAGGTCGGCAGCGGTGTAGAGCGGCGAGACGGGAATGCCCTCGGGCGAGTCCCAGGCCGGCGGGGCGTCCCCGGCCGGTGCGCCTGCCGGGGCGGCGCCGCCGTCGAGGTCGACGCGGGTGAAGTCGGGGACGGTCATCGAGCGTCCTTCCCATCGGAGAGGGCGGCGTAGACGTCGTCGATCACGGCGAGCGCGTCGCACCCGGCGTAGAGCGTGGCGTCGATGCCGTCGACGTCGGCCTTGCCCGCCAGCAGGATGCGCGTGGCGCCGGCCTCGCGCAGCGCGGCGGCGGTCGCGGCGGCACGCTCGGTGTAGGCGGCGTCGGTGCCGCACACGACGGCGACGGTCGTGCCCGACTCCCGGAACGCGGCGACGACGTCGTCGGCGGTCTCGGTGGCCCCGGCGTCGGGGGCGGCGATGCCGCCGGCGCCCAGCAGGTTGCGGGCGAACCCGGCGCGGGCGCTGTGCGCGGCGACCGGGCCGAGTGTGGCCAGGAACGCGGTGGGGCGGGCGCCGGTCTCGGCGAGGACCGCGTCGGAGCGGTCGCGGCGCTCCTCGAACGCGGCGGCGGCCCGGTAGACGGGCAGACCCGCGGACGCGGCCGGGGCCGGGTGGGGTTCGCGTTCGACGGGCTTCTCGTCGATGTCGGGGAACTCGCTGACCCCGGTGACGGGGGTGCGCCGGGTGGCGACGGCGCGTTCGCGACGCTCCCGCACCGCGGCGACGGCGTCGGCGACGAATCCCGAGTCGAGTGCGGCGACGGCGCCGCCCGCGCCCTCGACCTCCTGGAAGAACGCCCAGGCGGCGCGGGCCAGGTCGGCGGTGCGCGACTCCACGTACCAGGACCCGCCCGCCGGGTCGACGACCCGCGCCAGGTGCGACTCCATGATCAGCAGCGACTGGGTGTTGCGGGCGACGCGCCGCGCGAACGGGGCGGCGACGCCGATCGCCTCGTCGAAGGGGGCGACGGTCACCGCGTCGGCGCCACCCACACCGGCGGCGAAGCCGGAGACGGTGCCGCGCAACATGTTCACCCACGGATCGCGGCGCGTGGTGCCGACGGGTGAGCTGACGGCGTGCTGGACCTGGCCGGGCGCGTCGGCGGCGCCGCAGGCCTCCAGGACCCGCGACCAGAGCCGGCGCGCGGCGCGCAGCAGCGCGATCGTCGCGAACTGGTCGCCGGTGGCGGCGTAGCGGAACTCCAGCAGGCGCGCGGCCGTCGTGACGTCGAGCCCGCCGTCGGTGAGCGCGCGCAGGTAGGCCACCCCGGCGGCCATCGACCAGCCGAGCTGCTGGGCGTCGGACGCGCCGGCACCGTGCACGGGCAGGGCGTCGACGACGATCGCGTGCAGCGCCGGGAAGGCCTCGGCGACGCGGCGGGCGAGCGGGAGCACGGAGTCGACGGCCGGGCCGTCGCCGGTGGCGGCGCGCAGGCCGATCGGGTCGAGGCCGAGGTTGCCGCGGACCTGGCCTGCGTCGACACCGGACGCCTCGACGTGAGCCAGGAACGCCTCTGCCGCGGCCCCGGCGTCGGCACCCGCGTCGAGGACGACGGCGGCGAGGTCGAGCATGACACCGTCGAGGGCGGCAGGGATGTCGGCGACGGCGACGCCGCGCTCCCCCGCCCCGAGCCACAGCGAGGTGACGCCGTTCTCGAGGTCCTCGGCTGCGGCCGCGGCGACGGCGGCGGGATCGGCGGCGGTGTGGCGGGCGCGGACGTCCCAGCCGTCGGGGACGTGGCCGTGGGCGCGGCTGCCGCGGACGTAGGGGGCGGCGCCCGGGACGCCGGTCGCCTCGGGAGCAGGGGCGTCATCGGCGGTGTAGAGCGGGCGGACCGCGATGCCGTCGAGGGTTTCGCGGACCAGCGTGTCGACGCCGGATCCGGCGGGGGCGTCCTCGGCGAGGCGACCCGCCTTGCGCAGCACCCCGTCGACCAGGGTGGCCCACTCCTCGCGGGTGGCCTGCGGGAACTCGGCGGCGAGGGCGAGCTCGTCGGGCTCCTCGGGAGCGCCCCGTTCCACCACCTCGGGGTCGACCTGCGGGGTCATCGCTCTCCCTCCTGCGCCCATGGGCCGCCGATGGCCGTGGGGTTTCGCGGAGTCTAGGTCGGTTCACCGGACCCCGGCACGGCTTGTGTCGCCGGGCTCACGCGGCGGACGCGGTGTCGCGCAGCACAACATCGACTCCCGACTTTCTACGTGGTGTAGAACTACTACAGGACGTAGAACATCAGCCCGGAGGCCATCATGGACGCGCTCGACCTCGCCCGCTGGCAGTTCGGGATCACCACCGTCTACCACTTCCTCTTCGTCCCGCTGACGATCGGGCTGTCCGCGATCGTCGCGATCCTGCAGACGGCCTGGCACCGCACCGGCAAGGTCGAGTACCTGCGCGCCACCCGCTTCCTCGGCAAGCTCTTCCTGATCAACTTCGCGATGGGCGTCGTCACCGGGATCGTCCAGGAGTTCCAGTTCGGGATGAACTGGAGCAGCTACTCGACGTTCGTCGGCGACGTCTTCGGCGCCCCGCTGGCCATGGAGGCGCTGCTCGCGTTCTTCCTGGAGTCCACGTTCATCGGGCTCTGGATCTTCGGCTGGGACCGGCTCCCCCGCCGCATCCACCTGGCCTGCATCTGGATCGTCGCGATCGGCACCAACTTCTCGGCGTACTTCATCATCGCCGCCAACGCCTGGATGCGGCACCCCGTCGGCTTCACCGTCGACGAGACGACCGGGCGCGCCCGCCTCACCGACATCTGGGCCGTCCTCACCAACGACCAGGCCTGGTCGACCTACCTGCACGTCGTCTCGGGCGCCTTCATCGCCGCCGGCCTGTTCGTCGTCGCCGTCAGCGCCGTCAAGCTCATGCGCGCCCGCTGGCCGCGGCGCTCGACCGACGCCGTCCCGCACCCGTCGGAGCACGGGCTGTTCCGCAAGACCCTGCGCCTCGGGCTCGCCGTCACCGCCATCGCGGGTGCACTCGTCGTGTTCTCCGGCGACCACCAGGCCAAGCTCATGGCCCAGTACGAGCCCATGAAACTCGCCGGTGCCGAAGCGCTGTGGGAGGACGAGCAGGGCGCCGGGTTCTCGCTGTTCGCCGTCGGCGACATCCGCGAGGGCCGCAACCACATCAACGTCCAGGTCCCCAACGTGCTGAGCTTCCTCGCCACGGGTGACTTCCAGGGCGACGTCCAGGGCATCAACGACGTCCAGCAGCGCTTCGAACAGCAGTTCGGCCCCGGCGACTACCGGCCGGACATCGCCGTCCTCTACTGGTCGTTCCGGCTGATGATGGGGCTCGGCCTGGCCGGCGTCGGCATCGGCGTCCTCGGGCTGTGGCTCACCCGGCGCCGTCGGCTGCCCGAACACCGCTGGATGTACCGCGTCGCGATCCTCGGGCTGCCCGCGGCGCTGGCCGCCAACGTCTTCGGCTGGATCCTCACCGAGATGGGCCGCCAGCCCTGGACCGTCGTCGGCGAACTGCTCACCGCCGCGAGCGTCTCACCCGGGGTGAGCCTCACCGAGGTCGCGATCTCGCTGTCGACGTTCACGCTGCTCTACGCCGCGCTCGCCGTCGTCGAGCTGAAGCTGCTGCTGCGCTACGTCGCCGCCGGGGCGGCCGCGGTGATGCCCTACCCGCCCGACGACTCCGACGTCCCCGCTGCACGCGAGCGCGAGGACGACCGCGTCCCCGCGTTCGTCTACTGAGCCCCGAGAGCACGACATGGACCTGCAGACCATCTGGTTCCTCGCCATCGCCGTCCTCTGGACCGGCTACTTCGTCCTCGAGGGCTTCGACTTCGGGGTCGGCATGCTGCTGCCCGTCATCGGCCGCGACGACACCGACCGCCGCGTCATGATCAACTCGATCGGCCCGGTCTGGGACGGCAACGAGGTCTGGCTCATCACCGCGATCGGCGCCACCTTCGCCGCTTTCCCCGCCTGGTACGGGTCGATGCTGTCGGGCTTCTACGTGCCGTTCCTCGCGATCGTCCTCGCCCTGATCGTGCGCGGCGTCGCCTTCGAGTACCGCGGCAAGGTCGACGACGACCGCTGGCGGCGACGCTGGGACGTCGCGATCGTCGTCGGCAGCACCGTGCCCGCCCTCGCGTGGGGCCTGATCTTCGCCAACCTGCTGCGCGGGCTGCCGATGGGCGAGAACCACGTCGTCGACGCCGGGCTCGCCGACATGCTCAGCCCCTACGCCCTGCTCGGCGCGCTCGTCACCGGCAGCCTGTTCCTCCTGCACGGCGCGGTGTTCCTCTCGCTCAAGACCGACGGCCCCGTCCGGGTGCTGGCCCGCGCGGTCGCGCTGCGCGCCGCGGTCGTCGCCGTCCCCGCCCTCGTCGGGTTCCTCGGTACGACGCTCGCCCACCGCCCGACCGGCTGGACGCTGCCGGTCGCGGTGATCGCCGTCGTCACCCTGGTCGTGGGTGCCGGGCTGGCCGGGCGCGGCCGGGAGGGCTGGGCGTTCGCGTCGACGGCCGTGTCGGTGCTGGGCACCTCGGTGGTGATCTTCGGGTCGATGTTCCCCGTGCTCATCCCGTCGACGACCGACCCGGCGCTGTCGCTGACCGTCGCCGGGGCCGCGTCGGGTGAGTACACGCTCGTGGTCATGAGCTGGATCGCACTCGTGCTGCTGCCCTTCGTGATCGGCTACCAGGCCTGGTCGTACTGGGTGTTCCGGCGCCGCGTGACCCGCGCGCACATCGCGCCGGCGCACTGACGTCCTCGAGAAGAGGTCCGTGAGATGAAACCCCTCGATCCGCGGCTGCTGCGGGCGGCGCGTGCGGTGCGGACGCACGTCGCCGTCACCGCGGCCTGCGGGTTGGCCCTGACCGGGTTGATCCTCGCCCAGGCCTGGCTCGTCGCCCACGTCATCGGCGGCGCCACCGACGGCCACGGTCTCGACCAGCTCGGCCCGCTGGTCGCCGCGGTCGCCGCCGTCGCGATCGGGCGGGCCGTGCTGGCCTACGGCGCCGAGGCCGCGGCCCTGCGCAGCGCCGCCCGGGCCAAGTCCCAGCTGCGGCGGCGGATCGTCGCCCACGTGACCGACCGGCCCGGCCGGGGCGCCGCCACCGCCGGCGAGGTCGCCACCCTCACCACCCGCGGCCTCGACGCCCTCGACGACTACCTCGCCCGCTACCTGCCCCAGCTCGTCCTCGCCGCGCTCGTCCCGATCGCGGTGCTGGTCGTCGTCGCCTCCGCCGACTGGATCTCCGCCGTCGTCATCGCGGTCACGCTGCCGCTGATCCCGCTGTTCATGGCACTCGTCGGCATGCACACCCAGGCCCGCACCCGCAGGCAGTGGACGCTGCTGCAGCGCCTCGGCGGGCACTTCCTCGACGTCGTCGAAGGGCTGCCGACGCTCGCGCTGTTCCGCCGGGCCAAGGCCGAGGCGGCGCTCGTGCGGCGCGTCACCGACGACCACCGCGAGGCGACGATGGGCACCCTGAAGGTGGCGTTCCTGTCGGCGTTCGTGCTGGAGCTGCTCGCCACCCTCGCCGTCGCGCTCGTCGCCGTCGAGGTCGGGTTCCGGCTGCTCTACGGACAGCTGGACCTGACGACGGCGCTGATCGTGCTGATCCTCGCGCCGGAGGCGTACCTGCCGCTGCGCGAGGTCGGCGCCCGGTTCCACGCCAGCATGGAGGGCATCGCCGCGGCCGAGTCGGCGTTCGCGATCCTCGAGGCCCCGCGGCCCGCCGTCCCCGGCACCGCGCCGAGCGCGCGCCGCGGCACGGTCTCGCTCGCGATCGACGACGTCACCTTCACCCACGACGGTCGCGACACCCCGGTGCTCGACGGGCTGAGCCTCGCGGTCGAACCGGGGCGCTCGGTCCTGCTCACCGGGGCCAGCGGCGCCGGCAAGTCGACGCTGCTGTCGCTGCTGCTGCGCTTCGCCGAGCCGCAGTCCGGTGAGATCCGCGCCGACGGCGTCCCCCTGCGCGAGCTCGACCCCGACTCGTGGCGCGCCCGCGTCGCGTGGGTGCCGCAGCACCCGCACCTGTTCGACGACACCGTCGCCGCCAACGTCGCGCTCGGCGACCCCGGTGCGGGGGACGCCGCGGTCGCCGACGCCGTCGCGGCCGCCGGGCTGACCGACGTCGTCGCCGCGCTGCCCGACGGGCTCGACACCCGCGTCGGTGAGCGCGGCGCGCGGCTCTCGGCCGGCCAGCGCCAACGCGTCGCGCTGGCCCGGGCGTTCCTGCGCGACCCCGACCTCGTGCTGCTCGACGAGCCCACCGCCCACCTCGACCCCGACAACGCCGCGCTCGTCCGCGCCGCCACGGCCCGGCTCCTGCGGGGGCGCACCGGGATCGTCGTCGCCCACGACACGGGCTGGGGCGAGATCACCGACGCCACGGTCGTCCTCACCGCCGGCCGGCTCGCCGCCCACGGCACGCCTCCGGCGGCACCGGCGGCGGCGGGCAACCCGGCGCTCGCGAACGGCACGCCTCCGGCGCCTGTGAGTGGCAATAGTCGCTATAGCGACTATTGCCACTCACAGGGGGTCGTCTCGCAGGGGGTGGTCTCGTGAGTGGGGGGCCGCTCGTCCGGATGGTGGCCCTGGCCCGGCCGCGGGGGACGCGGTTCGCGCTCGGGGTGCTGGCCGGGGCTGCCGCGACCGCGTCGGGGGCCGGGCTGCTCAGCCTCGCCGCCTGGCTCATCGCGACCGCCGCGACGCACCCGTCGGTCACCGCGCTGTCGGTCGCCGTCGTGCTCACCCGCGCGCTGGGCGTCACCCGCGGCGTGACCCGCTACCTCGAACGGCTCGTCACCCACGACGCCGCGCTGCGCACGCTGTCCGACGTCCGCGTCCGCGTCTACGAGCGGCTCGCCCGCACCGAACCGGTCCGCCGCTTCCGCTCCCCCGACCTCGTCACCCGCCTGGTCAGCGACACCGACGCCACCCAGGACCTGCTGGTCCGCGGGTTGACGCCGCCGTTGAGCGCGGTCGTCGCCGGGGCCGGCGCGGTCACGCTGGCGACCGCCCTGCTCGTGCCCGGTGGGCTGCTGCTCGCGGGGGGGCTCGTCGTCGGCGGGCTCGTCGTGCCCGTGGTGGCGGCTGCGCTGAGCCGGGCGTCGGGGATCCGGCAGGCCGCGGCGCGGGCCGAGCTGTCGACCGCACTCGTCGACGCCCTGCACGGCGCCCCCGACCTCGCCGCCTACGGTGCGACCGGCCGCGCGGTCGCCCGCGTCGAGGCGGCCGACGCCGCGCTCACCGCCGCCGCCCGCCGCGACGCCGGCCTGCTGGGCCTCGGCGCGGGCGCGTCCGCGCTGGTCGCGGGCCTCACGCTGTGGGCGACGCTGCTGCTCGGCGTGGCCGCGGTGCAGAACGGGGCCCTCGGCACCGTCCCGCTCGCGGTCCTGGTGCTGACCGCGCTCGCCTCGTTCGAGATCGTCGCCCCCCTGCCCGCCGCGGCCGCGCGGCTCGGCGCGGTGCGGGCGTCGGGCGAGCGCCTGTTCGACGTCCTCGACACCCCACCCGCGGTGCGCGACCCCGGGGGTGCGGGGGGCATTGCGCCGGGGGCGTGCCGGGTCCGCGACCTGCGGGTCCGCTACGCCCCCGGCGAGCCGTGGGCACTCGACGGCCTCGACCTCGACGTCGGACCCGGTGCGAAGGTCGCCGTCGTCGGGCCGAGCGGGTCGGGCAAGAGCACCCTGGCCTCGGTGCTGTTCCGGTTCCTCGACCCCGACTCCGGGACCGTCACCCTCGGCGGCACCGCGCTCACCGACGTGCCGCCCGACGCGGCGCGCGAGGTGATCAGCGGCGTTCCGCAGCACCCGCACCTGTTCACCGGCACCGTCGCCGCCAACCTGCGGCTCGCCCGCCCCGACGCGAGCGACCCCGACCTGTGGGACGTGCTGCGCCGGGTCCGCCTCGCCGACGACGTGGCCGCCATGCCCGGCGGCCTGCACGCCGACGTCGGAGAGCACGGCGAACGCCTCTCGGGCGGGATGCGGCAGCGCCTCGCGCTGGCCCGGGCGCTGCTCACCGACGCGACGCTGCTGGTCCTCGACGAGCCGACGACGCACCTCGACCCCGACACCCGCGACGCCGTCCTGGGCGACCTGCTCGCCGCCGCCGGAGACCGCGCGGTGCTGCTGGTGACCCACGACCTGGACCGGCTCGACGCGATGGACGCGATCCACGTCGTCGTCGACGGGCGGGTCGTGCAGCACGGCACCCACGCCGAGCTGCTGGCCCGCGACGGCTGGTACCGGCGGGCGCACCGGCTCGCCCCGCTGCCGTCCTAGGAGGAGGGGCCGCGGCGTTGCGCGCGCAGCTCCCGGGTGCGGGCCGACACCCGCGAGCCCAGGAGCCCGGCGGCGGCGTCGACGAGCTGGCTGACGAACAGCCGATGGTCGTCGCGGCCCGCGCGGGCCCGTTGCGCCATCTCGACCGCCACGAACCGGACGGTCAGGAACCGCCGGTGCAGCTCGACGGCGTCGGGCTCCAGCACCGGTTCGAGCAGCGCGCGCCAGCGGCCGATGCTGCCGCCGGGCTGGTCGAGGGCCAGCGGCGCCATCGACGGCACCGGCCGCGTCAGCAGGTCGGCGACGGTGCGCAGGTAGCCGGCACCGGCCGCGCCCTGGTCGAGCTTCGCGGCGAGGGGCTCGACGAGCGCGGCGGCCAGCTCGTGCACGGCGCCGTCGGCACCCGGGCCGCCGACGACGGCGTCCGCGTGCGGGCCGGCGCCGAACTCGTCGAGCAGCCGGTGGCGGTGCCGCTCCACCTCGGGGGCGTGCCGGTCGAGCAGCGCCTGGACGAGGCCGTCGCGGTCGGTGAACCAGTACTGGGCGGCGATGACGTTGCGCGCGCCCGCGGCCCGGCCGATCTCACGCAGCGACACCGCGTCGCTGCCGCGGTCGGCGAACAGCTCCTCGGCGGCGCTGAGCAGCCTCGACCGGGTGTCGCGACCGTCGGCCGCACCCCCGTCGGGCCCCGCAACGCGCGTCATCGGCGCAGGCTACCGGGCCGACCGCGCACCGGATCAGGCCTTGGGGCCGCCGGCGACGTAGACGACCTGCCCGGACACGAACCCGGCGCCCTCGCTGACGAAGAACGACACGGTGTGGGCGATGTCCTCGACCTGCCCGGCGCGGGCGACGGGGATCTGGGCGGCGCGGGCGGCGACGTAGGTGTCCCAGTCCTCCCCGATCCGCTCGGCGGTCGCCTTCGTCATGTCGGAGACGATGAAGCCGGGGGCGATGCAGTTGGCGGTGACGCCGAACTTGCCCAGCTCGATCGCGAGGGTCTTGGTGAAGCCCTGCAGCCCGGCCTTGGCGGTGGAGTAGTTGGACTGGCCGCGGTTGCCCAGCGCCGATGTGCTCGACAGGTTCACGATCCGGCCGTACTTCGCCTCGACCATGTGCTTCTGCACGGCGCGGGCCATCAGGAACGAGCCGCGCAGGTGCACGTTCATGACGGTGTCCCAGTCGAGCTCGGACATCTTGAACAGCAGGTTGTCGCGGGTGACGCCGGCGTTGTTGACCAGGACGGTCGGGGCGCCGAGCTCGGCGGCGACCCGGTCGACGGCGGCGCTCACCTGGTCGGCGTCGGAGACGTCGGCGCCGACGGCGATCGCCTTCCCGCCGGCGGCGACGATCGCGTCGACGGTGGCCTTGCAGGCGGCTTCGTCGAGGTCGAGGACCGCGACGGCGAACCCGTCGGCGGCGAGCCGGACGGCGGTGGCCGCCCCGATCCCCCGTGCCGAACCCGTGACGATCGCGACGCGTGCCTCAGCCATGCCTGACGTTCCTTCCGTTGTCACCACTGTGTGCCGGGCCCGATCGTCGCATCCTGGCGGGGTGCCGGCCGCCCAGGGCGGGGGGACGTCACACGGACCTTCGCGCGCAACCTGACGGTCGTCGCGACGGGGCGCGGACAGCAGGGAGGTTGCGCGGGGCTCTCGACGGCCGCTCCGGCGGCCGGGCCGGAACGCGGCACGGCGCCGCCGGCTCCCGGAGGAGCCGACGGCGCCGGATGGGCGACAAGTCGGTGGCGGGCGCCGGTGCGCGCCCGGTCCGGGAAGCGCTGTCCCGGAGCTGTCGGTTCCGAACGCTACCCGGTGACCCATGTCACGTCAACGCCGTTCGCCGAGCGGCTTTCAGTGCTCTGACCTGCAAGATCAGTCGAGCAGAACGGTGCGGAGATCGAGTCGGTGCAGCACCCGGTCGGCCGCCTCCGGGTCGACACCGGACTCACGACGGGCCGCCAGGACCTCCGCGCGGGCGGCCGAGAGGGCCTCCGCCTGCACCGCACCCAGCGTGGCGCGGCTGGCACGCAGCGTGGCGAAGCGGTCGCGCTCCTCGTCACCGAGGGTCTCACCCGCGAGCACCGCCTCGAGCCTGCCGATGCTCTGGTGCAGCACCGCCGACACCTCGTCGGGGAGGCCGTCGGCGCGCTCACGTTCGACGAGCCGGGTCAGCGCGGCGTGCCACGCGCGGTGGGCCAGCATCCGCTCGGCGGCACGCTCGGCGTCGGCGTCCTCGGCGACCTTCAGCACCCGCACCACGATCGGCAGCGTGAACCCGGGCAGCAACAGCGTCACGACCAGGACCGAGCAGGCGACGACGACGATCTCGGTGCGCGCCGGGAACGCCGCGCCCGTGGACGTGACCGCCGGCAGCGCGAGGGCGAGCGCCAGCGTCGCGAGCCCGCGCATCCCGCACCAGGCCAGCACGACCGCCTCCCGCCCGGTCCGCGGCGCGACGCCCGGGTCCTCGCGGCGGCGCACCGCGAGCAGCGCGCCGGTCATCCACAGCGCCCGCAGCACGATGACCACGCCGCACACGATCGCGGCGTGCACGAGCATCCGGGGCAGGTCGGCGCCCGCGTCGATGACGACCTGCCGCAGGTCGAGCCCGATCAGCCCGAACGCCACCCCGGTCACGAGCAGCTCGACGACGTCCCAGAACGAGCGTTGCACCAGACGTTCGGCGGCCTCGTCGGCGTTGGCGTGCACGCGCAGCTGCAACGCCACCACGACGACGGCGACGACACCGGACGCGTGCACCTCCTCGGCGAGCAGGTAGACCGCGAACGGCAGGACGACGGTGAGCGCGCTGCGGCCGGTGGTGTCGGTGACCTTCGTCGACACCCAGCGGGCGATCTTCGCGACGACGATCCCGATGACCACGGCCAGCGCCGCGCCCAGCAGGAACCGGCCGGCGACGAGCGGGAAGCTCAGCTCGTCGCCGCTGACCGTCGCGAACACGGCGGCCTGGAACACCACGAGCGCGGTGGCGTCGTTGAACAGGCCCTCGCTCTGCAGCACCGCGAGCAGCCGCCGCGGCATCCGGACCGGCCCGGCGACGGCCTCCACCGCGACCGGGTCGGGCGGGGCGACCATCGCACCCAGCGCGACCGCGGCCGACAGTCCGATGCCGGGGATCAGCGCCATGGCCGTCCCGGCGACGACCGCGATCGTGACGGCGACGAGCGCGATCGCCAGCATCACGATGCTGCGCCACCGCGCCCGGAACAGCGCCCACGACGTGCGCTGGGCCGTCGCGAACAGCAGTGGGGGCAGGAACAGCGGGAGGATCAGGTCGGGTTCGAGCTCGAACCGGTCGGGCAGGCCCGGGACGAACGCGACCGCCGCGCCGAGCACGACCATCAGCGCCGGCCACGGCAGGTGCAGCCGGTCGCCGATACCGACGAGCACGACCGCGGCCAGCATCAGCCCGACGACGAGCAGCAGCAGCTCCACATGCGACAGACTGCCCGGCGGGTGCGCGGTGCGGACGGGCGGCCCCGATGGTTACGGTGGCCCGAGATCCCCCGTGATCCCCCGTGGTCCCGGCGTACCCGGTCCCGCCGGGGCCGGTGCGGGAGACCATCCGTGACCGCGCCCGCGACGTGGCGGGCGCCCAGCCGACAGGGAGCAGCGATGGCGCACGACCCCTATGCCGATCTTCCCCAGGTCCCGTCCTTCGACGTCACCAGCACCGACGTCACCGACGGCGAGCCGCTCGCGATGCCGCAGGTCAGTGGCATCTTCGGCGCGGGCGGTGAGGACCGCTCACCGCAGCTGTCGTGGAGCGGCGCCCCCGATGCCACCCAGTCCTACGTGGTCACCTGCCTCGACCCCGACGCCCCGACCGGGTCGGGCTTCTGGCACTGGGCCGTCGTCGACATCCCGGCGTCGGTGACCTCGCTCGACGCCGGCGCCGGCGACGGCGCGCTGCCCGAGGGCGCGTTCACCCTGGCCAACGACGCCGGCCTGAAGAACTACCTGGGCGCCGCCCCACCCGCCGGGCACGGCCCGCACCGCTACATCTTCGTGGTGCACGCCGTCGACGTGGCGTCGCTGGGGATCCCCGCCGAGGCGACCAACGCGTTCCTCGGGTTCAACCTGTTCTCCCACACCCTCGCCCGGGCGACGATCACCCCGGTGTACGAGATCACGGAGTAGGCCTTCCTCCGGCGAGCGGTGGCCGGGGCGAGCGCGCCGAGCGCCGCCCGGCCACCCGCGACCGTGCCGGGTCAGGCTGCGACGCGGCGGGTGCGGACGGTGACGCCGCCGACGGGTCGCCCGCCGGCGTGTCTCGTGATGCGCAGCAGGACCTCCGTCCACAGGTTGAGCTGGATCTCCTTGGCCGCCAGCAGCTTGTCGTAGAGCACGCGCGACACGACGTCACCGGGGCGGGCCCACGACTCGATGCCCATCACCAGCTCGCCGTCGACGTCGCGGGCCCGGAACTCGATCTGCCCGGCCTCCAGGTGCCCGCGCAGCGTCGCGAACCGGAAGCCCGTCGCGTCACGGCCCACGACCCGCACCGGCCCGTCCCACGGCCCGGGGAGCCGGATCAGGAACTCGTCGCCGTCGCGTATCGTGCCGACCTCACCGCGGGTGCGCCGGAACACGGCGACGCCCGTCGGGAACCACTCGTTGATGTCGCGGACCAGGTCGGCCACGAGGGCCTCGGCGTCGAGACCGGACCCACCGATGTGCACCGTGTACCGGCGGTGCAGCAGGTCCCCGTGCCCGTCCGCGGCCTCCTGCACGCGGTCGTCGCGATGGTGTGCGGGCAGCTCGGGGGCCTCGTCGGAGGCGTCACCGTCGACCTCGCTGCGGTGCAGCGGGACCGTGCGCCACATGTAGCGCCAGCTCACCGCGGCCAGCCCGACCGGCCACCGCACGAGTGCGGCGACCCGGCGGTGACGTCGGGTCCCGGTGGCGGCCTTGCGGCTGAGCACTGCCATGCGCGCATGAGAACACGCCCCACGGGGAAAGCGCTCGTCGTGACCGTCGGACGACTGCTGCACCGCATCGGGTTCCGTGCCATCCATCTGCAGGCCACCTCGCTGGGGTCGATCGTGTTGTGCATCGCGCTCTGGCTGCGCGCGAAGACCGTCGACCAGGACGAACGCGGCAACGCCGAACGGCGCGCCCTGTTCGTCGGGCTGTGGCCGCCCATGTTCTGGGCGATCGGCGAGTCGGTGCGCCAGAACGAGGACCGCGGCCTGCTCCGGGGGCCCCGGACATGAGGGCCCGGGGGCTCGTCGCCGAGCTCGACCGGCTGCCACCGCTGGGGGTCAACTACGAGGAGTCCGAGGCTCCGACGGGGCCCGACGACCCGGCCTGGCACGTCGACGTCGCCTGCGCCGAGCTGGGCACCGAGCCGCCCGGCGACCCCGTTCCCGACGGGATCTTCGACGCGGCGTGCATCCTCGTGCGCGACTACGAGTTCTCCGACCACCGCCTCATCCGCGGGGTCTTCCGGCCCGCCGACGAGCTGCTGGGCCGCAACATGCTGCTCGAGGGCCGGTTCCTGTTCCTGCGGTTCTACCTGGGCGTGCGGGTCACCGGAGTCGTCGAGGGCACCCGCGACGGGCCCGACGGCCCCCAGCGCGTCTGGGGCTGGACCTACCAGACCCTCGACGGCCACCTGGAGCAGGGCAAACTCACCTACGAGGTGCTCAAGGACCTCACGACGGGTGTGGTGTCCTTCCGCCTCGACGCCTACTCCCGGCGCGCCCCCATCGAGAACCCGGTGCTGCGCGGCGGCTTCCGGGTGTTCGGGCGCCGCACCCAGCTCGACTTCTACCGGCGCGTCGGGCGCCGCATGCACGACCTGCTCGCCGACCACCGGCCCGGCGACCCCCTGCCCCACCCCTCGCGGCTCGCGGGCGACGTCGTGCTCGCCCCGTCGCAGAGCCGGATGCGCCCGTGGGACCCGGCCGCGCTGCCGCTGCGCCATCCCGGTGTCCACGTGCACCGCCGCCGCCTGGCGCTGCGCCGGAGGGCCCGTACGTGACGACCGGCCACAGTGGTGTCCCGGCGCGCCGGGACACCGGATCCGGCGTAGCGTCCCGGGCCGTGCCCGACATCACCGAACTGATCCTCGACGACCACGAGTGGTTCCGTCGCCAGTTCGCCGCGCTCGACGAGGTGCGCAGGTCGACGCCCGTCGACGCCACCGCACTGCGCGACCTTTGGCAACCACTGGCCGACCATCTCGACGTCCACGCCGTGGCCGAGGAGGAGATCTTCTACCCGCAGCTGCTGCGCCGGGGCGGCGACGACGCCGAGGACGAGACCGTCGACGCCATCGGCGACCACAACGACATCCGTGACGGCGTGCACGCCGCGGCCCGCCACCCCGTCGGCACCTCCGCCTGGTGGGACGCCGTGCAGGCCGCGCGCGACGCCAACGACGAGCACATGTCCGAGGAGGAGAACGAGGGCCTGCCCGACTTCCGGCTGCACGCCGCGACCGGGTTGCGCAAGTCGCTGGGCCGGCAGTTCGCCACGTTCATGGAGCGCCACCGAGGTGCGCGCGACCTCGACGTCGGCGACAAGGACCCCGAGACCTACGTCGCGCGGACCGAGGAACGCAATACGATCACCTCCGGTGACGCCGACGAGGCCGCACGCCTCGACGGGTCGCTCGGCATCGGCAGCCTGAAGGGGAAGTGAGCACGCCCATGACCACACCCGCCGACCACCTCCTGCGGGGGCTCGCCCCGATCCCCGCCGAGGCGTGGACGCAGATCGACGACGAGGCCCGCGAGCGCCTCACCCCGCTGCTGGCCGGCCGTCGCATCGTCGACTTCGCCGGCCCCGGCGGCTGGTTCCACTCCGCCACCAGCCTGGGCCGCACCGAGGACCTGCTCGCCCCGCCCGAAGGTGTCTCCCCCGACGGTGTGCGCACCCGGCGCCGCCGCGTCCTGCCGCTCGCGGAGGTGCGGGTGCCGTTCACGGTCGCGCGCGCCGAGATCGACGACATCCAGCGTGGTGCCGCCGACCCGGAGTTCGACGACCTCGCCCGCGCCGCCCGCGTCGCCGCCGAGATCGAGAACCGCGCGATCCTGCACGGCTGGGCCGCCGCCGGCATCGAGGGCCTCAGCGCCGTCGCGCCCTACCCGGCGATGACGCTGGGCACCGACTGCAACGCCTACCCCGGCATCGTGGCCCGCGCCGTCGACACGCTGCGCCGCAACGGGATCGAGGGCCCCTACTCGCTGATCATCGGGCCGGAGGGCTACACCCGCATCGTCGAGACCGCCGAGCACGGCGGCTACCTGCTGTTCGACCACCTCGCCCGCATCCTCGGCGGCTCCATCGTCTGGGCGCCGGGCACGGAGGGCGCGATCGTCGCCAGCACGCGCGGCGGGGACTTCCGTCTCGACGTCGGGCAGGACCTGTCGATCGGCTACTCCCACCACGACGCCGACACGGTGCACCTGTACCTGGAGGAGAGCTTCTCCTTCCGCGTCGTCGAGCCCGACGCCGCGCTCGCCCTGTCCTGACCCCCGGCACACCCGCGCCCCTGACCCCCGCCGAGTTCGACACCGGCCTGGTTCGATCACGATCGGGACCAGTCCCCTGTCGAACTCGGCGTTTTTCCGGGGCGACGTCGTCCGGCCGGGACCCGTGTTCGGGTCCCGGCCGGGTCGTACGTGTGCGGGGCTGCGGTCAGAAGTTCAGCAGCCGGTCGAAGAACGTCCGGTAGCGGCCGAGGGCGAGGCGCAGGTCCTCGGTGGACGCGGCGTCGTCGTGCAGGTCGCGTTCGAGGTCGCTGCGCTGGGTGCGGAAGGTCTCCTCGATCTCGTCGAGCACCTGGCCGACGAGCTCGTTGGCGTCCCGCACCGCGGTGCGCGGCTCGTCGACGAACTGGGCTTTGAGTACCTGCCAGCGGTCCTGGTAGTCCGAGGCCCGTTGTCGGGGGATCAGCGCCGTCCGTTCGGCCTCGTGCTGCGACACCGCCGACGGCTCGGACAGCCGCGCGGCCCGGCTCCCGTCCTGCGCCGCCCCCGCGCCGGCCGCGTTCGGGTCCGGGGGCTGCGGGTGTGCCGTGGGCGGCGTCTGCGCCGGGGCGCCGCCGTCGTGCCCGTTGCCCTGGCCGCCCCAGCCGCCCGGGCCGCCGGCCTCGCCGCCACGGGGATCACGGGGATCGCCGTCACGGGGTTCGGCTGCGGTCGGGTCGACGGCGTCATGGTGGCGCTGGTCGAGCTGGTCGTCGAGTCGGTCCTGCATGGTGCCCTCCGTCGTCGTCGCGTGCGCGTCGGTCGGGCGGCTCATCGGGTCGGCTCCTCGTGCCGGTTCGACCGGCCCCACGCGGCGTCGGGGGCGACACCACCGTCGTGGCGGCCCGCGGCCTCGTGACGCCCGGCCGGTTCGTGATGCCCATCGGCGTCGTGGCGCCCGTTGGATTCGTGGCGCCCGTGGGATTCGTGGCGCCCGGACCCGGCGTGCCGATCGGGGGCGCCGTCACGGGAACCACGGTGGGACTCGCCGCGGGCGTGGTCGCCGGACTCGTCGAGCAGGGCGTCGACCAGGGCCCGGTAGGAGGTCACGGCGTGGCGCAGCTCCTCGGTGTCGACGCCGCCGCGGGAGTTGCGCTGGGCGATCGCGCGGGCCTCCCGGTAGCGCTGGACGACGACGGGGTGCTCGACGGACACGTCCTCGGCACGCTGGTCGAAGTCGGCGACCGGGTAGCCGCGGGCGTGCATCACCTCGGCGACGAAGGTGTCGGCGCGCTCGACGGCGCGGTCGGGGTCGTCGACGAACTCGCCCTGCAGGGTCAGCCAGCGGTCGCGGAAGTCGGCGCGCTCGCGGTCGTCGAGGGGACGCAGGTCCAGGGACCGGTGCCGCTTCTCGCGCTCGGCGAGATGACGCTCGGCCGCACGCTCGTCGTCGGTCCGGGCGAGGGTGCGCTCGTACTCCGGTCCGAAGTGTTCGCGCAGCCGCTCGCTGCGGCGCCGTTTGCCGACCAGGTAGGCCGCCACGCCGATGCCGAGCAGGACCACCACGATGACGATGATCACTACGATGACAGTCGTGTCCATGCGTCCGGGTGCCCGGACGATGTCCGCCACAACCAGTTCGCGCGATTCGGAGATGTGACACCCATCACATTCTATGGATTCGGGAGGCACGCGGTGGTCCACGTGGGTGCACGACGATGAGTGAGGATGCGCCCGATCGGGTGGAGGACGCGGCGGAGGAGCTGTACGGCGTCGCACCCGACGACTTCGTCCCCGTCCGCGACGAGCTCGTCGCCGCAGCCCGGGAGGCGGGCGACCGCGACGCCGCCCGCGCGATCGCCAAGCTGCGCCGTCCCACCCAGGCCGCGTGGCTGGCCAACCTCCTCGCCCGCGAACGCGCGACGCAGCTCGACGGGCTGCTGTCGCTGGCCGCCGACCTGAACGACGCCCAGCGCACCCTCGACGGGTCGGCGCTGCGCGCGCTCTCGGCCCAGCGGGGCAAGCTGGTGGCGGCGATGGCCCGGGAAGCGCGGGCGCTCGCGGGCCGCGACGGCCACAAGGTCGCCGAGAGCACCGAGCGCGACCTGCGCGGCATCCTCGACGCCGCACTCGCCGACGCCGACATCGCCGAGCAGGTGCGGTCGGGGCGGTTGCACCGCACCGTCAGCTACTCGGGGTTCGGCCCGGACGCCCTCGCCGGGGCGGAGCCCCGCCCCGCGCCGAGACGTCGCGAGCCCGAGGCCGGCTCCGCGCAGGACGGTGTCGCGCAGAACGGTGTCGCGCAGAACGGTGTCGCGCAGAACGGTGTCGCGCAGAACGGTGTCGCGCAGAACGGTGTCGCCGACGACCCGTGGGCGATGCCCGACGACGCCGCCGCCCGCGCGGAGCAGGAGCGGCGCGCCCGCGAGCTCGCTGAGGCCCGCCGCAGCCTCGACGACGCCCGGTCGACCGCCGGCGAGGCGCGCGACCGCGAGGAGGCCGAGCGGCGCGCCCACGAGGAGGCAGAACGTCGCCTGGCCGACGCGAAGGCCCGCGTCGCCGACCTCGCCGCCGAGCTGGAGGAGGCCCGGGCCGCGCAGCGCGACGCGACGGAGTCCGAACGCAGCGCGGCGGCAGAGCTGCGCGAGGCAGCCGCCCGCACCCGCGCCGCCGCGGCCGACGTCGAACGGGCCCAGGCGAAGGTGGCCGACCTGTCGTGAGACCCGCGCCCGGTCAGCTCGCGGCCCGGTGCGGGTCGCGGTGGGACTCCACCAGCTCGTGGCCGTCGCGGAACAGGACGCCGTTGCGGCAGCGGGCCTCGACCTTCCCGTCGGCGAACTGCTCGGTGTAGAGCCGGGCGTACAACCCGCGCTTCGCGAGGAGCTCCGCGTGCGTCCCGCGTTCGACGATCTCCCCGTTCTCGACGGCGAGGATCTGGTCGGCGCCCAGGATCGTCGAGAGCCGGTGCGCGATCGCGATGGTGGTGCGGGCCTGCGTCGCGGTCTCCAGGGCCTGCTGGACGAGCCGTTCGCTCGCGGTGTCCAGGGCGCTGGTGGCCTCGTCGAGGATCAGCACGGGCGGGTCCTTGAGCAGCACCCGGGCGATGGCCAGCCGTTGCTGCTCGCCGCCGGAGAGCCGGTAGCCCCGTTCGCCGACGATCGTGTCGTAGCCGTCGGGAAAGCTCGCGATCCGGTCGTGGATGTTCGCCGCCCGGGCCGCGGCCTCGACCTCGGCGTCGGTGGCGTCGGGCTTGGCGTAGCGCAGGTTGGCCGCGATCGTCGCGTGCAGCAGGTGGGTGTCCTGGGTGACCATGCCGACCGCGGCGCGCAGCGAGTCCTGCGTGAGGTCGCGGACGTCGTGGCCGTCGAGGCGCACGGCGCCGCGGTCGACGTCGTAGAGCCGCGGGACGAGGTAGGACATGGTCGTCTTGCCCGACCCGCTGGGCCCGACGATCGCGGTGAGCGTCCCCGGTGCCAGCTCCGCGCTGACCCCGCGCAACGCCCACGGCCGCACCGGGGTGCCGGGCGCGGCCGGGTCGTCGCGGTCGGCGAGGGGGTAGCTGAACCAGACGTCGTCGAGGGTGACCGCGCCCCGGACCGCCGCGGGATCGAGCACCGTCGCGGCCGGGGTGTCGACGATCCGCGGCGTCAGGTCGAGATAGGAGAAGATGCGCCCGAACAGCGCCAGCGAGGTCTGGACGTCCAGTGAGACGCGCAGCAGGTTGACCGTCGGGAACAGCAGCCGGGTCTGCAGCGTCGTGAACGCGACGACGGTGCCGGCGCTGAGCCCGCTGCCCGCACCGATCAGCAGCCCGGTCACCAGGTAGACCAGCGCGGGCGTGACACCGAGGAACGTCTGGACGACGGCGAAGAACGTCTGCCCGGTCATGGCCTGGCGGACCTGCAGGCCGACCTGGTTGGCGTTCTCCTCGCGGTAGCGGCGCACCTCGTCGGCCTGCCGGTTGAACACCTTGGCCAGCAGCACACCCGAGACCGACAGGGCCTCCTCGGTGATCGCGGTCATGTCCGACAGCGACTCCTGGGTGCGGCCCGCGATCCTGCGCCGGATCCGCCCGACCCGGACCTGCAGCAGCACGAACACCGGTACGAGCGCGACGGCGATCAACGTCAGCTGCCAGCTCAGCAGCAGCATCGCGATCAGCGCGGCCACCACGGTGACGACGTTGCCCAGGATCGAGGTCGCCGTCTCGGTGAGGACGGTCTGGACGCCGCCGACGTCGTTGGCCAGCCGGGACTGGATCGCGCCGGTGCGGGTGGCGGTGAAGAACGACAGGTCCATCCGCTGCAGGTGCTCGAACAGCCGCCCGCGCAGGTCGGCCATGACGCGGTTGCCGAGCAGCGTGGTCTGCCAGGTCTGCCACACCCCGATCAGCGCGGACACGACGGGGATCGCGATCATCCCGGCCACGAGCCACACCAGCAGTTCCATGTCGACGCGCCCGCCGGGCGGGAACAGCGCCTTGTCGAACGTGGCCTGGGTGAGGAACGGGGTGATGATGCCGAGCCCACTGGACACGAGGACGGCGGTGAGGATCCCGGTGAGCGCGAGCCGGTGCGGGCCGAACAGCGCCCACACCCTGCGCCCGATGCGGTCGTTCGCCCCGGTCGTCGCCTCTGCGTCCTTCGCCCCGGTCACGTCGCCGCCCCCTCGGTGAGACCGGCCACACCGCACCGGCCGGGCCAGCCTGCCAGGCGCGACGCGCCGCGCCCGTGACAGGGTCGGGGGCGTGGGATCGGCGTGTCCGGAGACGGCCCCCGCGGCAGCACAGCGGCCGTGGCGCGAACGTCTGCACGCCGTCGCCTGGGGACGGTGGGCGCTGCTGGTCGTCCTCACCGTTGCGCTGACGTTCGGGTTCGGGGCGCTCGGTGTCCCGTCGCCCGCGCTGTTCGCGGGCCTGCTCGTCGGGACCGTGCTGGCACTGCTCGGCCGCGCCCCGAACGCGGTCCCGCAGCCTGCGACGGCCGGCGCGCAGGCGGTGATCGGTGTCGTCATCGGGCTGATCGCGCAGAGCGACACCCTGGCCGCCGTGGCCCGGGACTGGCTGCCGGTGCTCGGCATCGGGCTCGCGACGTTGCTGGCCAGCATGGGCGCGGGCCTGCTGATGGGGGTACAGCGCGGGGTGTCGCCGCTGACCGGGCTGCTCGCGCTCACCGCGGGCGGGGCGTCGGGGCTGGTCGCGATCAGCCGCGAGCTCGGTGGCGACGAACGTGTCGTCGCCGTCGTGCAGTACCTGCGCGTCGGGTTGGTGACCGCGACGATGCCGGTCGTCGCGACGCTCGCGTTCGGCGCCCAGCACTCCCCGCCCGGCGGGGAGGCCGCCGCGACCGCGCCCTGGTACGTCGGGCTCGGGGTGCTGGCGTTCTGCTGCGCCGTCGGGGTGCCGCTCGGTGTGCTCACCCGCGTCCCGGCCGGGGCGCTGCTGGGCCCGATGGTCGTCGCGCTGGCCCTCGCGCTCACCGGGTGGTCGTTCGGGTCGACGCCGCCGACGCTGGTCGTCGACCTCGCCTACGCCGTGATCGGCTGGCAGGCGGGGGTGCGGTTCACCCGGGCGAGCCTGCGCACGGTCGCCCGGGTGCTGCCCCTCGCGACCGGGCTCATCGTCGTGATCATCGGGGCGAGCGCGGCGCTGGGCGTGGCGCTGTCGCACCTCACCGGGGCGACGTTGCTGGAGGGCTACCTCGCGACGACGCCGGGCGGCATCTACGCCGTACTGGCGACGGCCATCTCCGCGGGCACCGACGTCACGTTCGTCGTGGCCATGCAGGTGCTGCGGGTCGTGCTGATGCTGCTGATCGCGCCGTTCCTGGCCCGGCTCGCCGGCAGGCGCTGGGGCACCACCGGAGCCGACTGACCCGCCCGGCGTCACCCCCCGCGCCACCGCACCCGGGCGGTGACGCGATCCGCACTCAGCGCACCATGCGGAAGAAGGTCCGGATGTCGTCGACCAGCACCTCCGGCTGCTCCATCGACGCGAAGTGCCCGCCCACCTCCGGGTGGTTGAGCATCCGCAGGTCGGTGAAGCGCCGCTCCAGCCAGTGCCGCGGGAGCCGGCGCATCTCGTGCGGGAACACCGTCGCGCCCGCCGGCACCTCGACGAGGTCGTAGCGGGTCTTGCCGTAGCTCTCCCAGTACAGCCGCGCCGACGACGCCGCGCTGCCCGTCAGCCAGTACGTCATCACATTGTCGAGCAGCCGGTCGCGCCGGATCGTGTTCTCCGGCTGCCCCGCGCAGTCGGTCCAGTCCCAGAACTTCTCGACGATCCACGCGCACTGCCCCACCGGCGAGTCGGTCAGCGCGTACCCGATGGTCTGCGGGCGGGTGGACTGCTGGGCGGAGTAGCCGGTGCCGAAACGGCGGAACTTCTTCGCGTCGAGCATGCCCTTCTTCTCCTCGCGGGAGAGCGGGCGGCGTTCCTCGTCGGGCGGCACCTCGGCCAGCGGCATCGTCAGGTGGATGCCGACGACGTTCTCCGGCGCCCCCGTCCCGAGCATCGCGGTGATCATCGAGCCCCAGTCGCCGCCCTGGGCGCCGTAGCGGTCGTAGCCCAGACGGTCCATGAGCTGCGCCCACGCCGTCGCGATCCGTTCGATGCCCCAGCCGGGCAGCCGGGGCTTGCCGCTGAACCCGAACCCGGGCAGCGACGGCACGACGACGTGGAAGGCGTCCGCGGGGTCGGGCGGGTCGACGAGGTCGTCGATGATGCCCAGGTACTCCACGATCGAACCCGGCCAGCCGTGGGTGAGGATCAGCGGCAGGGCGTTCTCGTGACGCGACCGCACGTGCAGGGCGTGGACGTCGACGGTGTCGTCGGCGCCGCCGTCGAGCACGGTGCGGATCTGGGGGCGGGCGTTGATCTCCGCCTCGCAACGCCGCCAGTCGTAGCCGTCGGCCCAGTAGGCGCACAGCTCCTGCAGGTAGTCCAGCGGGACGCCCTGGGTCCAGCCGTCGACCGTCGCCGGTTCGGGCCACCGCGTCCGCCGCAACCGGTCGCGGAGGTCGTCGAGGTCGGCCTGGGGGGTCTCGATGCGGAACTCGCGCACCTGCCTACAGTTGCACGCCCCCGCTCACAGCTGCACCCCGCGGGTCAGCGCACCGTCGACCACCAGGTTCGCCCCGGAGATCCGGCTCGCGAGCGGGCTCGCGAGCATGACGACGGCGAACGCCGTCTCGTCGGGGGTGCCCATCCGGCCCGTGGGGTTCAGGCCCATGGCCATGGTGAACAGGTCGGGGTTGCCGGTCTCGATGCCCTGCCACACACCGCCGTCGAAGTAGACGTTGCCGGGCGACACGGCGTTGGCCCGGATCCCCTTGGGCGCCAGGTCGAGCGCGAGCCCGGACATGTAGTGCACCAGCGCCCCTTTCATGACGCCGTAGGAGCCGTTCGCGAAGTCGATCTCGCGGCCCGACACGCTCGACACCGCGATGATCGACGCCGCGTCGCTCTGCTCGAGGTGCGGCATCGCCGCCTCCACCAGCCGCACGGTGTGCAGCAGGTCGACCTCGAAGCTGTCGCGCCAGTTCTGCTCCCCCGGCCCGATGGCCAGGGCGCTGACGCCGGCGACGACGATGTCGATGCCACCGGCCTCGCGCGCCTCGTCGGCCACCCACGCGGCGAGAGCGTCGCCGTCGGCGACGTCGAGTGCGCGGCCGGCGACCTCGTAGCCCTTGCCGCCCAGCAGGTCCACCCGGGCCCGGACGTCGTCCTCCGTGCGCGCGCAGAACGCCACCCGGGCGCCCTCGGCGGCGAGCTGCTCGACGATCGCGGCGCCGATACCGCGGGTGCCGCCGGTGACAAGGGCCTTGCGGCCGGCCAGTTGCAGGTCCATGGGTCTCCTTCGAGCTAGAGGGAAGCGGACTGCTCGCGCAGATGGGCGTGCATCCCGTTGTAGGCCCGGCCCGCAGGCAACAGCGCCTTCGAGACCTTGGTGACGGCCGAGTAGTTGGTGTCGACGACGTTGGCCAGCGGCGACTCGCTGACCTGCGTGAGCAGCTGGTAGGCGTCGAGTCGGTCGAGGCCGTACAGCTCGCCGAGCCAGCCGATCATGCCGACCTGGCTGGCCCGCCACGCGTCCTCCAGCGGGCGCGACGACCCGACGACGACGTAGTGGGTGTCGGACTCGATCCGCGGCCACGCCGGGCCCGCGCCGCCCTTGATCAGCTCGACGAGCAGGGTCACGTCCATGGCCCCCTCGACGGCGGTGCCGCAGCTCTCGCCCTCGCCCTGGCGGTAGTGCCCGTCGCCGACCGAGAACATGGCGCCCTCGACGTTGACCTGCAGGTAGCAGGTGACACCCGGCTTCATCTCGGGCGTGTCCATGTTGCCGCCGAACGTGTCCGGCACCAGGCTCGACCGGACCTCACGCCCGGCGGGCGCGACACCGACCGTGCCGAGCATCGGGTTGCAGGGCAGCTCCAGGCGCATGTCGACGCTGGACGCCTCGAACAGCACCGTGTTCGCGGCGCGGTCGAGCTGGTAGATCCAGGTCCGCTCCGGCAGCGGGTCGTGCAGCAGCGCGGTCCGGTCCGTCGTGGACAGAGCACCGAAGAACGGGATGGTCGTCGACGCGCCCCAGTCCCGGGCCGGGGTGAGGTCCACGATGTGCAGCGCCAGGGTGTCGCCCGGCTCGGCGCCCTCGACGAAGAACGGGCCGGTCTGCGGGTTGACCTCGGCGAGGTTCAGCACCTGGCCGGGCCGGTCGGTGACCTTCGTGATGCGCCCGGAGAACGCGTCTTCGGTCCAGAGTCGCAGCAGCGTGCCGGGTGAGATCCGGTGGCTCGGCGCGACACCGCCGAAGGTCCACACGTACTGGTCGCGTTCGGGTCGGTACTCGACGACGTCCACCCGGCTGATCGTCGACCGTGGACGGTCCCCGCCGCAAGACCCATGCCCCTCAGGGTCGCCGGTTGATCGAGACCGCGTAGTCGCCACCGCCGTAGGGGGCGCGGTCCCACGTCGCGAACCGGTCGTCCGCGACCAACCCGGCGGCGGCGCTCCAGGCGTCGTACTCGTGGAGCGTCGGCCAGCCGGGGCGCAGGCTGAACCCGGCCACGAGCAGCCCCCCGGGTCGCAGCGCGCGGGCGCAGGCGGCGATGCCGGCGGCGCGGTCGTCGGCCGCCATGTAGGGCACGACGTTCCCCGCCAGCACGACCACGTCGAACACGCTGTCGACGCCGAGCGCCTGCAGGCCCCGGTGGTGCCAGGTCAGCTCGGGCGCCTTCTCCCGGGCGACGGCGATCATGTCGGCGTCCGGGTCGAGCCCCTCGGCGTCGATCCCGCGCCGCGCCAGCTCGATCGCGACCCGGCCGGTGCCGCAGCCGCCGTCGAGGACCCGGGGTGCGGGCCTGTCCCCCAGCAGCGCCACGACCAGGTCGGCCTCGCCGTGCGGGTTGCCGCCCTCGGCCGCGATCCGGGCCCAGCGCTCGTCGTAGGTCCCGACGTCGACAGCGCTGCGCCAACGGCTCCAGTCGTCGGGAAGCTGCTCGGCCATGTTGTGGACATTAGTGGTGGGGCAGGATCGGGCGATGATCTCTCCGGGCCCCGTGCACGACTCGCTCACCGCCGGCATCGGGGCCACTCCCCTGGTCCGGCTCGACCGGGTCGTCGACGGCATCGCCGCCGCCGTGCACGTCAAGGCCGAGTACGCCAACCCCGGCGGCAGCGTGAAGGACCGCGCCGCCCACGCGATGGTCACCGCCGCCGAACGCGACGGCCGGCTGCGCCCCGGCGGCACCGTGTTCGAGGGGACCTCGGGCAACACCGGCATCGGGCTGGCCATGGTCGCCGCGCGCCGCGGGTACCGGTGCGTGCTCGTCGTGCCCGACCGGACGGCCGTCGAGAAGATCGCGCTGCTGCGCGCCTACGGCGCCGAGGTCGTCCTCACCCCCGGCACCGTGCCCCAGCACGACCCCCGCCACGTCCGGCGCCTCGCCGAACGCCTCGCCGCCGAGACCGACGGCGGCTGGCTCGCCGACCAGTACACCAACCCCGCCAACCCGCTCGTCCACGAGCACACCACCGGTCCCGAGATCTGGGCCCAGACGTCGGGGCGGATCACGCACCTCGTCTCCGGGGTCGGGACGGGCGGGACGATCAGCGGCACCTCCCGGTACCTGCGCGAGGTGTCCGGCGGGCGGGTGCGGATCGTGGCGGCCGACCCGGCGACCTCCCGGTACTCCGGCGGGGACGGCAGCCCGTACACCGTCGAGGCCGTCGGGCACTACCTGAACCCCGACACCGTCGTCGACGAGTGGCCGCAGACCTACGACCCGTCGGTGGTCGACGAGTTCGTGCAGGTCCCCGACGGCGACGCCGTCCGGCTCGTGCGCCGCGTGGCCCGCGAGGAGGGGATGCTGCTGGGCGGGTCGTCGGGCACCGCACTAGCCGCCGGTCTGCAGGTCGCCGCCGGTCTGGGCCCCGACGACGTCGTCGTCGTGATCGCCCCCGACTCGGGCCGGGCCTACCTCAGCAAGTACTTCGACGACGACTGGTGCGTGCGGCTGGGGTTCGTCGACGCGCCGGACGGTCCGCGGGTGCGCGACGTCCTGCCCGCCGCGGCTGCGGGCCTCACGGTGGTGCCGGTCGGTCGCAGCACCGGTGAGGTCCTCGCGGGACTGCCCGCCGACGCCCCGGACGTGCTGCCCGTCGTCGCGGACCGCGACGGTGCCGGACCCGACCGCGCGTCGGGTGACGCCGTCGGTGCGGTGGCGGTGTCCGACCTGCGCGCGGCCGCTCCCGGCGATCCGGTGCGGCCCGGGCCGCTGCTCGCGACCGTCGGCATCGGCGAGTCCGTCGCCGGCGCGCTCGCCCGGGTCCCCGACGACGGCCGCCCGCTGCTGGTCGTCGCCGACGGCCGGATCGTGCGCTCGCTCCCGCGCCCGGCCCTGACCTAACTGGGGGTCTGACGCGCCGCCGCACCCCTTCCGTGCGTGCCGCACCCCCTGCACGGTGTGCGCCGCGAACGGAAGGTGTGCGGCCGCTCGGGGTTGCAGCAGTACGCGCAGGCGGCGCGCCGT
Organism: Pseudonocardia sulfidoxydans NBRC 16205; assembly: GCF_007989085.1. GTDB lineage: Bacteria > Actinomycetota > Actinomycetes > Mycobacteriales > Pseudonocardiaceae > Pseudonocardia > Pseudonocardia sulfidoxydans. The sequence goes on from NZ_BJVJ01000002.1 coordinate 172,907, forward strand.
CGGGGCGACGTTCCCCAGGCCGACCCACGTCCATCGGACGACGTGCAGCCCCGCCGCGGCGCGCGCAACCTCACTGTCGTCGCGGGCCGGATCCACGACGCTGAGGTTGCGCCCGATCTCCGGCGCGTGGGTGGGGCGCGTGGGGTGGGGCGCGGCCGCACGGACGTAACGGAGCCGGCCGTCGTCGCGAGTACCGCACCGTGACCTTGCCGCCACGCCGGGCACGCGGCACGCTGCCTGCCGAGGAGGTCGGCGGGAGCCGGCACTCCTGACGTTCGGCGGCGGGGCCGGCGTGCGACGAGGGGGCAAGGGCATGGCCGAGGCCACGGTGCAGGAACCCGACACCTCCGACGATCCCGCACCGGAACCGGCATCCGCGGTGCTCGCGGTGCTGAAGCGGGTGCCGTTCACCGCCACCTGCACCCTGATCATGATCGTCACCGGGCTGGCGACGGGCACACTCTGGTCCGCCCTGGAGGACAGCACCTGGTACGACAAGGTCGGCTACGGCCTGCCATCCCTGCTCGACGGCCATGTCTGGACGCTTGTCACCGGGCCGTTCTTCGCCGTCGGACCCATCTTCTACATCCCGATGGTGCTGTCGTTCGTGCTGTTCACCGGCTGGGCCGAGTGGAAACTCGGCACCGCCCGCGCCGCGGCCGTCACCATCGTCGGCCACCTCGTCGGCATCCTGGGCTCGGCGCTGATCCTGCTGGTCACCCGGCCCACCGGGTGGCCGTGGGCGGTCACCCTCGGCTCCCAGCTCGACGCCGGGTTCTCCGCGGGCGCCTTCGCCGCGCTCGCCGTCACCGCGGCCGTGCTGCGCTCCCCGTGGCGGCTGCGACTGCGGTTGGGCATCGGCATCTACCTGATCGTCGCCCTGATCTACGGCGGCAACCTCGCCGATCTCGAACACTTCGTCGCCGGCTTCGCCGGTCTGTTCGCCGGGCACGCCGTGACCCGCGGCATCGGCGCGGAGCGCACGGGCCGGCCCAGCCGCCGCGAGTGGCGGCTGCTCGCCGTCGCCGGCGTGCTCGTGATCCTGCTGGGCACGATCCTGTCCTGGCTCATCCCCTCCGACGGGCCACTCGGCCCGACCGGTGACACCGAGAGCGACTGGGTCGACGTCCTCATCACGCTCGTGCTGGCCCTGCTGCTGGTCAACGGGCTGCGCAAGGGCAAGCGCACCGCGTGGCGGTGGGCCGTCGGCATCGGGATCCTCAACGTCGTCCTCGGCCTCGCCGTGGCCGCCGTCGTGATCGTCGCGGTGATCCTGGACGAGCCGTGGGAGATCATCGGCGGGCCGTTGTTCATCGCGGACCGGCTGCTGTGGCTGATCCTGCTGGTCGTGCTGATCATCGGCAGGCACGCGTTCCGCACCCCGTCGCGGCGGCGCATCCGCAAGGGCCAGGACTCCGCCGCCGACCGCGACGACGCCATCGCGGCCCTGCACCGCCACGGCGGCGGCACCATCTCGTGGATGGCGACGTGGCCGGCGAACCGCTGGTTCGGCACCGGCCCGGCGGCCGGCGGCGCCGCCCCCGCCGCCGCGCCCGACACGCTGCTCGACGTCCCCACGCTGCTCGACGTCCCCACGCTGCTCGACGTCCCCACGCTGCTCGACGTCCCAGACTCACGCGCGAGCACTGACACCGGGAAGACCGACGAGGACGGCGCAGCACCGGCCGCCGCCGCCGTCGGGCCCGGGCCCGCCATCGTCATCGCCTACCAGGCGCACGCGGGCGTCGCGATCGGGCTGGGCGACCCGATCGGCCCGGCCGGGTCTCACATCGACGCCGTCGGCGCCTTCTCCCGGATGGCCGACCGCGCCGGGCTCGTCCCCTGCATGTTCTCCGTCGGCGACGCCACCGCCGCGGCGGCGGAGACGATCGGCTGGAAGCACGTCCAGGTCGCCGAGGACACACTCATCGACCTGCCCGGCCTCGCGTTCACCGGCAAGCCGTGGCAGAACGTGCGCTCGGCGATCAACCGGGCGAAGAAGGAGGGCATCGAGTTCCGCATGGTGACCCTCGCCGACGAGCCCTGGTCGCTCGTCGAACGCATCCGCGGGATGAGCGAGGAGTGGGTGGGCGACAAGAGCCTGCCCGAGATGGGCTTCACCCTCGGCGGGGTCGACGAGGCGCTCGACCGGCCCGTGCGCGTCGGGATCGCCCAGGACGCGAACGGCACCCTGCACGGGGTGACGTCGTGGCTGCCGGTGTACGGGGCCGACGGGCAGGTCCGCGGACGCACCCTCGACCTGATGCTGCGCCGCCCCGACGGGTTCCGGCCGGTCGTGGAGTTCCTCATCGCGCAGAGCGCCGCGTCGTTCCGCGACGAGGGCGTCGAGATCGTCTCGCTGTCGGGGGCGCCGCTCGCCCGGGCCGAGGGCGACGGGCCGGTGCACGGGCTCGCGCGGGTACTCGACCAGATCGGCGACGTGCTGGAGCCGCTCTACGGGTTCCGGTCGCTGCACGCGTTCAAGGCGAAGTTCCAGCCGCGCTACGAGCCGATGCACCTGGTGTACCGCGACGAGGCCGATCTCGCGCGCATCGGGATCGCGATCACCAGGGCCTACCTGCCGGACACCCCCGTCCACGAGCTGGTGAAGCTCACCCGGAGCTGACCCCGCCCCCGCCGGCAGGACCCGCACCGAACGTGTCACCAGAGTCGAGCAGGTGCGCTCCTCACACATTCGACGGCAGCACGCGTAGCGAACGTGTCACCAGGGCCGGCCAGGCGCACTCAGCACACGTTCGCCGAGGACCCACACCGAGCGTGTCACCAGAGCCGGCCCGGCGCGCTCCTCACACGTTCGACGGCGGCACGCGCAACGAACGTGTCACCAGCGCGAACCGGCAGCGCTGACGACACGCCCGGCGCCCGGCCCGGTCCACCCCCGCCGCCGGCCGATCTGCCTCGTCGGCTCAGGCCGCCACGCCCGCTGCGAGCCACAGCAGTGCGGTGAGCGAGTCCGCGTCGGCCCGGGCGGCGGGGACGCCGGTGGCCTCGCGGGCCTCGGCGGCGGCGCCGGGCCCCAGGTGCGTGGCGACCCAGGCGAGCGCACCGTCGACCGCGTCCCCGCAGGCCGTCCGCTCGCCGAGCACCTCCGCGGCCATCCGCACCGCCCGCCCGGCGCGACCGCCGTCGGCGGCGACCAGGATCGCCACCTCGTCCCGCGCGGGCTGCGCCGACCGGGTCGCGACGGTGGCCGCGACCGCCGCCTCCAGCCGGTGGTCGACGAGGTCGACGACGCAGGCGTGCTCGTCGAGATCGGCGGCGAGGACGGCGGTGTGGTGGCGGCCCACCGCCGCCGTCCACTCGGCGAGCTGCTCCGGCGGGTAGGAGGCGAGGTCGGCGACGGGCGGGATCCGGTAGCCCAGCTCCTGCTCGGCGCGGGCCTGGGCGAGCGCGAGCCGCAGCTCGGGGACGCCGTCGGTGCGCTCGACGTCGGGCAGGTCGTCGGGGCCGTAGCCGTCGAGGCCGGGCAGGGTCAGGATCGGCCGCAGCCCGGTGACGGGCTTGCCGGCGCCGCCACCGCGCCGGCGCCGGGCCGCGACCTTGTCGGCGCGCCGCTGCCCGGCGGGCCGCTTGCGGACCACCGGGCTCAGCCGCAGACCGCGCCGCCGGCCGCGGAGCCGACGAGCTTGATGTACTTGCCGAGCACCCCGGTGCGCAGCTCCGTCTCCCGCGGTGTCCATTCGGCGCGGCGTCGTTCGAGCTCGTCGTCGTCGACACCGATGTCGAGGGTGCGGGAGGTCATGTCGAGGGTGATGGGGTCGCCGTCGCGGACCAGCGCGATCGGGCCGCCGTCGGTGGCCTCGGGCGCGATGTGGCCGACGCACAGACCGGTGGTGGCGCCGGAGAAGCGGCCGTCGGTGATGAGCAGGACGTCCTTGCCCAGTCCGGCGCCCTTGATCATCCCGGTGACGGCGAGCATCTCGCGCATGCCCGGGCCGCCGCGGGGGCCCTCGTAGCGGATGACGACGACGTCGCCCGCGGTGACGGTGCCGTCGGCGACGGCGTCGAGGGCGCCCTGCTCGCCGTCGAACACCCTGGCGGTGCCGGTGAAGGTGGCCGAGTCGAACCCGGCGCTCTTGACGACGGCGCCGTCGGGGGCGAGGGAGCCGCGCAGGACGGTGAGCCCGCCGGTGGGGTGGATGGGGTCGGACAGGGCGTGGACGATGGTGCCGTCGAGGTCGGGCGGGTCGATCTCGGCGAGGTTCTCCGCAACGGTCCGGCCGGTGACGGTCAGGGCGTCGCCGTGGAGCAGCCCGGCGTCGAGCAGCGCCCGCATGACGACGGGCACGCCGCCGACCTGGTCGACCGACGACATCACGTAGCGCCCGAACGGCTTGACGTCGGCGAGGTGCGGGACGCGGTCGCCGATGCGGTTGAAGTCGTCGAGGGTGAGCTCGACCTGCGCCTCGTGCGCGATGGCCAGCAGGTGGAGCACGGCGTTGGTGGAGCCGCCGAACGCCATGACGACGGCGATGGCGTTCTCGAACGCCTCGCGGGTGAGGATGTCGCGGGCGGTGATGCCGCGGGCGAGCATCCCGATCACGGCCTCGCCCGACGCGCGGGCGGAGCCGTCGCGGCGCCGGTCGACCGCGGGTGGGCTGGCCGACCCGGGCAGCGCCATCCCGAGCGCCTCGGCCGCGGACGCCATGGTGTTGGCGGTGTACATGCCGCCGCAGGCGCCCTCGCCGGGGCAGATGTTGCGTTCGATCTCGACGAGCTCGTCGCGGGTGATGAGCCCCTTGATGCAGGCGCCGACGGCCTCGAACGCGTCGGAGATGTTGACCTCGCGCCCGTCGACGTGCCCGGGCAGGATCGACCCGGCGTAGACGAACACCGACGCGAGGTCGAGACGGGCGGCGGCCATCAGCATGCCCGGCAGGGACTTGTCGCAGCCGGCGAGCAGGACGGTGCCGTCGAGCCGCTCGGCCTGCACGACGGTCTCGACGGAGTCGGCGATGATCTCGCGGCTGACCAGCGAGTAGTGCATGCCGACGTGGCCCATGGAGATGCCGTCGGACACCGAGATCGTGCCGAACTCCATCGGGTAGCCACCGGCGCGGTGCACGCCTTCCTTGGCTGCCTGGGCGAGCCGCTGCAGCGACAGGTTGCAGGGGGTGATCTCGTTCCAGCTGGACGCGATGCCGATCTGGGGCTTGGCGAAGTCGTCGTCGCGCATCCCGACGGCGCGCAGCATCCCGCGGGCGGCGGTGCGCTCGATGCCGTCGGTGACGTCGCGGCTGCGCGGCTTCAGGTCCTGGGCCGGCGTGAGATCGGACGTCTGCGAGGTCATTCGCCGCTCCGTGACGTGGTGGGGTGGTCGGGGGCACCCAACCTATCCCCGCGCCCCTGACCCACCGACCGCCGCATGGCGACGACCACGACCGCGGACAGCGTCATGAAGCCGGCGACGCACCACATGCCGGCGCGCAGGGACCCGGTGACGTCCTCGAGCCAGCCGGTCAGGTAGGGGCCGACGAAGCCGCTGAGGTTGCCGAAGGAGTTGATCAGTGCGATGCCGGCGGCGGCGCCGACGCCGGTGAGGAACGTCGACGGCAGCTGCCAGATCACCGGGATGGCCGCGAACACCCCGCACGCGCAGACGGTGACCGCGGCGATGACCAGCAACGGCGAGTCCAGGTAGAGGGCGACGGCCACCGCGACCGCCCCGACGAGCACCGGCACCGCGACGTGCCCGACCCGCTCCCCCGTCCGGTCCGAGTGCCGCGCCACCAGCACCATCACGACCGACGCCACCGCGTACGGGATGGCCGTGATCAGCCCGATCTGCAGGCCCGAGAGCGAGCCTTCGAGCTCGTCGACGACCTGCGGCAGGAAGAACGCCAGCACGTAGAGGCCGAACACCACGCCGAAGTAGACGACTGACAGGGCCACCACCCGCCCGTCGCGCAGCGCGGCCGCCAGCCCGGGCCCGTGCGGCACCTCGGCCTCGTCCTCGCGCGCGACGGTCTCCTCGAGAGCGCTCGACTCGGCCTTCGACAGCCAGCGCGCGTCGTGGGGCCGGTCGGGCAGCACGAACAGCACGACGATGCCGAGCAGCAGCGCCGGGATGCCCTCGACGAAGAACATGAACCGCCACCCGGCGTCGAAACCGAGGACCCCCTCGCCGTTGTCGATCAGCAGCCCCGACAGCGGCCCGCCGACGACCGACGACAGCGGCACCGCCAGGAAGAACAGGGCCACGACCTTCGCCCGCTGCACCCGCGGGAACCAGTAGGTCAGGTAGAGGATGATGCCGGGGAAGAAGCCCGCCTCGGCGAACCCGAGCAGGAACCGCACGACGTAGAAGCTGATCGGGCCCTGCACGAACGCCGTCGCCGACGCGATGATCCCCCAGGTGATCATGATGCGGGCGATCCAGAGCCGGGCGCCGACGCGGTGCAGGATGACGTTGCTCGGCACCTCGAAGAAGAAGTAGCCGACGAAGAACAGCCCGGCGCCCAGCCCGTAGGCGGTCGCCGAGAGGCCCAGGTCGGGGCGCATCGTCACCGACGCGAACCCGACGTTGACCCGGTCGACGTAGTTGAGCAGGTAGCACAGCCCCAGCAACGGCAGCAGCCGCCACATCGCCTTGCGGACCGCACCCGACACGGGCGCGGACTCCGGTGCGGACACCCCGACCACCTCCAGGCGCCACCCCGGCGCGGCGCCCTGCGGTCCTACCCCGGGGGATCGCCGCCCACAACTCGGGACGGACCGCCCGAACACCCCTCCCGGGACTGTCGACGGGGTACCGGACCACCCCGGCGCGTCGCCGTCACTTGGTCGGGACCGTTCGTCGGCCGTCGCGGACGACACGTCGGGAAAGGACGTACATGGGCGAGCACAGCACACGGCGTGCCCCGCGGCTGCGGGGCCCGGCACGCGCCGGTGCACTGGTCGGAGCCGTGGTCGTGGCGGCGAGGGCGGCGGTCCAGGTGCACTGACACCTGGCGGTGCAACAGCGACGGCCGGCTCCGGGAACCCCGGAACCGGCCGTCGTGTCGTACGTGGTGGCTACGAACGCGCCTCGGCGCGGTCGCGGCGCACGTTGGCGCGCCGGCCCTTCAGCGTGGTCACGCCGCGCAGGGACCGCAGCACGTCGTCGGCGGCGTGCTCGGGCACCTCCACCAGCGCGTGACGCTCGTGGATCTGGATGGCACCGATGTCGCGGCCCGACAGGCGCGACTCGTTGGCGAGCGCACCCACGATGTCCTGCGGACGGACACCCGCGGCGCGACCGGCGGAGACGAACAGCCGGGTCGTGCCCGCCCGGGGCGGACGCGGGCCCTGGCCGCGGCTGCCACCGAACTCGCGGTCGCGGCGGCCACCCGGGCCGCCCCGGCCGTCGCGGTCGCGGCGACCCTCGCGGGGCGCCCCCACCACGGGGATGTCGATCTCGTCCTCGGGGGCACCGGAGACGTCACGGGCGATGCGGACCGCCGCGGCGGCGACCTCGATCGCGTCGAACTCGCCCGCCAGGGCGGCGATCATAGCGGCCACACCGTCGTCGGCACCGCGGCCGGCGGTCGCGCGGTCGGCCAGCAGCCGCTCGCGCAGCGCCGCCTTGGTGCGCTCCACGCGGGAGGCGGCCAGGTCGGCGACCGTCGGCACCGGCGCGACCGGCACCGGGGTGCCGGTGAGGCGCTCGATGTTGCGCAGGTGGCGCACCGACGCGGGCGCCACCAGCGTGATCGCCACACCCTCGCGCCCCGCGCGGCCGACCCGGCCGATGCGGTGCACGTAGGACTCGGGCGACTTCGGCACGTCGTGGTTCACCACGTGGGTGAGCGTGTCGATGTCGAGGCCGCGGGCCGCGACGTCGGTGGCGACGAGCAGGTCGGTCCGCCCGTTGCGCAGCCGGTCGACGACGCGGGTGCGGTGCTCCTGGTCCATGCCGCCGTGCAGCGCCTCGGCACGCAGGCCGCGGCCGGTGAGGGCCTCGGTCACGGCGTCGACGTCGGCGCGGGTGCGGCAGAACACGATGGCCGCGGTCGGCCGCTCCAGCTCCAGGATGCGGCCCAGCGCCGCCGTGGTGTGGGTGCGCGGCACCATGTACGCGGTCTGGCGGACCCGGGGCGCCTCGCCCTCGGGCACCTCCTCGCGCTGGATGCGCACCATCACCGGGTCGGTGAGGTAGGTGCGGGCGAGCATCTCGATGCGCCGCGGCATGGTGGCCGAGAACAGGACGGCCTGCCGGGTGTCCGGGGTGGACTGCAGGATCGTCTCGATGTCCTCGACGAAGCCCATGTCGAGCATCTCGTCGGCCTCGTCGAGGACGACGACCTCGATCTGGTCGAGGCTCAGCGCACCGCGGTTGATCAGGTCGATCGCACGGCCCGGGGTGGCGACGACGATGTCGACGCCACGCTTGAGCGCACCGAGCTGCGGGCCGATCGGGGCGCCGCCGTAGACGGCGAGCACCCGCGCGCGGACACCCTTGCCGTAGCGGGCGACGGCCTCGGTGACCTGCATCGCGAGCTCACGCGTCGGGGCCAGCACGAGCCCGAGCGGCGCGGCGCCGCGGTGGCCGGAGCGGCCCTCGGCGAGGCGCTGCAGCATCGGCAGCGCGAACGCCGCCGTCTTGCCGGTGCCGGTGGCGGCCTGACCGATGAGGTCGCGCCCGTCGATCAGGGACGGGATGGCCTCGGCCTGGATGGGGCTGGGGCGCTCGTAGCCGAGCTCGTCGATCGCGCGCTGGATCGCCGGCGCGAGGCCGAGGTCGGCGAAGCGGACACCGCCCTCGTCGTCGGAGTCGGCATCGGAGTCGGCATCGCCGCTGTCGTCGGCGTCGGCGCTGTCGGCAGCATCGGCGCCGCTGTCGTCGGCGTCGCCGTCGTCAGCGGAGTCGGCGGGGTCGGTCACGTCGTCGAGGTCGGTCTCGTCGGTCGACGAGAGCTCCTCGACGGAGTCGATCTCGGCCGCCAGCGCGGCGTCGTCGAGCTCGGGGGTCTCGGGGTTGTCATTCTCGGGCAGGTCGAGCAGGGTAGTCACACACGTCCTCTGTCGCGGCAGGTGAGCGCGTCCCGTTCTGGACGCGGGCACTCACGGAGATCTCTCACGGAAGCCCGCGGGGCCCTGCGGCGTACATGCATACGTGGACCATCTGGGGCTCTCGGACCGCCGCATTGCAGCGGACCGACGCATCAGTGTCCCATGCCGTCGTCCCGACGATCACGCCGGGGCCGGGTCTCGCCGGTCACGTGGGGTTCCGACCTTCCCAACGCCGCGCCACGCCGCGCTGTTCCCGAGGCGAGCCGTGCTGTTCCCGACGGGTGCCGTGCTGTTCCCGACGGGGCCCGGGCTGTTCCCGGCCGGTGCCGGGTGTCGGTGACGGATCACCGACACCCGGCCCACCCGCTGTCGGCTACTTGTTGCCGAAGCCCGCGCGGCGCAGCGCGTCGGCCATCGCGTTGTTGGCCGGCTCCTGGCGCGGACGCGACTGCCCCCCGCGCTGGTTGCCGCGCTGGTTGCCGCCGCCCTGGCCGCCGCCACGCCCGCCCTGCTTGTCGCCGCGGCGGTCGCCACCCCTGTTGTCGCCGCGCCGGTCGCCGCCCGTGTTGTCGCCGCGCCGGTCACCGCCCGGTCGGCCGCGGTCGTGACCGCCGCGACCGCCACGCTCGCCGCCCTCGCGGCGCTCCCCGTCGCCGCCGCGGCGCCCGCCGGTGCGGCCGGCGCCGGGCTCGTCGTCCAGACGCAGGGTGAGCGAGATGCGCTTGCGCGCCTCGTCGACGTCGAGCACCTTCACCCGCACGACGTCGCCGGACTTGACGACCTCCCGCGGGTCGGAGACGAAGCTCGTCGACATCGCCGAGACGTGCACGAGCCCGTCCTGGTGGACACCCACGTCGACGAACGCGCCGAACGCGGCGACGTTGGTGACCACGCCCTCCAGCAGCATCCCCGGCTTCAGGTCGGCGATCTTGTGGACGCCCTCGGCGAAGGTCGCGGTCCGGAACGCCGGACGCGGGTCGCGTCCCGGCTTCTCCAGCTCGGCGAGGATGTCGGTGACGGTGGGCAGGCCGAACGTGTCGTCGACGAACCGCTTGGGCTGCAACGTCTTCAGTGTTCCGGCGTTGCCGATGAGCTCACCGATCGACACCTTCGCCGCGTCGACCATGCGGCGCACCACCGGGTAGGCCTCGGGGTGCACGCCGGAGACGTCGAGGGGCTCGTCGCCGCCGCGGATGCGCAGGAAGCCCGCGCACTGCTCGAACGCCTTCGGGCCCAGGCGCGGCACGTCGGACAGCGCGGTGCGGGTGCGGAACGGGCCGTTGGCGTCACGGTGGGCGACGATCGCGACGGCCAGCGACTCGCTGATGCCCGACACCCGGCGCAGCAGCGGCGCCGACGCCGAGTTGAGGTCGACACCGACGGCGTTCACACAGTCCTCGACGACGGCGTCGAGCGAGCGCGACAGCGACGAGTCGGGCAGGTCGTGCTGGTACTGGCCGACGCCGATCGACTTCGGCTCGATCTTCACCAGCTCCGCGAGCGGGTCCTGCAGCCGGCGCGCGATGGAGACGGCGCCGCGGATCGAGACGTCGAGGTCGGGCAGCTCGGCCGAGGCGTAGGCCGACGCCGAGTACACCGACGCGCCCGCCTCGCTGACCATGACCTTCGTGAGCTTGAGCCCCGGGTTGGCGGCGATGAGCTCGCCGGCCAGGGCGTCGGTCTCGCGGGAGGCGGTGCCGTTGCCGATCGCGACGAGCTCGACGTCGTGGGCCGTGGCGAGCCGGGTCAGCGTCGCGAGCGAGCCCTTCTTGTCGTTGCGCGGGGCGTGCGGGTAGATCGTGTCGGTGGCGACGACCTTGCCCGTCGCGTCGACGACCGCGACCTTCACCCCGGTGCGCAGGCCCGGATCGAGCCCCATGGTGGCGCGGGTGCCGGCGGGCGCGGCGAGCAGCAGGTCGCGCAGGTTGGCCGCGAAGACGCCGATGGCGCCCTCCTCGGCGGCGGTGCGCAGCCGGACCCGGATGTCGATGCCCAGGTGCAGCAGGATGCGGGTGCGCCAGGCCCAGCGGACGACGTCGGAGAGCCACTTGTCGGCGGGCCGGCCCTCGTCGGCGATGCCGAAGTTGGCGGCGATGCGGCGTTCGTACTCGGTGGGGACGCCCGGCTCGGCCGGTTCGGCGGCGGGCTCCAGCGTGACGTCGAGCGCCTCCTCCTTCTCCCCGCGGAACACGGCGAGGATCCGGTGGCTGGGCAGCGAGGTGAAGTCCTCGGAGAACGCGAAGTAGTCGGAGAACTTGGCCGCGGCGGGGTCGTTCTCCTTGCCCTCGCGGACGGTGGTGACGAGCCGGCCCTGGTTCCACATCCGCTCGCGCAGGCCGCCGATGAGGTCGGCGTCCTCGGCGAAGCGCTCGACGAGGATCGAGCGGGCGCCCTCGAGCGCGGCCGCGGCGTCGGCGACCTCACCGGTGACGTAGGGCTCGGCGGTGGCGGTGGGGTCGAGCGACGGGTCGGCCAGCAGCGCGTCGGCGAGCGGTTCGAGGCCCTGCTCGCGGGCGATCATGGCCTTGGTGCGGCGCTTGGGCTTGTAGGGCAGGTAGATGTCCTCGAGCCGGGCCTTGGAGTCGGCGGCGAGGATGCGGGCCTCGAGGGCCTCGTCGAGCTTGCCCTGCGAGCGGATTGACTCCAGGACCGCCTCGCGGCGCTCCTCGAGCTCGCGCAGGTACCGCAGCCGCTCCTCGAGGGTGCGCAGCTGCGCGTCGTCGAGGGCGCCCGTGGCCTCCTTGCGGTAGCGGGCGATGAAGGGGACGGTCGATCCGCCGTCGAGGAGGTCCACCGCGGCGGTGACCTGGTGCGGGCGCACGCCGAGCTCGTCGGCGATCCGCTGCTGTACCGAAGCTGCCTTGTCCGTCACCCGACCATCGTCGCGAACCGGGCGACGAGGGCCGCCGCCGGGTCACCCCTTTCGACCGGGACCAGCCTGTGCGTGGCGATGGTCGCCCTAGCGACCATCGCCACGCACGACCCTCACGCGAACCGGACCGTGCCGGTGATCGACGGCGGGCCGTCGGCGGTGCCCGCGGCGAGGTCCGCGGTGTCCGAGTCGCCGGCGCCCGGGCCCCCCGCGGCCAGGACCGGCGTACCGGCGAACGCGGGGGCCCGCAGCCGGTACTCGAAGGACCGGACCGTCCTGTCGGGGGCGTGCCGGCGCGGCAGCTCCAGCAGCAGCAACGCCAGCAGCGGGCCGTGCACCACCAGCCCGGGGAAGCCCTCGACCTGCGTGACGTACGGGAAGTCGTGATGGATGCGGTGGGCGTTGTAGGTCAGCGCGCTGAACCGGAAGAGCATGACCCCGTCGGGGTCCAGCCGCGCCGTCCACGGGCCGTCGGCGGTGTGCGGCCCGGGTTCCGACGCCACCGGTGCCGCGGCGCCACGCGCCTGGCCCGGCTTCTGCTGCCGGTAGACGAGGTCCTCCTCCTCGGTGAGCAGCAGGTCGCCCGCGGACCGGAACTCGTGGCGCACCGTCACGAACAGCATGTCGCCGCTGCGCCCCGACTTCGGCGTCATCGACGCGATCGCGCTGCGGCGTACCACCTCGTCGCCGACGCGGACCGGGGCGTGCCACTCCACGCGACCCCCGGCGAACATCCGCCGGCGGTCCGGGATCGGCGGCAGGAAGTGCGACTCGCGGACGTGCCCGTCCTCCCCCAGCTCGTGCTGGGCGGCCCGCTCGAGGAAGTGGAACCGGTGCCACAGCGGCGGCAGGACACCGTCCTCGACGGGTGCGGGCTGGTCGAGCAGGTCGGCAAAGCTGTGCGCCGACCAGGCGCCGATCCGGTCGGTCTCCTCGACGGGCCCGGGTGCCCAGTCCGCGACGTACTGCGCGAGTGCTGCCATTCCCCGGTTCTATCAGGCGACCCCGGGGTGTCCCGGCTCCAGCAGGGCCACGCACTCCATGTGGTGGGTCATCGGGAAGGCGTCGAAGGCCCGCAGCGCGGTGAGCCGGTAGCCCTGCGCGGCGAACAGGCCGACGTCGCGGCCCAGCGCGGCGGGGTCGCACGCGACGTGCACGATCCGGCGCGGCCCCCGCTCGCAGATGCCCGCGACGAGCGCCCTGCCCAGCCCGGAGCGGGGCGGGTCGGCGACGACGACGTCCGGGTCGGCGAGCGAGCCCAGGACGTGCTCGACCCGCCCGACCCGCCACGTGACCTGCGGGAGGTCGGCGAGGGCGACCTCGCCGTCGTCGACCGCGCCCGCCGACGACTCGACGACCGTCACCTCGCCGTCGCGGCCGACCTGGCCCGCGAGCACGGACGCGAACAGCCCGGCGCCGCCGTAGAGGTCCCACGCGGACTCGCCCGGGCGGGCCTGCGCCCACTCGGCGACCACGTCGGCGAGGGTCCCGGCCAGCTCGGGGTGGACCTGCCAGAACGCGCCCGGCCGCAGCCGCCACTCCCGGCCCGCGGCCCGCTGCACGACGGGGGCACCGTCGCGTTCGGCGTGGACGATGCCGTCGGCGTCGACGACGACCTCGAACTCCGACCCCGGCGCGTGCGGACGGGCCAGCACACCCGGCAGGGCACCCTCGGGGGCGATCGGGCAGTCGGCGACGGGCAGCACGTCGTGGCTGCGGTGGGCGCGCAGCCCGGCGCGGCCCTCGGCGTCGACGGCGAGCCGGACCCGGCTGCGCCAGCCGAGCGGGCCGCCGGGCAGCTCCTCGACCTCGACGTCGCTGTCGATCCCGGCCAGCCGCGACAGCTGCTCACGGACGACGGCCGTCTTCAGCTCGCGCTGCAGCACCGGGGTGGCGTGCTGCCAGTCGCAGCCGCCGCAACCGCCGGCGCGGGCCCAGGTGCAGGCGGGGGCGACGCGCCCGGCGTGCGGAACGCGGACGGAGATGGCGTCGGCGCGGCAGAACGAGCCGCCGGTGTCCTCGGTGACGACGGCGAGGACCCGCTCACCGGGGAGCGCGTGCCGGACGAACACGACCCGGCCCTCGTGGCGGGCGACGCAGTGCCCGCCGTGCGCGACGGGGCCGACCTCCACGTCGAGGACGCGGTCGGTCCAGTCGCCGGCCTCGGCGCGGGCCCGGGTGTCGGAACGCATGTCATGTCCTCTTGTCGGTACTGCGGGTCGTGCCGGAGCTGCGGGTCGCGGCGCTGCCGTTGCCGGTGGCGCGGTCCTTCTGGTCGCCCGGCAGCTGCTCCGTCGACGGGTAGCCGCGCCGCGACGCCCCCGGCGCGAACGGCTGGCGCTTGACCGCCGCCCGTTCCGACGACTCCAGCTGCCACGGCACGCTCGTCACCATCACGCCGGGCTGGAACAGCAGCCTGCCCTTGAGCCGCAACGCGCTCTGGTTGTGCAGGATCTGCTCCCACCAGTGTCCGACGACGTACTCGGGGATGAAGACCGTCACGACGTCGCGGGGGTTGTCGCCGCGGATGCGCTTGACGTAGTCGAGCACCGGTTTGGTGATCTCCCGGTACGGCGACTCGACGACCTTCAACGGCACCGGCAGCTTGCGGCGCGTCCAGTCGTCCATGAGCCGCTTGGTGTCGGCGTCGTCGACGTTGACCGTCACCGCCTCCAGCACGTCGGGTCGGGTGGCGCGGGCGTAGGCGACGGCGCGCAGCGTCGGCTTGTGCAGCGTCGACACCAGGACGATCGCGTGGTTGCGCGACGGCAGCACCGTGTCGGCCTCGCCCGCGACGAGCTCCGCGGTGACGCGCGTGTAGTGCTTCTGGATGGCGAGCATCAGCGCGAAGAACCCCGCCATCGCCGCGATCGCGATCCACGCGCCGAGGGTGAACTTCGTGATCAGGACGGTGACGAGCACGACGCCCGTCATGCCGGCGCCGAACCCGTTGATGGCCTGGGCGCGGCGCATCCGGCGGCGTTCGGACTCGTCGGTCTCCGTCGCGAGCTTGCGGTTCCAGTGCCGCACCATGCCCGTCTGGCTCAGCGTGAACGACACGAACACGCCGACGGTGTAGAGCGGGATGAGCCGCGTGACCTCCGCCTGGAAACCGACGACCAGCAGGATGGCGAAGGCGGCCAGCACCAGGATGCCGTTGGAGAACGCGAGCCGGTCGCCGCGGGTGTGCAGCTGGCGCGGCAGGTAGCGGTCCTGCGACAGGATCGAGCCCAGCACCGGGAAGCCGTTGAACGCGGTGTTGGCCGCGAGCACGAGGATCAGGGCCGTCATGACCACGACGAAGAAGAACCCGGGCCGGAAGTCGTGGAAGACCGCGTCGGCGAGCTGGGCGACCATCGTCTGCTGGACGTAGCCCGGTGGTGCGTCGGGGAACTGGTGGGCGGGGTCGGCCGCCAGTTTCACCCCGGTCAGCTCGGCGAGCGCGATGAGCCCGAGGAACATCGACACCGACAGCACGCCCAGCATCAGCAGGGTGGTCGCGGCGTTGCGCGACTTGGGCTTGCGGAACGCGGGCACGCCGTTGCTGATGGCCTCGACACCGGTCAGCGCCGCGGCGCCCTGGGTGAACGAGCGCAGGATCAGCAGCACGAGCGCGAGCCCGGTGAAGGCGTCGCCCTCGGCGAGCAGGTGCAGGTCGGCGCTCGCGGCCCTGACCTCG
Organism: Pseudonocardia sulfidoxydans NBRC 16205; assembly: GCF_007989085.1. Classification (GTDB taxonomy): domain Bacteria; phylum Actinomycetota; class Actinomycetes; order Mycobacteriales; family Pseudonocardiaceae; genus Pseudonocardia; species Pseudonocardia sulfidoxydans. The sequence goes on from NZ_BJVJ01000002.1 coordinate 188,470, forward strand.
TCGCCGAGCAGCAGGACCCGCGTCAGCCCCCAGACGATCATGGTGCCGATGCCGAACATGAACGCGTACACCGGGATCGCGAACGCCGCACCCGACTCGCGGATGCCGCGCAGGTTGACCGCGGTGAGCAGGGCGATGGCCGCGACCGCGAACGCCACCTTGTGCTCGGCGACGAACGGGATCAGCGCCCCGATGTTCGCCGCGGCCGCCGAGATCGACACCGCGACCGTGAGCGTGTAGTCGACCAGCAGGGCGCTCGCGACGGTCAGCCCCGCACGCCGGCCCAGGTTGACCGTGGCGACCTCGTAGTCACCGCCGCCCGACGGGTAGGCGTGCACGTTCTGGCGGTAGCTCGTGACGACGGTGAGCAGCACGACCGCCACCGCGATGCCGATCCACGGCGCCAGCGTGAACGACGTGACCCCGGCGACCGACAGGGTCAGGAAGATCTCCTCGGGGGCGTAGGCCACCGACGACATCGCGTCGGAGGCGAACACCGGGAGTGCGATCCGCTTCGGGAGCAGATTGTGGGCGAGACGGTCGCTCCGCTGGGGCCGGCCGACCAGGATCCGCTTCACCGCGACGGCGAGCTTGGGCACGAGCGGCAGCCTATGCGGTGCCGACGTACCGCACGCGATAGCGTCTCGCCGACATCGGTGAACGCGGTCCGCGCGAGCGGACGAGGAGGACCACCGCGATGTACGTGGTGATCATGGGTTGCGGCCGCGTGGGTTCGTCCCTCGCCGCCGGGCTGGAACGACTCGGGCACGAGGTGGCCGTCGTCGACCGGGACCCGCAGTCGTTCCGACGGCTCGGCCCCGAGTTCCGGGGCAGACAGGTCGTCGGCGAGGGCTACCACCGGGAGGTGCTCACCGAGGCGGGGATCGGCAAGGCCGACGCCTTCACCGCCGTGTCCTCCGGCGACAACTCCAACATCATCGCCGCCCGGGTGGCGCGCGAGACGTTCGGCATCGAGCGCGTCGTCGCCCGCATCTACGACCCCAAGCGCGCCGCCGTCTACGAGCGTCTCGGCATCCCGACCGTCGCCACCGTGCCGTGGAGCACCGACCGGCTGATGCGGATGCTGCTGCCCGACGGCGTCGCCACCGCCTGGCGCGAACCCTCCGGCACCGTCGCCGTGCTGCCGCTGCCGGTGCACGAGGACTGGATCGGCCGGCCGATCCGCGAGCTGGAGGAGGCGACGGGCGCGCGGGTCGCGTTCATCGTCCGCTTCGGCACCGGGGTACTCCCCCGCCCCGACACGGCCGTCCAGGCCGAGGACACCGTCTACGTGGCCGCGGTCTCCGGCACGGTCAGCGACGTGACGGCGGCCGCCGCGGCGCCGCCGCAGGAGGGATGAGTCCGATGCGGGTCGCCATCGCGGGAGCGGGCGCCGTCGGGCGGTCGATCGCGCTCGAGCTCGTGGAGAACTCCCACCAGGTCATGCTCATCGAGCGTGAACTGTCCAACGTGCAGCCCGAGGCCGTCGAGGCGGCCGAGTGGGTGCACGCCGACGCGTGCGAGCTGTCCTCCCTGGAGGAGGCCGGTGTCGAGCGCTGCGACGTCGTCATCGCGGCGACCGGCGACGACAAGGTCAACCTCGTCGTGTCGCTGCTGGCGAAGACGGAGTTCGCGGTGCGCCGCGTCGTCGCCCGCGTCAACGACCCGCGCAACGAATGGCTGTTCGGCGAGAACTGGGGCGTCGACGTCGCCGTGTCCACCCCGCGGCTGCTGGCCGCCCTGGTCGAGGAGGCCGTGGCCGTCGGCGACCTGGTGCGGCTGCTGACGTTCCGCCAGGGCCAGGCCAACCTCGTCGAGGTCACCCTCCCGGCGACGACCCCGCTGGCGGGCAAGCCCGTGCGTGCGCTGCGGCTGCCACCCGACTCGGCGCTCGTGGCGATCCTGCGCGGCGGGCGGGTCATCGTCCCGCAGTCCGACGACGGTCTCGAACCCGGCGACGAGCTGCTGTTCGTGGCGACGTCCGCCGTCGAGGAGGACATCCGGGCGGCACTCGGGCACTGAGCCCGGGGGTGCCCGGGGTCAGGCCCTCCCGGGCGCCGGCGCGGCCTTGGCCCAGCGCACGGCCAGGATCGTCCCGAGCAGCGCGACACCCATCAACGGGTAGCCCATCAGCAGCCGGGCGACGCCCAGCCAGTTGGCCTCGTCGACGTTGTAGAGCCAGCCCTGGACGACGACGCGCGCGGCGAACACGAGCGTCCACAGCCCGGTCGCGAGCATGTAGGCCCGCAACATCCGGCGGTCGGAGCGCCAGGAGTGCCCGTCGCCGTTGATGCCGTGCCAGATCACACCCGCGAGCGGCCGGCGGACGACCAGCGAGACCAGGCACGCCAGGCCCAGCCCCGCGCTGAGCAGCAGTCCGGGCAGATAGAAGTCGCGCGCCTCGCCGGAGCGGTTGGCGATGAACGCGCACACCGCGACCCCGATCAGCGCCGACACCGCCGGCTGGAGCTTCTCCCTGCGCACGATCCGGATGACCGCGACGAGCACCGCCGCGCCGATCGCGGCGAACAGGGCCGGCTTCAGCGAGGTGAGGATGTTGACGACGACGAACACCGCGACGGGCACCGTCGAGTAGACGACACCGCTGACGCCGCCCATCTGCTCGAGCATCGTCGGCATCTCGCGCGCGGGCCGCCCCGACGTTTCCTCGGCGGCATCGGCGGAGGCCTCGGGCTCCCGTGCACCCTCCGGCACGCGCGGGACACGTTCGGTCGGCCGGTCGTCCCCCACGACCGGCGGCACGACGGTCGGCGGGTCGACGGAATCGCCCATGCCGGGCCCCGCGCCGTCCGGACGGACGGCGCCGCGGCCATGGTCCCGGTGGGAACCCGTCACGAGCCCTGACAGATTTCGTAGTACGGGTTGTAGAGCACCTTGCGGCCGTCGCGGACCGACAACCGGCCACGCACGCGCATGGTGCGGCCGGGAACCACACCGGGGATCCGGCGACGCCCCATCCACACCAGCGTCACGCCCTCGGTGCCGTCGAACAGCTCGGCCTCCAGCGAGGCCGCCGCATCCTGCGGGCAGAACTCCACGGACCGGAGCCTACCGAGCATGGTGACCTCTTCGCCGCAGGCACAGTCACTGGCCCGCTGCGCTCCGGCACGCTCGGAGTCCTCGGACAGGTCGTCGGCGTCGAGCACTTCGACGTCGCTGGTCAGGCGCTTGAGCATGCGGCGGAATGGCCCACCGTCCGTGCTGCCCATGATTCTCCTCGGCTGCTCGGGCGCGGGCCGCTCCCGACGGACTCTCCGGCGGATCCGGCCGCTACCCTGCAAAGCGTAACGCGCTGGAAACAGCATTGGTGCCCGGAAGGGACCCGTCCTGCGGCGAACGGGAACGATCCCCTCGAATGTGTGATCTGCGTCGATGCGCTCGGTGACACCGACTCCGTCGGGTGACCTCGTCGCCGTCGTTCTGCCTGGTTCGGGGTCTGACGCGGCATTTGTCCGGTCAGCGTTCGGTGAGCCGCTCGCCGCGGTGGGCGCGCAGCTGATCGCACCCGACCCCGATGCGGTGCGCGGGGTCGTCGCCGGCTACCGGTCGTCGCTCGACGAGGCCCTCCGGACCGTTCGGGACATGACCTCCGACACACGCCCCCGGCTGCTGGTCGGGGGCGTGTCGCTGGGGGCGCACGTGGCGGCGGCCTGGGCGGCGCAACCGGGACGTTCGCCGCACCTCGCGGGCCTGCTGCTCGCCCTGCCGGCCTGGACCGGCACCCCCGGCGACGCACCCGCCGCGCTCACCGCCCGGGCCACGGCCCGGCAGGTCCGCACCGCGGGTCTCGACGCGACACTCGCCGCGCTGCGCGCGTCCGCGCCGCGGTGGCTGGCCGACGACCTCACCCGCTCGTGGACCGCACACGGCGACGGGCTCGCCGCCGCGCTCGACGAGGCCGCACGCACACCCGCCCCCGCCGACGACGTGCTGCGCAGGCTCACCGTCCCGGCCGGTGTCGCCTCGTGCGTCGACGATCCGGTCCATCCCACGGCGGTCGCGCAGGACTGGACGCGGCTGCTCCCCCGGGCCCGGATCGTCGAGACCCGGCTCCGCGCGGTGAGCGCCGACCCGGCCACGCTGGGCCGCGCGGCGGTGCTGGGCTGGCTGCGCGCGTCGGCCCCGCAGCCGCCGACCGGCTGACCCCCGCCCGGGCCGGGCGGGGGTCGGCGGACCAGCGGATCAGCGCGGCCGGTGGTGACGACCGGCCGGGTAGGGCTCCTCGTCGCCGTCGAACCTCCGGTCGGGGTCGCCGTTGAGGAAGGCCAGCGCGGGGCTGCCTTCCACGTCCTCGGCGCCGTGCCTGCGCGGGCGACCGTGCCGTCCCGACGACTCCTGCTCGTCGGCAGCGTCGCGGCCGTAGGCGTCCTGACCGTAAGCGTCTCGGCCGTAGGCGTCCTGACCGTACGAGTCACGGCGGTAGGAATCCTGGCCGTACGAGTCACGGCTGTCGTACGGGTCGGCCCCGTAGGAAGCTGAGCCGCCGTAGGAGCCGGCGTTGTAGGAATCAGCGCTGTAGGAATCAGCGCCGTAGGAATCAGCGCCGTAGGAATCGGCACCGTAGGAGCCAGCGCTGTTGGAGTGGGCGCTGTTGGAGTGGGCGCTGTTGGAGT
>NZ_BJVJ01000003.1 GCF_007989085.1 Pseudonocardia sulfidoxydans NBRC 16205
TCCCCGCGCTCCCGGATGCCGTGACCGACGGCCCGCACCAGCCGGGTCGCGAGCCCCTGACCGCGGTGGTCGGGGTGGGTGCACACGGCGCTGATCTCGGTCCAGCCGGGCGGGTGCAGCCGCTCGCCCGCCATGGCGACGAGCGCGCCGCCCCGGCGGATGCCCAGGTAGGTGCCCAGTTCGACCGTCCGGACCGCGAACGGCCCCGGTTTGGTCAGCGCCACCAGGGCGAGCATCTCGTCGACGTCGGCCGCCCCGAGCCGGACGGCCTCCTCGTCGGGTGCGGTGACGAGCCCGTCGTCGACGAGCTGGACGCCCTGCCCGGTCTCGAGCACTCCCCACGTGTCCGGCACGGAGGAGACGTCCTGGCCGGACACGGCGATCGTCGCGCCGGGCCCGACGAGGGCGGCCATGTCGGCCCAGTCGGCCGGGCCCGCCGCGCTCGGCAGCGCGGCGAACACCGACACGTCGGGGTGGTAGCGCAACGCCGTCCCGTGCCGCTCGGCGAAGCGGTGGTGCGGGCCACTCAGCGAGGCGTATGGGGCGTTGTCGAGCACCCGTTCGGCGGCCGCATCGGCCGTCGCGCCGGGTCGTACGTCGGACGGGATCGTCATCCCGCTCCTTCCGTGGTTCGGAGCCGTGCAGCGGTCACGTGTTGGTCAACGGCAGGCCCGGCGGGTTGATTTCCGACGTGGGGATGGCCTCGTTGGCCAGGTTCCAGGTGTCGAGCCACTGCTTGTACTGGCCGTTCTGGATCAGGTGGTTGACGGCGTCGGCCAGCGGCTTCGCGAGCCCGTTGTCCTTCTTCGTGGTGGCGCAGATCAGTCCCTGCAGCGACGCGCCCGCACCGGAGTAGACGCCAGCGCTCTTCGTCGGCTGGGGCGTGGTCGCCGTCTGCGTCACGTGGTAGGCGATGCTGGGGTTCGGGGTGAAGTAGGCGTCGATCTTGCCCGAGGTCAGTGCCAGGTAGGTGCTGTTGACGTCGGGGTAGTACTTGATGTCGAGGGTCTGACCGGCGGCCTGTAACTCGGTCTGCCACTGCAGCAGGATCTTCTCCTGGTTGGTGCCCTTGCCGACCGAGAACGTCTTGCCCGCCAGGCTCTTCGCGGTGCCGTCGAAGCTCCACGGGTTGCTCGCGAGGGCCTCGAAGCCGAGGTTGTCCTGGCGGTAGCAGGCGAAGTCGTACTTGAGCTTGCGCTGCTCGGTGTCGGTGATGTTGGAGAAGCCGACGTCGGTGCGCCCGCTGTCGATGCCGACGAACAGGTTCTCCCACGTGGCGTTGTTGTGCACCGGCTCGAGGCCCAGCACCGCCGCGACGAGCCGGCCGAGGTCGGGCTCGGAGCCGGTCAGCGTCTTCTGGTCGGTGCCGACGAAGCCCAGCGGCGCGGCGCCGGTCGGCAGGAAGCCCGCCCCGATGACGAGCTGCCCCTTGTCGAGGATCTCCTTGGGCACCTCGTTGCGGATCGACTCGACGACGTCGACCTTGACCACGGTCTCCTTGGCAGCGCCGTTGGACACCGCACCGATGGTGACGTCGGTGGTGCCACTGGCCTTGCCGCCGCTCGCGGCGTCGGCGTCCCCGCCGCAGGCGGCCGCCGTGGCCCCGAGCACGACGGTGACGACGCCCGCGGCGGCGACGCGCGCCCACCGGGTCGTGAGACGGGTTCTGACTCCTGACACGTTCTCTCCTGGGATGGTTCAGAGCACCTTGGCGAGGAAGTCGCGGGTGCGGGGGTGTCGGGGGTGGTCGAGGACCTCGGCCGGGGTGCCCTGCTCGACGACGACGCCGTGGTCGAGGAAGACGACGAGGTCGGCGACCCGGCGGGCGAACCCGATCTCGTGGGTGACGACGACCAGGGTGGTGCCGGTGCTGGCGAGGTCGTCGATGACGCCGAGGACCTCGCCGACCAGTTCGGGATCGAGCGCGGAGGTCGGCTCGTCGAACAGGATGACGCCGGGGCGCAGGGCGAGCGCCCGCGCGATCGCGACGCGCTGCTGCTGCCCGCCGGAGAGCTGGCGCGGGTAGGCGCCGTTCTTGTCGGCGAGGCCGACCCGGGCGAGCAGCTCGGCGGCCAGCTCGCGGGCCGCGGCCTTGTCCACCCGTCCGGTCGCGACGGGTGCGGCGGCGACGTTCTCCAGCGCGGTCAGGTGCGGGAACAGGTTGAAGTTCTGGAAGACGAACCCGATCCCGGCGCGCTGGCGCAGGATCGCGCGTTCGCCGAGCTCCTTGAGCCGCCCGCCGTGGCGGCGCACCCCGATCAGCTCGCCGTTGACGCTGACGTGCCCGCGGTCGAGCTTCTCCAGGTGGTTGACCGTGCGCAGCAGCGTCGACTTGCCGGAGCCCGACGGGCCGAGGATCACCGCGACCTGCCCCGGCTGCACGGTCAGGTCGATCCCGGCCAGTACGTGGTTGGCGCCGAACCACTTGTGCGCGCCGTGGACCTCGACCGCGGCAGGACGCACATCGGCGAGGGGATCGAGCGTGGTCGCCGTCGCGGTGTCGGTGGTGGCGTCGGTCGTCATCGCAGGGCTCCTGCCGCGATCCGGCCACGCAGCGCGGCGACGCCGGTGCGCAGCTTCTGCCAGGGGGTGAGCGGCATCGTCCGGACCGCACCGCGCGCGAAGTAGCGCTCGATGTAGTACTGCGCGACCGAGACGAGGCTGGTGAGGATGACGTACCAGACCGTCGCGACGATCAGCAGCGGGACGATGTCGCCGGGGTAGGTGCTGCCGAGGCTCTGGACCTGCCCGAACAGGTCGAGCAACGACACGTAGAACACCAGCGACGTGGCCTTGATCAGGTTGATCAGCTGGTTGACGTAGTTCGGCACGATCGATCTGAGCGCCTGCGGCGCGACGATGCGCCGGAACTGGTATCGCCGGGGCAGGCCGAGGGCCGCCGCGGCCTCGTGCTGGCCGTGGTCGACCGCGAGGATGCCGCCGCGGACCACCTCGGCGGCGTAGGCGGCCTCGTTGAGGCTGAGCCCGACGACGGCGATGACGATCTCGGTGGCCAGCGCCGCCTCGTCGAACTCCACGAACGTCGGGCCGAACGGGATGCCGATGCCCAGCGTCGGGTAGAGCGCGCTGAAGTTGTAGAGGAACAACAGCAGCACGATGAGCGGGACCGAGCGGAACAGCCAGATGTAGCCCCAGCTCGTGATCTGCAGGACGGGGCTGCGGGAGAGCCGGCACAGCGCGAGGACGACCCCGCCGAGCAGGCCGAAGACGGCGCTGAGCGCGGTGACCTTCAGCGTGATCAGCAGGGCGTCGAGGATGACCGGGCGCGCGAACCAGTAGGCGAACCGGTCCCACTGGAAGAACGGGTTGGTGACCAGCCCGTGCACGATCTGGGCGGACACGATCAGGACGACGACCGTCGCGATCCAGCGCCAGGGGTGACGCAGCGGCACGACGCGTTCGGAGGCGTCGAGCGGCGGCCCGCCGGGTCGGTCGGTCGGGTCGTCGGGGCGCACGAGGGTGGTCCCCGTGCGCGGGGGTTCGGTGCCGCCCATGGGCGTGGACTCCAGGAAATGGGCGCGCGGAAAACCAGAGAACGGCGTGCGAGAACCGCTCCGGTGGACGTCGCGCGGCGGGACACGATGAATTCGGGCGAAATGCCCGGACGGTCAGCGGGACGGCTGCAGAACGCGACAGATAGCGCTGTCGACACGGTGCAGGTCGACATGGCGGCGGGAGCACCGGACGACGGGACCATGACGCCGCCACTGCACGTCGGTGCAGCTCGGAGCGCTCGTCGCGGTCATCGTCGTCCTTGTCCCGCCCCGGCACGGGGCATCGTGGTCGAGTGCGGCCACAATGGTCACTCGTCCGTGTGAACGTTAATTCCGTTGCGTTCCTGTGTCAATGTGGCGTATGGCTCCGAGCCTTCCCGGGAAATGCGTGGGAATTGTTCGGACCATTCACGCCGACCGCCGGCTCAGCGGTGCGCGCAGGCCGAGGTGCTCGCGCAACGTCGTGCCCTCGTAGGCGTCGCGGTAGACGCCCCGCTCCTGCATCGCCGGCACCAGCAGATCGACGATGTCGTCGAGCCCGTCCGGGGTGAAATAGGGGGAGACGTTGAAACCGTCGACCGCGCCGTGGCGCACCCAGTGCGCGAACTTCTCGGCCAGCCCCGCCGGGGTGCCGACGTGGCCGCGGCGCGGCTCCAGCTCGATGACCGTCTCGCGCAACGACAGCTTCTGCGCGGCGGCCACATCGCGCCAGCGCGCCACGATCGCGTGCTTGTCGTTCCAGCGTCGCGACCCCATCTCGCCGGTCGCCTCGGCGACGACCGGGTCCTCCGCGGGCAGCGGCCCGTCCGGATCGCGGTCGGACAGGTCGAAGCCCCACACCTGGCTCGCGATCGCGAGCGCCGTCGCCGGGGTCACCTGGCGCAGCTCGAGCCAGCGCGCCTTCTCCTCGGCCTCGGACTCCGTGTCCCCGATGACGATCGTCGTGCCGGGCAGGATGCGGACGTCGTCCTCGGGCCGGCCGACGGCGCGCAGCCGGGCGCGGATGTCGGTGGCGAACGCGAGCGCGTCGTCGACGTCGCCGCCGTGCGCGGAGAAGATCACGTCGGCGTTGCGGGCGGCGAAGTCCCGGCCCTCCGCCGAGTCCCCGGCCTGGAAGATCACCGGATGGCCCTGGGGGCTGCGCGGCAGCAGCGGGACGGCGTCGATCGAGAACTGCGACGTCCGCGCCAGGACCGGGGTGATCGCGTCGCCGTGCGACCACGCGGGCGCGTCGGTCGACGTCGCGACGGCCGCGTCGTCCCAGCCGTCCCACAGCCCGCGCGCGACGTGCAGGAACTGCTCGGCGCGCACGTAGCGGTCGGCATGGTCGAGGAATCCGCCACGACGGAAGTTCTCCCCGGTCCACGCGTTGTCGGTGGTCACGACGTTCCAGCCCGCACGCCCGTCCGAGAGCAGGTCGAGGCCCGACAGCCGTCGCGCCAGGTCGGCGGGCTCGTTGTAGGTCGTGTTCTGGGTGGCGACGAGCCCGATCCGGCTCGTCAGCCCGGCGAGGGCCGCGAGCTGGGTGATCGCGTCGGGGCGCCCGGCGATGTCGAGGTCGTGGATGCGCCCGCCCGACTCGCGCAGCCGCAGCCCCTCGCCGAGGAAGAACGCGTCGAACAGTCCGCGTTCGGCGGTGGCGATCATCCGGCGGAACGAGGCGAAGTCGATCTGCGATCCGCTCTCGGGTTCCGACCAGATCGTCCAGTGGTTCACGCCCTGGAAGAACACCCCGAGATGGACCTGCGCGTCGGGGAAGGGGACGTTCATGCCGGGACCTCCTGCGAGGTGAAGCGGTTGGCCGGGCGAGGCAGCCCCAGCGTCGTACGCAGCGACGAGCCGGCAACCGGGCGGGTCGCGACACCGCCGCGGAACAGGGCCGGCAGCACGTGGGCCGAAAGCACCGGCAGCTCCTCGTCGAGCACCAGTGGGAACAGCCGCACCCCGTCGACGACCCGTGCGAGGTCGGTGAGCAGAGCGACGAGCGCGGCGGGCGACCCGACGTGGCGCAACCGCTCGCCGCGCGGCCACTGCGTCGCAGCGTCCAGACCCGCGAGCCGGTCGACCGCGTCGCCGTCCGGGGTGTCGATGACGACCTCGACCTCGGCGAACACCCGCGGCGTCGCCGCCCGGCGCGCGGCCGCGCCGATGCCGTCGACCGTGGGGTCGGCGACGAGGGTGACGTCGACCAGGTCGGGCGGGACGAGCCCCTCCGGCGCGAGCACGACGAGCTGGCCCTGCGGCGGGCGCGGCACGATCGCCGGGCCCTTCACCGAGTACGTCTCGCCGACGAAGTCGACGTGGTGGAGCTTGTCGACGTCGAGGTAACGGCCGGTGGCGACATCGCGGATCGCCGCGTCGTCCTCCCAGGAGTCCCACAGCGCCCGGTTCACGGTGACGGCGTCGCGGGCCTCGCGGCTCAGGCCGTCGCCGGTGACGAACGGCCGGCCCAGGGCGGCGGCGACGGCGGCGTCGTCGGTCGCCGACACCACCCAGCCCGCACGGCCCGCGGCGGCGAAGTCGAGCGAGGCCAGCTGGGAGGCGACGTGGAAGGGCTCGGAGTAGGTCGTCGACACGACCGGGGCGAGCGCGATGACACTGGTCAGGGGCGCGGCGAACGCGGCGCGCTCGACGGCGCCGATGCGCCCGGCCGGGTCGGGCCTGCGCCGCGGCGGCGCGGGGGAGTCCTCGAACGTGGCAAGGGTGAACCCGGCGTTCTCGGCGACGCGCACGACCCGCGCGACGCGCTCCGACGTGAGCAGCCGGTCGGGGGCGTGGCGCGCGCGGCGCCAGGACGCGGGGTGCGCACCGTCGCCGTCGAGGTCGACGGCGAGGTGCAGGAGACGGGAGGGCATCGGGAGAGTCCTTCGCAGGTCGTGGTCGGTCAGCCGGCGGCGGCAAGTGGCGAGCGGGTGGCGTCGCCGACGGCGAGGTCGGCGAGCACCCGGCCGAGCGCGGGCGCGAACTTGAACCCGTGCCCGGACAGCCCCGCGGCGACGACGAGCGGCCCCGCGGCGTGCAGGAAGAAGCCGGAGTCCGGGGTCGTGGTGTAGGTGCAGCTCACGGGGTCGGGCCGCGACGCGTCGAGGCCGGGCAGGAACCGCGCGACGTAGTCCTGCAGACGGGCGAGCTGATCCGGTTCGGCGGTGAACGTGCGACGGTCGGGGTCGCACTCGGGTCCCACACCGTGGAACCCGACCTTCACCCCGAGCCCCGGCGCGGGCAGCCCGTACACCGCCGACGGCCAGCCCTGTGCCGGGCCGGTGTGGTGGATGAACGTCGGCCAGGCCGGGTCGACGGGACGGCACGGGTCGGCGCCGCGGACCGCGAAGTGCGCGGGCTGCTCCTGCGTGACCCGCAGCGGCGGCAGGTCGACCAGGCCCGCGAGCAGACCTGCCGACCACGCCCCGGCCGCGACGACGACCCGGCGGGCCCGGATGCGTCCGTCGGGGGTCGCGACGTCGACGCGGTCGTCGCCGCGCACCGCGAGCCGCTCGACGCGGGTGTGACGGCGCAGCACGGCGCCGTGCCCGGCGGCGGCCGCGGTCAGCGCGGCCACGGCCTGGTCCGCGTGCAGCCGTCCGGACCGGTCGGGCTGCAGCAGCACCCGGCCGGAGAACCGCATCCCCGGCCAGCGCTGCTCCGCCTCGCGCGGGTCGAGCCACGTGTGCGCGATGCCGTGCGCGGCCAGCGACGCGGCCAGTGCGCGGACGGACGCGACGTCGTCGCCGTGGTCGACGCCGCCGGTGATCTGCAGCAGCGGTGCACCGGTGACGTCCTCGAGACATCGCCACAGGTCGTGGGCCTCGACCGCGAGCCGGACGTAGGGATCGGAGGCGTAGGTCTGGCGGTAGATGCGGCTCGTGCCGTGCGAGGCGCCGTGGCTGTGGCCCGGGCCGAACCGGTCGAGCAGCAGCACCTCGTTCCCCCGGGCCGCGAGCTGCCAGGCGGCGGCGGCACCGACGACCCCGGCGCCGACGACGACCACGTCGACATCCGACGACGGCGCGCCGGGTCGTGGCGCCCCGGCGGGACGGCGGGGGACGGGAATGGGACCGGCGTGGGACATGGGTGCCTCCGGGACGGGACCGACGGACGGGTACGCGGCAGTGACGGTCCGCGCGGGAGCGCGCGGACCGTTCGGGGGTGCGGGCAGGGCCGAGCGGGAAGGCGTCAGCGACAGAGGGTGGCGTGCAGGCGGCCCAGATCCAGGTGACGGCGCTTCGTCCACAGGCCGCGCAGCGGCGCGGCGGACGGCAGGCACGCTCGGTGCACCACGGTCTCCCATCGATCCGGGCGGTAGCACCCCGCGTGGTCACGCGTGGTTGCTGCGGCGTCGACGAGCCCGGTCTCTCGGCCGCTCTGGATGGACGCTTCAACTGAACGCGTCGGGAGCGCCCCTGTCAAGACGGTGGTGTGCGATGTGGCGGGTACCGCAGTCGTTCGGAACCGGTTGAATGACCGGTCATTCGTACTGGCCGAACCGGGTGTCCGGACCACCGCCGGACGCGGAATGCCGGTGCCGCGCGGTGGCGGCCGCGGGGCCGTGCCAGGTGGTCGAGTCGACCGGCGGGAACGGGCTGGTCAGGGGTTGTGAGCGGCAATAGTCGCTATAGCGACTATTGCCGCTCACAGGGGCTCAGTGCATGACCGCGCCGGCGCTCACGTTGAGGTCCTCGCCAGTGATACCGGCGGCCGCGTCGGAGGCGAGGAACGCGCAGGTCGCGGCCACCTCGTCGGCGGTGACGGCGCGGCCCATCGGCGAGATCGCGGTGAACGCCGCGCGGGCCTTCGCCTCGCTGATGCCGTCGCGCTCGGCGTTGCGCCGTGCCAGGGTGTCGAGCCGTTCGCTGTCGACCGGGCCCGGGCACACGCAGTTCGCGCGGACCCCCGACGGGCCCAGCTCGGTCGCCAGCGTCCGGACCAGCCCGATCAGTCCCAGTTTCGACGCCGCGTACGGGCCGCGGTTCGCCATGGGGCGCTTGCCCGTCATCGACCCGACCGCGATCAGCGACCCCGCCCGGCGCTGCATCAGGCCGGGCAGGAACGCCCGGAACGTCAGGAAGACGCCGTCGAGGTTCGTCGCGAGGCAGTCGCGCCACTGCGCCGCCGTGACCTCGTGCAGCGGCGCGACCGGCCCGGGGACCCCGGCGTTGGCGACGACGGTGTGCACCACCCCGAGCCCGTGCGCGGCCGCCGCCACGGCCGCGATCGAGCCCTCGTCGGTCACCTCGCACGCCACGGCTTCGACCGCGGCGCCGAACGTACGCAGCTCGTCGACGGTGGCGTCGAGCCGGCCCACCTCCCGGGCCGTGACGACGACCGCGAACCCATTGCGCGCCAACGCTCTCGCCGTCGCCCGGCCGATCCCGCCCGAGGCGCCGGTGACGACGGCGACGCGGTCAGCCACGGGTGCCCCCGTCGTCGCCGATCAGGTGCGCGCTGAACGGGACGTAGGTGAACCCGAACGGTGTCGGGCTCGGTTCGCGGCGCAGCACGTGCAGGCAGTCGAGACAGCGCGCCACCAGGCACCAGCCCCGCAGGTCGAGCATCGGGTAGCCATCGACGCCGGTACCGCCGCACTCCGGGCAGGTCTCGTGCAGCGGCGTCCGGGTCACCGACAGCGTCGGTTCCTCGGGCCGGCCGAACAGCATCGTCATCGCGTGCCCTCCCGCTCCTCGCGCGTCGCCGCCTCGTCGACCGCGAGGGCCTGCGGCGCCGTGTCCGGGTCCCCGGTGACGACGACACCGTAGTCACGGCGGGCCCCGTCGACGGTGACGTAGCCGTCGCGCACGTCGCGCAGCACCGCGGCCGGGTCGCGGCGCAACGGATCACCCCAGCCACCCGCGCCCGGGGTGCGGACGCGGACCAGGGTGCCGGGGGCCGCGTCGATGTCGGACAGGCCGTTCACCCAGGTCCCCGACCCGCGGTCGGTGGGGGACTGCTCGTCGTCGAAGTAGCCGCCGAGCGGGAGCAGGGCCGGGGTGTCACCGTTGCCCGCGAGCCACACCCGGGCCACGTCCGTGCCGGGTGGCGCGTCGTCGGGGCGCCCGACCCACGCCGCACCCGGCCGCCCGGGACCGGCACCGTCGGACCCCCACGGCAGCACCCGCAGGTGCAGCAGCAGCGGGTAGACGTCGGCACGGGAGACGACCATCCGGTCGTAGACCACCGCCGCGCCGCCCCGGTGCTCGCCCGGGCCGCCCGAGTCGGCCGCGAACTCCTTGCGCAGCACCATGACCGGGTGGTCCTCCTCGATGGCCTCCGCCGACATCTCCATCAGGTTCTGCTGGCTCATCGACACGAAGTTCTCGCCGTCGCCCTCGGCGGAGGCGCCGAACCCGCCGAGCGCGAACAGCGGCGCCACGAACAGCCGCCGGCCCGCCGCGTCCGGGTCGTCGAGCGTCGCGGGGATCGACTGCGTCGCCGCCGCCAGCTGCTCGGCCACCGCGGGCGGCAGCCCACGTCGCGGCCCGGCGGGCCCGATGCCGACCGACCCGGTGATCAGCAGGCCCATGTTCGTGCCGTAGTGCCCGCCGAACCCCGCCTCCGGCGGCGCGCCCGACAGGAACGCCTTCGTCACCGCGTTGAACACGGCCTCGGCCGCGTCGAAGTACATCGTCGTCGCCGCGGGCGGGCGGGCGCTCACGAACGTCCCCTCCGGGATCACGACGCTCACACACCGGAACGCCCCCGAGTTGTTCGGGTTGTGCGGGTCGCACAGGAACTTGACCGCCGTGAACACGCCGTTGATCGCGTCGAACACCGAGCAGTTCACCGACGACGCCGCCTCCCGGCTGGTGCCGCTGAAGTCGACCTCCACCTCGTCGCCCCGCTTGCGGACCGTCGTGCGGATGACGTACGGCTCGTCGTTGTAGGCGTCGGCGTCGATGCCGTCCTCGCCGACGAAGTCGCCGTCGGGCAGGGCGCGCAGCCCGTCGCGGGTGGAACGGTCGGCATAGTCGAGGGTGTAGGCCATCGCATCGTGCACCGTCTCGACGCCGTGCTGCTCGGCCAGCGCCAGCAGCCGCTGCTCGGCGAACGACGCCGCGCTGTGCAGCGCCTGCAGGTCGGCCAGCATGTTCTGCGGCAACCGCGAGTTGTCGAAGTACAGGTTGAAGCCCGGCACGAACGGCTTGTCGTCGCGGTACACCTGCACCCCGGAGATCACGACGCCCTCCTCGAACACGCTGCGCTTGCGCACCGAGTAGCCGCCCGCGGTCAGCCCGCCCATGTCGACCAGGTGGGCCTTCACCGCGACCCCGCCGATCATCTCGTCGCCGACGAACACCGGCCGGAAGAACCCGTTGTCGTAGACGTGGTTGCCGCCCTTGAACGGGTTGTTGTAGGCGATGAGATCGCCCGGGCGGAGGTTCTCGGCGCCGTACTCCCACACCAGGTTGCGCACCATGTAGGGCATGACCCCGGAGAAGTGCGCGAGGCTCTCGTTCATCGCGACGATGTCGAGGTCCAGCCGCGGCGGCGCGATCGGCCCGACGAGGGTCACGCAGAAGTCGAACGCGTCACGGATGATGGGGGAGAAGCTCGACCGCAGGATGATCCGCCCGGCCTGGCGGACCGTTGCGTAGAAGGCGTTGCGGACGATCTCCAGCTCGACGTTGCCGCTGTCGGTGTTGCTGTTGTCCGTGCTCATCGCTGCCCCCAGGTGATCACGAGATGCCCCGTCGGCCGGACCTCCGCGGTCTCACCGTCGTCGAGGACCGTCGTCGCCGTGGGCTGCACGACGAGCGCCGGGCCGGTGACCCGCGCGCCCGCGCCCAACGTGGACCGGTCGACGATCGGGGTGTCGCGCCACGCCCCGTCGCGGAAGATCCGGGCCGACCCCGACCCCGCGGCGTCACCGCCCGCGCCGAGGTCCGGCGGGTCGGGCGTACCCAGCGCGACCGTCGCCGTCACCCGCGCCATCGTCGCCTTCACGTCGGCGTGCGCCACCGCGTAACCCCAGGTCCGGCGGTGGGTGTCGTCGAAGTTGGTGCGCAGCCGCGCCATCGCCGGGACGTCGAGGTCACCGTCGGGCACCGGGACACCCGGGGTCTCCCATGTCTGGCCCTGGTAGCGGCCGTCGAGCCAGCGCGTCACCTCGACGTCCTCGCGCGCGCCGAGGGTGCGGCGGGCGTCGTCGGAGAGCCGGGCGTAGGCGTCGTCGAGCGCGCCCGCCGGCAGCGCCCCCAGCTCCTTCACCACCGGCTCGCCGACGTCGCAGCGCAGGTCGGCCAGCGCGAGCCCGTACGCGGACTCCTCGCCGGGCTGCGGCGGGACGATCACCGACTCACAGCCCAGCGCGCGCCCGATCCGCGCCGCGAACACCGGCCCGGCCGAGCCGTACGCGTAGAGCGCGAACCGCCGCGGGTCGACCCCGTTGTACACCGACACCTCCCGGGCCGCCTCGACCATCGCCGCGGTCGCGACGTCGACGATCCCTTGCGCCGCAGCCGGTGCGTCCAGCCCCAGCCTCTCGCCGAGCGGGGCGACGGCGGCCTGCGCCGCGGCGATGTCGAACGTCGCCGCGCCGCCCATGAACTGCGCCGGACCCAGCACACCCAGCACCGCCAGCGCGTCGGTCACCGTGGCGTCGGTGCCGCCACGGCCGTAGCAGGCCGGGCCCGGGTCCGCGCCCGCACTGTGCGGGCCCACCCGCAGCGCACCCCGCGCGTCCACCCACGCCACCGACCCGCCCCCGGTGCCGATGCTGTGCACGTCCAGCGCCGGCAGCGCGATCACGACGTCGTGCTCCAGCTCCAGCTCCGTCGTCAGCACCGGCGTCCCGTCGGCCACGATCGCGCAGTCCGCGCTGGTCCCGCCGATGTCGAGGGTGATCAGGTTGCCCGCGCCGACCCGCCCACCGCCGCGCTGCGACGAGATCACCCCGCCCGACGGACCCGACTGCAACGTGTACGCCGGGCGGTCGCGCGCCGTCGTCGCCGGCAGCACACCGCCGTTGGACTGCATCACCATCAACGGCCCGTCGTAGCCCATCGCGGCCAGCCGCTGCTGCGCCCGGTCGAGGTAGCGCTGCACCAGCGGGCCGACGTAGGTGTTCACCGCCGCCGTCGAGAAGCGGGGGTACTCCTTGAAGCACGGGTGCACCGCCGTCGACGTCCAGCACGGCAGCCCCGGCGCCACGTCGGCGACGATCCGCGCCGCCTGCCGCTCGTGCTTGTCGTCGGCGTAGGCGTTGACGAAGCACACCACGATCGCCTCGACGCCCTGCTCGACGAGGAACCGCACCTCCCGCTCCAGCCCCGCCTCGTCGAGCGGGACGACCTCGCGGCCGTCGCGGTCGATCCGGCCCGCCACCGTGCGCCGCAGGTGCCGCGGCGCGAACGGGCGGCGGGCGTCGCCGAACTCCCGTTGCCAGCGCGGGTTGAACTGGTCGCTGCCCGGCCGCTGCCCGCGGCCCATCGCGAGCACGTCGCGGAACCCGTCGGTGGTGACGACGCCGATCCGGCAGCCCGTGCGCGTCAGCACCGCGTTGAGCCCGACCGTGCAGCCGTGCAGCACCAGCGAGATCTCGTCCATCGGGATGCCGAGGGCCTCGACACCGGCGACGAACCCGTCCGACTGGTCCGCGGGCGTCGTCGGGACCTTGCAGGTCCGCACCTCGCCGGTGTCCTCGTCCACCGCGACGCAGTCGGTGAACGTGCCGCCGACGTCGATCCCGATCCGGTACATGGGCCCTCCGCTCCGCTGCCGCCCCCATCGTCGCGGCGTCGGTGTGACGGGGGCCATGGATCGGCGGCCAAAAGGTGCCCCGCATTCTGTGCCCCCGACGCGAACGGTCTGTGAGTGGCAATAGTCGCTATAGCGACTATTGCCACTCACGAGGTGCTTCGGCCCCCTGGACCGCGCGGACCATGACCGCGGCGCGCAGCTCGAAGACGTCGTCGGCGCGCTGCGGATCCAGGCCGGTCAGCTCCGCGACCCGGCGCAGCCGGTAGCCCACCGTGTGCGGGTGCACGTGCAACGCCCGCGCCGCCGCGCCCGTCGAGCCCCCCGCGTCGAGCCACGCCCGCACCGTCGCGACCAGCTCCGTCGACCGCTGCGCGTCGTGCCGCTCCAACGGGCCCAGCAGACGGTCGGCGAGGCGGCGCAGCCCGTCGGGGGTACCGGTCTCCAGCAGCAGCGTCGCGACCCCGAGCTCCTCGAGGTCGACCACCCTCGCATCGGTGAGCGCGGCCGCCGTCCGCACGATCCGCCAGGCCACCGGGAACTCGCCGGTATCGGTGACCGTGCGGCCGACCACCGCTCGTTCCCCCGCTCCGGTGAGCGCCGTGACCAGCGCCGACCGCTCCGAGTCCGGGACCAGCGCCACCACCGAACCGCTGTCCTCACCGACCAGCACCCCGCCCCCCAAGGCACGCCGCGTCGCCGCAGTGACCTTGTCGAGCAGGACGACGGTGTGCGGGCGGGTCAGGTCGTGGCCCAACGCGCGGGCCCGATCCCGCAGGTCGACGTCGCGACCCGCCCCCGTCACCAGGTCGACCGCGAGGTCGCGGGTCAGCCGCAACGCAGTGTCCGCCGCGTGCCCCCGCTTGTGCAGCTCCAACGCCACCAGCGGCGCGAACCGCTCGATCACCGGGCGGACGTCGGTGTCGGTCCCGCCCTCCCGCGCCACCCACAGCCGGGCCACCGGTTCGCGGGCGACCGACAGCGTCAGCACCCACGCCTGGACACCCGGCAGATCGACCCGGACCGCGGACCCCTCGTCCGCGACCGCCACCAGCTCCACCGGCGGACCCTCGCCCGCCTCCGCGAGCACCGACCCGTCATCCACCGACTCCAGCACCACCCGCGCCGCCAACGCCTCACCCAACGCACCGAGGACACCGTCGAGCCCCGCGTCCGCCAGCAGCAACCCCACCAGCCGCCGGTCCTGCGCCTCCGCCCACTCCCGTTGCGCGCGTTCGTGATGCAGACTCGCCACAGCCCTGATCAGCTCGGCGTTCGTCTTCTCCAGCTCCACGATCGTCGCCCGCTGCACGTCCTTGACCCGCGACGCGCGCAGCACCGTCGCCACGTACTCGGCCATCAGCTCCGCCAGCGCGATCTCCGCCGCCGCGAACCGGTGCGCCTCCCGCGAGTAACCGACCAACACCCCCGGGCACTCCTCGCCCGTCTCCAACGGCACCGCCAGGATCGTCCGGATACCCTCGCGGCCGGCCGCCTCACGCCACGGCCCGCCCAGCCCGGCCGCGTCGGCGAGCACCACCGTCCGCCGCTCCCGCACCGCCTGCGCCGCCGGCACGTCGAACGCCGCGCCCGTCGGGTGCACCAGCAAGGGGCGCAACGTGTCCAGGTCGTGCCGGTACGACTCGGTCAACCCGTGCGACGCCCGGACCGCGAGCCGCGAGCCGGCCGCGTCGAGCAGCATCACCGCGCACGAGTCCGCACCCGTCAACGCGCACGTGTGGCGCGCGACCCGGCGCAACAACGCCGCCGGGGACTCGTCGGCGTTCAACGCGCGCAGCACGTCCGCTGCCGCGTGCAGCCACTCGGTCCGCATCGCCACCTCCGCGTCGTCGCGTCCCGGGCGGCACCCGGTTCGGTTAGCCTCCGCGTCGTGACCGCCCGGTTCAAGGACCTGTGTGCCGACGCCGCCGAACCGGCCCGGGTCGCCGTGTTCTGGGCCGACGTCCTCGGGCTCACGCCCGAGCGACGCGACGGGGGACTGCACGTGCTGCTGCGCGACGGGACACCCTGGCTGTGGGTGAACCCCGTGCCGGAGCCCAAGACCGTCAAGAACCGGGTGCACCTCGACCTCGTCGTCCCCGGCCGCGAGCTGCCCGGCGCGACCCGGCTCGCCGAGTACGACGTCTTCAGCGTCTACGCCGACCCCGACGGCAACGAGTTCTGCGCCTTCGACCCCTCGCCCGGCGACCCCTCGACCGAGCCGCGGGCGTTCGCCCTCTGCACCGACAGCGCACAGCCGGTGGCCGCCGCGGCCTGGTGGGCGGCACGGACCGGGGCACGGGCCGTCCCCGGGCCCGACGGCACCCCGCGCTACCTCGAGGACGTGCCGGGCCTGGGCATGACCTGGAAGTTCGTACCCGTCGACGACCCGCGCACCGGCAACGAGTTCTGCCGATTCCCGTGAACCGGTGATCGCCGATTCCGGCGGATGAGCGCATCAGGCGTCGCTCACCCGCCTCGAACGGCGATCAGCCGGGTTCAGTCCGCGGTGTCGTCGATCAGGAGGGCGGTCTGCGCGGGCTCGCGGGTTAGGGTTCAGGCAGCTGCATCGACGCAGCCGGACGGACGGGGGGCCGCGTGACCACGACCGCGGGCGGGCTGCGCCTGGAGCATCGCGACGAGTACCCGCACCCACCCGACGACCTCGTGAACTTCAACGAGAGCGTCTACGCCAGCGGCTGGGACGCGCGGTCGCGGATGGGCGGCTGGATGCGGCTGGGCAACCGCGTCAACGAGGGGTACGCCGAGCTGTCGGTGTGTCTGTACCTGCCCGGTGGCCGGGTGGCGTGCGCGTTCGGCAAGCCGTCGATCTCGACGAACGACGCCTTCGACGCCGGCGGCCTGCGCTACGAGGTCGGCGAACCGTTCGCGGGCGTGACCATGGCCTACGACGGCGAGGTGTTCGTCCTCGACGACCCGTCGGTCCTGCGCGACCCCCGCCGGATGTTCGCCGAGGCGCCGCGGGCGCAGGCGTCGGTGCGGTTCGACGCGCGGGGGGTGTCACCGATGCACGGCGGCGAGCCGACGGCGCCGGAGCACGAGGCTCTCATGTACTACGGAGACCAGTTCTCCCGCGGCCACTTCAACCAGCACACGGCCGTGACGGGGCACATCGTCGTCGGCGACGAGAGCTTCCCGATCGACGGCCACGGCTGGCGCGACCACTCCTGGGGCCCGCGGTACTGGCAGGCGATCTGGGCGTACCGGCTGTTCATCGCCAACTTCGGCGAGGACCGCGCGTTGATGATCCTCAAGAACATCCGTGCCGACGGGACGTCGCGCCGGCGCGGGGTGCTGCTCGTCGACGGGGAGTACCACGAGGTCACCGACCTCGACGTGTGGACGGAGTGGGACGAGAACCAGGAGCCTGCGGCTGCCCGGCTGGGCGTGCGCACCGCGCAGGGCACCGCGGTCGTCGACGCCCGCACCCTGACGTCGGCGCCGCTGCGCAACCGGCGCCGCACCGAGGACGGGACGGAGCTGCGGTCGCGGGTCGCGGAGGCGTTCAGCGAGTACACCTGGGACGGCCGCACCGGCTACGGGATCATGGAGTACATCGAGCGGGTGGAGGATGACACCGCGGTCGGGTACCCGCTGTGAGCTTCTGGTGGCCGGACGCCCCCGGCCCCGAGCAGACCGTTCCGGAGCTTCTCGCCTCTCGCGTGCAGCGGGTCGGTGACGCGACGGCGTTGATCGCGCCGAGCCTCGTGACCGGCGGTGAGGTCGCGTGGAGCTACCGCGAGCTGGCCGACCGGGCCGCCGTCGCCGCCGCGGTGCTCGCTGCCGCCGGGGTGGGGCCGGGGGACCGGGTGGGCGTGCTCGTCGACAACGACGGCGCCGCCGAGGCCCACGTCGCGTATCACGCCGTGCACCGTCTCGGCGCGATCTGCGTGCCGCTCAACACCCGCTACGTCGCGCGGGAACTGGCGTACGTGCTCGGGTTCGTGATGCCGGCGGCGATCGTGCACGGGCCGCGGTTCCTTCCGTTGTTGCAGCAGGCCTCTGTCGACGCGGTCCTGCTCGACGTCTCCACCGGGTTGTTGGAGGCGGCGCACCCGACCGTCGACGCGGTGCGGGTCACCGGCGACGACGACGCCGACTGGTTGTTCACCTCCGGCACCACCGGCCGCCCGAAGGCGGTGGCGCTGAGCCATCGCGGGTCGGTGGCGTGTGGCTACCAGGGCGTCGGCGCGTGGGGGGTGCGGCCGGGAAGTGTCTACCAGTCGTTCGCGCCGTTCTTCACCAGCACCGGTAGCCACACCAACCTGCTCGGCTGCCTCGCCGCGGGGTGCACCTACGTCGTCGAACCGGAGTTCGACGTGCACGCCACCCTGGACCGGATGCAGCGGCATCGCGCGACGTCGGTCTTCCTGATCTCGACGGTCCTCGCGCTGATCCTCGACCGGCGCACTCCCGCCGAGCTCGACGCCTACGACTTCTCCGCGCTGGAGCGGGTCTGTTACGGCGGCCAGCCGAGCAGCCAGGCGTTCTACCGGCGGATCCGGTCGGAGATCGGGGAGCGGTGGGGCGTCGAGCTCGTCAACATCTACGGGCTCACCGAGGGCGGGACGTCGGGAATCATGCTGGTCGACGACGACCACCCCGAGGCTCTGGAGCGCATGGGCGACAACGGGTTGTCGATCGGGCGGACCGGGTTCCGCGAGTGGGTGGGCGTGGAGGTGCGCCGTCCCGACGCGTCGCCGGTGAAACCGGGGGAGGTCGGGGAGCTGTGCCTGCGCAGTCCGTCGACGATGTCGCGCTATGTCTCCGATCTCGCCGCCACGCGACGTGCGCTGCCCGGGGACGGCTGGCTGCGCACCGGTGACATGGCCACCACCGACGACGCCGGGTTCGTCTACTTCGTCGACCGCAACGCCGCGCTGATCCGCCGCGGCGGGCTGAACGTGTCGTCGGTCGAGGTGGAGGGTGTGCTGTTGGAGCACCCGGGCGTCGCGGAGGTGGCGGTGGTGCCGCTGCCCAACGAGGTGCTGGGCAGCGACGTCCGGGCCGTCGTGGTCGCGTCGGACCCCGCGCCCACCGCCGACGAGCTGGTCGACTGGTGCGTGCAGCGTCTCGCCGACTACAAGGTCCCGGCCCGGGTCGACTTCGTCGAGTCGTTGCCGCGCAACGGGATGAACCGCGTCATCAAGGGCGTCCTGACCGGGGACCCCGACGCGCTTGCCTGATGACTGTCGTGACGAGCTGATCCGTTGTGAGTGGCGATGGTCGCTATAGCGACCATCGCCACTCACAGGGTCTGTTTGACGTACCCGACCAGCGCGGGGGTCCGTCGTTTGTCGCACAGCACAACGGTCGGGTGCGTGATGGCCCCGGGCGCCGGCGGGGAATTACGGTCGGGGGACGACGGTCGCCGGTGTCCGTCCGCATCGGAGCGCCGGCCCGAGCTTGGGAGCGGCCAGATGACGAGCCGGATCAGTCCGGACCTGCCGGGCACCTACGTGTTCGACGGCCCCACCAGCCGCCGCGGCTTCCGCATGAACAAGCTGTTCATGTCGCTGCGCTCCGAGGCGGCCCGCACGGACTTCCTCGCCGACGAACCCGGCTACTGCGCGCGGTTCGGGCTCACCGACGACCAGACCGAGGCGGTGCTCGAGCGCGACTGGCAGGCGATGCTCGACCTGGGCGGCAGCATCTTCTACATCTACAAGCTCGCGATGATGGACGGGCACTCCATGCAGTACCTCGGCGGCGTCTTCACCGGCATGTCCGAGGCCGACTTCAAGGCCGCGATGCTCGCGGGAGGGCGCACCGATGTCTGAGGTGATCTGGGGGCTGGCGACGTCGCACGTCCCGTCGATCGGGGCCGCGATGGACCGTGGTGTGACGGCTGACCCGGTGTGGGCGCCGCTGTTCGAGGGCTACGCCCCGGCCCGGGAGTGGCTGGCCGACAACACGCCCGACGTCGCGATCCTGGTCTACAACGACCACGCCAACGGCATCGATCTCGACATCGTGCCGACCTTCGCCATCGGCACCGCGGAGCGCTACGAGGTAGCCGACGAGGGCTTCGGCCGCCGCCCTGTTCCGGACGTCGTGGGCTCCCCGGAGCTGTCGTTCCACCTGCTGCAGAACCTGATGGACGACGGTTTCGACCTCACCGTCTTCCAGGAGCTCGACGTCGACCACGGGTTCACGGTGCCGCTGTCGGTGTGGACGCCCCAACCCGGCGACGCCTGGCCCTGCCCGGTGGTGCCGTTGCTGGTCAACGTCATCCAGTACCCGCAGCCCACGGCGGCCCGCTGCTACGCGCTGGGCAAGGCGCTGGGGCGGGCGATCGCGTCGTTCGAGGGGGCGCGGACCGTCGGCATCCTCGGCACCGGCGGCATGTCGCACCAGCTCGCGGGCGCCCGTGCCGGATTCATCAACCCGCGGTTCGACGCCATGTTCCTCGATGCCATCGAGAACGACCCCGAGAAGCTCGCCGCTCTCACCCGCGAGGACTTCATCCGCGAGGCGGGCTCGGAGGGCATCGAGCTGATCATGTGGCTGGTGATGCGGGGGGCGATGAACGCGCAGGTCCGCAAGGTGCACAGCGCCTACCATGTCCCCGCGTCCAACACCGCTGCCGGTCTGGCGCTGTTCGACAACCGCACGGCCCAGCCCGCCTGACCCTGTGAGTGGCGATAGTCGCCATGGCGACTATCGCCACTCACGACCGTCTACGTCAGGTCGACACCTGGGCACGGGCCCGCGCGGGGCGGTGGCACTGCGCCAACCGACCCCGCTCAGGCCTCCCACTCGGCGACCAGCCACTCGCAGATCTCGGCCTCCGTCTTGTCCGGGAACGAGTGTGCGAACGCGGCGAGGGTCCGCGTCGCCTCGGCCCGGTCGAAACCGCGCGCGCGGGCGAGCTCGAAGTACCTGCGCTGCAACGCCGTCGGCCTTCCGCCGCCCGCACCCCGGCCCGGCAGGCCGTCCCGCCAGCGCTCGATCTCGTCCACCCTGTCCTCCGCCCAGCCGGGAGCCCCGTCGACCTCGACGTCCGGTTCCGGGAAGGGATGGGCCGATCCCCCGGGGTGGCGGCCTCGCCACTTGTGGACCGCGTGCCGGCTCACCCCGAGCGCCTCGGCCACGCCGATCACTCCGAGGTAGCGCCGCGTCATGCGCGCACGATCTCACGTCCGAACATCGTCTCTGTAGTGGACGACGTTAGACGGTCCGACGGAACGTCGTCAACGGGAGAGACGAGGATCCGACGACGTGCCGCGAATGCTGCTGTGCGGGGGCGATTCCGGCCGTCGCTCGCGGCCTGAGAGATTCGCGCGCAACCTCACGGTCGCCACGTCGCCGCGATACAGCAGTGAGGTTGCGGCCGGGTCGTGCGTCGCCGGGTTAGGGTCGTCCGTGATGCGCATCGCCCTCGCCCAGATCGCCGCCACGACCGACCCCGCGGCCAACCTCGACCTCGTCCGCGACGGGGTCCGCCGCGCCGCCGACGCGGGCGCCCGGATCGTCGCGTTCCCCGAGGCGACGATGTGCCGCTTCGGGATCCCGCTCGGCCCGATCGCCGAGAAGCTCGACGGGCCCTGGGCCACCGCCGTCCGCGACGCGGCCGCGTCCGCCGGGATCACCGTCGTCACCGGGATGTTCACCCCCGCCGACGGCCGCGTCCGCAACACCCTGCTCGTCACCGGCGGCGGGGTCGAGGCGTCCTACGACAAGATCCACCTCTACGACGCGTTCGGGTTCGCCGAGTCCGCCACCGTCGCCGCCGGCGACACCCCGGTCACCGTGACCGTCGACGGTCGCACGGTCGGCCTCGCCACCTGCTACGACGTGCGGTTCCCCGCCCTGTTCCAGCGGCTCGCCGCCGAGGGTGCCGACGCGATCGTGCTCCCCGCGTCGTGGGGTGCGGGGGAGGGCAAGGTCGCGCAGTGGGAGCTGCTCGTGCGCGCGCGGGCGCTGGACTCCGGCACGTTCGTCGCCGCGTGCGGGCAGGCCGACCCGACGACCGTCGGCGGACAGCACGGGAAGGCGCCGACCGGGGTGGGGCACAGCCTCGTCGCCGGCCCGAACGGCGCGGTCCTCGACGCACTGGGCCCGGAGCCCGGGCTGCTCGTCGTCGACGTCGACCTCGACGCCGCCGTCCCCACCCGCACCGCGACCGGCGTCATCGCCAACGCCCGCGACACCCGTCAGGGGGCGTCGGCGATCTTTCGCTGAGCTGCGTCGACCGCTGCGATCCCGGCGGCAACCTGCTCTGCCGGCGTGAACGACGCGGTGAAACTGTTGCGCGCCGACGCGGCCGGCGGTGCCGTCGACAGACCGAGCGCGGCGTGGTTGTCGGCGACGTACCCGCCGAAGCAGGGCGGGTCGTCGGAGTTGACCGACGTGACGACGCCCGCTTCGTGCAACGCCCGGACCGGGTAGTCGTCGAGGTGGACGTGCAGCTCCGCCTTGGGCAGCGCCTCGGCGACGCCGGCGCTCATCCGGCCCCGACGGTGCTGCCCGACGCTGCGGCGTTGTCGATGTGGCGCTCGCACACCGCGGTCGCGGCGGCGGCGTCGCCCGCGGCCAACGCCGCGACGAGCTCGCCCAGCTCGGCCACCGACTCCTCCGGCCGACCGGGCCGCGACAGCGACCGCGCCCGCAGCAGCCGGACCCTCGCCTGCAGCTGTCCGAGCAGCGTCCGGATCGTCGAACTGCCGGCGCCGTCGAGCAGCGCGGCGTAGAAGACGTCCTTGGCGCGCAACAGGTCCAGGATGTCGTCGGGCCGGTCGCGCGCCGCGTCGGCGAACGCCTGGTGGGCTGTGGCCAGGGCCGCGTGGTCGGCGGGGGAGGCGTAGGCGATGAACCGGCGCGCCGCCAGACCTTCCAACGTCGCCCGCACCTCGTAGAGCTCGGCGGCCTCCGCGGGCCCCGGCACGTCGACGACCGCGCCCCGCTGTGGCACGATCCGCACCAGCCCCTCACCCTCCAGGCTGCGCAGCACCTCCCGGATGGTCGCCCGCGACACCCCGGTGACCTCCATCAGTTCCCGCTCCACGAGCCGCTGCTCCGGGGCGAACCTGAACTCCAGGATCGCGCGCCGCAGCGCGTCGGTGATCTGCTCGCGCAGAGGCGCCGCGATGCGACGTCCGCCGACCGGGCCCAGCACGTCGGCGGGCAGGCCGGCAGGGCTCATCCCGTCACCGTACTTCACGGGGCACGGTCCGCAGCAGGGTCAGGACAGGACGAGATCCTGCGGTTCCTCGTGCGGGCCGACCGCCACCGACGCGACCGCCGCGTGGGCGTCCGACCGCAACGTGTAGGTCCCCGCCGGGACGGCGTCGAAGCGGTAGCCACCGTCGGCGCCCGTGCTCGTGGCGGCCACCGGGCGGCCGGTCCCGTCGAGCAGGACCAGGCCCAGCCCGGCCACCGGGCCGTCGCCGGACACGGTGCCCGCCAACGCCCCCCGCGTCCGGACGGGCAGGTCGACGACCTGGTCGCTGCCGTCGAGGCCGGCGTCACGGTCGATGCCGCGCGCCACTGGGTCGGCACCCGGTGCGGCCACGACGATCGTGATCGCGGCGTCCACACCTCCGAGCCGGTAGGTGCCGTCGGGATCGGAGATCGTCGTCGCGACGACGTCGCCGCCCGCGTCGAGCGCCACGACGGTCGCGGCGGCGACAGGGGAGCCCGTGTCGGGGTCGCGGACCACACCCCGCACCCCGGCGATCGGCTCCAGCACGACCGACAGCGACGGCGTCGCGTGCCCGGCCGCCACCCGCACCGTCAGCGCCCGGGGCCGGTGCCCCGAGTGGTGCACGATCAGCACGTAGCGGCCGGGGGCGACGTCGTCGAAGCCGAAATGGCCTTCGGGGGTCCGGGCGACGCGGCCGACCTGCGTGCCGGCACCGTCGGTCAGGGTGAGGACGGCGTCGTCGAGGGGGGTGGTGCCGGACCGGACGACGCCCGTCACCCGGCCGTCCTCCTGGGCGCTCACGACGGGTCCGTCGCGGTGACGGCCGGCGCTGCGACGCTCGGTTCGGCGCCGGCCGTCACCGCGTGCGCCGGTGTGGAGGGGGGTGGGCCGGGCAGGACGACGTCGTGCCGGGTCTCGGCGGCCCGGACCGCGACGACCTCGTGCACCGCGGGCAGCCGCGTCGCCACCAGGGTGAGCGGCTCGGCCGGCACGTCGGTGAGGCGGTAGCGGCCGTCGGCGGCCGCGCGGGTCGAGCCGACGACGCTGCCGTCCGCGGCGTGCGCCGTGACGGTGACGACGCCGGGTCCGTCCGCGCCGACCACACGTCCCTGCAGGGTCCGCGCGGGCCGGGCAGGTGCGTCGCGATGTGCGAGTGCGTCCACGACAACTGGTTCGACCGGGGCGGTGCGCTTTGCCGCCGCCCGCCGCGGCAGGAACGTCGCGACCGCGAACGCCACGACCGCGGCCCCCGCGCCGATGGCCAGCACCACACGGAACGCGTTCTGGGTCGGCAGCGCGACCGGGCCGAGCGCCATCGTCATGTGCGCCAGGATGACGCCCGCGACGGCGCTCGCCACCGACGTGCCGATCGAGCGCATGAGGGT
Source organism: Pseudonocardia sulfidoxydans NBRC 16205 (assembly GCF_007989085.1). Classification (GTDB taxonomy): domain Bacteria; phylum Actinomycetota; class Actinomycetes; order Mycobacteriales; family Pseudonocardiaceae; genus Pseudonocardia; species Pseudonocardia sulfidoxydans. The sequence continues at coordinate 23,757 of NZ_BJVJ01000003.1, forward strand.
GTTGACGCTGTTGGCCGACGCCGTCTCCGACACGTCGACCGCGCCCATGATCAGCGCGGGCATCGCGCCGTAGCCGATGCCGATGCCGGCGCCGATCACGATCGACACGACGATGAAGTGCCACACGTGCGCCATCAGCAGGATCGTCAGCACGTACCCGACCGCGACGATCAGCGCCGCGACCATCAGCGTCGTCCGCGGCCCGTAGGTGCGCGACAGCTTGGCCGACAGCGGAGCCGTCGCGATCATGACCAGACCGCTCGGCGCCATGATGAGGCCGACGTCGAGCATGCTGAGGCCGAGGCCGAACCCGGTCTGGGGCGGCAGCTGCATCAGCTGGGGCAACACCAGCGACATGGCGAACATCGCGAACCCGAACACCGCCGACGCGACGTTGGTCAGCAGCACCTGCTTGCGGGCGAACGTGCGCAGGTCGACCAGCGGCGACGGGCGGCGCAGCTCCCAGAACGCCCACGCCACGAAGACCACGACCGCGCCGGCGAACAGGCCCAGGGTCGCCCCACTCGCCCAGCCCCAGTCGCCACCCTTGGAGATCGCGAGCAGCAACGCCATCAACGCGACCGACAACCCGAGCGCACCGACGAGGTCGAACCGGCCACCCGCGCGCAGCGGCGACTCCGGGACCAGCATCAGCACCAGCCCCAGCGCGATCACGCCGAGCCCCGCCGACACCCAGAACAACACGTGCCAGCTGGCTTCCTCGGCGATCAACGCCGCCAGCGGGAGGCCGAGCGCACCACCGATGCCCAGGGAGGCGCTCATCATCGCGACGGCCGAACCGAGCCGTTCCGACGGCAGCTCGTCACGCATGATGCTGATGCCCAGCGGGATCACGGCCGCCGACAGGCCCTGCAGGGTGCGGCCGATGATCGCCGGTGTGAGGCTGTCGGCCAGCGCGGTGACGACCGAGCCGGCGACGAGGACGACCAGGCTGATCAGCAGCATCCGGCGCTTGCCGAACATGTCGCCGAGCCGGCCCACCGTGGGGGTGGCGACGGCGGCGGCGAGCAGGGTCGCGGTGATCACCCAGGCCGTGTCGGCGCTCGACGCGTTCACCAGCGTGGGCAGCTGGGGGACCAGCGGGATGATCACCGTCTGCATCAGCGCCACGACGATGCCGGCGAACGCCAGTACGGCGACGACGGCGTTCGGACGGACGGTGCGGTGTGCGGTCACGAAAACTCCGGGGACGAGGCCAGTTCAATCAACTGATTGAGAGAAGGCTGTCACCGGAGCGGGGCGGTGTCAGCGTCCGATGAGTTAAATCACTCGGTTGACTCAATCCCGGGGGCGCGGGTTCACTGGACCGAGACGTGGAGGTGATCATGACGACGAAGACCCAGGGGCGGACTCCCGCCCGGTCCGGCCGCGCCGACGCGACCCGCGAGGCCATCCTCGCCACCGCCGAACGGCTCTTCGCCGAACACGGCGTCGTCGCCGTCTCCAACCGGCAGATCAGCGAAGCCGCAGGCCAGGGCAACACCGCCGCCGTCGGCTACCACTTCGGCACCAAGGAAGACCTGGTGCGTGCCATCGTCCGCAGACACACCGCCGACGTCGACCGCCGCCGCGAGGAACGCGTCGCCGCCGTCACCGGCTCCACGAACGTCCGCGACTGGGTGGACTGCCTCGTCTGCCCCATGACCGACCACCTCGACGCCCTCGGCAGCCCCACCTGGTTCGCCCGCTTCGCCGCCCAGGTCATGACCGACCCCGTGCTGCGCGAGACCGTGGCCGAGGAGTCGCTCGCCTCCACCTCGCTGCGCCACGCCCTCGACGGGCTCGAAGCCTGCCTGCCCTCGCTGCCCGCCGCCGTCCGCGCCGAACGTGGGGCCATGGTCCGGCAGCTGATGATGGTCATGCCCGCCGAACGCGAACGCGCCCTCGCCGACGGTGTCCCGACCCCCCGCTCCTCCTGGCGCGACGCCACCACGGGACTTGTCGACGCCGTCACCGGTATCTGGCTGGCCCCGGTCACCCCGACCCCCTGACCGTGGCGGGGTTGCTCGCCGAAGCCGGGCGCAACCTCACGGTCGTCGTGGCACGCCGGGACAGCGGTGGGGTTGCGCGCCGCCTCGTGGTTCGGGCCCGACCTCACCGCGAGCCCGAGCCGGGCGCCCCGCAGGCCGGCGCACCCCACGCCCGGGAGCGCGCGCTCGGACCTCCTAGGCTGGCCCGGTGCCGATGACCGCGAAGTACGCCACCACCTGCGGCGTGTGCTCCTCCGCCATCTCGCCCGGCGAGCAGATCGCCCGGTCCGGCGAGCGGTGGGCGCACGTGGCGTGCGCGGCCACGGGCGACCAGCCCGCGAGCGCCCCGGCGAAGCCCGCCGCGGCGAAGCGGCCCCGCCCTGCCCGGCCCGACATGCCGGCGGCCGACGGCGCGCTCGAGGTCTGGACCGACGGCGCCTGCTCCGGGAACCCCGGCCCCGGCGGGTGGGCGTGGGCGACCCGCGACGGCCGCCGCGCCAGCGGCGGCGAGAACCCGACGACCAACCAGCGGATGGAGATCCGTGCCGCCCTCGAGGCCGTGCGCGCCCTCGACGGGCCGCTCGTCGTCGTCAGCGACTCGACGTACGTCGTGAACTGCTTCCGTGACCAGTGGTGGAAGGGCTGGATCGCGCGGGGCTGGGTGACGAGCGCGCGCAAGCCCGTCGTCAGCCGGGACCTGTGGGAGCCGCTGGTGGAGCTGGTGAACGACCGTGGTGACGTCTCGTTCCGCTGGGTGAAGGGTCATTCGGGCGACGAGATGAACGATCTGGTCGACCAGCTGGCGGTCGAGCAGTCCCGGGCGGTCGCGGCCGGCTGACCGGCGGTGTCACCGAACGTGGTTTCAGGCGCTCGACCTGCGGCCCGTCGGCAGTTCCGGTTCCGGATGTTTGCGACGTGCGCCCCCTGAGGTAACCCGATCGTGTCGGCCAGGCCGCGCCCCGTCAGGGTCGCTGCGGCCGGTCGTCGTGCCCGGGTCCCTTCCTCGGGCGCGACCGCTCGTCCGTCACTGGGGAGTTGGCCGAGCGAGCGGCAACAGCGGCGGGCGTCGGGACTCGGGGGTTCCGGCGCCCGTCCGCTTCCGTCGTCAGCCGCGTGGCCTGGCCGGGCGCGCATGTCCGCGACGGCGCCGCGCGACGCGGCGGTCGACCAGCGCCAGGGAGGCGTGCCCGGGGCGGGCGCGGCCGGGTGCGTGCCGGGCGCGGCGGCGGAACGTGGTGAGCAGGAATGCGAGGAGAACGACGGCGCCCGCGACGAGCACGACGATCTGGACACCCATGGCTGGTCCCGTGTTCTCCGAGGCGTGCGGTGGTGGGTCCCTGCGCGATGGTCTTCGCCTGTGGCCACGTCCGGCGTTACAGGCGGGGTTTCTCCACGGTGAAGGGCCGCTTCGGCCCGCCGTACGTAGGTCGTGAGCGGCGATAGTCGCTCCAGCGACTATCGCCACTCACGGGCTCACCAGCTCAGGGACGTCGACTGCCGGCGCAGGTCCGAGGCGGAGAACGGCGGGCGGTCGGGGGAGAGCCCCGCCGCGACGACCGAGCCGAACACCCCCGAGCCGTGGGGGCGCTCGACGACCCGATGCCCGCGCGACGCCAGTGCGTCCGCGACGGGATGCCCGGTTTCGACGAGCAGGTTCCCGTCCTCGGCGCGCCAGCGGTGGGCGGCCAGCGCGACCTCCAGGTCGGCCCCGGCGCGCAGGCGGGAGGCGACCTGCAGCAGGGTCTGGACCTGGCCGTCGGCACCCGGGGTCGACATGGCGAGCGAGGACCCGCCGGGACCGGTGGCGAGCATCGGCGCGAGCGTGTGGACCGGTCGGGCGCCCGGGCGCGCGGCGTTGGCTCCCGCGGTGAAGCCGTCGGCCCGGTTGTTGAGGTGCAGCCCCAGTTCCGGGACGTGGATCGCGGAGCCGAAGCCGTCGAACACCGAGACCAGCGACGACACGACCCAGCCGGCGGAGTCGGCGGTCGCGACGCCCGCGGTGTGCAGGTAGGAGCGGGGCCCGCCCGGATGCTCGGCCGCCCGCTCGGTGTCGACGTCGAGCGGCTCGGCGAGCAGTGTGGCGCCGCGGCCGCTGTCGTCGCGGTGGGCGAATACCTCCCCGATGATCTCGACCATCACGTGGTCGCGGTGGCCGGCGTCGATCTCGTCCCAGTGGCCGTCGAGCCACTGCAGGGCCATCGCGAGCAGCACGCCCTGGCTGTTGGGCGGTTGCACGTGGACGGTCGCGCCGGCCCAGCCGACGGCGATGGGCTCGGTGATCATCGACGTGTGGTCGTGCAGGTCGGCCGCCGCGAGCGACCCGCCGGCGGCGGCGACGGCGCGGGCGACGGCGTCGGCGGCCTCGCCGCGGTACAGCGCGCCGGGCCCGGTTTCCGAGGCGCGGTCGAGCAGCGCGGCCAGGGCGGGCTGGGTCCACCGGTCACCGGGGGAGACGCCCAGCACCGGCGCCCCGGGGGACACCCGGGCGAGGCGCTCGCCGTGTGCCGCGAGGGCCGAGATCAGGGCGTCGCCGACGGTCAGGCCGTCGCGGGCCAGCCGCGTCGCGGGTTCGAGGACCTCGCCGAAGGCCAGCGCGCCGAACCGCTCGTTGAGGTCGGCCCACCCGGCGAGCGCACCCGGGACCGTCACGGAGTTGCCGACGCCGGGGCCGCCGAGGGTCGGCCAGTCCTTCGGGGCGCGGCCGGTCCCGTTGACGGCGGTGACGGTGCCGTCGGGGGCGCGGACCAGCGCTAGCACGTCCCCGCCGACGCCCGCGGCCTCGGGCATGGCGACACAGATGACGGCCTGTGCGGCGACCGCGGCGTCGACGGCGTTGCCACCGCGCAGCGCGACGTCGCGGGCGGCCGCGGCGGCGAGGGGGTGGGCGGCGGCGACGGCACCGGATCGACTCACGCGCCCGACCCTACGACGCGGCCGGCTCGTGAGCGGCGATAGTCGCTATAGCGACTATCGCCGCTCACAGGGTTATGTGCCGCGCAGGCCCAGGTACTCGCGGGCCTCCGCGGGGGAGGCGGGGGTGCGGTCGAACAGCGCGGCGAGGTCGACGACCTTGGTGACGAGGTCGGCGTTCGACTTGGCCTGCTCGCCGCGGCGGACCCGCAGGTTGTCCTCCAGTCCGACGCGCAGGTTCCCGCCCATCACCAGCGCCAGCGCGGCGACCTGGTACTGCCCGGGATAGCCGATACCGGCCGCGGACCACGTGAACCCGCCGACGCCGAACAGCCGCTCCGCGGTGCGCACCATGTGGACGAGCTGGTCGGCCTCGACGGCGTTGGCGCCCAGCACCCCGAGCACGAACTGCAGGTTGAACGGCGCGTCGAGGATCCCGTCGGCCACGAGCCGGCGGACGTTGTAGAGCTGGCCGACGTCGTAGATCTCGATCTCCGGCCTGGTCCGGGCCTGTCGCATCAGCCCGGCCAGGTACTCCATGTCGGAGAACGTGTTGCGGAAGACGTAGTCGCGGGTGCCCTCCAGGTACTCGCGCTCCCAGTCCTGGAAGTCCAGGTCGCGACGGGCCACCGGGTAGAGACCGAAGTTGAAGCTGCCGGCGTTGAACGTCGCCATCTCGGGTTCGAGCGCGGGGACGACGGCGGCGCGTTCGGTGATCGTCATGCCCCGACCGCCACCGGTCGTGGGCTGCAGGACGGCGTCGGTGCGTTCCCGCAGCCCCGCGACGACGCGGCGGAACAGCTCGACGTCCTGCACCGGGCGGCCGGTCGCCTCCTCGCGCACGTGCAGGTGCAGCACCGCCGCGCCCGCCTCGGCGGCGGCGACCCCCTCCTCGACGATCTGCGCCACCGTGATCGGGATGGCCGGGCTCTGCGCGGGCACCGTCATCCCCCCGGTGAGCGCGCACGTCACGATGACCTTGCCGGAGTCCATGAGCGTCCCTTTCTCGGAGCGCGCTGGAGAACTCGGACCTACTGCGCGACGCCCAGGCGGCGCCCTCGCGGCGTTGGGCAGACGCGTCGATACAACAGCGGTATCGCCGCACCTGCCCGCCTTGCGATGACACCACCTGGACGCCGCTCGCTACGGCCGGAGTTCTCCAGCACCCTCCTATACGACGGCCAGCGGGTCGACCATCGACCCGGTGGCCCCTGCGATCTTGAGCGGCAGCGCGACGAACAGGAACTCGTACACCTTCGCCGCGGCGAGCTCCTCCAGGTCGAGGCTCTCCATGATGTAGACGCCGTTGTCCACCAACAGGTGCACGTGCACCGGTTGGGGGTTCGCGGGCGATCCGGGGTCGGGTGCGGGCTGGACCTCGAAGGTCTCGGTGTCGCTGCCCGCGGCGATCACCCCGCGCTCGGTGAGCATCCGCGCCACCGAGACGTCCGGGCCCGGGGTGAGGTGCTCGGCCATGCGTGCCCGGTCGGGCCACAGCCCCATGTATCCGGTGCGGAACAGCACGACGTCCCACTGCCCGATCGTGACCCCCTGCGCCGCGCAGATGTCCTCGACCTCCGCGGCGTCGACGACCGCGCCCGCGGGCAGACAGTCGACGCCGCGGTGCCCGGCCAGGTCGAGCAGCACGCCCCGGGTGAACATCGGGGGCATGCTCGACGCGTCGCCGACGGTCGGGCCGAAGTCGCCGAGGTGCTCGCGTGCGTTCGCCCCGTCGTACCAGCGGCCCTCCTCGCCGACGGTGATGTGGGCCAGCGCGTCGACGTGGGCGCCGGAGTGGACGGTCCCCGACACGACCTCGGTCATGCAGCCGAGGCCGATCTCGTTGGGGTTGGGCGCCCACAGGTTCTCCTCGGCCTGCCGCAGCCCCTGCGGGGTGCGGTAGCTCAGCACCTGGAACTGCGGGTGGCCCGGGAACAGCGGCATCCCCGGGAACCGGGTCGCGGCCAACGAGAACGACCGGCCGGTGCGGACGAGACCCGCCGCCCGGGCCCGCACCGCGTCCGGGACGTCGGCGGCGGGCCCGGCGGCGGCCGGACGGGTGGCGGTCACGGACGGCCCTCGTGCGCGCCCGCGACCAGGTCCACGACCCGCTCGGGCGTCATCGGCAGTTCGTCGACCCACACCCCGAACGGTTTGAGCGCGTCGTCGACGGCGCTGGCGATCGCGGTCGGTGCCACGAGCCGCCCGCCCTCGCCCGCACCCTTCACGCCGTACTCGGTGAACGGCGACGGCGTCTCCAGGTGCTCGACGACGATCTCGGGCACCTCGTGCATGCTCGGCATCAGGTACTCGCGGAACGTCGGGGTGTCCAGCGCCCCGTCCTCGCCGTAGCGGTACTCCTCCATGAGCGCCGCGCCGATGCCCTGCACGATCCCGCCGACGATCTGCCCCTCCACCAGGGTCGGGTTCATGACGGTGCCGCAGTCGTTGACGGCGTAGTAGGCGCGCAGCGTCACCACGCCCGTCTCGGCGTCGACCTCGACGATCGGGATGTGGCAGGCGTGCGACACCATCGGGTAGAAGGCGCCCATGTCCGTGCGGTCGGCCGACGGCGGCGTCGAGTAGGGGTGGTCGTAGGTGTGCACCGCGACCAGGCCGCTCGACTCGTCCTCCGGGGTGGAGTGGAAGAACAGGTGGGCGCGCATCCCGATGTCGGCCATCGACATCGACGCGCCGGGGACCCCCTTGGCGCGGAACGTGCCGTCGACGCACTCGACGTCGTCGGGGTCGATCTCCATCGCGTGGGCGGCGATCCGGATCATCTTGTCCCGGATGGTCCGCGCCGCCCCGCGGGTGGCGCCCGACAGCATGATCGTGAGCCGGCTACCGCCCGGCCCGGCCGACATCGCGCCGGTCGTCGAGTCGGCGTAGGTGACCGAGACGTCGTTCGGGTCGATGCCGAACTCCTCGGCGACGACCTGGCTGACGACCGTCTCGGGGCTGTTGCCCCACAACGGGCAGCCGACCTCGACCCGCACCCCGCCCATGGCGTCGACGTCCATCTTGACGCTCTCGGGCGTGCTCGTCGCCGGCAGCGGCGGGTTGTCGTAGAGGAACCACCACTCCGAGGCGTTGTAGCCGGTGCGCTCCTGGCACGTCGCGAGGCCGATGCCCAGGTATCGGCCCTCGGCGCGCAGCCGCTCCTGCTCGGCCCGCCAGTCGTCGATGCCCGCGAGCTCCAGCGCCCGGTCGAGGACCGCGGCGTAGTCGCCGGAGTCGTAGACGTTGCCCGACGGGGTCTTGAACGGGAACTGCTCGGGCGCGATGAAGTTGCGCCGCCGGATCTCGGCGCGGTCGATGCCCATGACCTCCGACGCCTTGTCGACGAGCCGCTCCAGCACGAAGTTGCCCGGGTCGGCGCCCGCACCGCGGAAGAAGCCCTGCTGCACCTTGTTGGTGAGCACGCACGACACGTCGTAGCGCAGGCTGCCGATCCGGTACGGCCCGGTGGGCTGGGCCATCGCGTTGCCGTGCTGGCCGTGGGCGAACTGGAAGTAGGCGCCGTAGTCGTCCACGATCTTCAACGTCAGGCCGAGCATCTCGCCGTCCTCGGCGAGGGCCAGCTCGGCGTCGTAGATGCGGTCGCAGCCCACGTTGTCGTTGGCGGCGATGTTGTCGACGCGGTCCTCCAGGTACTGCACGGGCTTGCCGGTCGCCTTCGTCAGCGCCCCGGCGATCGCGAGCACCTTGGTGATGAAGTGCTTCGACCCGAAGCTCCCGCCGACGGCGCACGGGATCATCCGCATCCGGTTCGTCGACACCCCGAGCATCCCCGCGAACGCCCACGGCAGGAAGTTGTGGAAGTTCGAGTTGGAGTAGACGGTCATCGACTTGTCGAACGGGTTCCACGACGCCACCGCACCCGCGGTCTCCATCGGCGAGGCGCACATCCGGTGCCAGCGCGCCCGCGTCCGGACGACCGTGTGCGCGCGGGCCAGGTCGCCCTCGACGTCGCCGAAGTCGAGCACGCGGTGGAACGCGACGTTGGAGTCCAGGGTCTCGTGGATGCGTGTCGCGTCCGGCGCCATCGCGGCCTCGGGATCGACGACGGCCGGCAGCACCTCGTACTCGACGCGGATCGCCGCGCACGCATCCTCGGCGATGTAGCGGTCGGTGGCGGCGACGATCGCGACCGCCTCGCCCGGGTAGCGGACGCGTTCGATCGCGATCGCGGTCTGGGGGACCGGTTCGGCGCAGAACGCCGGCATCGGGTTGACCAGCTCCGCAGCCTGCGCCCCCGTCAGCACCGCCTTGACACCGGGGATGGCCTCGGCGGCGCTGGTGTCGATGGACACGATGCGCGCGTGGGCGTGCGGGCTGCCCAGCACCGCGCCGTGCAGCATCCCGGGCAGCGTGACGTCGCCGACGTAGGTGGCGCGTCCGGCCAGCAGCTTCGGGTCCTCCTTGCGGGGGACGCTGCGGCCGATCCAGCGGCGCTCGGTCCCGTTCTTGCGGGGGGAGCCGGTGGTGGCGGTGGTGGGGCGGTCCTCGACGGTGCTCATGCCTGCGCTCCGTTCTTCGCAGCGGTCATCGACTGCCCGGCCGCGCACACCGACCTGACGATGTTCTGGTAGCCGGTGCAGCGGCACAGGTTGCCGCCCAACGCCTCCCGGACCTCGTCGGGATCGGGTTCGGCGGTGCGTTCGAGCAGCTCGCACGCGCCCATCAGCATCCCGGGGGTGCAGAAGCCGCACTGCAGGCCGTGGTTCTCGTGGAACGCTTGCTGGATCGGGTGCAGCGTGCCGTCGGCACCTGCCAGGGACTCGACGGTCCGCACGGCCGTGCCGTCGAGCTGCGCGGCGAACACCAGGCAGGAGCGGGTCGCGGCACCGTCGACGAGCACGGTGCACGCCCCGCAGACGCCCTGCTCGCAGCCCACGTGCGTGCCGGTGAGCTCGAGGTCGCCGCGCAGCAGGTCGGCCAGCAGCGTCCGCGGTTCGACGAGCAGGTCGTGGGCGACGTCGTTGACCGTGATCCGGATCCGGACCTTCTCGGGGCTGGTGGTCTCAGGCATTGTCGGCCTCCCCGGCCGCTCGGTGGATGGCGGTGCGCAGCGCGCGACCGGTCAGGACACGCGCGAGGTGGCGACGGAAGTCCGCCGAGCCGTGGCAGTCGGCGATGGGGGACAGGCCGTCGGCGGCACGGGCCGCGGCTGCGGCGACCGCGTCGGCACCACCGTCGGAACCGGTGAGGGCGTCCTCCGCGGCGCGGGCACGCACCGGCCGCTCACCCGCCCCGCACAGCGCGATCCGCGTCGCGGCGACGGAGCCGTCGTCACCCCGGGTCACGGTCGCGGCGACCCCGCACACCGGCAGGTCACCGTGGCGGCGGGAGACCTCGACGAACGCGGTGCCCGTCCCGGCCGCCGTGACCGGCACCTCGACGGCCACCACCAGCTCCCCGGGCGCCAGCGAGGTGGTGAACGGGCCGGTGAAGAAGTCGTCGGCCTCGATCGTGCGCTCACCGGACCGGCTGCGTGCGACGACCCGGCCGTCGAGGGCGAGCAGCGCCGTCGGCAGCTCGGCCGAGGGATCGGCGAACGCGACGCTGCCGACGACGGTCCCGCGGCTGCGCACCGGCGCGTGCGCGACGTGGGCGCCGGCCTCGGCGAGCAGCGGGGCGTGCGCGGCGACCTCGGGGGAGAGCTCGCTGGTGCGCTGCCGCACCGTCGCGCCCAGGCGCAGTCTCGCGGGGCCCGATCCGTTGACGAGTGACAGGGCGTCGAGCCCGCCGACCCGGTTGATGTCGACGACCACGGCCGGCGACGCCAGCCGTGCGTTCATGAGTCGGACGAGACTCTGGCCGCCGGCGAGCACGCGCGCGTCGGCGCCGTGCTCGGCGAGCTGGTCGAGTGCCTCGTCGAGGTCGTGCGGTGCCAGATAGGCGAACGCCGCAGGCTTCACTCCACACCTCCTTGTGCGGGGAACTGCATGGCGACCGGCAGGGCCGGTCAGTCGGGACGTGCGGTCTTCTCTCGAAATGCCAGCGCGCCGAAGTGCTCGATGTGGTGGCGCATCTCCTTGCCCGCGAGGGCGGCGTCGCGCTGGCGGAGTGCCTGCAGGATCGGCACGTGGGACTCGACGATCTCGGTGAGCCCCACCCGGACACGGGTGTAGGTGACGAGCGCGCGGATCTCGGCGTGCAGCGACCGCCACACGTCGAGCAGCAGCGCGTTGTCGGCGGTCTCGAAGACGATCTCGTGGAACCGGGCGTCGTGCACCAGTACCGCGTGCACGTCGCCGTCGCGGGTCGCGGCCCGCATGGCCTCGATCTCGTCCGCGAGCAGGGCGAGCACGTCGTCGGTGACGACGGGTGCCGCCGCGCGGCCTGCGACCTCCTCCAACGCGGCCCGGACCGGGTACATCTCGGCGAGCTCGCGCTCGGAGATGAGCCGGACCCGGACCCCGCGGTGCGGGAAGCTCTCGACGAAGCGCATGGCTTCCAGGTCGCGCAGGGCCTCGCGGACCGGGGCCTGGCTGACCCCGTACTCCTTCATGACGTGGCTCTCGACGATTCGTTCACCGGGGGCGAACTCGCCGTCGAGGATGCGGGCGAGTAGTCGTTCCCGGAGTTGGTCGCGCAGTACCGCGCGCGCCAGACCACCGGTACCGTCGGCCACCCTGCCTCCGAAATGTGCTCGCCGTCACGTCCGTGCTCGATTATCGATAATCGAGGAGTCGGGTCAAGACGTCGCTCGTCGAGCTCTCGGGACATGTGCGCGGACGCGGAGCAACGGGGAGATTCGATCCGCAGATCGGGAAAACGGTGCGGCGAGCGGTCAGGCCCGGCGGGCTCGACGGGCCTCCGCCTCGCGACCGCGCACCCGCAGCCACGTCAGCCCGCCGCCGACCAGCCCACCGGCCAGCGCGACGATCATCAGCATCTCGGTGCGCGGCTTCTCCTGCGGGACGGCCGTGCCGTCGGGGGAGTTGGTCACCTGCACCGCGTAGGCGCCCGCGGCCTGCCGCACCGCCGGGCCCGCCTTGTCGATGACCGTCGCGGCCACGGCCTCGGCACCCGACGGCGACGGCGCCGTCGACGAGATGTCGATCAGCGCGGTGCTGGACCCCGTGGCGGCCGCGGTGCCCGGCGCGACCGTCACCGAGACCCGGTCGACCGCCACCCCCGCGGCCTCGGCCGCCGGCACCAGCCACTGCCCCTGCCTGAACACCACGATCGCGACCGACGTCGCCCGCCCGCTGTTGATGTCCTTCCACGCCTCCGACGCCTGCACCGGCGTCAGCCCGGGCGCCGGGACCAGCGCGACCGTGGCCGCCGCGTTGTAGGCGGGCCGAGCGGCGCCGAGCGCCACGAACGTCGCCACCGCGGCGACCACCGCCGTCACGACCGCAGCGATGGCCACAAGGATGCGCGAGCGCCGCGACAGCGGCACCCGGCCCCAGCGCGTCCGGGGCCCCGAGGCGTCCGGCCGCGCGCCCGCGGGGGCGCTCACGCGGGCACCGGGACGAGGGCCGGGGTCAGTCGCAGCACCCGTCCGAGGGTATTCGCCCGGTGCGACCGCCCCCTCCGGGGGCCTGTGAGTGGCGATAGTCGCCATGGCGACTATCGCCACTCACGAGGTGTCCTGCTGGTTGAACCGCGCCGGCCGCTTCTCGACGAACGCCGCCACACCTCCTTCACGTCCGGGCCCGCCTGCAGCCCGACGGCCGCCCAGTAGTTCGTAGCCAAGCTCGAGGACAGGTCCTGCTGCCACGCCGAGCGCAGCGACTGCTTCGTCATCTGCACCGCCCGCCACGACCACGCCGCGATCCGCGACGCCGTGCCCACCGCGTCGTCGATCAGCGACTCCGGCTCCACCACCCGGTTGACCAGCCCGATCTGCAACGCCCGCGCCGCGTCGATCACGTCGCCGGTCAACGCCAGCTCGGCCGCGAGCCCCGGCCCGACCAGCCGCGGCAGGAACCAGGTGCCGCCGTTGCCCGGCGGCAGCCCCAACCGGATGTAGGTCTCGCCGAACTTCGCCGCCGTCGACGCCACCCGGATGTCGCACGCCAATGCCAGGTCGAACCCGCCCGCGGCCGCGCCGCCGTTGACCGCCGCGATCACCGGCAGCCGCGACCCCACGATCCGCTCGATCACCGGGAAGATCACCCGCGCGTTGTACGGCTCGCCGGTCCGCGGCATCTCCTCGGCGAGGTAGCGGTTCATCTCCTTCAGGTCCGCGCCCGCGCAGAACTGCCTCCCGGCGCCGGTCAGCACCAGCGCGCGCACCGACAGGTCGGCCTCCAGCGCGGTCAGCGTCGCCACCATGTCCCGGGCCAGCTCGGGGACGACCCCGTTGGCGCTGCCGGGCCGGTTCAGGGTCAGCAGGACGACGCCGTCGGCGACGTGCTCGGTGAACAGGGTCTCGTAGTCGACGCGCGCGGTCATCGCCGCAGGCTACGAGGCGCGGCACCGCACCGGGCGCGACAGCGCCCCCGGCGCGCCTGATCACGTCCGGCCCGTCGACGTGGCGGGCCCGGGCTCCCCCTTGTACCGTCACGGACAGCACGACCCCCCCGACACATCCTCCGAGGTGCAGCCAGTCGCCTCCCACGTCCTGATACGAGTGGGAGCGCCGATGGCCAGTACCGACGAGATCGCGCCCCCGCCGACCAGCCGCCGCCCAGCGAGTACGCGAGCCTGGCCGAACCCATGAACCGGATGGTCGCCCTCGATACGGACGACCCCCGCCGCCGCGAACTGCGCGACCAGATCGTCGTCTCCCTGCTCCCGCTGGTGCGCCACCTCGCGCAACGCCACGCCGCGGGCCACCCGGCGGGCGTCGAAGAGCTCGTGCAGGTCGGCAGCATCGGCCTGCTCGGCGCCGTCGACCGCTGGGACCCCGAACGCGCAGCCGGCGACCTCCTCGGTTACCTCGTCCCCTGCATCCGCGGCGAGATGCTGCGCTATTTCCGCGACCGCACCTGGGCGACACGGGTTCCCCGACGGCTCAAGGACCTCAGCGTCGCGATCAACAAGGCGACGGGCCCGCTGTCACAGCAGCTGGGCCGCTCCCCGCGACCCAGCGAGCTCGCCGCCCACCTCGGTGTCGACGTCGGCGAGGTCGTCGAGGCGCTCACCGCCAAGGCCGGCCACCACGCCGACACCCTCGACCCCGTCGACCCCGACGCCGGAACCGGTGTGGGACAACGCCTCGGCGGGATCGACGCCGAGCTCGACCACGTCGAGAACCGGCACGCCCTGCGCCCGTTGCTCGACGCCCTGCCCGAGCGCGAGCGCACGATCCTGGTCCTGCGATTCTTCAAGGACATGACGCAGACCCAGATCGCCGAGGAGGTCGGCATCTCCCAGATGCACGTCTCCCGGCTGCTCGCCCGCACCCTCGCGACGCTGCGCACGGGCCTGTCGGACAACGGCTGAACGGACCGCTCGTGCACACCGGCCGGGGCCGCGCCTACTCGTTCGCGAGCTCATGATCACCGGAGCGGCGGTTCTCGCCGATGCGGTCGCTGTGATGGGCTGGTAGCCGGGGGTGGGCGGTGCCGACGAATCGACAGACCGATGCGTGGATGCGGCGCGAGGCGGCTGCGGAGGAACGCCGGGCGAGCAAGGCCGCCGCTGCGGAGGACCGGCTCACGATGGCCGAGGAAGCTCGCCGGCAGAAGGAACAGGGGCACGCTGAGGCCGCGGCGATGACGGCCGCTGTGACGGCGAGGGTCGCCACCTTCGAGGCTGTACTCGCCGAGGTCCTCGCTCTTCCGGAGTTGACGCCCGACAGGCTCGCGGAGTCGACTCTGGCGCCCGATGACGGGCCCATGCTCGAGCCTGCGGAGACGCCGCCGAGCTGGCAGGACTTCGCACCCCGGGAACCTGGGCTCTTCGGGAGGCGACGCTACGAGCGTGAGGCCGCCAAGGCCCGCGTCGACTTCGAGGCTGCGTGTCGGGGTCACCGCCAACGCATGGCGGAGCGGCGCCAGGAGGTCGCGGAGGCCTACCGCGCTCGACGGGAAGCCGCTCGGTCCGCAGCGAGGGCGGAGGTCGACACCCTCCTGCGGCGTGTCGAGGCCGAAGCCGGCAATGCGATCGCGCGGTACGGCGAACGTGTGCTGGATGCGGTGACTCCGCTGACCGGGTTCATCACAGGGCGCCGCGCCCTGTACCGGGCGGAGCCGCGCGAGCTCGTCATCGAGGTCGACCTACCCGACACGGATGTCGTGCCGGAACACGTGCGATGGACCTATCGGGTGCAACGCCAGGAGATCGAGCCGACGCCGAGACGTCCCGCGGACTCGGCACGCATCTACGCGGATCTGGTGTCCCGCCTCGTCCTTGCGGCTATGCACGTCTGCCTACGGGCGACGTCGTCGAAGACCGTCGATCTGATTACGCTCAACGGTCACGTCCCGACGGTCGATTCAGCGACGGGCCGGGCCATCAGGCCGTGCGTCGTGACCATCACGTCGAGCCGATCCACGTTCGCCGACCTCGTACTCGACAGCGACAGGCTGAAACCGGCGGAGTGCCTCCAGTACCTGGGTGCTGAATTGTCGCGACACCCCTTCCAGCTCGAGCCGGTGCCGCCGGTCATCGACTTCGACCGGATGGCGCAGTACGCCGTGCTCGCCGCCGACGCCGCGCTGACCGAAGCGGACCACAGGGAAGACCTGATGGACATGGACCCGTTCAAGTTCGAGACCTTGGGCAAGGACCTGTTCACCGCGATGGGCTACAGGACATGGCGCACTCAGCCCTCGCATGATGACGGCATCGACGCCGTGGCCGTACTGCCCCACGCCGTTACCCCGATCGAATGCGTGATCCAGGCGAAGAGAGTTCGCGCCGCCGTCCCACCGAGGGATGTCCAAGCACTGATGGGCGCCATGGCCGAACACGGGAGCGCCACACACGGCGTCCTGGTCACGACGTCCTGGCTGAGTGACCGGTCCCGGCAGCGGGCGCAGGTTCAGCGCATCCGAGTCATCGACCGTGACGAACTCGGCGCCCTCATCCAGGAGCACCTGAACCGGAAGGTCGTCATCTCGACGCGGCCGCCGCGGCGAGCCGGTACTAGCTGAGTCAGCTCAGCGCGCTCTTCAGCGCCTGCTTCACGACCTCGCTCAACGCCGGGTGGATCCAGTACGGCTGCTCGACGAGGGTAAGGGCGTCGAGCTCCAGGGTCATGGCCAGCACCAGCGGTTGGATGAGCGTCGAGGCCTGCGGGCCGAGGATGTGGGCGCCCAGCAGCGTCCCGGTGCCCGGGTCGGCGAGGACCTTGGCGAAGCCCGTCGTGTCCTCCATGGCCCAGCCGTAGGCGACGTCGCAGACCCGGGCCAGTCCCACCCGGAAGGGTGTGCCGGAGTCGGTGAGCTCCTGCTCCGTCGCGCCGACCGCCGCGATCTGTGGGCTGGTGAAGATCGCCGAGGGGACGGGGGCGTCGCCGGTGGTGTGCAGGTCGTCGGGGTGGCGCAGGTTGTGGCGGACCACGTCGGCCTCCCGGTTGGCGACGTGCTTGAGCGGCACCTTCGTCGACACGTCGCCGAGCGCCCACACGCCGTCGGCGGTGGTGCGCTGGTACTCGTCGACGACGATCCGGCCGTCGTCGTGGACGTCGATTCCCGCGGTGTCGAGGTCGAGGCCGTCACCGTTGGGGACGCGGCCGACCGCGACGAGCAGCATGTCGGCCTCGACGGTCGACTCGTCGTCGAGGGTGAGCACGAGCGCGCCCGGCGCGCCCGACACCGCGGTGACCTCGCGGTCCAGCCGCACGTCCCACGCCTTCGACGCCAGCTCGGTGAACTCGCGTGCGACCAGTACGTCCTGCCCGGCGAGGAGGGTGTCGGCCATGTCGATCACGGTGATCGCGCTTCCCGCCGAGGAGAAGACGTGGGCGAGCTCGGCGGCGATGTAGCCGCCGCCCAGGACGGCGAGGCGGCGCGGCGGGTCGTCGACGCGCATGACGGTGTCCGACGTCTCGTAGGGCAGCCCGGAGTCGGTGACCGGCGGTGGCACCATCGGCCGGGACCCGGCGGCGACGACGATCCGGTCGGCGCTCACGGCGGTGCCCCCGATGTCGAGGGTGCGGGGGGCGGTGAAGCGGGCGTGCGTGTCGTAGACGGTGATCCACGGTGTGTCCTCGCGCCCGGTCTTACCGTCGCGGGCGAGGGGGTCGAGCCGGCCGAAGACGCGGTCGCGCAGATCACGCCAGCGGATCCCGCGGAGTTCGGCGTCGACGTCGAGGCGGGCGGAGTCGGCGACGTCGTCGGCGAGGTCGGCGGCGCGGACGAGCATCTTGGTGGGGATGCAGCCGACGTTGAGGCATGTGCCGCCGAACCGGTCCTGCTCGACGATCGCGACGTCGAGGTCGGCGAACGAGTCGTCGACGACGGCGTTGCCCGACCCGGCGCCGATGACGAGGAGATCGTGATGCCTCATCCACGGAGGCTATGACCGCCCGGACGGGCTCACCACCGGAAGCGGCGTCCGGTGTCTGCGCAACCCGGCGTTCCGCTGATCCGAACGCCCGCCTTCCCGGCGGTCGCGTGTGGTGCGACGGTTCGGGGCATGAGCGAACGGTTCGGGCACGTCATCGACGGTGAGGAGCGCGCGTCGCTCGACGGCGCGGAGTTCGACACGGTCGATCCCTACACGCAGCAGCCGTGGGCGACGGTCGCCCTCGGCGGGGCGGCCGAGGCGGACCTCGCGGTCGCGTCGGCACGGCGGGCGTTCGACGAGGGCCCGTGGCCGCGGATGGGCTTCGCGGAGCGCGGGGCGTTGCTGCACCGTTTCGCCGACCTGATCGTGGCCAACATCGACGAGCTTGCTCTCGCCGACACCCGCGACATGGGCAAGCCCGTTGCCGACGCGAAGGGCAAGGACGTTCCGCGGACCGCGCAGAACATCCGGTTCTTCGCCGACCACGCGCGGCTCTCGGCCGCCGAGACCTACCCGACCGACACCGGCCACCACGCGTACTCCCGCTACGAGCCGGCGGGTGTCGTCGCCGCGATCGCGCCGTGGAACTTCCCGATGATGTTGGAGAGCTGGAAGTTCGCGCCGGCGCTCGCATGGGGCAACACCGTCGTGCTCAAGCCGGCGGAGGACTCGCCGGTGTCGGCGACGCTGATGGCGCGGCTCGCGCTGGAGGCGGGCATCCCGCCGGGCGTGTTCAACGTGCTGCACGGTTACGGCCCCGACTCCGCGGGCTCGGCCCTGACCGAGGACCCGCGCGTCGACCGGATCACCTTCACCGGGGAGTCGAACACCGGACGGGCGATCACGGCGGTGGCGGCCCGCAACCTGACCCCGGTCAGTCTGGAGCTCGGCGGCAAGGGCGCCAACCTCGTGTTCTCCGATGCGGACCTCGGCAACGCCGTCGACTGGTCGATCAAGGCGATCTTCACGAACGCGGGGCAGGTCTGCCTGGCCGGGTCGCGGCTCTACGTGCAGCGCCCGGTGCTCGACGAGTTCCTGGCCCGGTTCGTCGCGGCGGCGGAGGCGCTGGTCGTCGGCGACCCGAAGCAGGCCGACACCCAGATCGGCCCGCTGTCGTCGAAGGCCCATCACGCCAAGGTCGCCGGGTACCTCGACGACCCGAGCGGCAAGGTCCTGACCGGCGGGCGGGGCGAGGGGTTGTTCGTGCGCCCGACCGTCGTCGTCGACGCCGCGCCGGATTCGCCGATCCAGTGCGAGGAGATCTTCGGGCCGATCGTCACCGTGACGCCGTTCGACACCGAGGACGAGGCCGTCGCCGCCGCCAACGGGAGCCGCTACGGGCTCAACGCCATGGTGTTCACCGAGAACCTGTCGCGCGCGCACCGGGTCTCGGCGCGGCTTCGGGCGGGCACGGTGTGGACGAACTGCTTCTTCGTGCGCGACCTGCGCGCTCCGTTCGGAGGGTTCGGCGACTCGGGGTGGGGGCGCGAGGGCGGCACCTTCAGCCGCGAGTTCTTCACCGAGCCCAAGGCCGTGGTGATGGCGATCGACGGCGGCTGACGTGCCGATCTTCGAGGTGCACCTCGTGGCGGACCGGCACCCGCCCGAGCGCCTCGACGCGCTGCTCACGGCGTTGTTGGCCCGCTACGCCGAGGTGCTGGAGTCGCCGGTGGAGCGGGTGCGCGGGTTCGTCACCGCGCATCCGCCGACGCACGTCGCGGCGGGCGGGGAGACCGGCGTCGAGGCCCCGTACGTGACGGCGCTGGTGCTGCGGGGGCGTCCGGTCGAGCAGCGGCACCGGCTCATCGCCGCGTTCACCGACGTCCTCGTCGACGTCCTGGGCGTGGCGCGGGAGTCGGTGCGGGTCCGGATCGAGCAGGTCGACCCCGACGACTGGGGCATCGCCGGCGTCCCGGCCTCGGCGGCCCGCGCGACGGAGATCGCCGCTCGGGCAGTTCAGCAGCCCTGATCCGGTGCCTACGGCGAGGAATTCGTCGCTCCACGCACCGGATCGGGCCGGTCCGCAGGGTCAGAACAGGCCGCGGCGGGCGCCGGCGTCGAGGGCCAGCGTCGCGCCGTGCAGGGCGTCGGCCTCCGGTGCGAGCAGGGTCGCGACGGTCCACGCCACCTCGGCGGGCGTCACGAACCGGCCCAGAGGCGACTCGGCAGCACGTTCGGCCAGCACCTCGTCGACGTCGACCCCCCGGCGTTCGGCGGCCGCGGCGGCGAGCCCGCGCATCCGCGGGGTGTCGACGGGGCCCGGTGCGACGAGGTGGGCGGTGACCCCGCGCGGGCCGTAGGCGGTCGCGAGCTGGCGGACCAGGTTGGCAAGCGCGGCGTTGGTGACGCCCGCGGCGCAGGCGTCGGGGGAGGGTTCGCTGCCGAAGTGCCCGCCCAGCGCGACGATCCGCGACCCACCGACGAGCTGCGCCTCAACCGCCCTGACCAGCCGCAACAGCCCGCCCACCTTGAGTGCGACGGTCGTGCCCAGGGCATCGGGGTCGATCGTCGCGAGCGGTCCGGTGGGCGGGAGGCCGGCGGCCTGGACGACCATCCGGACCGGTGCACCCAGCCCCGCGACCGTAGCGGCGATCGTGTCCTGCCCGAGCGTGGTTCCGACGTCGGCGGCGACACCGGTCGTCGTGGTATCCGAGGCGGGTGCGGACCGGGCCACGGCGACGACGTGCAGCCCCGCGGCCCGCAGCGCGTCGGCGATCGCGGAGCCCAGCGCCCCGGACGCCCCCGCGACGACGGCCAGCTCCGCCGTCACGGCGCCAGCCCGAGAGCCGAACGTGCCTCGGCGAACGCGGCGTCCGGATCCCGCAGGTCCAGCTGCACCGCGTGCAGCCCCGCCGCCCGGCCACCCTCGACGTTCCAGGGCATGTCGTCGACGAACACGATCTCGCCCGGCGCCACCCCGAGCCCGTCGATCACGGCGGCGTAGCTGCGCGGATCGGGCTTGAGGATGCCGGTGAGCGAGCCGTCGACCAGCACGTCCAGGTCGCCGAGACCGGAGAGGTCGCCGAGCGGGCTGTCGCCGTGGAACGCCGCGAGATCGTTGGTCAGCACGCCCAGGCGCAGGCCCGCCGCGCGCACGTCGGCGACGAGGCGGCGGGCCGCGGGGCGGATGATCTCCACGCCGGCGTGTTCGTAGAGCTCGGCCATGAACTCGTGCGTCGACCAGCCGTCGCGGCCCAGCGCGGTCCCGACCTCCGCTGCGCGCAACGCCCAGTAGCCGCGCTCGGTGACCTCGCCGCGCAGCATTCGCCCCCAGTCGGGGTCGGGTTCGGGGCCCAACGGTCCGCGCCGGGCGGCGACCGTGCGGGCGGCTGGTTCACGCTCGCCCAGCAGCGCCAGCATCTCCGACCCGGACCGGAACACGACGCCGCCGACGTCGAGGAGCAGAGCCTTCACGCGCTGACCCTACGGACGGGCCGCCACGCGGTGGAAGTTGTGTGTTCTCCGCCGGGAAACGGCTGCTCACCGGGGTGCGGGACGGCGCGCGACGTTCGGCAGGGGAGAACGGCCGGGTTGCCGCCGGGTGTGTGCGCTGTCACGGTCCGAGCCAGCGTCCCGATCAGAGGAGATCCGATGGCGAACGTCGTCCCCGTCGAGGAGTACACCCGCGAGTGGTATCCCGGCTACAAGCCGGAGCACTTCGACTTCCCGTACGTCGTCGACGCGCCGTCGCCGTTCAAGCCGGGCGACGAGAACGCGTTCTGGTTCCTCGACTTCCACTGGTCGCGGGGCCTCACCCCGCTGGCGGCGACGCTGTGGAGCGCCGACGGCTACTGCGCCGGCACGCAGAGCGCGTCGGAGAACCTGCCGCTGCCGCCCGGACGCGGTGTGACGTGCCGGTTCGCAGGCACCCACCTCTACGGCTCCCCGATCCCGGAGGAGGACCCGCGCGAGATCGGCGCGCGGGCCAACCGGCTCGGGACGAACCTGCCGCACTTCTTGCAGAACTACCGCTCGATCTGGGAGGCGGGCCGCGACGAGCTCGAGGCGACCTGGGACTACTTCCAGGGCATCGACCTGGCCTCCGTCCCGACCTCCGACCTGGGCACCCTGATCCGGCAGGGCCGGCGCTACCACAAGCGCGCCATGGAGATCCACTTCGCGGTCATGTACCCGATGCTGGTCAACTTCCTCGGCTTCTACGGCTCCTGCGCCGAGATGGGCATCGACACCAGCCTCGTCGGCAAGTTCCTGCAGGGCGAGGAAACGAAGATCATGGAGCTCGACCGCGAGCTCTACGCGCTGGCCACGAAGGCCCGCCAGGCCGGTCTGTCGCAGGTGTTCGCCGACAACGAGCCCGGCGACATGCGGGCAGCCTTGTCGGCGCACGGCGGCCCGGCGTCGCAGTGGCTCACCGACTTCGACGACTGGCTGCAGGTGTGGGGCCACCGCACCGACGCGACGTGCGATGTCGGCGTCCCCAGCTGGATCGAGGACAACACCAACGCGTTCGGCAACATCAAGACGTTCCTGATGAAGGACACCGACCACGACTTCGCGGCCGCGGCCCGCAATGCGCTCGAGGAGCGCGACGCGGCGATCGACGCCGCCCGGTCCGGCCTCACCCGTGAGGAGCAGGCGGTGTTCGACGGCGGGCTCGCCGCCAACCAGGCCGCGAACTTCCCGTGGTGGCAGGACGACCACAACTACTACATCGACCTCAAGGTCATGCTGCCGCTGCGGCAGGCGTGCCAGGAGCTCGCGACCCGCGTCGGCGCCGACCACCGCGACGACATGCTCTACCTGTTCTGGCCCGAGCTGCTCCAGGTCGCCGACGGCGAGCCCTACGCCGGTGAGCTGAGCGCGCTGGTGCGCGACCGTCGCCAGTACTTCGACCACTGGCACGGAAAGCGCTCCGAGATGCCCAAGGTGCTCGGCACGGTGCCGGACTCGGTCGAGGACCCGGTGCTGATCGAGATCTTCGGCATCAACCCGGGTTCGCTGCGCGCCGTGCAGAACCCCGACGCCGCCAACGAGACGACCCTGACCGGCGTCGCCGCCGCGCGCGGCACGGCCACCGGTATCGCCCGTGTCCTGCAGAGCTCCGACGAGCTGCACCGCGTCGCACCCGGCGAGATCCTGGTCTGCGAGTCGACGTCGCCCAACTGGACGCCCGCGTTCGGCAAGATCGCGGGTGCGGTGTGCGACGGCGGTGGCATGCTCAGCCACGCGGCCATCGTCGGCCGCGAGTACGGGGTCCCGACCGTCACGGCCGTCGGCGTCGCCACGCTCGCGATCGGCGACGGCGACAAGATCGAGGTGGACGGCACGAACGGCAGGGTGACCATCCTCAAGAGGGCCGCCGAGCTCGTCGACACCGAGCCCGGACAGTCGTGACAGGGGTTCTCGTGCAGAACGTGGTGTGGGTCGACGCGGTCGAGCCGGACGAGGCGGTCCCGGCCGCCGGGTCGAAGATCGGCAGGCTCGCCGACCTGCACCGGACCGGGGTCGAGGTGCCGCAGGGTTTCGCGGTCACCGTCGACGCCTACCGCCGCCACTGCGGCGACGCCGGGCTCGACCCGCAGATCGACGCCGTGCTCGCGCGCCTCGGCGCCGAACCGTCGGAGGCCGACGTCGAGGCGGCGTCGGCGGAGATCCGGGAGCTGTTCGTCGCGACGCCGATGACCGACGCGCTGGCCGCCGAGATCACCGACGCCTACGAGGAGCTGTGCGTCCGGTGCGTCGACGTCAACGTGCCGACCGCGGTCCGGTCGAGCGCGACGGGCGAGGACGCCGCCGACGCCTCGTTCGCCGGCATCTTCGACACCTACCTCGGGGTGTCCGGGGCGCCGCGGGTGCTCGACGCGATCCGCGCCTGCTGGGGGTCGCTGTTCACCGGTCGCGCCCTGGCCTACCGGCTGCGCAAGGGCATCAGCCACCACGACATGCCCATCGCCGTCGGCGTGATCGAGCTGATCCACGCCCGCGCGTCCGGGGTGGCGTTCTCGGTGCACCCGGTGACGGGCAAGCCCGACCGCGTCGTCATCGAGACGTCGTGGGGGTGGGGCGAGGCGATCGTGCAGGGCGTGGTCGACCCCGACCACATCGAGGTGGGCAAGGCCGACGGCCGCGTCCTGCGCTACGACGTCGCCCACAAGGCGATCGTGTCGGCGTTCGACTTCGCCGACGGCCGCGTCACCGAGGTGGAGATGCCGGCCCGGCTGGCCGACCGGAAGGTCCTCGACGACGAGCAGATCGGCGCCGTCGTCTCCGCGGTCACCGCGATCGAGGAGCACTACGGCTACCCCGTCGACGTCGAGTGGGTCATCTCGCGGCACCGCCGGGCGGGCGACGACATCTGCATCGTGCAGTCGCGCCCCGTCACGGTCACCGCCGAGGAGTCGACGCCCGCGGCCTACGACCCGGTGGCGCTGGCACAGAAGTACGTCTTCAGCGGCAAGCCGGTCCCCGGCCGCTGAGCCACTCAGGGTGGGCCCGCCCGCTCGCGGCCCATTCCGCCGAGTTCGACGTGAGCCTGGTCCGACCATCCCGTCGGGCAGTCCCACGTCGAGCTCGGCGGGTGCGGGTCAGCTCGTGAGACCGACCTGCACCGGGGTCGGGTTGCGGAACAGGTCGAGCACCGGGCAGTGCTCGTCGACGGCGTCCTTGAGCCGCTGGTAGTCCTCGGCGGAGGCGGGTCCGCGCAGGTCGACGGCGAGGCGGACCTCCCCGAAGCCGGGGCGGACGGCGTCGTCGAGACCGAAGAAGCCGCGCACGTCGAGGTCGCCCTCGGTGCGGACGTGCACGTCGTCGAGCGGGATGCCGAGCTTCGCGGCCCAGAACCGGTAGGTCACGACCTGGCAGGACAGCAGCGCGGCGAGCGCCGACTCGACGGGGTTGATGGCCGCGTCCTGTCCGCCGAGCGCGGGCGGCTCGTCGATGGTGATCTCGTGTCGGCCGATGCGGATCTCGGTGCGGACGCCGTCGCGGCCCTCGCCGTCGGCGCGGAAGAGGGCGGCGGCCTTGCCCGGGTCGTCGGTGACGGCGGAGGTGGTGGCGTCGACGATGGCGCGCAGGTCGTCGTCGCGGCTGGTGGCGGTGGTCATGGAAGGTCTCCGGGGGTGACGGTCCCCGCGCGGCTCCCGCGCGGGCAGCACGGCACGCCGGTGGTCGGCTACCGGCGTGCCCGTCGACACAGGTCGGCCCCGGTGCGGCACAGGTCGACGTGGCGGCGCTCGGTGAGACGCACGTCGGTCGGCCGGGTGCACACGAACTCGATCACAACCGCCACCGGCGCAGGAGTCAACGCCGGTCCCGGATGGCGGGCCCGGAGGGTGAATGTCCGCTCAAGCGTCGCGCGCGCTGCGCTCGGAAACCGCCGCCGAGTTCGACAGGAGACTGGTTCGATCATGAGATCGACCAGTGTCACGTCGAACTCGGCGCAGGGGCCGGGGTGGTCAGGCGGGTGCACCCACGGCGCGCAGCAGCGCGCGGGTGCGGGCCCGGACCTCGGGGTCGGGGGAGAAGGGCAGCGCCACGAACTCGTCGACACCGACGTCGCGCAGCTGTGCGATCCGGTCGGCGACGTCCTTCTCCTCGCCGACGATCGCGGCCTCGTCGGGGCCCGCGTATCCCTCGCGGTCGAGCATCGCCCGGTACGAGGGCAGCTTCCCGTAGACGGCGAACTGCGTCGCGGCCTCGGCGCGGGCGGCGGCGACGTCGTCGGTGACCGCGACCGGCAGTGACGCGACGACCCGCGCCGTGCGGCCGACCTCCGCCGCGGCGTCGCGGATCGTCGGCACCACGTGCTCGGCCAGGGTGCGGGGCCCGGTCATCCAGGTGACGGTCCCGGCGGTGCGCCGGCCCGCGAGCCGCAGCATCTGCGGGCCCAGCGCGGCCAGGTAGACCTGCGGCGTCGGGGCGTCGGGGTAGCGCAGCGAGCCCCGCGCGGTGACGGTCTCGCCCTGCGCGGACACGCGCCGGTCGGCCAGCAGCGGCAGCAGCGCGTCGAGGTACTCCGACATCCGCCGCACCGGCTTGTCGAACGGCAGCCCCCACGCCCCCTCGACGACGGGCTTGTGGCTCAGCCCGAGCCCGAGCGTGAGCCGGCCGCCGCCGATCTCGTTGACCGTCAACGCCCGCTGCGCCAACGAGTACGGGTGCTGCGGCTGGATCGGGACGACCCCGGTGCCGACCTGGATGCCGGGCACCTCCCGCAGCGCGACGGCGAGGACGGTGAGCAGGTCGGGGTCGGTGGGCAGCTGGGCGGTCCAGTACCGCAGGAACCCTTCCTCACGCACCTGCGCGAGCTCGGCGACGTAGGCGTCGGTGACGGCCCGTCCGCCGCCGGCGGCGAGGTACCCGAAGAGGCTGATCCGCATGCCGTCAGGTTAGGCGTGGCCCAGCCGTCGGGACAGGACCGCTGCTGCCTCGACGACGGCCTCCCGGATCCGTTGCAGCGCAACGGGTGCGGCGCGCGCGGTCGGGGCGGCGACCGACAGTGCCGCGAGGACGACGCCGTCGGCGCCCCGCACCGGCGCCGCGCACGACACGACGCCGACGCGGCTCTCCTCCCGGTTCTCCGCCCAGCCGCGCTCACCGATCTCGCGCAGCCGCGTCCGCAGGACCTCGACGTCGACGATCGAGTACGGCGTCGGCCGCTGCGGACGCCAGCCGTCGAGCCGGGCGTCGAGGTCGGCGGGAGAGAGCGCCGCGAGCAGGGCCTTGCCGGTCGCGGTCGTCGTCGCCGGCAGCCGGGTGCCGACCCGGGAGAAGATCCGCACCGTGTGCGGGCTCTCCAGCCGGTCGACGTACACCGACTCCAGCCCGTCGAGCACCGCGAGCTGCACGGTCTCGCCCGTGCTCTGGCGCAGCACCGCCATCACGGGCAGGGCGGCCTCGTGCAGGTCGAGCCGGGGTGCGACGGCGGCGCCGAGGTCGAACATCGCCAGCCCCAGCCGGTAGGACCCCGCCGCGGTGCCGCGTTCCAGCAGCCGCTCCGCCGCGAGCGTGGCCAGCATCCGGTGCACGGTGCTGGTCGCGAGCCCGAGGCGTCGTGACAGCTCGGAGACGCCGAGCTCGCGGTCGGTGCGGGAGAACTCCTTGAGCAGCCGCGCGGCGTTGCGCACCGACGTCAGCTCCCACGACGGCCGTTGCTGCCGGTTTCCCTCCATGCGGGAAGGATTCCTTGTCCCGGCCGGCGGTGCCACCTACGTTTCGGCGACCACCACGAGCAGGGGAGCACCGATGCTGACCGCCGAACAGAACGACGAGCTCACGCAGGTCGACGCCGGCACCCCGATGGGTGAGGTGCTGCGCCGCTACTGGTACCCGGTGGCGTTCACCCGCGAGCTCGCCGAGTTCCCGGTGAAGCGCGTCGAGCTGCTCGGGGAGTTCTTCGCCCTGTGGCGCTCCCCGTCCGGCCGCTACGGCATCGTCCCCGAGGCGTGCCCGCACCGGAAGGCGTCGCTGGCCTACGGCGTCGTCGAGTCCGACGGCCTGCGCTGCCCATACCACGGCTGGGTCTTCGACGAGGCCGGCGCGTGCGTCGAGCAGCCTGCCGAGCGCGACGACACCCGCTTCGGCGCCCGCGTCTCCGCCCAGGCCGGCGTGGCCGAGGAGATGGGCGGACTGGTGTGGGCCTACGTGGGCCCCGGCCCCGCGCCGCGACTGCCGCGGTTCGACACCTACGTCATGGAGGGCTTCCGCGACATCGGCTGGGCCGACCTGCCGTGCAACTACGTCCAGATCATGGAGAACGCCGTCGACCCGCACCACGTCGAGTGGCTGCACGGGCGGTACTTCCAGTTCATCGGGCGCCACGAGGGCTTCACCTCACCGGCGTCGTTCGCGAAGAAGCACCAGAAGGTGGGCTTCACCCCGTTCGAGTGGGGGATCATCAAGCGCCGCGTGCTCGAGGGCGCCAGCGAGGACAACGACGACTGGAAGGTCGGCCACCCGCTCGTCTTCCCGTACAACATGCGGGTCGGTGGCGGTGGGGTGCACCAGATGCAGATCCGCGTCCCGATCAACCGCACCACGACCCGGTTCATGCTCTACACCGTGCACCGCCCCGACGAGGGCTACGAGCACGTCGAGCAGCCGGTGGTGCCCGACTACAACATCCCGGTGGTCGACGAGAAGGGCCGCCACGTCGTCAACTACGTCGAGGGCCAGGACATCATGGCCTGGGTGACCCAGGGTGCGATCACCGACCGGACCACCGAGCACCTCGGGCGTTCCGACATCGGGGTCGCAATGCTGCGCAAGATGTTCCGCGAGCAGATGGACCGCGTCGCCCGCGGGGAGGACCCGCTCGGCACGATCCGCGAGGAGCACGAGCGCATCGACCTGCCGTGCGAGAAGGACAAGTTCCACGCCGGCGCCCAGTTCGCGCTCGACTTCTGCGACATGGGCTCGACCCGCTTCTCCCCGATGCTCGACGCGATCAAGAAGATCCACGTCAGCGCGGCGGAGCGGGTGGCGTCCGGGTCGGCGTCGGGGTCGGGGTCGTAGTGCAGGCGCCTCCGGACCGGCGGTTCGCCGCCGACGCCGAGGCACATCGTCGTGACGCGCCCCGGCACTGCCCGGGCTGCGGCGCGCCGCCTGCGATCGTCACCGAGTTCTGGGAGGGCACCGCGCGCCGGTTCTACTGCTCCTGCTCGGGGTGCGGCTGGACGGGGGAGATCACCCCGACCGGTGACGTCGCCGTCGGCCACGAACCGGAGCACTGACCCGCGCACCCGAATCCGAGCGTGTGATCAGCGCAGCGTGCCCGCGCTGATGACACGCTCGGTTTCATGCCTCGCGACGAGCGTGTCGTGGGAGCGCTCTCCGGGCGCTCGTGACACGTTCGCGCCCGCTCGCGCCGAGATGCGCACCAGGGCTGTCCGCCCCGGTTCGGCGACGCTCAGGTGCATCTCGCGGGGAGGGGTCAGGGGGTCTCGCCGCGGGCGTGGGCGCGCAGGCGCTGCGACATCGACAGCGCGGGAGGCTTCTCGCCGACGTCGGCGACCCAGCCGTCGTCCGCGCGCCGGACCGGGTAGACACCCAGGCGCAGCGCGGGCTGGGTGAGGCACTCGCCGGTGGCGAGGTCGAAGCGGTACCAGTGCCAGGGGCAACGCAGGACGCGGCCGTCGACCTGCCCCTCGACCAACGGCCCCTTGTTGTGCGGGCACAGCGGGTCGGAGACCAGGTACGACCCGTCGACGACGTGCACGGCGAAGGTGCGCCCGTCGTCGGAGCGCAGCAGCCGCGCCCCCTCGCCGGCGACGGGATCGCCGCCGAGGGGGAGCAGGGTCATCGGCGTCCGCTCGCCCGCAGGTCCGCGAGCGACTCGCCGCCGACGAACCACAGCTCGGGCTCGCACTCGTTGACGACGACGCGCACGGCCTCCTTCGGCGCCCCGATCGACTCCTCGACCGCGGCGGTGACCGCGGCGCCGAGGGCGGCGAGCTGTTCGGGGCTGCGACCCCGGGCGAGGGTGATCTGCACGAGCGGCACGGTTCCTCCAGGAACGACGTCGGGACAGGTCAGCGGCAGCCGAGCTCGAGCGATCCGATGCGGTCGATCGAGGCGACGACGACGTCACCCGGCACGACCGGTACGGCGGCGGTGAGCCCGCCGGACAGGACGACGTCGCCCGCGCGCAGACCCTCGCCGTCGGCGGCCATGCGGCGCACCATCCAGGCGACGGCGGCCGCGGGGTGCCCGAGCGAGGCGGCACCCGACGCCGTCGCGACGACCTCGCCGTTGTGTTCGAGGACGACGCCGACGACGCGCAGGTCGATGCCGTCGAGCGGCACCGGGGTGCCGACGACGAACCGGGCCGCGGAGGTGTTGTCGGCGACGACGTCGGCCATCGTGAACTTGTAGTCGCGGTAGCGGGAGTCGAGCACCTCGATGCCGACGGCGACACCGGAGGAGGCGGCGATGACGTCGGCGGCGCCGACGTGGGGCCCGGCCAGGTCGCGGCCGAGGACGAAGACGATCTCGGGTTCGCAGCGCGGCTGGATGAGCTGGCCGGTGTCGAGGGGCTCGCCGATGTCGAGGGCGCCGCTGCCGGGCAGGAAACCGTAGACGGGGCTGGACACCCCGACCTGGGCCTGCTTGGCGCGCGAGGTGACGCCGAGCTTCCAGCCGACGAGCGGGCCGGCCGCGTCGCGCAGGACGCGCTGGACGGCGTAGCCGGCGTCGAGGTCGAGCTCGGGGAACTCGGCGTTGAGGGAGTCGATGGCGGTGCGTTCGGCGACGGCCTTCTGCAGGCGGGTCGCCAGCTCGGACGTGTTCATGCGCTCTCCTCCGCGGCGGCGGGGTGTCCGACGCGCGCGGTGACGGCGCCGAGCCGGTCGAAGTCGGCGCGGAACACGTCGCCGGGCTCCATGGGGACGGCGGCGTGCAGCGCGCCCGTCATGACGATGTGGCCTGGTTCGAGCGCCACCCCGTTGGCGCCCAGCACGTTCGCGAGCCACGCGACGACGGCGACGGGGTCGCCCAGTGCGGCGGCGCCGGCCCCGGTGTCGACGAGCTCGCCGTTGCGGGTGAGCGTCATCCCGAGCAGCCGGGTGTCGACGCCCTCGATCGGCACGATCCGCGACGAGGTGACGACGGCGCCGCAGGAGGCGAGGTCGGCGACGGTGTCGGCGAGCTTGATGCGCCAGTCGGCGATGCGGGAGTCGACGATCTCGAACCCGGCGACGGCACCGGCGATGGCCTGGCGGGCCGCGGTCACGGTGACGCCCGGGCCGGCCAGCCGCGAGCCCATGACGAAGACGATCTCGGCCTCGGCCTTGGGGGCGATGAAGCTGGACGGGTCGATGACGTCGCCGTCGGCGTAGACGGTGGAGCCCAGGACGGGCGAGTGGTCGGGGGAGTCGACGCCGATCATGCGCTGCATGGGCTTCGACGTCAGCCCGACCTTGTGGCCGACGATCGTGTCGCCGTCGGCGAGCAGCAGCGGGACCAGCTCCTGCTGGATGGCGTAGCCGTCGGCCATCCCCAGGTCGGGTTCGGCGTCGGTGAACGGCGCGATGGGCACGCGGGTGCGCCGGGCTTCGTAGAGCGCCCGGGCCTTG
Organism: Pseudonocardia sulfidoxydans NBRC 16205; assembly: GCF_007989085.1. Classification (GTDB taxonomy): domain Bacteria; phylum Actinomycetota; class Actinomycetes; order Mycobacteriales; family Pseudonocardiaceae; genus Pseudonocardia; species Pseudonocardia sulfidoxydans. Next base: position 54,106 of record NZ_BJVJ01000003.1, read on the forward strand.
GCGGGCGCGTCCGTCACGGGCATTTCTCTCCTCGTGCTGCTGTTCGGGTTCCGACGATCGTCGCGGGGCGGCCGAGGTGTGTCAGCCCGCCCGTTCCGCTCAATGGACCGGTGTCGCCGCCCGTCGTTCGTCCTGGGGCACCCAGCCGAGGCGGCGGGACACAGCCTCGCCGGCCTCGACGAGCAGCCGCGCGTAGCGGCGGCGCGCGACGGCCCCGAGCCGGGCGGAGGGGGCGCCGATGCTGACGGCGGCGACGACGTCGCCGTGGACGTCGCGGATCGGGGCGGCCACCGAGGTCACGCCGATCTCGCGTTCGTCGACCGACCGCGCCCACCCCTGCGCGCGCACCCCGGACAGCTCGGCGCGCAGCAGGTCGGGATCGGTGACCGTGTGCGGGGTGAATCCGGCCAGTCCGGCGTCGAGCACCCTGTCCAGCAACGGCGGAGGCAGGTGAGCGAGCAGCACCTTGCCCGAGCTCGTCGCGTGCGCTGGGACGCGGCGGCCGGTCTCGGTGAACAGCCGCAGCGAGTAGGCCGACTCGAGCCGGTCGACGTAGACGACCTCGGCGCCGTCGAGCACCCCGACCTGGGACGACTCGCCCGTCTCCTCCCGCAGCCGCACCAGGACCGGCCCGGCCGCGGCGTGCAGGTCCAGGTGGATCTTCACGGCCTCGCCGAGCTCGTAGACGACGATCCCCAGCCGGTAGCCACCGGTGCGGGTGTCCTGCTCGACCAGGCCCTCGTTCGCGAGCGTCGTCAGCAGGCGGTGGACGTTGGACTTCCCGATCCCGAGGCGCCGCGACAGTTCGGAGACGCCGATCGACTCCTCGCGGGTGAGGAACGCCTTGAGCAGCCGGGCGGCGTTGGTGACGGTGGAGAGCGGGGCGTCGGTCACGACGTGGGTCTCCATTCGCTGCGCCCACCCACCGACGCGAGCAGTGCCTTGCGGATGGCGTCGGGGTCGAGACAGTCGGCCGCCTCGGCGACGCCCGCGTTGTGCGGCGAGATCGCCCTGGCCAGCAACGCCTGTGCATGCGGCAGGCCCGCGGTCGCGGCGCCGGCCAGCTCGTCGACGAGGTGCTCGCGGCCCCGGACGCGGCTGCGGATCGTCTCGAAGTCCCGCGCGGCGGCCGAGTGCCCGCTGGCGAGGCCCGACCCGACGTGTCCGGCGTGGTGCGGTGTGAGCCCCGACCCGGGCTGGGCGACCACGTGGTAGACGACGGTACCGACCCCGAGGGCGGCCTTCACGCCGTCGTAGGCGGGGCCGTCGTTCTCCTCCAGCGTGCCCAGCGACGGGACGACGACCGGGTCGTAGAACCGCAACGTCCACGTCAGGCCGTCGAGCGATCCGGGGACCTCGACCTCCTGGCCGCGCAACGGGCCCAGGCTCTCGCGGGTGGCGAGCAGGTGCAGGTTCCGCACGCCGACGGCGGCGACCGTGACGGGCCGGCCGCCCGCGAGCAGCGGCATCGCCCCGCGGACCGCCGGCGCGAACGTGTCGGCCTGGGCCAGGTAGGCGCGGTGCAGCGCCGTCACGTAGTCGGCGACGGCGGCACGCATGTTCTCCGGACTGCTCATGACCTCACTCCGGGCTGTGTCCGAGCCGCAGGTGTTCCGATTTGCGGAACAGCAAGTCTGTTCTCCGGAACGCTAGGGCGGCTACCGTCGACACGTCAAGACGCCCGCCACTCCAGGGAGCTTGCGCCGTGGGGATTCTCAGACTCGCTCACATCGACGTCCGCACGCCGGACCTCGACCTGTCCGCCGCCTACTACACCGAGGTCATGGGCCTGCAGCAGGTGATGCGGACCGACGACACCGTCTACTTCAAGTGCTGGGACGAGGAGGACCACCACTCGCTGCGGATGCGCTACAACCCCCGCACCGGGCTCGACTCGTTCACCTTCCGCGTCGAGTCCGAGGACGACCTGCACGACTTCGAGAAGCGCGTCGAGGCCTACGGCTGCCCGACGACGCGCGTCAGCCGCGGCGACGCCGTCGGCCAGGGAGAGTCGCTGCGGTTCGAGGTCCCCAGCGGACAGATCATGGAACTGGTCTGGGACCTCGAGAAGACCGGCAACATCCTCGGCAAGCACAACCCCTCGCCCGTCCCGCCGCCCGACCTGGCCGGCATCGCCCCGCCCCGGATGGACCACATGCTGGTCAACGCCGAGGAGGTCGCCGAGGCGTCGCGCTTCTTCATCGACGTCCTGGGCATGCGGCTCACCGAGCAGGTCCTCGACGGCAACGGCCACCAGCTCGGGGTGTGGCTCGCCGGGCGCACCAACTCGCCGCACGACATCGCGATCGTCAACGGCCCCAACGGCGCCCTGCACCACTGGGCCTACTGGCTCGACGACTGGGACCACATCCGCAAGGCCGCCGACACCCTGGCCTACAACGGCGTCCAGATCGACCAGGGCCCCACCCGCCACGGCGTGACCCGCGGCAACACCATCTACTTCTTCGACCCGCTCGGGATCCGCAACGAGGTCTTCACCGGCGGGTACTGGGTCGATCCCGACCACGAGATCATCACCTGGACCGAGCAGGAGTTCGGGAAGGGTCTCTTCTACTACGAGAACGTCATCAGCCAGCGCTTCCTGCGCATGCACACGTGATCTACCCGCCCCGCCGGTTCCGCAGGCTCCACCGGCTTCCATCCCCGTTCCCGCGCGAGAGCCGCTGCCTCGGTCGATGAAGGAGTCCACCACATGCCCGACCGAATTCTCAGGCTGCAGCACGTCGAGGTCCGTGTTCCCGACCTCGAACTGTGCACCGCCTACTACACCGAGGTCCTCGGCCTGATCGAGACCGCTCGCGACGTCCGCGACGGCGTCGACCGCGTATTCCTCAAGTGCTGGGACGAGCAGGAACACCACTCCGTCGTCCTGCGCCAGGCCCCGACCTACGGGCTCGACCACATGTCGTTCAAGGTCGCCGACGCCGCCGACCTCGACCACTTCACCGACAGGCTCGAAGCCGCGAGCGTGCCGGTGAAGCGCTTCGCGGCCCGCGAGCTCGGGCCCGGCTGGGGCGCGGCGATCCGGTTCGAGGCACCGTCGGGGCACCTCGTCGAGCTCGTCCACGGCATGGAGCGCGTCGGCAACATGCTGCCGATGACCAACCCGCCGCCCCGGCCGCAGGACCTCGTCGGCATCGCGCCGCCGCGCCTGGACCACGTGTTCGTGATGGCCGAGGACGTCGAGGCGTTCACCGCGTTCTTCACCGAGCTGCTCGAGTTCCGGCTCACCGAGCAGATCCTGGCCAACGACGGCCACCAGCTCGCGACGTTCCTGGAGCGCAGCCACACCCCGCACGACGTCGCCGTCATCACCGGACCGAACGGCGGGCTGCACCACTTCGCGTTCTGGATGGACGACTGGAACGGAATCCGCGACGCGGCGGACACCCTGGCCTACCACGGCGTCCAGATCGACGTGGCGCCCACGCGCCACGGCGTGACCCGCGGTTACACGACGTACTTCTTCGACCCCGTCGGCAACCGCAATGAGCTGTTCACCGGCGGCTACTGGGTCGACCCGGACTTCGAGCCGATCACGTGGACCGAGGAGGAGATGGGGCGGGCCATCTTCTACTACCACCGCGAGGTCAACGAGCGCTTCTTCACGGTGCACTCATGAGTGCCGACGTACGTCCTGTCGCGGAGGCACAGTCATGACCGACGCCCGCAAGCTCGACCGCTACGAGGCGCCGAACTACCTGGCGAAGTACCGCGAACGCCGGGGCGGTGGTGCCGCCCCCGAGCAGAACGGCTCCGACGGGACCCCCCTGTATCTGCGCCGCTTCCGCGAGCGCGGCGCGGCCACCACCGTGGCCCCGCCGGCGCCGACCGTCGAGTGGGAGGGCGCGACGTTCACCCCCGCCCTCGCGGAGGCCACCCGCGGCAAGGAGATCGCCGCCCCGGTCGAGCGCAAGGCGTCGGAGAAGGTCGTCTGCGAGATCTCGATCATCCGCCACGGCGTCACGCAGGGGTACTCGACCGACGCCGGCCTGACGCCCATGGGTGGCTGGCAGGCCCACCGCCGCGGCCACGAACTGGCCCGGCGCTGGGATGCGGGCGACAAGGTGCGGCTGGTGTGCGCGGCGACGAACCGCGCCCGCCAGACCGCCGAGCAGATCTACCGCGGCGCCCGCGACGGCATGCAGATGTGGGGCCACGACGTCGAGCTGTCCGAGCCCGAGGCCATCCCCGAGCTGCGCAACTTCGGCGTCTGGACCCCCGACGGGCTGCGTGACGTGACCTCGGCGTTCCGGCAGTACCAGGCCACCATGGAGAAGCTGGAGCGGATGGCGGTGGGGGACCGGCCGCGCTGGCTCGTCGAGATCGACCGCTTCTACCGGACGCAGCTGGGCGGGGCCGACCCGATCCAGATGTGGCTGACGATCCCGATGATGTACTTCGAGCCGCCCGCGCTGTGCGTGCGCCGGTTCTGGCGGGGCTTCCACCGGCTGATGGCCGAGAGCCCCGGCCACAGACGGATCGTCGCGGCCACCCACTCCGGGCCGATGCGCGCCTTCGCGACGTGGGCGCACGGCTACGACCCCGGCGAGCCCTTGAACACCGAGGAGATCCGGGTCAAGCTGCGCGAGGGTGGCCGGACCGCGTTCGTCTCCTACCGCAACCGTGTGACCGAGGTGCACGTGCCACCCGCCGACGAGTTCCCGGCCTGGGACGAGGTGTGAGCCCATGACGGTGCTCGACGGACGGCCGGTCGTCGTGGAGGACCCCGATGCGGGCGAGGGCCCGCTGCGGTCGGTCGCCATCGCCATGGCGGTGCTCGACTGCTTCGGCGAGGAGCCCGAGCTGGGGGCGACGAAGGTCGCGCAACGGCTCGGCGTCGCCAAGAGCACCGCGTGCCGGATGCTGGCGGCGCTCGCGTCGGGCGGGCTGCTCGAGCGCAGCAACGCGGGCCGCTACCGGCTCGGGCTGCGGCTGTTCGAGATGGGCCAGCTCGCCGTCGACCGGTTGATGCTGCGCGAGGTGGCGCTGCCGGTGCTGGGTGAGCTGCGCGACGTGCTGCGCGAGACCGCCCAGCTCGCCGTGCCCGTCGGTGCCGACGTGCTGTACGTGGAGCGGCTGGAGAACTCCGACGTCGGCATCATGTTCCACACCGAGCTGTACCGGCGCGGGCCGGGCCACTCGTCGAGTGCGGGCAAGGCGATGGCGGCGGTGAACCCGGCGATGGCCCGGGCGATCCTGGACCGCGGGTTCGTGCGGCGGACGCCGTTCACGATCGTCGACCCGGGCCGCTACCGGCAGGTGCTGCGGCAGGTGCAGGTCGACGGCTTCGCGGTGTCGCGGGAGGAGCACACGATCGGCATGTCGTCGATCGCGGCGCCGGTCGTCGTGACGCGTGGTGACCGGCGGGTGGCCGTCGCCGCCATCTCCGTGGTCGGGCGGACGGCGAGCATCCTGGGCACACGCAAGATGGCCGTCGTCCAGAACGTGCGCCGGGCCGCGGCCGCGGTGTCGGCCGAACTGGACCGCTCGACCCCCTGACCCTGTGAGCGGCAATAGTCGCTGTAGCGACTATTGCCGCTCACGACTCCGCGAGGCGGGCGCGGTAGGGCCGGAGCCGGACGAGGGTGATCCGGCGCTGCACGCCGGCCTGGTACTTGTCGTACATCCCGCCGATCGCGCGGAACCGCTCCCACGCTGCGGCGTGGTCGGCGTCGGCCACCGGTTCGGCGACGACCGCGCGCCTCTCGCCGCGGATCTCGATCTCCGCGTACGGGCTCGCCTGCAGGTTGAGCCACCACTGCGGCTCGGCGTCGACACCACCGTTCGAGGCTGCGACCAGCACGTCCTCGCCGTCGCGCACGTACAGCAGCGGCACGGTGAACTGCGTGCCGCTGCGGCGACCGGTGTGGGTGAGCAGTACGACGTCGCCACCCCGGAACCGCCACATCGACCTGCCGCGGAACGCCCGCAGCATCGCGGTGTGCAGTGGCCCGAAGCGCCGCATGACGGCGGTCGCGCGGCGGTCCTGCGGGGTCATGGTCGCGGTGGTCATGGCGTCTCCTCAATTCGCTCTAGTTACGACTCTATGAATTGAGCAGTGCTACAGTCAAAGGGTGGCAACGCGTTCCTACAACTCCGCTCTGCGCGACGAGCAGGCCCGGCGCACCCGCGCCACGGTGCTCGACGCGGCGATCCGCTGCTTCGAGCGCGACGGCTACGCGGCCACCACCATGAAGGCGATCGCCGCGGAGGCGGGGGTGTCGGCGCAGACCGTCTTCACCCAGGGCGCCAAACCCGCGCTGCTGCTCGCCGCCGTCGACCGCGGATTCACCGGCGACGACGAGGACGTCCCGCTGTTGGGCCGCGACGCGTTCCGGGAGTTCATCGCCGAACAGAACCGGCCCCGCAAGCTCGCCATGCTGCGCGAGCTGGCTGTCGGTTACTACTCCGGCGCTCCGACGATGCTGCGGGTGTTCCGCAACGCGGCGGGCGGCGACGCCGAGCTCGCGGCGGCGTGGGAGGAGTACGAGCGGCGTCGCTACCAGGACATCCGCGCGATCACGGAGTCGTTCGCGCCCATGCTGCGCCTCGACGTCGACCGCGCCACCGACATCTACTGGTCGCTCGCCGGCCTCGAGCTCGCCGACAGCCTGATCCGCCTGCGTGGCTGGACCGTCGAGGAGTACGCGGACTGGATGGCCGACGCGGTCGAACGGCTGCTGCTCGAGAGCTTGTGAGTGGCGATAGTCGCTATAGCGACTATCGCCACTCACAGCTCAGTAGAGCCGCTGCGTCGCCAGCCGCGCGCCCTCGGACAGCGCGCGGAACTTCTCCCACACGACCGTCGGGTGCACCTCGGGGTGGAACGACGCGCGCGAGGAGAAGCCGCAGTCGGCGCCCGCGATGACGTTCTCCTTGCCGACGATCCCCGCGTACAGCTCGATCGTGTCGGCGATCAGCTCCGGGTGCTCGACGTAGTTGCTCGCGTGCCCCAGCAGCCCCGGGATCAGGACCTTGCCGTCGGGGAGCTTCACGTCGCGCCAGATCTTCCACTCGTGCTGGTGACGGGGGTTGGCCACCTCGAACGAGTAGGCGCCCGCGTTCACCTTGAGCATCAGCGGCGCGATGTCGCGGAAGGCCAGGTCGTGGATGCGGGGGCCGTGGTTGAGGCCGTAGCAGGTGTGGAGGCGGATCTTCTCCGTCGGAATGCCGCGCAGCGCGTGGTTGAGGATCTCGATGTGCTGCTCGGCGTCGCGGACGCGCTGCTCGGGTGTCGTCGCCGGGTTCTCCGAGAGGTACTCGATGAGCCACGGGTCGTCGATCTGCAGGAGGAAGCCGGCGTCGACGATCGCGAGGTACTCCTCGCGCAGCGCCTCGGCCACGGCGGCCAGGTACTCGCCGTGGGAGCCGTAGAACTCGTTGCGCCCGAACCCGCTGGGGCTCGTCGAGGGCAGGAAGGCCTCCGTGACGGAGCCGGGCGCGGCGGCGATCGCGGCCCGCAGGTTCTCGACGTCGGTCCGCAGCTGCGCGTGGCCGTCGTAGGTGATGGGCCCGGTGCAGACCATCGTCGTCATCGGGGAGACCTGGTCCTTGTACTTGCCCAGGTAGTCGGCGTAGTAGCCGGGGAACGCGTCGATCTCGACCTGCCACGACGGCGGCATCAGCTTCTCGCCGGTCCCGGTGTCGAAGCCGGTCAGCCGGTCCTTCACGTAGGTCAGGAAGCTGACCTTGCTCATCTCGCCGTCGGTGACGACGTCGATCCCCGCCGACACCTGCTCGCGGACGACCTCGTCGACGGCGGCGGTGACGCGCTTGGCGTACCCGTCGACGTCGTAGGGGCGGCCGTGTTCCTTCTCCCGCATCACCTCGAGCAGGTCCCGCGGCCGCGCGAGGCTCCCGACGTGCGTGGTGAGGATCCGATCGTCGCTGCGCTGCATGGTCACCGACGCTAGGAGCCCGCGAACGGCCGGGCCAGGGCGTTGTTCCCGCTCAGCGAACGCGGCCCGCGTTAGGCTCCCGGCATGCCCCGTCCCAGTCGTTGGTCGGAGATCCTCGTCGCCGCGGGTGAGGAGTTCCGCGAGCGCGGCTACGAGACGGCGACGCTGGAGAGCATCGGCGCGCGCGTCGGGATCCTGAAGGGCAGCATCTACAACTATGTCGCCAGCAAGGAGGAGCTCCTGCTGGCGGTGGTGGAGCAGCCGGCCAAGCAGCTGCTCTCCGAGCTCGACCGGCTCAACCAGGACACGGGCAGCAGCGCCGCGGTGCGCCTGCGGGAGCTGATCCGCACGCAGGTCCGCATCTTCAGCGAGTGCTATCCGGCGGCGTTCGTGTACCTGCAGCACATCCGGATGAGCGGCGAGCGGTTCGACGAGTTCCGCGCGATGGACGCCCGCTACATGGCGGCGGTCGAGGAGCTGGTCGCCGAGGGGGCCCGGACGGGGGAGTTCTCGCTGGCGGGCGATGCGCGGACGACGGCGCGCGCGATCGTCGGGATGCTCGACTGGATGCAGCACTGGTTCACCCCGCGCGGGGAGAAGGCGGACCGGGAGCTGGCCGACCAGCTGTTCGCGATGGCCCTCGGCGGGTTGGCGGCGGGCGGCGGCGTGCACGCGCTGGCCCGGGGCCTGCCCTGAGCTCGTGAGTGGCAATAGTCGCTATAGCGACTATTGCCACTCACAGGGGAGTCGGACCAGTCCGCGCGAGAGCAGCACGGGGTGCCAGCGCAGCGGCTCGTCGGTCAGCGCCATCCCCGACAAGCGGCGCATCACCGCAGGGATCGCGACGGAGCCCTCCAACCGGGCCAGCGGCGCGCCCAGGCAGTAGTGCAGGCCCACCCCGAACCCCAGCTGGCGGCCCGCGGCGCGGTCGGGGTCGAAGCGGTCGGGGTCGTCGAACACGTCGGGGTCGCGGTTGGCCGCCGACGGGCACAGGAACACCCGGTCCCCGCGCCGCAGCGTGCGGCCGCGGACCTCGACGTCGGTGGCCATCAGCCGGGCGATGGTCTTGGCGGGTCCGTCGTAGCGCAGGACCTCCTCGACGAGCCCGTCGGCGTCGGCGCGCACCTGCGGGTGGCGCAGCAGGGCGAGCAGGCCGTTGCCGATGAGGTTCGTCGTCGTCTCGTGGCCGGCGAACAGCAACAGGACCCCGGTGGAGACGACCTCGTCGTGGGTCAGGGCGTCGCTCTCGTCGCGGGCCTGGATCAGCGCGGTGAGCAGGTCGTCGGCGGGTTCGCGCTCGTGGGCGGCGACCAGCTCGGTCAGGTACGCGGTCAGCTCGGCCATCCCGGCCGCGCCGGCGGCGTGCCGCTGCGGGTCGCCCATGCCGCCGAACACGAGCCCCGCGATGGCGTCGGACCAGTCCTTGAAGACGTCGCGGTCCGCCCGCGGGACGCCCAGCAGCTCGGCGACGACCGACGCGGTCAGCGGGTAGGCGAACTCGCCGACGAGATCGGCCCGCCCGCGGGGGGCCAGCGCGGTGAGCAGCTCGTCGACCAGCTCGACGACACGCGGCCGCACCCGCTCCACCGCGCGCGGGGTGAACGCGCGCGAGAGCAGTTTGCGCAGCCGGGTGTGGTCGGGCGGGTCCTTGAACACCATCCAGTCCTCGAGCACCCCGAACGCCGCGCGGACAGCCGGGTCGGTGTCGTCGCGCTCCAGCCGGGCCCGGCGGTAGGGGGCGATGCGATCGGAGGAGAACCGGGGGTCGCGCAGGGCGGCGTCGACGTCGTCGTAGCGGGTGAGGAACCAGGAGCGGTAGCGATCGCTCCAGTGCACCGGGTCGTGCTCGCGCAGGGCGGCCAGCAGGGGATAGGGATCGGCGACGGCGTCCGGCCCGAGGATGTCGGGGACGACGGAGGTCACGGCGCCTCCAGCACGGCGACGACGCAGGCGTTCCCGTCGAGTGCCGAGACCCCACCACCCATGGTCTCGACGAGCCCGATCCGCGCACCCTCGACCTGCCGGCCGCCGGCCTCGCCGCGCAGCTGCCAGACGATCTCGGCCAGCTGCGCCAACCCGGTGGCGCCCAGCGGGTGCCCGCGCGAGAGCAGCCCGCCCGACGGGTTGACCGGATGCGCGCCGCCGAGCGCGGTCACCCCGGTCTCGGCGGCCTTCCCACCCTCGCCGGGTGCGACGAGGCCCAGGGCCTCGGTGGTGACGATCTCCCCGATGGTGAACGCGTCGTGCACCTCGACGACGTCGACGTCGGTGGCGGCGTGCAGCCCTGCTGCGGCCAGCGCGTCGGCGGCGGTCTCGTGGACGATGTCGTAGCCCCACACGTGCGGGGACCGCCGTCCCCAGGGTGCACCGGAGCGCAGCGCGACCCCGCGGACGCCGACCTCCCGCGGGCCGCCCGTCGCCGGTCCGACGACGGCCGCGGCCGCACCGTCGGAGGTGGGACAGCACTGCAGCAGCGTCAGCGGGTCGGCGATCATCCGCGAGGCCAGCACCTCGTCGACGGTGTAGCGGCCGGAGTACTGGGCGCGCGGGTTGTGCAGGGCGTGCGCGTGGTTCTTCACCGACACCGCGGCGAGCTGGGCGGGGGTGACCGCGCCGTCGTGCAGGTAGCGGGTGGCCGCCATCGCGTAGAGGGCGGGCAGGGCGAGCCCGGTGGCGCCCTCGGGGTCGGTGTTCTCGGGTGTGATCGCGCCGTCGAAGGCGGTGCTCATCTGTTCGAGGCCGAGCGCGAGGACGCGGCCGTAACGGCCGCTGCGGACGGCCTCGCACGCCTCGGCGAACGCGGTGGTGCCGCTGGCGCAGGCGTTCTCGACGGTGACGACGGGGACGCGGGTGATGCCCATGGCGCGCAGGACCCGTTGTGCCACACCGGCCGGCGCGAAGACGGTGCCGACCCAGACGGCGTCGACGGGCTCGGGGCCGGCGTCGGCCAGTGCCTCCGACACGGCGTTCCAGGCCAGGGTGACCAGGTCGGTGCCGGGTACGCGGCCGAAATGGGAGGTCCCGACACCGTGCACGGCGACGGCGTTCATCCGATGACCTCCACGTGGGGATCGGGGGCTCCCGCGAGGAGCCGGACCCGTGTGCCGACGGCGGGTGCTGAGTCCCCGTCGACGTGGGCGAGTACCCGCGGGCCGTCGTCGAGATCGACGTAGGCCAGCGTGTAGGGCGGGGTGCGCCCGGCGACGGGGATGCGGACGACGGTCGCGCTCCACACCACGCCGTCGGGGCCGAACTCGGCCGCGACGACCGGGCCGCCGCACTCCGGGCACGCCGGCCACGGGTAGGCGACCGGCTCCGCGCAGGCCTGACACCGGACACCGGCGACATGCGGTGCGCCATCGGGCGCGACGACGACGCGCGGACGTGGATCGACGACGGTCACGCCGCCATGAAACCAAACCACGGGTCGGTTATCAATGGCACGGAGCGTGTTCGCTCGGTGGGGCGGCCACCTTTCCCAAGCACGTCGTGAGCCCAGTCTTGACACCCGGCGATGCCGCGCGACACAGTGACCTGAAGCACCTTCAGCAAACCGGCGTTTGTCAAGTTCGTCGACCGTGTCCTCGGGTCACCCGCCCCGAAGCCGGACGACCGGAGCCGTCGAGAGGACCCCGACCGATGAAGTTCGGCTTCTTCACCATGCCCGAGCACCCGCCGCGCGAGAACTGGACGCTGTCCTACGACCGCGACATCGCGAACATCGTGGATGCCGAGCGGCTGGGCTTCCACGAGTTCTGGGTGGGTGAGCACCACACCGGCGGCTACGAGAACGTGCCCGTCCCGGAGTTCATGATCGCCAAGGCGTCGGCCGTGACGAGCCGGATCCGGCTGGGCACCGGCGTCATCAACCTGCCCTACCAGGACCCGTTCATGGTGGCCGAGCGGATGGCGTTCCTCGACCACCTCACCCACGGGCGCCTCGAGTACGGCTTCGGCGGCGGCGGCCTGCCGACCGACAAGGAGCTGTTCGGGCTGGAGCCGTCGGAGGCCTCGCCGCGGACCAACGAGGCGCTGGAGATCATCTGGCAGCTCCTCACCTCCGACGACCCGGTCAGCTACGAGGGCCAGTACTGGAAGTACGAGAACCGTCAGCTGCAGGTCGGGCCGTACCAGGACGTGCCGCCCTTCGCGATCGCCGGCCTCACCGGCACCCACAACTACGCCAAGTGCGGCGAGCGCGGCTGGAAGCCCCTGTCGGTGCACTTCGCTCCGATCGAGAACGGCACCTACGAGCTCGCGCCCGACCTCAAGGGCATGGGCAAGGCGATGCTCGACGCCGGCGCCGCCGCGGGCATCGACCCGGCGGTGACCCGCGACAACTGGCGCATCGTCCGCGAGGTCTACGTCACCGACGACAGGAACCAGGCGCTCAAGGACATCCGCGAGGGCGTCAGGCTCTCCTACGACTACCTGTTCGGGCTCGGCCTCGGCGCGCTGATGAAGATCGGCGACGGCATGGAGGACGCCGACCTGACGTTCGAGTGGATGGTCGACAACATCCCGTGGATCGTCGGCAGCCCGGAGGAGTGCACCCGCCAGCTCAAGGAGCTGGAGGAGGAGGTCGGCGGCTTCGGCACGCTGCTGATCAACGTCCGCGACTGGGTGACCACCGACAAGTGGAACCGTTCGAACGAGATGTTCGCCCGCTACGTCATGCCGCACTTCACCAAGCGCGAGCGGCTCGACCGGCGCCGCAAGCTCGCGAACCGAGCCCTCGGGATCGACTGATGGAGTCGGGGCGGTACCGGGACGTGACGCTCGAGCAGGACCTGGTCGAGAGGCCCTCCTGAGCGGTGCGCACGACTCTGAGGGAGGAGTTCGACCACGCGTTCCGGCGCTACCGGGAGCGGGTCGCGGTGGAGCACGCCGGCCGGCGGTGGACGTATCACGACGTCGACCGCTGGTCGGCGGCTGTCGCCGCGCAGCTCGCCGACCACGGCGTCCGCGCGGGCGACTCCGTGGCGCTGTACCTGCGCAACTGCGTCGAGTTCGTCGTCGCCGACGTCGCGGTGGCCCGCCTCGGCGCGGTCAAGGTGCCGGTCAACCCGCTGCTGCCGCCGTCGACGGTCGAGCACGTGCTCGGTGCGTCCAACGCCCGCGTCGTCGTGCGGGGCACGAGCCTGCCCCCGACGGCGGGCGTTCCGTCGCTGGTCGTCGACGACGGGGGCGGCCGGCCCCGCGGCGGCGACGAGGCCCTCGTCGCGCCGCCGCCCGGCCCGGCCCCGGCGCCTCCCGATCCGGGCATCGGCGCGGGCGACCGGGCCGCGATCTACTTCACCGGCGGCACCACCGGGCTGCCGAAGGGCGTCGTCCACACCCAGGCGTCGGCGGTCGCGGTGCACCGGGCCCAGCTGCTCGAGGCCGAGATCACCGCCGACGACCGGCTGCTGCTCACCACCCCGCTCGCCCACGCCGCCGGGCTCTTCGCCCAGAGCGCGCTGATCCGGGGCGCGACGTCGGTGATCGAGGACGGTTTCGACGCCTCGTCCGTGCTGCAACAGTTGCGCGACAACGGGATCACCTGGACGTTCCTGGTGCCGACGATGATCTACCGGCTCCTCGACGCCGCGGGCGGACACGCCCGGCACACCCTGCGGACCGTCGTCTACGGTGCCGCGCCCATCGCGCCGAGCCGCCTCGTCGCCGCCCTGGACGTGTTCGGGCCGGTGTTCGTGCAGCTCTACGGGCAGACCGAGTGCCCGAACTGGGGCACCCGCCTCGCCAAGTCCGACCACGACCCCGCCCGCCCCGACCGCCTCGGCTCGGCCGGGCAGGCCTCGATCGACGCGGACGTCCAGGTCGTCTCCGACGCCGGTGACCCGCTGCCCGCGGGCGAGACCGGCGAGATCTGCCTGCGCTCGCCGTACACGCTGGAGTGCTACCTCGACGACCCCGACGCGACGGCCGCGAAGTTCCTGCCGCAGGGGTGGATCCGCACCGGAGACGTCGGCTTCCTCGACGACGACGGCTACCTCCACCTGCGCGACCGCACCTCCGACATGGTCATCTCCGGCGGGATGAACGTCTACTGCCGCGAGGTCGAGGACGCGCTGGTGCGCCACCCCGCGGTCGCACGCGTCGCCGTCATCGGCGTCCCGCACGACGACTGGGGCGAGGCCGTGCACGCCGTCGTCGTCCCCGGCGCCGGGTTCGACGCCGCCGAGCTGCTGGAATGGGCGCGCGGGGAGCTCGCCGCGTACGCCCGGCCCAAGACCGTCGAGATCGTCGACGCGCTTCCCGAGACCCCGTTCGGGAAGATCGACAAGAAGGTCCTGCGCGCGCCGCACTGGGCGGGCAGAGACCGTGCGATCGGCTGAGGAGTGAGCTGATGTCCGGACCCCGCTCGGTCGCGGTCGACGACCGCGGGTACCCGCGCTTCTGGGACGAGGAGCGCGAGACCCTCGAGCCCGCCAAGCGTGACGCCCTGATCCTCGACCGGATCCGGCACCAGCTCGCCTACGCGTGGGCCGAGCTGCCGTTCTACCGGCGGCACTGGGAGGCCCACGGCTTCCACCCCGACCAGGTCACCGCGCTGGAGGACTTCACCACGAAGGTCCCGGTGATCACCAAGAAGATGCTCGTCGCCGACCAGGCGGAGCACCCGCCCTTCGGCAGCTACGCCCGCGAGCTCCCGCCCGGCGGGATCGCCCGCATCCACGGCTCGTCGGGCACCTCCGGGACGCCGACGATGTACGCCGTCTCCAAGGCCGACTGGGACCGTGCGGGCGACGTGCACGCGATGGCGCAGTGGTGCGCGGGCGTCCGCCCCGACGACGTCGTGCAGGTCGGGTTCCCGTTCGGGCTGTTCTTCGGCGGCTGGGGCGTCGTCCAGGGGGCGGAGCGCATCGGCGCGACCCTGTTCCCGCTGGGCGTCACCGACTCCGAGAAGCACCTGCAACTCATCGCCCGGCTGGGCTCGACGGTTTTCAGCGCGACGCCGTCGTACTGCATCCATCTGCTGTCCGTGGCCGACAAGCTGGGCATCGACCTGCGCGCCTCCACGATCCGGCACCTGCTCGTCGGCGGTGAGCCCGGCGGCTCGCTGCCCGGTACCCGCAAGATCATCGAGGAGGGTTGGGACGCGATCGTCTCCGACGCCGGCTCGACGTCGGAGATGTACCCGTTCCAGACCAGCGTCGGCTGCGAGGCCGGCACCGGCACCCACCTCTACACCGACGAGGTCTACACCGAGGTCGTCGACGGCGCCGACCTCAACGTGCCGATCCCGGTGGGGGAGCGCGGGGCGATCGTCTACACCCACCTCTGGCGCGACTCCCAGCCGATGATCCGCTTCGCGCCCGGCGACGAGACCTACCTTGCGACGGACCCCTGCCCCTGCGGGCGCACCTACCCGCGGCTGCCCGAGGGCGTCCTCGGCCGCCTCGACGACATGCTCGTCATCCGCGGCGCCAATGTCTTCCCGTCGGCGGTGGAGACGGCGCTGCGCAGCGTCCCGGAGCTGGGCCCGGAGTTCCGCATCCGCGTCTCCAAGCGCGGCGCGCTCGACGAGCTGACCGTCGAGGCCGAGGCCGACCCCGGTGACGACGCCCTGCGCGCCCGCACCGAGGAGGCCCTCGTCCGCGTCCTGGGCATCCGCACCGGCGTCACCCTCCTGACGCCCGGCACGCTCCCGGAGACCACGTTCAAGGCCCGCCGGGTGGTCGACGAACGCCTGTGAGCGGCAATAGTCGCTATAGCGACTATTGCCGCTCACAACTGCTCACGTCGCGCAACCTGGTGGCCGCCAACGACTCCGGGGCCATCGGACACCTCGTCCCGGCCCACGCCGACACGCCGGTCACGGACGGTTGTGATCATGCGGGATTTCGTGACGATCAGTGATGTCGACGGCATCTCCGTTCGGTGCCGTCGCACCTCCAGGTGAGCCTGGGCCATTCGGGTCTTGTGTCGTTGCCGTTGGGGTGCATCATGTTCCGATGCTGTTCACCGGGACGATGCCCGGAGTGGAGGGGCACGTCGGATACCTGGCCGGTCGGTACCGCAACGGAGCGCTGAGCGACGTGTGGACCGACGCGTCGCGGTGCGCCGAGCGCACCTTCACCGCGTGGGCGGCGGGGTGTTCGTGCGGCTGGTACGGCTCCCTCCAACCGTTGACGACGGTCGGCCAGTACGGTGCCCGTCGGCAGTGGGCGAACGAGCACCTTCCCGTGGTGCTCGCGGAGGCGACGGCCCCGAGCGTGTCGCCGACGGTCGCGGCCGGCTGAGCCCGCCGCCGACAGGGTCGTGTCGGCGGAGACCGCTACAGCGCGGGTGCGGCCACCCGGGGGATGCGCCGGTCGTCGGCACGGTGCAGCAGCGGGACCGCGACGGCCCCGAGCAGGCAGACCGCGGCCCCACCCCACGTCGCGACGTTCCAGCCGCTCACCAGGCTCGCGACCGGGTCGGGGGAGTCGGGGCGGATCGCCAGCACCGTCGCGAGGGTGACGCCGAAGGCGGCGCCGACGTAGCGGGCCGAGTTGTTGATGCCGCTGCCGGTCGCGGCGCGCTCGGGCGGGACCGCGGCGACGGCCTCCCGGCCGAGGGTGGCGTTGGCGAGCCCGGTCCCGGCGCCCGACACCGCCAGCCCGGGCAGCAGCGCCCAGAGCCCGCTCGCCGGGGTGAGCAGCGCGAGCGGTACGAACCCGGCGGCGGCGACGGCCAGGGCGAGCGCGAGCCGGGCGCCGCCGGACATGCCGGCGGGCAGCCGCCGGGCCGCGAGCGAGGCGAGGACGCTCATCAGTGACCAGGCCAGCAGGATCGCCGACGCCGCGACGGCGGTGTGTGCCAGCCCGCGTTCGAGGACGGTGCCGATGAACGACATCAGCCCGATGATCGCGCCGCCGGTCACGAACGCCGCGAGGGTAGCGCCGACGAGCGCGGGCCTGCGGAACAGCGACGGCGGGAACAGTGGCTCGGCGCTGCGTGCGAGATGGACGCCGGTGGCGACGAGCGCGACCACGGCCGCCGCGGCGAGTACCGCGACGAGGGGTTGGGTCCAGCCCTGGCGGCCCTCGGTGAGGGCGGCGAGCAGGCAGCCGAGCCCGGTGCCGAGCAGCAGCGCGCCGACGACGTCGATGCGCCGGCCGGTGTCGCCCCGGGACTCGGTGAGCCACCGTTGTCCGGCGACCGCGATGCCCGCGGAGAGGACGGCGAGGACGAGGTAGCTCCACCGCCAGCTGCCCTCGGCCTCGCTCAGGGCGCCGAGCAACGGCCCGACACTGGGGCCCGCGCCCATCGCCGCGCCCCACACAGCGGTCGCCCGGGTGCGGGGCGGGCCGGGGGCGAAAGCGGCGCTGATCAGGGCGAGTGCGCACGCGATGAGCGCGGCGGCGCCGAGGCCCTGCACGACCCGCCCGGCGACGAACACCGCGGTGGTGGCCGCGATCCCGGACAGCGCCGCTCCGACGGCGGTGAGCACGGCCCCGGCGACGAACACGCGCCGCCTGCCGACGACGTCACCGATCGCACCGGCGCTGAGCAGTGCGACGGCGAGCCCGAGGCTCGTCGAGCTGAGGATCCATGCGGTGCCGACGGGCCCCGCGCCGAGGTCGGAGCTCACGGCCGGGACGATCGAGAGCGGCGCGGTGAACGCCGTCATCGCCACGAGCGTGCCGCCCGCGGTGACGGCCAGGCAGCCTCGGGGAGCAGCGTCGGGGGCGGTCATCGTCGGCTCCTGGCATCGGTGGTGGGTCGGGCCGGACGCTACCACCGATGGTTCGGTGAACGAACTATGTGCGACGATGGTCGCATGGCGCTGCCCCGCGAGTACCCCGGCCAGTCGTGCGCGATGGCGCGGGCGCTGGAGATCGTCGGGGAACGCTGGACGCTGCTGATCCTGCGCGACGCGTTCTTCGGCGTCCGTCGCTTCAGCGACTTCTCCCGCCACCTCGGCGTCCCCCGCGCCGTCCTCACCGAGCGTCTGGAGTTCCTCGTCGCCGAGGGGGTGCTCGACCGGGTGCCCGGGCCCCGTGGCCGCGACGAGTACGTGCTGACCGACAAGGGGATGGGCCTGTGGCCCGTCCTGCGTGCGCTGGGCGCCTGGGGCGACGAGCACTACTCGCCCGCCGGCCCGCGGCGGACGTTCCATCACGAGGGGTGCGGTGGCCGCGTCGCACCCGGTGGGCACTGCGCCGGGTGCGACGCGCAGGTGCCCGTCGCGGCGACGGTGCTGGTCCCGGGTCCGGGCTACGAGGGCCCGGCCGAGGGCGACACGATCAGCGCTGCGCTGTCCGAACCGCACCGCCTGCTCGAGCCCCTCCCGTGAGCCCGCCGCCTTCTGCACGAACGGCACAGTCGCGCAATTGAGTTGCAGCACTGTGCCGTTCGTTCGCTGCGCCGGCCGGAACCGGTTCTGCACGAACGGCACAGTCGCGCAGTTGAGTTGCGCCACTGTGCCGTTCGTGCACAAAAGGGGGTGCCGGGGCGGGCCGCCTACTCGGAGAGGAAGCCGCCCGACTGCCGCTCCCACAGCCGCGCGTAGCCGCCGCCGCGGGTGAGCAGCTCGGCGTGCGTGCCCTGCTCGACGACGCCGCCCTTGTCGAGAACGACGAGCCGGTCCATGCCGGCGACGGTGCTCAGCCGGTGCGCCACCGCGATGGCGGTGCGCCCCTCCATGAGCCGCCACAGCGCCTCCTGGATCAAGGCCTCGCTCTCCGAGTCGAGCGCGCTCGTCGCCTCGTCGAGCAGCAGGATCGGCGCGTCGCGCAGGACGGCCCGCGCGATCGCGACCCGCTGGCGCTGTCCGCCGGACAGCTTCACCCCGCGCTCACCGACGAGTGTGTCGAACCCGTCGGGGAGCGCCTCGACGAACTCCAGCACGTGCGCTGCCCGCGCCGCGTCGAGGATCTCCTGGTCCGACGCCCCGGGACGGCCGAACGCGATGTTCTCCCGCAGCGTGCGGTGGAACATCACCGGGTCCTGCGGCACCGAGGCGATCAGCCCGCGCAGGTCGGCCTGCGTCAGCTTGGTGACGTCCTGGCCGCCGACGAGGATCCGGCCGCCCTGGACGTCCATCAGCCGCAGCAGCAGGCGCACGATCGTCGTCTTGCCGCCGCCCGAGCGGCCGACGAGCCCGACCCGCTCGCCGGGCGCGATCACCAGGTCGAGCCCGTCGAACAGCGGGTCGGTCTTGCCTGCGTGGGTGAAGCGCACGCGTTCGAACGCCACACCGGCGGGTCCGCCCGCGACCGGTTCCGGATCGGGGTCGTCGACCACCGTCGGATCGTCGAGCAGCAGCTCGGCGAACTGGGCGGCCTCGGTCAGCGACCGTTCGAGGTGCCGGTAGGTCTGGTTGAACTCGAACAGGATCCGGGTGGTCTGGGTGAAGTACGCGACCGTCACGACGACCGCGCCCACGCCGGGGCCGCCCTCGCGCAGGGCGACCAGCAGCGCCAGCACGAGGCCGGTGGCGTTGGTCAGCACCGACATGGGCGCGACGAGGGTGTCGATGCGCAGGTTGTTGTAGTCCCACGCCCGCAGCGTGAGCCGCTTGTGCTCGGCGACCCGCCGCCGGTGCTCCGCGGCCTCGCGCAGCTCGGAGGCGTAGGCGCGCACCGCGTCCATATTGGTGAGCGTGTCGGCGACGTGCCCGGACAGCCGGGTCCACGACGCCTCACGGGCGTCGACGAGCACCTGCCGGCGGCGGATCAGCGGAACCACGACGATCGCGGTCACGACGATCATCCCGACCAGTACGACGACCAGCCACGGGTCGTAGCGCCACAGCACCACGGACGCGAACGTCAGCGGCAGCAGCTGCGCCACGATCTGGAACGCCAGGGTGTCGACGAAGTCCTCGTACTGCGAGGCGAAGCTGAGTACGCGTTTGGTCAGCGACCCGGAGAAGTTCTCGTGGAAGAACGACGCGTCCTTGGCGAGCAGCGCGTCCATGCCGTCGACGTAGAGATTCTCGATGCCGCGCGCGTCGGCCCGGTTGAGGCAGTGGATGCCGACGCGCCAGAACGCCTGGCCGGCGAGCAGTGACGCGAAGAAGGCGAGCACGAGCGGCGCCACGGTGGCCGTCGTGACGGCTGTGCCGGTGGCGATCTTGTCGACCAGGGCCGCGACGGCCAGCGGTGGGAGGTAGGACAGTGCGATGTTGCCCATCGCCGGCAGCACGAGAGCGGAGCCGGTGAGCAACGTGTGGCGAGTGAGCTCGCGACCGTAGATTCGGGTGGCCAGGCGCAGCGCGGCCCCACGGCGCGACCGGACCTCCGAGCCGGCGGGGGTGCCGGTCGGCGGTGCGGGCGCGGCCGCGGGGCGTGCTTCGGCCGGAGCGGACACAGGTCTCCTCACGGAAGATGGATGGGGGACCGAACATCCTCCGCTCCCGGCGCGGCCGGGTCCACCGGGTTTCGCGACGACGTGGCGGCCGGGTTCCGCTCGGCGCCGAACGGCCGCCGGTGTCGGCGCCCGGCACGGTGTACACGACGAACGGCGAAGTCTAGGGTCATCGTTATCAGTCATTTCCAGTCGACGACGACGAGGAGCCGAAGCGTGGCCCGGATCCGGATGCTGACCGCCGAGGAGTTCCCCGAGGACCTGCGCGACATGGCGGAGTCACGGACGCCGCTGGAGCTGGGCAACCTGCGCTTCTACGCGCACTGCCCCGAGCTGGCCCGCGCCTACGCCACGTACATGGCCGAGCTGCGCAGGCCCGGGCTGCTGTCGCGGCGGCTCGTCGAGCTGTTACGACTGCGCGTGGCGTTCCACAACCAGTGCCGCAGCTGCATGGCCGTGCGCTACGCCGACGGGGCCGAGGACGGTGTCGACGAGAACCTCGTCTGCCAGCTCGCGAGCCCGGACGACCCGACGGCCGCGCCCGACCTGACCGACGCCGAACGGGCCGCGCTGCGTTTCGCCGACCTCATGGCGACCAACCACCTCGCCATCGACGACGCCGCGATCGCCGACCTGCGCGGGCACTTCTCGGAGGCGGAGGTCGTCGAGATCGGGATGAACGTGGCCGCGTTCGTCGGCTACGGCCGGCTGTCGATGGCCCTGCACATGGTCGACGAGCTGCCCGAACGGTTCCGCTCGGCGTCGGGGGCGATGGTCACACCGTGGAGCACCGACGGCGGCGACGACGCCGTCCTCATCGGAGGAGCGAAGGCATGAGCGCAGCGCAGATCGACCTCACCGGCCGCGTCATCGTCGTGACCGGCGCCGGGCAGGGACTGGGGGAGTCCACCGCGCACGTGTGCGCGGGGCTGGGCGCGTCGGTCGTCGTGCTCGACGTCGACGGTGCGGCCGCGAAACGTGTCGCCGGCGAGATCGGGGACGCGGCGCTGGCCGTCGAGGCCGACGTCGCCGACGAGGACCAGATGGCCGCGGCCGCCGCCGCCACCGTCGCCCGCTTCGGGACGGTGCACGGGCTCGTCGCCAACGCGGGCGTCATCAGCTGGACGCCGATCGAGGACCTCGACGTCGCCGAGTGGGACCGCGTCATGGCCGTCAATGCGCGTGGACTGTTCCTGGGCGCCAAGCACTTCGGCCCGCCGATGCTGGAGCAGCGCGACGGCAGCGTCGTCACGATCAGCTCGGTCGCGGGCACCGTGCCGGAGGCCCGCGCCGGTGCCTACGCCCCGAGCAAGGCCGCCGCGATCATGTTCGCCCGCCAGCTGGCGGTCGAGTGGGGCCCGCGCGGGGTGCGCAGCAACTGCGTGAGCCCCGGCATCATGCGCACCCCGATGTCGGAGAAGTTCAACTCCGACCCCGACGCGCTGCGTCGCCGGCTGGAGATGATCGCGAGCCGCCGCATCGGCGACCCGTCCGAGGTCGCCGCGGTGATCGCGTTCCTGCTGTCGGACGCGTCCAGCTTCGTCAACGCCCAGAACCTCGAGGTCGACGGCGGCATGATGCAGATGCTCATCGACGTCCTGCCCCGGCCCGGGGTGCCGGAGACGAAGTCGTGAACGCCGACCCGCTGTTCATCGAGGTCCGCTGCAACGAGTCGACGATGCGCGGCGCCAACCCGCACCTGCCGTACTCGACCGAGGAGATCGTCCGCGAGGCCGTCCGCAGCCACGACGCCGGTGCGGCGATCATCCACTGGCACGGCCGCGACCCCGACACGGGCGGGCCCGACAACAGCGTCGAGACCTACCGGGCCGCCCACGAGGGCATCCGCGGCGCGACCGACCTCATCAGCAAGCCGACGCTGGGCTACATCAGCCAGACCGGCGTCGAGGACCGCGTGAAGCACCTGCGGGCGCTGGCCGACGACCCGTGGCTGCGTTTCGACGCCGCCGCCGTCGACTTCGGGTCGCTCAACATCGACACCTGGGACGCCACGACGCGTAGGTTCACCCCGGGCGACGGCGTGTACGTCAACAGCCGCAACGACATCGAGGCCGTCCTGCGGATCCTCGACGACATCGACACCTACCTGACGACGGTCGTATGGGACATCGGCCAGATCCGCACGGCGAAGGCCTTCCGCGAGATGGGGCTCGCGCAGGCGCCGACGTTCTGGGAGCTGGTGTTCACCGGCGACTCCCGCCCGTCGGGCGCGGGCACGAACCTGCTGGCACTGCAGGCGATGGTCGCCGAGCTTCCGCCGGGGGAGCCGTGGCAGCTGATGTGTTACGGCGGCGACGTGCTGCCGCTGGCGGCGGCGGCGATCGTGCTGGGCGGGCACGTCGCGATCGGGCTGGGCGACCACGACTACGCCCGTTTCGGCACCCCGCACAACGGTGAGCTGGTGGGACGCGTGGCGGCGCTGGCCGAGACGATCGGCCGCCCCGTCGCGACCCCGGCGCAGGCCCGGGAACTGCTGGGCATGCGCCCCCTGCAACAGCCCCTGTGAGTGGCGATAGTCGCTATAGCGACTATCGCCACTCACAGGAGCAGGATCGGGTAGCTGTCGTGGCGGCGCTGGGCCGTCGGGGCGAGGACGGGCGGGCGGTCCGGGTCGGGCCGCACGCCCAGCTCCCGCAGCCGCGCCAGGATCCGCAGGTGCACGCCCGGGGTGACGGCGGTGCCCGTCACGACGGCCCGGCCCAGGCACAGATGCGGGCCGCTGCCGAACGTGAGGCCCCACGGGCGGGCCCGCCCCGCGACCGCGCGGCCCGGCCGGAACTCGTCGGCGTCGGCACCGAAGACGGCCGGGTCGCGGTTGGCGGCGTGCAGGTCGACGGCGACGTGGTCACCGGCGCGGACGAGCCTGCCGTCGCGCAGGGTCACGTCCTCCAACGCCCGCCGTAGCAGCGCGACCGTCGGTGGATAGAGGCGCAGGGTCTCCGCGAGGGCGTCGGGGAGCCGGGTGTCGGGCACCGGGTGCCGCGACAGCTCGTCGACGGTGTGCACCAGCAGCGCCGCGTTGTTGAGCGTCGAGGCCGCGAGGAACAGCACGACCTCGCGGACCGCGGCCTCGTCGTCCCACTCGCCGGGGTGTTCGGCCATGATCGCCGCGAGTGAGGTGCCCTCCGAGAACCGGGGGAACTCTGAGACGAGCGCCTCGCGCGCCGCGAGACCTTCCGCGAGCACGACCTCGTGCGAGCGCGTCGACCACTCGACCGTCACCGCCTCCAGCAACGGCCCGAGCAGGGCGAGCAGCCGCGGCGTCCGCGCGCCGAGCTCACCCAGCCCGATCATCGACGCCGCGAGCTGCAGGAACACCGACCGCCCCAGCGGTACGAGATCGTCGGCGTGCGCGCGAACACAGGAGTCCACGGTCGCGGCCACCACTGAGTCGTAGCCCGCGAGCGCGGTCCGCGACATCAGCGGCGCCAGCAGCCGACGCCTGTGCAGGTGGGCGGGACCGTCCAGAACCAGGACGGTCCCGCCCACGAGCGGCGCGCTCTCGTGCTTGGACTCCTGCGCGAACCGGCGCGACGTCAGGATCTCGTCGGCCTCGGCGAAGGAGGTCACGCGCGCGAGGGTCACTCCTTCTCGATCACACCCAGCAGCTCGAGCATCCGGGTCGGGGTGATCGGGGTCTCGGTGACCCGCGGCCGCCCGACCTGCGCGAGCGCGTCGTCGATCGCGTTGAGCAGCGCCGCCGGCGCGAGCACCGTGCCGCCCTCGCCGACACCGCGCGACCCGACGACCTTGTCCGACTCGAACTCCAGGTGCTCGATCTCGATCTCCGGCAGCTCCGGAGCGCTCGGCATCAGGTAGTCCATGAACGTCGCCGTCAGGTACTGACCGTCGTCGGAGTATGCCGAGTGCTCCAGCAGCATGCCGCCGACTCCCATCGCGATCCCGCCGATGACCTGACCCTCCACGACGGCCGGGTTGATCATCTTGCCGCAGTCCTCGACGACGAGGAACCGCTTGATCTCGATCTTGCCGGTGTCCTGGTCGACCTCGATCCAGCAGGCGTGGCTGGCCTGGGAGAACCCGCCGCCCTCGCCGTCGTAGTTGGCGACGAACTCCATCTCGGTGTTCGTGCCCGGCGGCATCTGGTCGGGCGCGAGCCAGCAGCCCATCGCGATCTGCGCCATCGGCACCGAGGCGCCCGGGGCACCCTTGACCGAGACGACGCCGTCGGCGATGTCGAGGTCGTCGACGCTCGCCTCCAGGATGTGCGTGGCGATCTCCAGGACCCGCTTGCGCAGCTCCCGCGACCCGTAGACGACGGCGCCGCTGGCCATCGTCGCCGCCCGGCTGCCGCCGGTGCCCAGCATGGAGAACGGGGTGGCGTCGGTGTCGCCGTAGACGATGCGGATGTCGTCGAACCCGACCCCGAGCTCGTCGGCGATCAGCTGCGACAGCGTCGTCTCGTGGCTCTGCCCGTGCGGGGTCTGCGGGGTGAACGCGGTGACCTTGCCGTCGATCTCGATGCGGATGCGGCAGGGCTCCGAGCCGAAGGGGAAGCCGACGGCCGCCCAGAACTCCTGCGTGCCCGGCGCGGGCTCGATGAAGGTCCCGACGCCGAACCCGAGCAGGCGGCCCTCCTTGCGGGCGGCCTCCTGCTCACGCCTGATCTCGTCGAGGTCGACCATCTCGACCAGCTTCTGGAAGGTCTCGGCCGCGGTGACGTGCTCCAGCGTCACGTTGGTGATCATCTTCGTGGGCTGGTCGTCGAGGGTGATGAGGTTGCGGGTGCGTACCTCCACGGGCGAGATACCGCACGTCTCGGCGATCTTGTCCATCAGCCGCTCGCGCACCAGCGTCTCGACGGCCCACGGCCCGCGCAGCGAGATGTAGGACGCCTTGTTGGTGGCGACGATGTGGTGGCGGAACTGGTAGGCGGGCAGCTTGTAGGGGCCGGGCAGGGTCGTGCGGACCAGGCCCGCGTACACCGTGGCCGGCGGGTTGATCGGGTAGGCGCCCGCGTCGAGCTTCATCGTGACGCGCAGGCCCAGCAGGGTGCCGTCGGCCTTCACCGCGGCCTGCAGGGTCAGCTGCTCCTCACGCGCGGAGCCGGCCGCGACGAGGTGCTCGTTGCGGTCCTCCACCCACTTGACGGCCCCGCCGATCGCCTTCGCGGCGGCACAGACGGCGACGTCCTCGCGGTAGGCGGAGAACTTGAGCCCGAACCCGCCGCCGATGTTGTTGGCGGTGACCCGGAACTGGTGGATGGGGTGGCGGATCCAGCCGGCGAGCAGGAACCGCAGCGTGTGCGTGGTCTGCGTCGACGCCTCGTAGGTGAGCTGGCCGCTGCCCGTCTCGTAGGTGGCGACGCCACCGCGGGTCTCCATCGGGTTGCACGCCCAGCGGTGCTGGTCCAGCGACTGCTCGACGACGTGGTCGGCCTGCGAGAACGCGGCCTCGATGTCGCCGAAGAGCTGCTCGTCGGTGTGCACGACGTTGCCGGGCACGACCTCGCCGAACAGCTCCGGCGCGCCCTCGGCGAGGCCGGCGGTGGTGCTCATGACCGGGTCGAGCGGGTCGATGTCGATCTCGATCAGACCGGCCGCGTCCTCGGCGATGTAGCGGCTCTCGGCGACGACCAGCGCGACCGGTTCGCCGACGAACCGCACGACGTCGTGTGCGATCGCGGGGTAGGACGGGCTGTTCAGGCCCGGGATCGGCTGGGCGAAGCTCAGGTCCTCGGTGATCGCGCTCATGTCGGCGCCGGTGAAGACGCGCACGACGCCCTCGACCTCGCGGGCCGCGGACGCGTCGATCGACACGATCCGCCCGTGCGCGACGCTGCTGCGCAGGAAGTGGCAGTGGAGCATGCCGCGTTCCTGCACGTCGTCGATGTAGCGGCCGGTGCCGGTCAGGATCGTGCGGTCCTCCTTGCGGTGGACCGACGCCCCGACGAGCCCGGAGATCGCGCTGCCGCCGGCCATCAGGCCTGCCCTCCCGTGGTGTCCGTTCCGGCGCCGGCGAGCGCTGCCTCGGCGCCGTCGACGATCGACTGGTAGCCGGTGCACCGGCAGATGTTGCCCGAGAGCTCCTCGCGGATCTCCTCGCGCGAGCACGGCACCGGCCGGCCCGCCTTCTTCTCCTCGCACATGCCGTAGATCGACATGACGAAGCCGGGGGTGCAGAACCCGCACTGGAAGGAGTGGTTGTCGCGCAACGCCTGCTGCACCGGGTGCAGGGTCCCGTCGGCGGCGGCGAGGCCCTCGACGGTGGTGATCTCGCGGCCGTCGGCCTGCACGGCGAGCTGGGTGCAGGAGCGCTCGGTGTGCCCGTCGACGACGACGGTGCACGCCCCGCAGACGCCGTGCTCACAGCCCAGGTGCGTGGCGGTGAGGCCGAGGTCCTCGCGCAGGAAGTCGGCCAGCGTGCGCCGGACCTCGACGTGGGCGGTCCGCTTCCGTCCGTTGACGGTGACGGTGATCTCTCGCGTACTCATCGCTCGTCCTCGCTGAGGCTCGGCCGGCGCTTCGCGCAGGCGCTGTGCTGACTGGTCACTCGCTGAGGCTCGTTCACCGGTTCTCCCGGGCGCGGGCAGCGGCGGTCGCGACGGTCTTGCGGATCAGGACGCCCGCGACGTGTTTGCGGTACGCGGCCGATCCGTGCAGGTCCGACGACGGGGACAGGGCGGCGACCGCGGCCTGGGCGGCCTCTTCGAGGACCGAGTCGTCGACGGTCCGCCCGGTCAGCGCGGCCTCGGCCTTGCTGGCGCGCACCGGCGCGATGTCGACCCCGGACAGCGCGATCCGGGCCTCGGCGACGACGTCGCCGTCGAGCCGGACCTGGGCGCCGACGCCGACCATGGCGAAGTCGCCGTGGCGGCGGGCGACCTCCTCGTAGGCGGCACCGGTGGCCGGGCCCGCCGCGCGGACGCGGACCGCGGTGAGGATCTCGTCCTCGGCGAGCGCGGTGGTGAAGAAGCCGGTGAAGAACTCGGCCGCGGGGATGGTGCGCTCGCCGCCGGGGCCGCGGGCGACCAGTTCGGCGTCGAGGCACGCGGCGACCGTCGGGAGCTCGGCGGCGGGGTCGGCGTGGGCGATGCTGCCGCCGATGGTGCCGCGGTTGCGGATCGCGGTGTGCCCGATGAACGGGATGGCCTCGGCCATCAGCGGGCAGGCCTTCTTCACGACGTCGGAGTGCTCGGCCTGGCGCTGACGCACCAGGGAGCCGATCGTGAGGACGCCGCCCTCCTCGGTGATGGTGGCCAGTTCGTCGATGCGGTTGATGTCGACGACGAGGCTCGGCTGGGCGAGGCGCAGGCTCAACAGCGGGACGAAGCTCTGTCCGCCGGCCAGCACCTTCACGTCACCTGCGTCGGGTGCCGAGAGGGCAGCGATGGCGTCGTCCAACGACGCCGGTGACACGTACTCGAAGACGGGGGGCTTCATGGGCGCCCTCACCTCTCTGTGAGATCGTCCGTGGCTGGGGGATATTGTTATCAGAGATTGCTGTGGCGGGACAGTCCGGGAACGGTATTCCGGATTCTCGGCGAGAACCCCGGAAAAATCTCCGAGAATGCGGATTTCTCGCCTCATGTAGGTGCGTCACCACCATAGGATCAGCGCCGGGACGAGGGGAAGTACCACCCGTGACCAGCACCCAGGACCTGCAGACCGTCGTCGCCGAACACGACCGCGGACGCGTCGTCGCGATCGACTCGGCCTACGACGTCGACGACCGGAACACCGGCCGTGACGTCGTCGTCTCCGCCTCCTACTCCGGCGTCCTCCCGGCCCGGTTCGTCGCCGACCGGCGACCCCGCGCCGCGATCGGCCTCGACTGCGGGATCGGCCCCGAGGGCGCCGGCATAGCCGGGCTCTGGTTCTACGAGGCGCTCGGCATCCCCGCCGCCACCGCCGACGTCAGCGGCGTCCTGCTCGGCGACGGCGTCGACGTGTACCGCAACGGCGCGATCAGCCGGGTCAACGCCGTCGCGGCCGCGTGCGGCGTCGTACCGGGGATGTCGGTGGCCGACGCGTCGCGGCTGCTCCTGACCGCCCCTCCGGTGACGCGGGCGCCCGACGAGATCACCAACCGCACCGTGATGGAGGAAGGGCCCGCCGGGCGCGCCGTCGTCTGCACCGACTCCATCGCCTTCGGCACCCCGGCCGACCGTGACGCCAACGTCCTGGTCACCGCCGGGCACACCGGCCGCTCCAGCGTCCCGTACCTGCGGAAGTTCCGCCCCCACGGCTTCATCTGTTCCGACGGCGGGCGCGGGCGCGAGGACTCCGGCGTCGCCGGCCTCGCGATCGTCGAGGCCGACGGACTCGCGGGCGCGACCGTCGACGCCCGCACCGCGATGATGGGCGACGGTCTGTCCAGCTACCGCGACGGCGTCATCTCGGCGCGCAACGCCCTCGCCGCCGACTGCGGGGTCGAGGTCGGGATGGCCGCCCGCGACGCCGCCCACCTGCTGTTGTTCCGGTGATCACCCGGTTCGGGCTCGCGCCCCGCCTCGCTTCCCTGTCGCTGCCGTCGTTCCAGGACCACTGGCGTGACCGGCACGGTCCGATCATCGGTGCAATGCCCGGGCTGCGCCGGTACTGGCAGAACCACGCCCTGGCGTCGACGCTGCCGTGGCCGGGTTTCGACGCCTGCTCCGAGATGGACGCCGACGACGTCGCCGCCTTCGACGCCGCCTTCGAGCACCCGCACTACCTCTCGGCGGGACGTGCCGACGAGGGCCGGTTCGTCGACCGCAGCGGTGGCGGCGCGGTGCTCACCGAACGCGTCGCCGGCAGCGTGGTCGCCCAGCCGAGCGGCGTCCGGCTGCTGACGCTCATGCGCGCCGCACCCGGCGTCGCCACCGCCGACCTGGCCGCGGTGCTCGCCGCCCCCGGCCGCGGCGGTGCCGCGACCGCTGTCGAGGCGTTCGTCCGGCTCCCGCAGCTGCCCGGGATCGTCGACGCCGTCGAGGCGCTGTGGTTCCCCTCCGCCGCTGACACGGTCGCCCACATCGGCTCCGCGGCGGCGCAGTCCGACCGTCGCGCACTGTCGGGGCTCGTGGCGGGCACCGAGCGGGTCGTCGCGACCGTGCACGTCGTCGCGCTGGGTCAGCTGCGCGAGTAGGCCTGCCACGTCGGCAGCGACTCGGGGATGTCGGCCGGGGCCGGCTCGGTCCCGGGCCAGCGTCGGCGCAGCGTCCCGGCGAGCACGTCGGGCAGCTCGGCCAGGGGAGCGGCGTAGAGCTGCAGCGCCCGGCGCGACACGAACCGCCAACGCCCCTGCTCGCGGCGGTACACGTCGAGATAGCGCAGCGCGACGACGAACGGCGTCGGCAGGATCGCCAGCTCTGCGTGCGCCGAGACGACGCCGGTCGCGTCGTCGGGGCCGGTGAACTCGATCGTGTGGCTGTGCGGGTAGTGGTAGGTCATCCCGTAGCGGTCGAGCTGGCCGCGGTAGTACTCCATCACCGCGGCGCGGCCGGTCATCGGACCCTCGGTGGAGTCGAAGACGGCGTCCTCGGTGTAGAGCGCGGCCACCCCGTCGACGTCGCGGTCGTCGAGCAGCCGCCCGTAGACGGCGATGAGTTCGCCCAGCTCTGCCCGGTCCTCGAGCCGCCGGATGCGTGCCTGCAGGTCGTCGTCGACCATCGTTCCTCCGTTGTGGTCCCGAATCCAGGGTGATAGTAGTCAGCATATGGACGACGACGGTTCCACAGACGTGACGGTCGAACGACGAGGCGACGTGGCCTGGATCCAGCTGAACAGGCCGGACCGCATGAACGCCTACGACGCCGCGATGGGCCGGGAGCTCACCGACGCCGTCCGCGACGCCTCCGACGCCGGGGTGATCGTCCTGACTGGCAGCGGTCGCGCCTTCTGCGCCGGCGGCTACCTCGCCAACCTCACCGACCCGGACCCCGAGGAGCTGCGGGGCATGTTCTACGCCTCGCTCGAACTCTTCGACGTCATCCGGAACTCGCCCCGACCCGTCATCGCCGCCGTCAACGGCGCCGCCGGGGGCGGGGGCAACGAGCTCGTCGTCGCCTGCGACCTCGCCATCGCCGCCCGCAGCGCCAAGCTCGGCCAGACCGGGCCCCGCGTCGGCAGCGCACCCGTCCTCGGCGGGACCAACCTGCTCGCGATCTCGGTGGGGGAGAAGCGCGCCAAGGAGATCTCCATGATGTGCCGGCGCTACACCGCCGAGCAGGCCATGGAGCTGGGCTGGCTCAACGCGGTCGTCGACGACGACGAGCTGGAGGCCGAGGTGACCCGCTGGGCCGACGAGCTGCTCGCGCTCTCCCCGCGCTACCTGGAGATCGCGAAGATCAGCTCCAACGTGTGGTGGAACGCCTGCCGCGACAACTACGTCTCCGGGCTGGGCATGCTGGTGCAGGCCATCGGGTCGCCGGACATGCGGGAGGGCGCGGCGGCGTTCATGGAGAAGCGCGCCCCCAGGTTCCGCTGATGCGGACCTACGACGATCTGCGGCTCACCTTCCCCGACCGGACGACGTGGACGCTGCCCGCGGTCCTGCGGCACCGCGCGACGACCCACGCCGACGCCGTGTTCCTCGACGTCCCGTTCCAGGGCACACAGCTGACCTACGCCCAGACCCTCGACGCGGCCGAACGCGTCGGCGGGGCGCTGCTCGCGGGCGGCTGCGTGCAGGGCGACCGCGTCCTGATCATGGGCGCCAACAGCGTCGAGTACCTGCTCGCGTGGATGGGCGCATCGGTCGCGGGGCTCGTCGAGGTCCCGATCAACACCGCCTACCGCGGCACGTTCCTGGAGCACCAGGTCCGCACCGTCTCGCCCAGCGCCGCGGTGGTCGACCCCGAGTTCGTCCCGCATTTCCTGACCCTCGACGCGGCACGCGCGGTGAAGACCTTCTACGTCACCGGCGCCGCCTCGGGCGAGGCGGTCGCGGCCCTGCGCGCCGGTGGGTGGGAAGCGCACCCGTTCGCGGACCTGACCGGTGCCGACCGCCCGGCCGAGCTGCCCGAGGTCGCCGCCTCCGACCTCGCCGCCATCCTGTTCACCAGTGGCACCACCGGCCTGTCCAAGGGCGTGATGATGCCGCACGCCCACTTCCACTTCTTCGCCGACGAGTGCGTCTCGCTCTGCCGGCTCACCGACGCCGACGCCCACATGGCCGTCGGCCCCCTCTTCCACGGCAACGCCCAGTTCCTCGCCTGCTACCCGGCGCTGATCGTCGGCGCCCGGTTCGTGCTGCAGCAACGCTTCAGCGCCTCACGCTGGGTCGACCAGCTGCGCGAGTCGCGCGTGACCGTCACCAACTTCATCGGCGTGATGATGGACTGGGTCCACAAGCAGCCCCGCCGCGACGACGACGCCGACAACCCCCTGCGCTGCCTCTACGCCGTCCCGCTCGCCACCTCGATCGCCCCGGACTTCAAGGCGCGCTTCGGGATCGAGGCGTTCGTCGAGAACTTCGGGCTCACCGAGATCTCCATGCCGATCCTCACGCCCTACGGCGCGGACCGGCCCGCGGGGGCGGCGGGCCTGCTCGTCGAGGACTACTTCGACGTCCGCCTCGTCGACCCCGAGACCGACGAGGAGGTGCCGGTCGGCGAGGTCGGGGAGCTCGTCGTCCGCGCGCACCTGCCGTTCACGATGACGTCGGGCTACTACGGGATGCCCGAACGCACCGTCGAGGCCCAGCGCAACCTGTGGTTCCACACCGGCGACGGGCTGCGTCGCGACGCCGACGGCTGGTACTACTTCGTCGACCGGCTCAAGGACGCCCTGCGCCGGCGCGGGGAGAACATCAGCTCGTTCGAGGTGGAACAGCCGATCCTCGCCCATCCCGGGGTGGTCGACTGCGCGGTCGTCGGTGTCCCCGCCGATGCCGAGGCCGGCGAGGACGAGCTGCTCCTCGTCGTCGTCCCGGAGGAAGGGGCCACCCTGACCGCCGCCGACGTCTGGGACTGGTGCGAACCCCGCCTGCCCGCCTTCGCGATCCCGCGCTACGTCCGCATCGCCGACGCCCTCCCCATGACCCCCTCGGGCAAGGTCCGCAAGCTCGAACTCCGCGAGCAGGGCGTGGACGCCGCGACCGCGGACCGCGACACCCTGTGAGCGGTAATAGTCGCTAGAGCGACTATTACCGCTCACGACCCCGGCCGGGCGGACGCCGAGATGCACCTCGGCGTCGCTCGGACCGCTCGGGACGAACAGCCCTGACGTGCATCTCGGCGGGGAGGCGCGCGCAACCTCATCGCTGCGCGGGGGCTACGAGGAGACCCAGCCCGCGTCGACGGGGAAGACCTGGCCCGTGATCATTCTGGCCTCGTCGGAGGCCAGGTAGACGACCATCGAGGAGATGTCGTCGACGGTCACGTGGCCGCGCTCGCCCTTGAACATGTTGTTGGCGTTGAAGTCGACGAACGCGACGTCGGAGTCGACGCCCAGCTGCCCGGCGATCCCGGTGATCATGCCGGTGTAGATGGTGCCGGGGGCGATGCCGTTGACGTTGATGCCCCACTCGGAGAGCTCGTTGGCCCAGCTCTTGGTCGCGAGCACGACGCCACCCTTGGCCGCGGCGTAGTGCGACACCTGCGGCAGGGCCTTCAGTCCGCCCGCCGACGACGTGTTGATGACCTTGCCCGATCCTTGCGCCTTCATGATCGGCGCGATGAACCGCATCGTGTTGAAGATGCCCTTGAGACAGACGTCGATGACGGCGTCGAGGCTCTCGTCGGAGATCTCGTCGACGGCTTCGACGATGCAGACCCCGGCGTTGTTGCAGAGGATGTCGATGGTGCCGAAGCGGTCGACGGCGGTGGCGACGGCGTCGCGCATCTGGGCGGAGGAGCGGACGTCGGCCTGGATGGCGATGGCCTCGGAGCCGATCCCCTCGACGGCGGCGACGGTGGCGTCGAGCTCCTCGCGGGTGGCGAGGGGATAGATGGGTTTGATGTCCTCGCAGATGTCGACGGCGACGATCTTCGCGCCTTCGCGGGCGAGGTACTTCGCGTGCGAGGCGCCTTGGCCGTGCCCGGCCCCGGTGATGAACGCGACCTTGTTCTCCAGCTTCACTGTGTCCCCCTGTCAGAGTTGTTCTGCCACCAGCAACCCCAGCGTGATGGCGCGGCTGAGTGAGAAGCCACTGTTGTAGGCGGTGCCCGACGACGTGAACGCCGCTGCGGCACCCGCCGCGTGCAGGCCGGCGACGGGTGTCCCGCCGGCGGTGAGGACCTGGCCGTCGGGGTCGACGGCGATGCCGGTGAGGCCGATCCCGGTGCTGACCATCGTGAGCCGCATGCCGAAGAAGGGCGGCTGGTCGACGGGCCCGAGGTTGGGGTGCGGTTGCTGAGTCGGGTCGCCCTGGAAGCGCTGCCAGGTGGTGTTGGTGCCGCGGCCGAACTCGGGGTCGGACCCGTGTGCGACGTGGTCGTTGAAGCGGGCGGCGGTGGCCTCCAGCTCCCCGCCGTCGATCCCGAGTGCGGTGCCCAGCTCCCGCAGCGAGGAGGCGGACGACACGACCTCCGGTGGGTAGGTTCCGCCCGGTGGGGTGGGGCCCAGGCCGTAGCGCTGGTGGTGGCGGGTGTCCCAGATCATGAAGCAGGGCAGGTGCTCGCTGCCCGGTTCGAGGGTCTTCTTGACGATCTCCCAGTAGACGGCGTCGTCGCAGAACCGCTTGCCCGTCCTGTCGACGACGAAGGTGTGCGGCAGGGAGTGCTCGCGGGCGACCTGGAACCCGGGGTAGCCGCCGACGGGGTAGCCGACCTGCACGGGCACCCGGTTGGCGGGGATCTCGACGACGGCGCCGCCGGCCTGGCGGGCCAGCCGGATGCCGTCGCCGGTGAGGGTGCGGGGTGCGACGCTGCCGCGGTCGGCGGGTTTGAGGCCGAGGAAGTCGTGGGCGAGGTCGTCGTCCCAGTCGTAGCCGCTGGTGGCGATGACGACGGCGCCGTCGAGGATGCGTCGGGCGCCGTCGGGGGTCTCGGCGACGACGCCGGTGACGCGCCCGCCGTCGAGGCACAGCTCGATCGCGGTGTGCTCGAGCAGAATCTCGACGCCGCGTTCGAGGGCGGCGACGAGGAACCCGGCGACGACGCCGGTCCCGAACGTCAACCGGTCCTCGGGTGGCGGTGAGGATGACGAGGACGCGCCGAACGCCGATGCCCGCAGCCCGGCGCCCAGGATCTCGGCGTAGGTGGTGCCGACGGGGAAGTGCGGCGACACCCGCAGCCGGTCGCGCCAGGCGCCGAGGCGCCGCGCGTCGTAGGCGGCGGTGAGGTAGCGGCCGGTGGCTCGCGAGCCGGGCGCGTCCTGGTAGTAGTCCGGGTAGTCGGGGATGATCTCCCAGGTCACGGCCCCGGCGTCCTCGAAGTACCGGGCGGCTCGCGGCGCCTCGGTGAGCCAGCGCGCCAGGGCGTCGTCGTCGATGAGCTCGGGGTGGGAGGCTCCGACGGCGCGGACGTACTCCTCGGCGGCCCGCAGGTCGTCCTGGATGCCTTGGGCGGCTTCGAGGTGGTTGGCGGCGACCCAGACCTGCCCGCCGGAGAAGGACGCCGCGCCGCCGGCGAGGTCGCCCTTCTCCAGCACGGTCACGGCGATGCCGCGGTCGGCGGCGGCGACGGCCGTCGCGAGACCGGCGAGGCCGGCCCCGACGACGACCGCCGTGCGGGTGGCGGGACCGTCGGTCACTGGCAGACCGGTTCGCCGTCGGACTTGAACACGCCCTGGGTGACCTTGGCCAGCTGGATGCAGGTGCTGGCGGTGCGGTCGGTCGCCGTGATGGTGACGGGCGGCATGATCCCGCCGATCTCGAGGTCCTTGGTCTCCTGCAGCGCGGCGAGGAACGAGTCGCGGGTGAGGTCCTTGCCGGCCCGCTGGAGCGCGTCGACGATGATCTTGCCGCCGACCCAGCTGTTGAGCGCGTACATGCTCTGCGACTTGCCGGGCTCGTACTTGTCCATCGCGGCCCGGAACTCGGCGGTGCCGGGGACGTCGCTGGCGGGCGGCGCGTAGGGGTTGACGGTGATGACGCCTTCGGCGAGCGGGCCGGTCAGTTTGGCGAGGTCGGGGCTGGTGTTGCCCAGCGAGCTGTACCACTGCGGCTTGTAGCCGGTCTGGTCGGCTTCCTTGAGCGCCACCGAGATCTGGTTGACGTTGCCGATGAACACCAGGTCGGTCACGCCGGAGGCCTGCAGCTTCTGCAGCTGGGTGGCGTAGCTGGTGGTGGTGCGTTCGAAGCTGACGTTCTCGGTGAGCGCGGTCTTGCCCTTCTTGAAGCCGTCCGCGACCTCCGACGACGTGCCGTCGTTCTGGTAGAGGATGCCCCACTTCCCGGCGGCCAGGTTCGGTTGCGTGGCGATCCAGTCCGAGAGCAGCTGGAACTGTGCCGACAGCGGCAGCATCGAGGCGAAGGACCGGTCGTAGGTCGAGAGCTGGGTGCTCAGCGCCATCGGGAACAGCAGGGGCACACCGGCCTGCTGCAGTGTCGGCATCCCGGCGAGTGTGGTGGCGGTGCCGTTGTTGCCCCAGACCCCGAGGACGGGCTGCTGGGTGGCGAAGTAGCGGGCCCCGGCGACGGCCTGCTTGGGGTCGTACTGGTCGTCCTGCACGGCGAGGGCGAGTTTGCGGCCGTTGATGCCGCCGGCGGCGTTGACGGTCTGGACGAGCGCGTCGGCGCCGGCCTGGCCGTCGGTGCCCAGCGCGGCGAACGGCCCGGTCATGGGGCTGACCATGCCGAGCGTGATCGTGTCGGCCGTGATGCCGGGGGACGCCGCTCCACCTCCGCCCCCGGACTCCGACGACGACACGGTGGCGCCGCCGCAACCTGCGAGAACGGTGGCGGCGATCGCTGCCACGGCAACGCCCACTACTCGACGCATGGGTCGTCCTTCCCCGGCGGCAGCACTGCCGCCTCGGCGGAGAATCTATGTTAATAGTGTGGCGACATTAGGACCCGCCGACCGTCACGCGCAAGATGCCCGGGCGGGGTTCCCTCCGTCCCAATCCATGTATATCTTTATCAGTTGAATCGGTCGGCGCCCACCGTGGGAGCCGCCGGAACGGGAGGTCGACGATGACCGCGCGCGTTCCGCCCGACCAGGTCGGACGATCCACGTGAGCGCCTTCCTGCAGGCGATCGTCAACGGGCTCATGACCGGGGGCGTCTACGCCCTGCTCGCGCTGTCCATCGCCCTGATCTTCAAGACGATGGACGCGGTGAACTTCGCGACCGCCTCCATGGGCGCCTTCTGTGCGTTCCTGTTCTTCCAGGTGGGGACGATCCTCAACCTCGGCTGGGCCGCCGGGCTCGCGGTCGCGGTCGTCGGTGCGGTCCTGCTGGGCTGGGCCGTCGAACGGGGGATCGTCCGGCCGCTCGGCTCGGGTGACCTGTTCCGGCTCGTGCTCGCCACGATGGGGCTCGACATCGTCCTCAACAACGCGACGCAGATCTTCTTCGGCTCCGGCGTCCAGAACATCAACGCGCCCCTGCCCTCCGGCGGGGTCGCGGTCGCGGGCCTCAACATCGACCTGACCCGGCTGGTCATCCTCGGGGTCGCCGTCGCCGGCGCGATCGTGCTGGGCGTCGTGCTGCGCTACACCAACCTCGGTGTCGGGATGCGCGCCTACGCCCAGGACCCGCAGGCCGCGACGCTCATGGGGGTCCCCGCCCGGACCGTCTCGCGCTGGACGTGGATCATCTCCAGCCTGCTCGGGCTGATCGCGGCGATCATGGTGGCGTCGGTGTCGGTGCTGTCGGTCGGCTTCCTGCAGGGCACGTTCATCTCCGCGTTCACCGCGGCCGTCCTCGGCGGGCTCTCCAGCCTGCCCGGCGCCGTCGCGGGCGGGTTCATCCTCGGAGTCCTCGAGGCGCTCTCGATCGCCTACGCCCCGCGCGCGGTGACCATCGCGCTGCCCGTCCTGATCATCCTGGTGGTGCTGCTGATCCGGCCCGCCGGTCTGTTCGGCCGACTCTCGGCGTCGCGGGCATGAGCGCGCCGGCGGACGGACGCGCCCGGCCGGTGTGGGCGCGCATCCCCGGTCGCGACGTCCTGCTCGCCCTGCTCGCGATCATCGTCGTCTTCGGCATCTCGGGCGTCCTGACCGGCTACCAGGCCTACGTCGTCACCGTCGTCGTCATCTTCACGATCATCGGCGCCAGCCACACCGTGCTGTTCGGCGCGGCCGGCCAGCCCTCGGTGGGGCACGCGGCGCTGCTGGGCGCCGGGGTCTACGCGACGATCGCCGTCTCCCGCATCACGTCGTTCGGGATGGAGGGCGAGCTCGTCGCGGGCATCGTCGTCGGCGCCCTGATCGGTGTCGTGATCGGGCTGCCGTCGCTGCGGATCGGCAGCCTCTACCTGGCGATCGCGACGCTCGCGCTGTGCATCGTCGCCCAGCAGATCTACTTCGAGTGGACCGGCCTCACCGGTGGTGGCGGAGGCACACAGGTGCCGCCGCCGACGCTGTTCGGCACCGCCTACACCCCGCTGGGGCTGCTCTACATCGCGCTCGTCGTGATGGGTGTGGCGATGCTGTTCGCCCGCAACCTGTTGCGCGGCAGGCAGGGCCGGGCCTGGAACGCGGTGCGGACGAGCCCGCTCGCGGCGTCGAGCCTGGGCATGTCGCTGGGCTGGCAGAAGGTCGGCGCGTTCGGCGTCTCGGGGGCGATGGTCGGCTGCGCGGGCGTGCTCTACGCCCACACCGTCAACTACGTCTCGCCGCAGGACTTCTCGCTGGAGCTCTCGATCGTCACCCTCGTCATCGCGATCATCGGTGGCCAGCGCTACCTGTGGGGCGCCGCGCTCGGCGCGATCTTCGTCGAGGGCCTGCCGGAGATGCTGCGCACCACCGGGGAGTTCCGCTACGTCATCTACGGCGTCGTGTTCGTCGTCATCATGATCTTCTTCCCGGGCGGTTTCGCGGGCGGGATCGTCGCGCTGTGGCGACGGTTCGGCCCCGGCCGCAAGCGGCTCGCACCCGCGGAGATCGAGCTGGCGCCGACGGCGACGATCGTCGAGGCGGAACTGGCCCAGAGCACGGCCCGTGGAAGCCGGCCGGAGGCACCCACCGTGTCGGGGGACGGCGGGATCGGGCTCTCCATCCGCGACGTCCGCGTCGCGTTCGGCGGCGTCACCGCCGTCGACGGGGTGTCCGCGGAGATCGTCCCCGGCTCGGTGGTCGGGCTCGTCGGCCCCAACGGGGCGGGCAAGACCACCCTGCTCAACGCCGTCTCCGGTTTCGTCGGCCTCGCGGGCGGGGAGATCGCCGTCGGCGACACCGTGCTGCGCCCGCGCCGGCCCGCGCAGCGCCGCGCCCTCGGGGTCGGCCGGACGTTCCAGAACCTCAGCCTGCACGAGGGCCTGACGGTCATGGACCACCTGATGATCGGCCAGCACGCCGTCGCGGGCTACGGGTCGGTCAGCCAGGTGCTCCGGCTGCCGCCCTTCGTGCGCGGGGAACGTCGCATGCGGGCGGACGCGATCGAGACCGCCGAGATGCTGGGGCTCGCCGACCTGCTCGACGAACGCGTCGAGAACCTGGCCTACGGCGTGCAGAAGCGGGTCGACGTCGCCCGCGCCGTGGTCGCCCGGCCCCGGCTGCTGCTGCTCGACGAGCCCGCCGCGGGCCTCACCCCCGACGAGGGGGACGACCTCGTCGGCCGGGTGCTGGTGCACAGCCGCCACGTCGGGGCGACCGTCGTGCTCGTCGAGCACAACATCGAGCTGGTCATGCGGGTCACCGACCGGGTCGTGGCACTCAACTTCGGCCGGGTCATCGCCGACGACGTCCCCGACGTCGTGCGGCGCCAGGACGACTTCGTGGAGGCCTACCTTGGCGGCTGAGACAGCGGGCGGTGCCGGGCTGGTCCTTCGCGGTGTCACCGGCGGCTACGGGCGTTCCACGGTCCTGCACGGCGTCGACATCGAGGTCCGGCCCGGTCAGAAGGTCGCGATCCTCGGCCCCAACGGCGCCGGCAAGACGACGATGCTGCGCGCCGTGTCCGGGCTCGTCGACGTGCGGTCGGGGGAGATCCTGCTCGGCGGCGAGCCGCTGACCGGGCTGCGCCCCGACCAGGTCGTGGCCCGCGGCGTCGCCCACGTGCCGCAGGGGCGGCGGGTGTTCCCCGACTTCACCGTCGTGGAGAACCTGCGGGCCGCCGCGTACACCCGGGGCGGGCGCGACGTCGACGACGACATCGCCAGGGTCCTCGACGCCTTCCCCCGGCTCGGGGAGCGCAGCGGCATCCGTGCGGGCTTCCTGTCCGGTGGTGAGCAGCAGATGCTCGCGATCGGCCGGGCCGTCGTGCAGCGGCCCCGGATCGTGCTGATCGACGAGATGTCCCTGGGCCTCGCGCCCATCCTGATCAAGGAGCTGTACGGGCGCTTCGAGTCCCTGTTCGCCGACACCCCCGCGGTGATCGTGGAGCAGAACCCGTCGGTCGCCCTCGAGCACTGCTCCTACGTCTACGTCCTGAGCAACGGTGAGGTGAAGGCGTCGGGGCCGGCGGCGGAGTTCACCTCGCACGAGCGGCTGATGCAGGCCTACGCCGGTGCCGTCGACTGACGTGCGCGAACGAGAGAGGAGCCCGGGGTGGACGAGCCCTATGTGATTGATGCGGTGCGGTCGCCGATGGGCAAGGGCAAGCCGGGGGGCGCCCTGTCCGGGCTGCATGCCGTCGACCTGCTGGCACAGACCATCGCGGGCCTGGTGGCACGCACCGGCATCGACCCCGGTCGCGTCGACGACGTCGTCACCGGGTGCGTGAGCCAGGCCGGTGAGCAGTCGGGCAACGTCGGCCGGATGGCGTGGCTGGCCGCGGGGTTCCCCGAGCACGTGCCCGCCGTGACGGTGGAACGCAAGTGCGGGTCGAGCCAGCAGGCCGTGCACTTCGCCGCGCAGGGCATCATGGCCGGCGCCTACGACCTGGTGGTCGTGGCGGGTGTCGAGTCGATGAGCCGCGTCCCGATGGGCGCGGCGAAGCTCGGGGCCGACTCGGCCGGGCCGTCGGTGACGGCGCGGTACGCACCGGGCCTGGTGTCGCAGGGCGTGTCGGCCGAGCTGGTCGCGGCCCGCTGGAAGCTGTCGCGTGAGCAGCTCGACGACTACGCCGCCCGCTCGCACGCCCGCGCCGCCACCGCCGCCGACTCGGGGGGTTTCGACGGCGAGATCGTGCCGATCACGGTGGGGGACACCGTCGTCTCCGCGGACGAGTCGATCCGCCGCGGGACCACCCCGGAGAAGCTCGCCGGCCTGAAGCCCGCCTTCACCGACGAGGCCATGGCGGCCCGGTTCCCCGAGATCACGTGGTCGATCACCGCGGGCAACTCCTCCCAGATCACCGACGGTGCGTCGGCGCTGCTGCTGGCGAGCGACCGGGCCGCCCGCGAGCTGGGGCTCACCCCGCGCGCGCGGTTCCGCGGGTTCTCGGTCTGCGGCGACGACCCCGTCGAGATGCTGACCGCACCCATCCCGGCGACGCGGAGACTGCTCGACCGGGCGGGCGTCGGGATCGGCGACGTCGCCCTCTATGAGGTCAACGAGGCGTTCGCGTCGGTACCGCTGGCCTGGCAGGCGGCGTTCGACGCCGACCCGGACCGGCTCAACGCGCGCGGCGGCGCGATCGCGCTCGGCCACCCGCTCGGGGCCTCGGGCGCCCGGCTGGCGACGACGCTGCTCGGTGCACTGGAGGCACGCGGCGGCGGGCTCGGCCTGCAGACGATGTGCGAGGCGGGCGGCATGGCCAACGCCATGCTGCTCGAGACGGTCTGACCCGGTCGAACCACAGCACGGCCAGGAACCATCCGGAAGGAATCACGTGGACATCGCAGGCATCTCGGCCGTCGTGACCGGCGGCGCCTCCGGGCTCGGGCTGGCCACCGCGCGACGGCTGGTGAAGGCGGGGGCGAGCGTCGTGCTGCTCGACCTGGAGTCCTCGCCCGGCGCCGAGGCCGCCGCCGAGCTGGGGGACCGCGCCCGGTTCGTCGTCGGTGACGTCCGGACCGAGGAGGGCGTGACCCCGGCCCTCGACGCGGCCGCCGAACTCGGTCCGCTGCGCGCGGTCGTGCACTGCGCCGGACGCGGGCACGCCATGCGCATCCTGCAGCGCGACGGCAGCCCCGGCTCGCTCGAGGACTACTCCGCGATCATCGAGCTCAACCTGATCGGCTCGTTCAACGTGCTGCGCCTCGCCGCGGCGCGGATGGCGCAGCTCGACCCGGTCGACGGGGAGCGCGGCGCGATCGTGCTGACGGCGTCGGTGGCGGCGTGGGAGGGCCAGATCGGCCAGATCCCGTACGCGTCGTCGAAGGCTGGCGTCGTCGGCATGACGATCGTCGCCGCGCGCGACCTCGCGACCAAACAGATCCGGGTGGCGACGATCGCGCCCGGCATCTTCGACACTCCGCTGCTGGGCAGGCTGCCCCAGGAGGTGCGCGACTCGCTGGGCAAGATGGTCCCGCACCCCAGCAGGCTGGGCGCTCCCGACGAGTTCGGCGCCCTCGCCGTCCACGTCCTGGAGAACCCCATGATCAACGGCGAGACCATCCGTCTCGACGGCGGTATCCGGATGGCCCCGAGATGACGGGCAACGGAGCCGCCCCGACCGCGACCGGAGGGCTGCTGGTCGAGCGCGCCGGCCCGGTGCTCGTGCTGACGATCGACCGCCCCCGGCGGCGCAACGCCGTGGACCTCGCGACGGCCCGGCTGATCAGCGCGGCGATCGACGAGCTGGACTCCGATCCCGAGCTGCGGGTCGGGGTGCTGACGGGCTCGTCGGGCTTCTTCTCGGCGGGCATGGACCTCGCGGCGTACTCGGCGACGGGGGAGCGTCCCGTCGACGAGCGGCGCGGCGGCTTCGGCATCGTCGGTGTCCCGCCGCGCAAGCCGATCGTCGCCGCCGTGGAGGGCCCGGCGCTGGGCGGCGGGTTCGAGATCGCCCTGGCCTGCGACCTGGTCGTCGCGGGGGAGAGCGCCTCGTTCGGGCTGCCGGAGGTCAAGCGCGGGCTGGTCGCGGCGGGCGGCGGTGTGCTGCGGTTGCCGCGGCTGGTGCCGCGCAACGTCGCGACGGAGGCGGTGCTCACCGGTCGTCCGCTGACGGCGGCACGCTGCCTGGAGCTGGGCCTGGTCAGCCGGGTCGTCGCCGACGGCGGCGCGCTCGCCGCGGCGAAGGAGCTGGCCGCGGAGATCGCGGGGAACGCCCCGCTGGCGGTGCAGGCGTCGAAGGCCGTGATGGCGGCGTCGGCGTTGTGGCCCGACGACGAGCTGTTCACCCGCCAGGAGCCGATGATCACCCAGGTCCGGACGTCGGAGGACGCGAAGGAGGGGGCGCGCGCGTTCGTCGAGAAGCGGGCGCCGCGCTGGCAGGGCCGATAGCGCTCACAGGTTCGCGAACTAGACCTCGTCGCAGAGGGCGCGGGCGATGCCCAGCTTGAGGACCTCCGAGGCGCCCTCGTAGATGCGCATCGGGCGGGCCTGGCGGTAGTAGCGCTCGATCGGGCTGTTCGCGACGAGCCCCCAGCGGCCCATGACCTGCACGCACCGGTCGACGACGCGGCTCGCCGCCTCGGTCGCGGCCACCTTCGCCATCGACGAGCGGTTCAGTGCGCCGGCGGCGTCGTCACGGGCGGCGGCCGCGGCCTGGTAGGTGAGCAACCGGGCCATCTCGACGTCGTTCCACGAGTCGGCCAGCAGCTGGGCGACGGGACCGTGCTTGAGCAGGGGTCGGCCGAACTGTTCGCGGGTGCGGGCGTGGCGGGCGGCTTCGGCGAGCGCACCGGCGGCCAGTCCGCAGGCCGCGCCCGCGACGGACACCCGGAACACCGCGAGCGTGCCCAGGACCAGCGACATCGCCTTGCCCGGGACGCCGAGCCGGGCCTGCTGAGGCAGGACGACGTCGTCGAACTCCACCTCGCCGAGCACGTGCGGGGCGATCAGCTCGGGGCTGGGGGTCGTGGTCAGACCGGGGGTGTCGGCCGGGACGAGCACCAGGGAGAGCCCGGCCTCCTCGGACACGAGCGTCACGAAGAAGTCGGCCGCGCCGGCGTTGGAGATGAACGACTTGGCCCCGCGGACGACGAGCGACCCGTCCTTCTCGGTCAGCGTCGTCGAGACGTTCTTGAGGTCGGAGCCCGCGTGCTCCTCGGTGAGCGCGAGCGCCGCGAGGGTCTCCAGCGACGCGACCCTGGGCAGCCACTGCGCGCGCTGCTCGTCGGTCCCGCCCACGGTGATGGCGTAGCTGCCGATGCCTTGGAGGGCGAACATGGAGTCGAGGTGCGACGACGCCCGCATGAACACCTCGCGGACCAGGCACACCGCGAGCGGGTCGACGCTCTCGGAGCGGCCACCGTAGGCCGCGGGGACCATGAGCCCGGACAACCCGCTGGCGCGCAACGCCTCCCGGATGCCGGGGTGGATCTCGCTCATTGCGTCGGCCTCGGCGGCGATGTCGGCGACGGACGCCGCAACGGCCTCGGCCTCCTCGCGCAGGGCCGTCTCGGCGGGCCCGAGACCGAACCACTTCTCCGTGGAGTCCATGAATACTATGTTACTTTATTAGCGGGCTGAGCGACAGGGCGGGCACGTCCCCCGGCCCCTCCATCCCGGTGTACTCGACGAGGAGTGGTCACCATGGCAGGCACTGTCTCGACCTCCGGTGGTCGGCGCACGGCGGAACTGGTCGGCGACGCGCCGTGGCTCTCGCGCCTCGAGGTCTCGACGCCCAAGTTCGTCGAGGGCCTCGCCCGCGTCGCCGACGTCATCACCACCGACGGAACGTTGCCCGTCGGCCTCAAGGCCCTGTTCGCCG
The DNA here is from genome assembly GCF_007989085.1 of Pseudonocardia sulfidoxydans NBRC 16205. Lineage (GTDB taxonomy): Bacteria > Actinomycetota > Actinomycetes > Mycobacteriales > Pseudonocardiaceae > Pseudonocardia > Pseudonocardia sulfidoxydans. The sequence continues at coordinate 98,100 of NZ_BJVJ01000003.1, forward strand.
CCGCGATCTGCGCGGTGAAGCGCGACGAGGCGCTGGTCGACCACTTCCTCGCCGTGGCCGCCAAGGCCGGGGTCGCGCGCGAGCACGCCGAGGGCGCCTCGGTCGGCCTGCTGATCTCCCGCGGTATCACCCCCCACCAGCTCTTCGTCGCCGCGACCGACGCCGCCTACGGCCCGGCCGACCACGCCGCCGCCGCGACCGACGCGACCGACTCGTTCGACGCCGACGTCCCCGGCGCCTACGCCTACTTCGAGCGCTACTTCGGGTTCGTGCCCGACTACGTCGAGCTCCTCGGCGACCGCGTCGGCGCCGGCCTGGAGGGCTACTTCCTCATGCGCGAGTCGTCGCTGGGCGAGACGCCGCTGCCCGCGATGGACATGGAGCTGCTGCTCTGCGCGGTCAACGCCGCCGAGTACCAGCCGCGGTTCGTCGCCATCCACTCCCGCGGCGCCCGGCGCGCCGGCGCGACCGAGGAGCAGCTCGTCGAGGCCACGCTCGTCGCGATGCCCTTCGCCGGCGTCGCGAGCTGGCTGCCCGCGGCCCAGGGCGTCATCGACTCGCGCGACGTCGCCGATTCCTGAACCTCGCATCTCCCGCCACCACGAGAGGACGCCGCACCATGGCTGTGCTGGATCTGAAGAAGGGCTGGGACAGCTACGACGAGCTGGCCCGCAAGACCGACAACCCCCGCCACAAGGCGATCCTGGAAGTCATGAAGGACCACATCAAGTGGGAGGTCCTCGGCTACCCGGACAAGGTGCTGGAGACCGTCGCCGAGGGCGGGGTCTACAAGTTCTGGGGGCTGGGCGCCTACGTGGAGCTGCCCGACTTCGACGCGATCCGCGGCTTCTACCAGGGCATGGTCGACGACGGCACCAACGTGCTGCAGCTCGACATCGACCACCTGGCCGTCGCCGACTGGGGCATCGCCGCGCACGGCACCTGGCACCAGGCGTTCCCCGGCGACAAGGTGCCGGTCGTGGAGGTCGACGACCCGAGCGCGAAGTACCTGGTCAGCAGTCGGTTGGCCTGGTTCTTCCCGTTCTCCGAGGGCCCCGAGCCCAAGCTGGTCAGCGAGCTCGTCTACTTCGACCCGGCGCCGACCGCGGTCCGCAAGCTCGACCCGTCGGAGAAGCTCTACGACGAGCTCTCCGAGGCCGTGTTCAGCTGATGCCGGACGGTGGCGCGCCACCGGGGACCATGTCCCCGGCCTGAGAGAGCGGCCCGACCGGTGAGGGTAGCCTCTGCGCCACCCGATCGGGCCCGTACCGTCGTGAAGGACGGATTGCTGAGTATCATCGTCAGGATCTGGGTCGGCCTCGACCCGGGCCGACAGCAGTCCGGGTCGTAGAGCAGGGAGCCGACATGTCCGTCGTCCGCAGGGACGTCCCGCCGCGCTCGGCGCCGACGGGGATGCCGCCCAAGCGTGCCACCGTCATCGCGCAGCGGATCGTCAAGGAGATCAAGGACCGCAACCTGGCACCGGGCAGCCACCTGCCGCCCGAGCGCGACATGCTCGAGACCTACAACGTCGGCCGCAACACGCTGCGCGAGGCGTTGCGGGTCCTGGAGCTGCAGGGCGTGCTGACCATCCGTCCGGGCCCCGGCGGTGGGCCGGTGATCACCTCGCCGGACTCGCGGCACCTGGCCAGCACGCTCGCGCTGTTGATGCAGTTCGCCGACACCCCGTTCCGTGCGGTGATCGAGACGCGTCAGCTGCTGGAGCCGATCACGGCCCGGCTGTGCGCCGAGCGGGGCGACACCGGGCTGCTGGCCGACCTGCGGCACTCGGTCGACCGGATGGGCGAGAGCCTCGACGACCGCGACGCGTTCCTCGCCGAGAACCGCCGCTTCCACGACCTCGTGGCGTGGGGCTCGGACAACCCGCTGTTCGGCTACTGCATCAACTCGCTGCACTGGATCACCGACGGCACGGTGCTGGGTGTCGAGTATCCGCGCCGGTTCCGCAAGCTCGTCTGGCAGGCGCACGACGCGGTGTGCATCGGGATCGAGTCCGGCGAGGGCGACAAGGCCGAGGCCGCGATGCGCGCGCACATGGACGACACGCTCACCTACTTCGAGCGGCACTACCAGCGGCAGATGGACGAGGTCCTGAGCTGGGAGATGTACGGCACCTGACCCACGTCGCACCTGGCTCCACGGCGCCGTCTCCCGCATCCTGGGAGGCGGCGCCGTCGCATGTGGCGGATTCGGACCTGGTTCGGTGCTGCTGTTAATGATATACAGAGATTCGGGCGCTGATCGGTGGTCGGCGCCGCACGGGAACTCCGCAGGAACGACGACGACGTCAGGACGGCGCATGGACGGCAAGACGCTGCTGGAGCGGGAGCAGGACCACCCGCAGGACATCGTGGTCGAGCGCGACCGCGGCCGGATCTGCACCATGGACTCGGCCCGCTACGTCGACGCCCGCAACACCGGGCGCGACGTCGTCGTCCCGGCCTCCTACGTCGGTGTCCTGCCCGCACGGATGATGGCGATCCACCGCCCGCGTGGCGTCATCGGGCACGACGCCTGTGTCGGCAAGGACGGCGCCGGCATCGCCGGCCTCTGGTACCTCGAGGCACTCGGGATCCCCGCGGCGACCGCCGACGGCATGACCGCCGAGATGGGCAACGGCGAGGACCTCTACACCAACGGCATCGTCAAGCACGTCAACTACGTCGCCGAGACGTGCGGCGTGAAGCCCGGCATGCCCGTCCGCGAGGCCGCGGAGATCCTGCTGGCCAACGACCCCACCGACGTCGAGGTCGGCAACAAGGTCCGCCGCGAGATCATGGAGACCCACCCGAGCGGGCGGCGCGTCGTCGTCACCGACTCGATCGTCTGGGCCTACCCCGAGGACGAGAACCGCAGCGTGCTCGTCACCGCCGGGCACACCGGCCGCAGCGGCGCCAAGTTCCTGCTCGAGGCGAGCCCCTGGGGGTTCATCTGCCACGACGGCGGCATGAGCAAGAACCGCTCCGGCGTGTCCGGGCTGGTCACCGCCGACGAGGCGGGCCTCGCGGGCGCCTGCATCGACGGCACCACCGCCCCGGTCGGCGACGCGTTCCTCGGCTACGAGCACGGCCTGATCAGCGCGCACAACGAGGCCGCCGCGAAGCGTGGCGTCGAGGTCGGGATGACGGTCAAGGAGGCCGCGCACCGATTGCTGCTGGGTGGAGAGTGACCGTCACCGATCCCGGGCTGACCGACCTCTTCTGGGAGGCGGTCGGGCGGCGTGAGCTCGTCCGCCCCGTCTGCGGCGACTGCGGGCGCAACTTCTTCACCCCGCAGGTCGCGTGCCCCGCGTGTCTGTCGGAGAACTGGGCCTACGAGCGCTCCGATGGCCGCGGCCGCGTCTACTCGGCGACGGTCGTGCACAAGCCGCCGAGCCCCGGGTTCGCCGTACCGTTCCGGCTGGGCATCGTCGACCTCGACGAGGGCTGGAGCATGCTCGCCGAGCTCGTCGACGGCCCCGACGGGCGGCTCCCGGCGATCGACGCACCCGTGCGCGTGACGTGGATCGAGCGCGAGGGCCGGGTCCTGCCGGCGTTCACGGAGGACCCGGCATGAACCTGTCCGACGTCGCGATCGTCGGGGTCGGGCTGACCCCGCAACAGAAGCGCTCCGACCGCAACTCCCTGCAGGTCGCCCTCGATGCCGCGAAGCTCGCCCTGGCCGACGCGGGCCTGCACCACACCGACCTCGACGGCATCGCCGCCCGCTGGCCCGGCCCCGGCGGCACGGTGCTCGCCCCCGGCTCGGCCGACTGGTCCACACTGCTGGGCGTCCCGCTCGACTGGATCGGCGACTCCTACCCGCAGGGCGTCCCCGCGCTCGTCGACGCCGCCGGTGCCATCCTCACCGGCCAGGCCACGACGGTGCTCATCACCGGCGGGCAGGCCGGCGTCCTCGGCGGCGGCCGGGTCGCGGCCTACACCCAGCCCGGCAACGAGTTCGTCGCGCCGTTCGGGGCGTTCACCTCGGCGCATTTCGCCCTGGTGGCGCAACGCCACCTCGCCCGCCATCCCCATGCGCGGCAAGGGATGGCGGAGATCGCGGCGACGATCCGCAACGTCGGATCCGCCAACCCCGAGGCCGTCATGGCCGGGCGCGGCCCCTACACCGCCGACGACGTCCTGGCGGCACCGCCGATCGTCGACCCCTTCACGCTGCTCGACCTGTGCCTGGCCTCGGAGGGTGGCGCGGCCGTGATCGTCACGACCCTCGAACGGGCGCGCGACCTGCCGCACCCGCCGATCGTCGTGCTCGGCGCGGGGATGGAGTGGCTGCGTCAGCAGTACGTCGACCCGGCCCGCTACGAGCAGACGTGGACGATCGGCGCCGCCGCCGCGCGCAAGGCGTTCGGACAGGCCGGGCTCGGCCCGTCCGACGTCGACGTCGCCCAGCTCTACGACGTCAACTCCCTCGAGGTCGCCCGCCAGTTCGAGGCGCTGGGCTTCTGCGGGCCCGGCGAGGGCACCGACTTCGCGCGCGCCACCGGTATCGGCCTCGACGGCAAGCTCCCCACCTGCACCGACGGCGGGCTGCTGGCCTGCAGCCACATCGGGTGGGGCGGGCCGACGCTCAAGCTCGTCGAGGCCGTCCGCCAGCTGCGCGGCGAGTGCGGCGACCGGCAGGTCGCCGGCGCCGAGGTCGCGATCGCATCGGGCGCCGGTTCGGGCGCCCAGTACTACAACCTCGCGCTGCTCGGCCGGGCGCGGTAACTCGGGAGGAGACGCTCATGACGACCATCGAGGCGCCCCGGAGCGCCGAACAGACCGATCCCAAGAAGACCGGGATCATCGACTCGGACGTGCACCCGAACTTCGTCAACGGCATCCGGGACCTCACCCCGTACATGACCGAGACGTGGCGCAACCGGCTCGGTGTCAGCGGTGACGACTGGGCGAAGGGCATGGCCGCCGCCCAGTTCACGCTGCCGCTGGACTACCTCTACATCAACGCCGCCGGCGCCTACCGCGAGGACGCGGCGCGCCCGGGGATGCCGCCCGCGACCGACCCGGACTTCACCGCGCAGCACCTGCTCGACAAGCACGGCATCTACCGGGCCGTCCTGCTGGCCGGGCAGTGCCTGGGCATCGGCGCGATGCCCGACGGCATGGTCGCCGCGACCATCGCGTCGGCCTACAACGAGTGGATGTGCGAGCGCTGGCTGCAGAACGACGTCCGCTGGCGCGGCGCGCTCGTCGTCGCCCCGCAGGACCCGGAGGCCGCGGTCGCCGAGATCGACCGGGTCGCGAAGCGTGACGGCATCGTCGCCGTCTTCATGCCGCTGGGCGAGATCCTGATGGGGGAGAAGCACTACTGGCCCATCTACGAGGCCTGTGCCCGCCACGAGCTGCCGCTGATCGTGCACCCGTCGGGCTGCGAGAACGTCTTCGCCAAGGCCCCGCGGATGGCCGGCACGCCCACGTTCTACCTGGAGTGGCACACCGCGCTCGGCCAGATCCACCAGTCGAACACGCTGTCGATGATCTGCCACGGCGTGTTCGAGAAGTTCCCGAAGCTGAAGTACATCATCGCCGAGGGCGGCTTCCTGTGGGCGCTCGAGGTCATGTGGAAGCTCGACCGTGACTGGAAGGGCCTGCGCAACGAGGTCCCGTGGCTGACCAGGCCGCCGTCGGAGTACCTGCTCGACCACATCCGCTTCACGACGCAGCCGTTCATCGAGCCGCACGACCCGAGGCACGTCGGGCCGCTGATGGAGATGCTGCACGCCGACCGGACGCTGATGTTCTCCTCCGACTACCCGCACTGGGACTTCGACAACCCGCAGCGCTCGCTGCAGGCCGTGTCGAAGGAGCTGCGGCAGAAGATCCTCGTCGACACCCCGCGCGCCGTCTACGGAGACCGCCTTGACTGAGACTGTCGCCCGCACCCGACACGTCGTCGAGAAGCTCGAGAACTTCCCCTGGGGTGATCGGCGGATCGTCGAGATCGACGGCCGCTCGATCGGCGTGATCAACGTCGGCGGCACCTTCCACGCCCTGCGCAACAACTGCCCGCACCACGGCGCACCCCTGTGTGAGGGCGTGGTCAAGGGGACGATGGACGACACCCCGGCCCACGAGTACTCCTACGTCCGCCACAACGAGTACATCGTCTGCCCGTGGCACGGCTACGAGTTCACGCTCGCCACGGGCCGCTCGCTCGTCGAGCCGGACAAGCTGCGCGTGCGCACCTACGAGGTGGCGGTCGAGGGCGACGACGTCGTCCTCTACGTCTGATCGGGAGAGCCCAGCATGGACATCGGCGTCGCCGTCGCCGCTCACGCCCGCAAGACCCCTGACGCCGACGCGGCGATCGAGGGTGACCGCACGCTCAGCTACCGCGAGCTCGACGAGCGCACCAACCGGCTCGCCAACCTGCTGCAGGGACGCTACGGCGTCGCGCCCGGTGACCGGGTGGCGGTGTTGCTGCGCAACAGGTTGGAGGTCGCGGAGGCGATCGTCGGCGTCACCAAGGCGGCCGGGGTCTACTGCGGGCTCAACTTCCGGATGAGCCTGGAGGAGTACCGCTCGATCCTGGGCAACGCCCAGGCCCGGGTGCTCGTCACCGAGTCCGGGTTCCGCGAGATGGCGGCGACCCTGGCCGACGAGTTCGGCCTCGTGGTGGTCGACGTCGACGACCCGTCGGAGGCCGGCTGGGGCGGGCTCGGGGCGGCGTCGGCGTCGGCCCCGCCGACCCTGCACTCGCGGGCGCCGTCCGACGAGTTCTGCATCGTCTACACGAGCGGGACGACGGGCCAGCCCAAGGGCATCCTGTTCGACGCGGCCGCCGTCGCCACGCACGCGATGGTCGCCGGGCTGGAGTACGGGATGTCGCGGCACTCCCGCTGGCTCACGACGATCCCGCACAACTCCTCGGTGCAGATCACGTTGGCGCCCACGTTCTTCCTGGGTGGGGCGGTCGGGTTCCTCGACGGCCGCGGCTTCGACCCGGGCCAGTTCGCCGCGGAGGCCACGAAGCAGGCCGCGACGCACACCTACCTGGTCCCGACGCAGCTCTACCGTGTGCTCGAAGCCGGCCTGGGCCACGACGACGTCGCCACCCTGACGTCGATCGGGTACGGCGCCGCGCCCATCGCGCACGACCGCGTCGGCGAGCTCGTCGGCCGGTTCGGGCCGGTCTTCAGCCAGCTCTACGGCATGGCCGAGATCGCCTCGATCGCGACGATGCTCACCCAGGACGACCACCGCCGGATCGCGGCGGGCCGCACCGGGCTGATGGCGTCGGCCGGGCGGGCGTCGTACCTGGCCGACGTGCGGGTCGTCGACGCCGACGGCAACGACTGCGCGCCCGGCGAGCGGGGCGAGGTCCGCTTCCACACCCCGTACACGATGCGCTGCTACCACCGGAACCCGGAGAAGACGGCCGAGACGCTGGTCGACGGCTGGGTGCGGTCCGGCGACGTCGGCATGTTCGACGACGAGGGCTACCTCTACATCGTCGACCGGATGAAGGACCTGATCATCCGCGGCGGCTACAACATCACGCCGTCGGAGATCGAGCACGTCCTGTACTCGCACCCGGCCGTCATCGAGGCGGCCGTCGTCGGGGTCCCCGACACGGAGTGGGGCGAGGCGGTCCTCGCGGCCGTGGCGCTGCGGGACGGCTCGGGTGTCGACGAGGCCGAGATCCGGGCGCACTGCAAGGCGGCCGGCCTGCCGAGCATCAAGATCCCGGAACGGGTACTGACGATGGACTCGCTGCCGAAGAACGCCGTCGGCAAGATCGCGAAGCGTTCGGTGGTCGAGATCGTGACCGGAGGCAAGTGATGGACCTGGGACTCGACGGCAAGGTCGCGATCGTCACCGGCGCCAGCCGGGGGCTCGGTGCGGCGGCGGTGGAGGCGCTCGTCGCGGAGGGCGGGCTCGTGCTCGCGGCGGCCCGCACCACCGAGGCGCTGGAGAAGCTGCAGGCCACAGCCCCGGAGCGGATCGCGGTCGCGACCGTCGACATGCGCGACGCCGACGCCGTGGGCGCGCTCGCCGACCTCGCCGTGGAGCGCTTCGGGCGGCTCGACATCGTCGTCAACAACGCCGGCATCGCGCCCGCGGGCAAGTTCTCCACCCAGCCCCAGGCCGAGTGGGAGGAGGTGTTCGCGGTCAACGTGCACGCCCCCGCGGTGCTCGCCCGGGCCGCCGGGAAGCACTTCCTCGCCCAGCGCTCCGGCAAGGTCGTCAACATCGCCAGCACGTCGGGGATCAACGGCAAGCCGATCCTCGTGTCGTACTCGGCGTCCAAGGGCGCACTGGTGCAGTTCACCAAGGCGCTCGGCGCGGAGTGGGCGCCCTTCGGCATCCAGGTCAACGCCATCGCACCCGGCGCGTTCACCACCGACGCGCAGGCGGCGGTGACGGGCGACCCGTCGATGCTGGAACGTCGTCTGCGGAAGATCCCGGCCGGGCGGATGGCCGACCCGGCCGAGTTCGGCCCGCTCGTCTGCTACCTGGCGTCGCCGCTGTCGGACTTCGTGAACGGCTCGGTGCTCGTGATCGACGGGGGAGAGGTCACCAAGCTGTGATCCCAGGAATGATCATCGACGGACATACCCATGTGTATCCGGATGCCGTGGCGCGCAAGGCGATCGCCGGCTCCCCGGCCGACCTCAAGCGCTTCGGCGACGGGACGGTCTCGTCGTTGACGGAGGTCATGGCGGCCTCGGGCGTCGACCGCTCGGTGTGCCTGGGCATCGCCAACACCCCCGACCGCGTCGACAACGCCAACCGCTTCGCCGGGTCGCTGGACGCCGACCGGTTCATCGGGTTCGGCTCCGTGCACCCCGGGCTCTCGCCGGAGGAGAACGTCGCGAGCCTGCGCGCCCACGGCCTGCGCGGCGCCAAGGTCCACCCGATGTTCCAGCAGCTCACCCTCGACGACCCGCGCCTGCTGGCCACCCTCGACGCCATGTCCGGGGAGTTCGCGGTGATCGTGCACGTCGGCGGTGCGGGCGAGGACCCCGGCGACCGCTGCAGCCCGGCGATGCTCGCCGACCTCGTCCGGCAGTTCCCGCGCCTCGACCTCATCGCGTGCCACTTCGGCGGCTACAAACGCTTCGAGGAAGCCGCGGAGGTCGTCATCGGGCTGCCCGTGCACCTCGACACGTCGTGGCCCCCGTCGCTGGCCACGCTCGACCCGCGTCGTGTCCGGGAGATCATCGAGAAGCACGGCCCGGAGCGGATCTGCTTCGCCTCCGACTGGCCCATGGCCGATCCGGGCGCCGAGATCGCGACGATCCGCGACCTCGGGTTCTCCGACGACGACACCGACGCGATCCTCGGCGGGAACCTCGCGCGGCTGCTGAAGCTCTGAGCATGAGCACGCGGCGGGTGGCACTCGTGACCGGCAGCGCGCGCGGCATCGGGCGCGCGATCGCCGAGCGTCTCGCGCCCGACCACGACTGCGTCGTCCACGGCCGCCGCGACGCCCGCGCCGCCGCCGAGGTCGCCCGCTCGATCGAGGCCCAGGGCGGGCAGGCGCTCGTCGTGACCGCCGACCTGGCCGATCCCGCCCAGGTCGCGGGCCTGGCCGAGGCCACGCTCGGCCGGTTCGGGCGCGTCGACACTCTCGTCGCCAACGCCGCGGCCACCGCGTTCCGCCCGCTCGTCGACGTCACCGGCCGCCACAGCAGGCTCACCTTCGCGACGGTCGTCGACGGACTGGTGGAGCTCGTGCACCGCCTCGCACCCGCCATGGGCGCGGGCGGGCGCATCCTCACCATCGGCGGTCTCGACGCCCGCTTCGCGCAGTCGGGCCACGGCCTGCTCGGTGGGGCGAAGGCAGCGCTGGAGGCGCTGACCCGCTCCTGGGCGGTGGAGCTGGGGCCGCGCGGCGTCACCGCCAACACGATCGTCCCCGGCCCGGTGCTCACCGACTCGCTGGAGGCTTACCTCGGCGGGCGGGAGGACGTGCGGGCGCTGCTCGTCGACCACACCCCGGTGGGCCGGCTGTGCACGCCGTCGGACGTCGCGGACGTCGCCGCGTTCCTCGTCTCCCCGGCCGCGGCGATGATCTCCGGGCAGGTGGTCACCGTCGACGGGGGGATCAGCGCGCAGGGTGGGCCGTGGGGGGCGATGAGGGACCTGTGGTGAGCGCCGCGCTCCCGACCCCGCGGCACCACAGGAAGCACGCCGCCGCCGCGGTCGTCAGGACGGCGCCTGCGACCCACGCGACCGGGTAGCCACCGGTGACGTCGACGAGCAGCCCGAACACCGGTGCCGCGAACAGCGCGCCGAGGTAGAACCCGGCCATCGCCGCCCCCGACCCGCGGCCCACCGCGTGCGGTGCCGCCGCCACGACCGAGGCGTGCATGAGCGACACCGTGCCCAGCTGCGCACCGGTCGCGATCATCAGCGCGACCGCCGCGGCCGTGAGACCCCAGCCCGTCGCCAGCACGATCTCGGCGACGGCGAGCGTCGCGCACAGCGCCGCGGCCATCGGGAGCCGCCGCGTCGTGCCGAGGCGGTCGGCCAGCCGGGCGGCCCCGATCATGGGGGCGAGCGCGACGAGGGAGGCGACGGCCGTGAGCACCCCGGCGACGGGCAGCGTCGCCCCCGCGCCCTCGTGCAGGAACGGCACCGCCCACGAGTAGATGGCCTGTGAGCCGCCGATCAGCAGGATCGCGGCCAGGGTGAACCGCCAGAACCCGCTGGGGAGCCGGCCGTCGGTCGCGACGTCCGCCGCGGGCGTGGCCCGGCCGTGGGCGTCCGGCAGCACGAGCGCCGCCGCGAGGCCGACCGCGACGACGACGGGGATCGACCACAGCAGGACCGGTCGCCAGCCGTAGGCGGCGCCGAGCCCTGGCACGACGAACGACGTCACCGCGACCGCCGCGGGCACGCCCGCCGTCTTCACCGCGAGCCCGACGGCGTGGCGCGCAACGGGGAGTGCGGCGGTGACGGAGACGTTGGTGCCGACGTTGGCCAGGGCGTACCCGATCCCGGACACGAGCGCGCAGACGACGAGCGCGGGATACCCGGGCGCGAGCACCGGCACCGTCAGCGCGACGAGGAGCAGCGCCGTGGACGCGACGACGGTCCAGCGGGCCCCGATGCGTTCGGTGACCCGGCCCGCCAGCAGGCAGCCGATGCCGGTGAGCCCGAACATCAGCCCGACGAGCAGTCCGATCCGGGTGCGGGACAGGCCCAGGTCGGCCTGCAGGACGGGGCCGAGGAAGCCGAACAGGAACGCCGGGGCGGTCCCGAGCCCGACGGCGACGGTGCTGACGGTGACGACCGCCCGTTCCCCGCCGGTCCGGCGCACCCGGCCTCCTCACCGCTCTTGTCGGCCACGCAGCCGCAAACAAGGGTCATGGTATGCAGCGAACGGAGCCTTGAGAAGGCCTCCCAGATGCTGTTGACTATGACCCTGGATTTCAGGCCCGCTGGATCGACGACGACCCCGGGAGACCTTCATGCGCGAATGGACCCCACCGCCGCACATCGCGACGATGACGCAGATCTCCGACTTCCGCGAGATCGACGAGATCCTGCGTTCCAAGGACTTCCGGCAGGGATCGCACACCGAGAGCCGTCCGCTGTTCGCCGACTCGCTGCTCCTGCTCGACGGCCCCGGCCACCGCGAACGGCGCCGGCTGGAGAACCCGCTGTTCGACCGGACCGCCCTCATGTACTACGACCACGAGGCGCTCAACCCCGTCGTCGAGAAGATGGTCCGCGACTGCCTCGACGAGGCCGGCGACGACGGCACCGTGACCGTCGACCTGGTCCCGCTCGTCCGCGCGATGCTGCACCGGATCGCCGCGACCACGACCGGTATCGACGGCGTCGACACCCCCGAGGCCACCGAACGGTTCCGCCGCTTCCTGGAGGATCTGGGCGCGGCCGCGACCGTCGAGTGGTCCACCAAGGACCACGACGAGGTGCTCGCGTACGGGCTCGCGCGGCGCGCCGAGTTCGTCGAGGAGTTCTTCGGGCCGTCGGTGGAGCGTCGCAAGAAGCTCGTCGAGGACTTCCACGCCGGCCGGATCGAGCGCGACGACGTGCCCGTCGACCTGCTCACCCTGCTGTACCTGCACTGGGACGACGCGTGGGACGACGAGTTCCCGCTGCGGGAGGCGACGCTGTTCCTCGTCGCCGCCACCCAGACGACGACGCACACGCTCCCGCACGTGATCGTGCACATGGAGGAGTGGCTGGCCTCGCACCCGGAGGACGCCGGCAAGAAGGCGGACCCGGACTTCCTGCGGCTCATGGTCAACGAGTCGCTGCGGCTGCACCAGCCCGCGCCGACCCTGCTGCGCTACGCCACGGCCGCGGTCACGCTGGCGTCGGGGCGCGAGGTCGCCGAGGGGGAGCGCGTCGCGCTGCTGTTCACCCCGGCCAACCGCGACCCCGGCGTGTTCGGTGACGACGCCGCGACCTTCAACCCCTACCGGGGCACGCCGGAGGTGTCCGGGGTACGGCCGTGGGGGCTGACGTTCGGCGGTGGCGCGCACGTCTGCGTCGGCAGGCCGCTGGTCACGGGCCTGGCCAAGCGTGACGGACAGGCGCCGACCGAGGGCACGATGATGCGCATCCTGCGCGCCCTCTACGCCGCCGACGTGCGTCTCGACCCCGCGAACCCGCCGGTCGCGGCGGCATCGAGCAGTCACGACATGTACGACAGCATGCCCGTCGTGCTGACTCGGCGTTAGAGTTATAGCTACTATGGCCGGGGTCACGACGCCGACGTCCTGACCGGCCCGGGAGGCTCCATGACCGCGACGGCCCTGCCATGACTACAACAGCTCGGACCGCACTCGCCGAACTCGAGCAGTTCGCCACCGGCGCGAGCGCGCCGGACCCGTACCCGATCTTCGCGCGGCTGCGCGCCGAGGCGCCCGTCGTGTGGAGCGAGCCGCTGCAGGCCTGGCTCGTCACCGGCTGGGCCGAGGTCACCCGGGGATTCAAGGACGCGGCGTCGTTCGGCCCGTTGACCGCGGGCGCCGGCAGCAGCGCGATCTACGGCCGGACGATCCTGCACATGTCCGGCGACGAGCACCGCCGCAAGGCCGCCATCGTCGCCCGGCGCATCCGCAACCGCCGCGAGCTGCGCGGCACGATGCGGGAGCGGATCACCGCGCTCGTCTCCGCCCTGGGCGACGAGCTGCCCAGCGCCCCCGGGGTCGCCGACATCCGTGCCGGGCTGACCACCCCGTTGCCGCTCACCGTGATCGCCGAGCTGACGACGATGCACGAGGCCGTCAACTTCCCGCAGTGGTACCACGACCTCGCCGGCGCCAGCGTCTCCAACGTCTCCCGTGACCCCGCCGTGCACGCCCGCGGGGTGGCCGCCCGCGAGGAGATCGACGCCTGGCTCGACCCCGCGATCGCCCGCAAACGCGCCGACCCCGGCGACGACCTGCTCTCGGACCTCTGCACCGTCGAGTACGAGGGCCAGCGGCTCTCGGACACCGAGATCAAGTCCAACACCGCGTTCTTCCTCGCCGCCGGCATCGAGACCACCGACCGCGCACTGGTCAACCTGCTCGGCGGGCTGATCCGGCACCCCGAGCAGTGGGAACGACTCCGCGCCTCACCAGAGCTGGTGCCGTCGGCGGTCGCCGAGGTGCTGCGCTGGAAGGCGCCCGTTCAGGGCTCGGTGCGCCAGGCGCTGGTCGACGCGTCGCTCGGTGGGGCCTCGATCGCCGCGGGGGAGAAGCTGATCCTGCTCCTCGGCGCAGCCAACCGCGACCCCGCGGTGTTCCCCGACCCCGACACCTTCGACGTCGGCCGGTTCGCCGACAACGCCGACCCCCAGTTCACCCCGGTCGGCCCGTTGCGCGCCTTCGGCGGCGGCGAGCACACCTGCTCCGGGTCGCTGCTGGCCAAGCTGGAGATGGAGGTCGCCCTCGAGCACCTCCTGAGCCGCTACCGGCGGCTGTCCTTCGCGGGTGAACCGCCGGTCGACGCGGGCTTCATGCTGCGGTCCGCCCCGTCCCTGTTGCTCGAGCTGCACCCCTGAGGAGACGAACGATGACCCGCTTGTCGGGAAAGAGGGCCGTGATCACCGGAGCCGGCTCCGGCATCGGCCGGGGGACCGCACTGCGGTTCGCCGCGGAAGGCGCGGCCGTCGTGTGCGCCGATCGCGACCTCGCCGGGGCCCAGGAGACCGTCACCCTGATCGCCGGCAAGGGCGGCACCGCGCTCGCCGTCGCCGCCGACGTCGCGAACGAGGCCGACGCCGCCGCGATGATCGACTTCTGCGCCGACGCCTTCGGCGGACTCGACATCCTCTACGCCAACGCCGGTATCCCCGGCGTCGGCACCGGCGCGGGCACCACGCTCGACGAGTGGCAGCGCGTCATCGACGTCAACCTCACCGGCGTCTTCCTCTCCGACAAGTACGCGCTCAAGCACCTCATCGCCCAGGGCGGCGGCGGGTCGATCATCAACCAGGCCAGCGTCGGCGGGCTCGTCGGCGTCGCCGGGATCGCCCCCTACGCCGCCGCCAAGGCCGGCGTCATCGGGCTGACCCGCCAGCTCGCCGTCGAGTACGGCCCCGCGCAGATCCGGGTCAACGCGCTGTGCCCCGGCACCGTGCCCACCCCGCTCGTCCGCGCCACCTACGAGGCCCGTGGCGGGTTCGGCACCGACACCGGCGAGTCCGTCGACGAGACGCTGGAGATGCAGCGCGCCCTGCGGTTCCCGCTCGGGCGCCTCGGCACCGAGGAGGACGTCGCCATGGCCGCGGTCTACCTGGGCAGTGACGAGTCGACATGGGTCACCGGCCAGATCTGGGCCGTCGACGGCGGGCAGACCGCAGCATGAGCACCGAACAGCCTGTGAGCGGGAATAGTCGCCATGGCGACTATTCCCGCTCACAAGGCCCGGTCGCCGAGCCGGCCCGCGGCACCGCCGCCGAGGGCATCGCCCGGATGCATCACGTCGGCATCCAGGTCGCCGACCTCGACCGCTCGCTCGCCTTCTACGAGGGCCTGCTCGGCTTCGAGGTCATCACCCGGCAGGTCCGCGGCGAGGCCTACGCCGGCGAGGTCGTCGGCTACCCCGGCGTCGAGCTGCACCTCGCGCACCTGCGTCCGCCCAACTCGTCGGTCGTCATCGAGCTGACCGAGTACCGCGGTGTCGAACGCACACCCGTCGACACCTCGACGGCCAACCCCGGCACCGCCCACACCTGCTACGTCGTCGACGACGTCGAGGCCGTCCACGCCGCCCTGCTGGCCGCGGGCGTCCGCCCGGTGTCGCGCACGATCGTGTCCCCGGAGGTCGGGATCGCGAAGGGCGGCAAGGTCGTCTACGTCCAGGATCCCGACGGCGTCCGCGTCGAGCTGCTGCAACCACCACCGTCATCGAGCTGAGGGGGAGCCCCGTGCGCGTCGACATCGATCTCGCCGCCTGTGCCGGGCACGGGCAGTGCGCCGCGACGTCCCCGGACGTCTACCACCTCGACGACGACGGGTTCGTCCTCGACGACGTGACCGTCGCCGACGGCGCGGAGGACGACGCCCGCGAGGGCGCATCGGCCTGCCCGGAGAACGCGATCACCGTGCGGGACTGAGTCCGGAGCGGTTGACCCGGCGCCGAATTCAGGGTCATAGTAGTCAGTATCTTCACCACGTAGCGTCGGTCACAAGGAGGTGCGGGCTCGTGCGCGTCTGGAACGGCGATCTCGGTTCGGAACACGACATGCTGGTCGTCGGGGCCGGGGCGATCGGCCTGACCGCGGCCCTGGTGGCCGCCGACGCCGGCGCCCGCGTCGCCGTCCTGGAGAAGGCGCCCTACCTCGGCGGGACCTCCGCGGTGTCCGGCGGGATGTTCTGGATCCCGATGAACACCCGGATGTCGGCACTGGGCCTGACCGACGACCGCGACGACGCGCTGCGCTACCTGCGTGCCGTCACCGACGGTCGCACCGCCGACGACGTCCTCGCCGCCCTCGTCGATCGCGGCCCCGAGATGCTCGACTTCCTCGAGCGTCGCGCCGGGCTGCGCATGGCGCCCATGGACAACTTCCCCGACTACCACCCCGAGTGGGACGGTGCCCACCCCGGCGGCCGCTCGCTGGACCCCGAGCTCTACGACATCCGGCAGCTGGGCGAGCTCGCGGAGAGCCTGCGCCCCGACGCGCGCCTGCCGTTCACGATGCGCGAGTACGAGGAATGGCGCATCTTCACCCGCTTCCCGACCGACATGCTCGAACAACGGGCCGCCGACGGCCTCGTCGCGCGCGGCCGCGCCCTGGTCGCGCCGCTCGTCGCCGCGTGCGCCGACGCCGGCGTCACCCTGGTCACCGACTGCGGCGCCGAACGCCTCGTCGTCTCCGACGACGCCATCGCCGGCGTCCTCACCGCCGACGGCAGGCGCATCGACGCCCAAGCCGTCGTCATCGCCTGTGGCGGGTTCGAGTGGTCACCGGAGATGGTCGACAACTTCCTGTCCGGGCCGGTCCACGGAAGCTGCAGCCCGCCCCACAACACTGGCGACGGAATCCGCATGGCCGCCAAGGCCGGCGTCCGCCTCGGCTCGATGCGCGAAGCCTGGTGGGGACCGATGGTCCTCGTCCCCGGCGACGAGACCGACGGCGCCCAGACCGGCACCCTGCTGCGGTTCGAGCGCACCGGTCCGCACACCGTGATCGTCAACCGCAACGGGCAGCGGTTCGTCAACGAGGCGCACAACTACAACGACATGACCAAGGCGTTCCACCTGTTCGACCCGGGCGCCTACGACTTCGCCAACCTGCCCGCCTACCTGATCTTCGACGAGCAGCACCTGCGCGAGTACGGCTTCCTCTCCCACCGGGCCGGGCAGCCGACACCGTCGTGGATCCGCACGGCCCCGACGATCGCCGAGCTCGCCGCGCTGCTGGAGATCGACCCGGCCGGACTCGGCGCGACGCTGGACCGCTTCAACGCCAACGCGCGCAACGGCGTCGACCCCGACTTCAACCGGGGTGCCAGCGCCTACGACCAGTACTGGGGCGACCAGCACGCCCCGCACCCCGCGCTCGGCCCCGTCGAGACCGCGCCGTTCTACGCCGTCGAGGTCGTCTCCGGGGTCATCGGCACCAAGGGCGGCATCGTCACCGACGGCGACGGCCGCGCCCTCGACGCCTTCGGCGACCCCGTCCCCGGCCTCTACGCCGCGGGCAACACCACCGCGCACCCGATGGGCCCCGGCTACCCGGGCGCGGGCGCCACCCTCGGCCCCGGCTCGACGATGGCCTACGCCGCGGGCCTCGCGGCCGTCGCGCAGCTCGGCCTGCGCCCCGTCTCGACCTGATCCAGCCCACCACCACGAGGAGAACACATGAGGTCCCAGTTCCAGCCGATCATGGGTGGCGTCGGCGGACGGTCCCGCATCGACGACAACGAATGGCACTACCTCGCCGACCCGGACGAGAACCCCGAGTTCTTCGAACACATGACCGAGCCGGTCCAGATCCAGTTCCTCGGCAAGAACTGGGACGAGGGCCCCTGGATCATGCCGAACAAGTTCCCGCCCAACGCCAAGGCCGACCGGCACGCGCACAACCACGCGACGATCTACTACATCACCAAGGGCTCGATGACGTTCAACGACGGATCGGGCTGGTACCACCCCGGCGACCTGCGCTGGATCGAGCCGTACAACGAGTACGGCCCCGAGGAGGCCGGCCCCGACGGCGTCGAGTTCCTCCTGATCTCCGCCGGGCCGATCGACGTGCAGTGGGAGGGCGGCGACACCCACATCGTGAAGGGGTGACGCCGTGCCGTTCCCGCACCTGACGGCGCCGCTGCACGTCGGGCGGCTGCACCTGAAGAACCGCACCGTGTTCCCCGGCCACCAGACGCTGATGTCGCACGACGGCGTCGTCGGGGACACGATGTACCGCTACTACCTGGAGCGGGCCAAGGGCGGCGTCGGCGCGGTCGTCGTCGAGGGTGCGGCGGTGCACCCGTCGGCACCGAAGTTCCCGAACTACCTCTACGCCTACGACGACGCGATCGTCCCGTCCCTCGACCGGCTCGCCGACGGCCTGCACGAGTTCGACTGCAAGGCGATCGTGCAGCTCGCCCACAGCGGCTCACGGATGCCGTCGCTGGACTCGCAACGGCCGCTGTGGGCGCCGTCGGACGTGCGGTCGGCGATCTCGCCGGAGTTCCCGCACGCCATGACCGAGGCCGAGATCGCCGAACTGCTCGACGGCTACCTGCTCGCGGCGCGCAACGTCGGGCGCTCGGGTGCCGACGGCGTGGAGTTCCACTCCGCGCACGAGTACCTGCCCGGGCAGTTCCTCTCCCCGGTCAACAACCTGCGGACCGACCGCTGGGGCGGCTCGCTCGACAACCGGATGCGGTTCCTGCTCGACGGCCTCGCCCGGGTCCGGGAGGGCCTGGGCGAGAACAAGGTCCTCGGCGTCCGCATCAACGGCAGCGACCTGCGCGACGACGGCGTGCAGACCGACGAGTACGTCGAGATCGCGCGCCGCCTGGAGGCGAGCGGACTCGTCGACTACATCTCCGTCAGCGCCGGGACGTCGGCGGCCAACCACCTCATCGTCCCGCCGATGGACGTCGAGGAGCGGGTGTTCACACCCTATGCCGCGGCCATCAAGGCGGCGGTGACGTCCGTGCCGGTGTTCGCCGTCGGCAGACTCAAACGGCCCGAGACCGCCGAGGCGCTGCTCGCGGCCGGCGAGGCCGACGTCGTCGCCGAGGCGCGGGCGTTCATCGCCGACCCGGAGTGGCTGAACAAGCTGGTCAGCGCCCCCGACACGGTGCGCCCCTGCATCGCCTGCAACCAGGGCTGCTTCGGCAACCTCTACCTCAACCGGCGGCTGACGTGCTCGGTCAACCCGGCGGTCGGGCGGGAGGCCGAGCTGGGCCTGGGCACCGTCCCGACGATCGCCGTCCGCAGGCGGGTCGCGGTCGTCGGGGGTGGGCCGGGCGGGATGGAGGCGGCGATCACCGCCGCGTCCCGCGGGCACGACGTCACCCTGTTCGAGGCGACGGGCCGGCTCGGTGGGCAGGTGCTGCTCGCCACCGCCGTGCCCGCGCGCACCGAGCTGGGCGAGATCGTCGAGCACCAGGTCGACGAGCTCACACGCCTCGGTGTCGACGTCTGGCTCGGCGCCCGCGCCCGTGCCGCCGACCTCGCCGGGTACGACGCCGTCGTCACCGCGACGGGGTCGACGCCACGGCCGGCGCCGTTCGGCGCGGCCCTCACCCCGGAGGAGGCGATCGTCTCCACCGAGGACTGGTCGGGGCGCGACGTCGTGGTGGTCGACGACGTCGGCCACTTCGCCGCCTACCTGCCCGCCGAGCTGATGGCCGACCGCGGGGCGCGCGTCGTCGTCGCGACGGCCAAACTCACCGCGGGCACCGGGCTCGACTCGGCGACGATGATGACGATGCACATGCGCCTGGCGCGCAAGGGCGTCGAGTTCCTCGTGCACGCCGCGCCGGTCTCGGCGTCCGACGGCGCGGTGACGTTCCGCGACACCCTCTCGGGTGCATCACTGACCCGTCCCGCCGACGTGGTGGTCGCCGCCGTCGGCAACAAGGCGGGCGACGCCCTGGCCCACGAGCTGCGCGACTGCGCGGGATCCGACGACGGGCCCGACCTGCACCTGGTCGGCGACTGC
Organism: Pseudonocardia sulfidoxydans NBRC 16205; assembly: GCF_007989085.1. Lineage (GTDB taxonomy): Bacteria > Actinomycetota > Actinomycetes > Mycobacteriales > Pseudonocardiaceae > Pseudonocardia > Pseudonocardia sulfidoxydans. The sequence continues at coordinate 117,720 of NZ_BJVJ01000003.1, forward strand.
GTCGCCCCGCGCACCATCACCGAGGCGATCCGCGAGGGCCGCCTCGTGGGCCGCGCTCTGTAGCCCGGCCCGGCCGGCCCCACCCGGCCCACCCCCGGGGAACGAACGGCACAGTCGGGCAGCTGAGTTGCGCCACTGTGCCGTTTGTGCAAAGAAGGCGGTGCAGCGGCAGAACCCGCAGGTCAGGCCTCGTGAGCGGCGATAGTCGCCATAGCGACTATCGCCGCTCACAGGTGGACGAACACCTTCACGACGTCGGCGGCGCCGGTGATGGCGTGGTCGAAAGCGGCGGCGACGTCGTCCAACGGGTAGGTGCCGCTCACGAACTTCGCCACCGATTGTTGCTGTGCGCCCACCACCGCGAGGGCCTCGGGGAACAGGCCCGCGCGGGCGCCGACGATCGTCACGCCCTGGAACAGCACCTTGGGGACGGGGACGACGATGTCGTGCGCCGCGACGCCGACGACGACGAGCCGGCCGCCGTTGCCGACCGCGCCCAGCGCCGACTCGAGGCCGGGCTTCGTGCCGGACGCCTCGAAGGCGACGTCGGCGCCCTCGCCGTGGGACCAGTCGGCGACGGCGCCGGGCTCGGCGAGCGGGTCGACGACACGGGTGGCGCCCAGCTCGGCGGCCAGCGCGCGGCGGCCTTCCACCGGGTCGCACACGAGGATCTCGTGGCCCGCCGCCGCGGCGCACACCGTGATGGCCAGGCCGATCGGGCCGGCGCCGACGATCACGAGCCGCTCGTCGCCGCGCAGCTCGGCGCGGGCGACGGCCATCGTGGCGATGGAGAACGGTTCGACGAGCGCGGCCTCGGTCGGGGTCAGGCCGGGGGCGCCGAAGAGCTGGTCGACGGGGGCGACGACCTGGTCGGCGAGCCCGCCCGGTAGCGCGACGCCGAGCGCGCGGAACGACGTGCAGGCGGGCCAGGCGCCGCGGGTGCAGGGCCGGCACACCCCACACGGGATGGCCGGGTTGATGGTGACGGTGTCACCGACCTGCAGCGGGCCGTCGTAGCCACGGGGGAGCGCGGAGAGGGTGCCGCCGACCTCGTGGCCCTGCCGCAGCGGGAACCCGGTGTCGTGGCGCTCCCCGAGGTACATGTGCAGGTCGGTGCCGCAGAGCCCGACGGTGCCGACGTCGACGACGGCGTCGTCGGGGCCCGGGTCGGGGTCGGCGACGGTCTCGACGTGGATCTCGCGGGGTCCGGTGGTGACGGCTGCGCGCACGGTCTACTCCTGTCCGGGAAGCGTGGCCCGCGTCGCCTCGAGGAGCCGGCGGGCGCGGGTGGTGGGGTCGAGTGCGGCGGCGAGGTGGTCGGACTGCACCTCGACGCTGACGGGCAGCCCGTCGGGCAGGGCGGCGACCAGGTCGTGCAGCGGGAGATCGCCCTCGCCGGGCGGGAGGCGGTGGTGGCGGGCCTCATGGACGAGACCGTCGACGCCGTCGACGTCCGCAGGAGCTGCGGCGGGTCCGTCGCAGATCTGCCAGTACCCGATCCGTTCGGGGGCCACGGCGGCCACGGCGGCGACGTCGGCGGGGGTCTCGCCGCTGCGGTGCAGGTGCAGGGCGTCGACGAGGACGGCCGCGGCGGAGGGTTCGGCGCCGATGTCGTCGAGGGTGGCGACGGCGGCGGCGAGGGTCGGGATGCGGGTGAACCGCATGAACTCCAGCCCGATCCGGGTCGGCCCGCCGGTGGCGGCCTTCACCAGTGTCGCGAGCTCGGCGCGGGTGTCGGCGGGATCGGGGTGGCTGCTCACGGTGAGCAGGAAGCGGGCGCCGAGGACGACGGCGAGGTCGAGCAGTCGCAGTGCCTCGTCGATGCTGCGGTCGGGGCCGAGGCGGACGACCTCGAGGTCGAGCAGGGTGAGGCCGTGGTCGTCGGCGCGGCGGCGCAGGGCCACGGCGGCGGCGGGGTCGGTGTCGGGGTCGAGCCGTAGTCCGGCGGCGTCGTAGCCCGCGGCCGCGGCGGCGTCGAGGGTCGTCTCGGGCCCCGCATCGAGGACCGTTCCGGCGGCGAGGGAGAGCAGCGGGGCGCTCATGCGTAGTCGCTAGAACTGAGACGACGGGTGCTCGGGGTCACCGGACACCCGCGAGTGCGAGCAGGCCCAGAACGGTGGTGTGCACGGGCACCGGGACCCCGTGGGCGCCGGCGAGCCGGGCCACGGCGGCGGCCATCCCGGACAGCTCGGTGCGGCGTCCGTTGCGGACGTCGGTGCACATCGACGTGTAGTGCTCGCCGGTGCCGGCCCAGACCGCGCGGGCGTGGTCGAGCGCGGCGTCGCGGTCGAGTTCGACGCCCTCGGCGTGGGCGACGGCCACGACCTCGGAGACCATGCGTTCGGCCAGGTCGCGGCCCTCGGGGCTGTTCCACACGGTCGCGACGGTGACCCGCGGGACCGAGCTCAGGGGGCTCATCGACGCGAGAGCCAGCTTGTTCCAGATCAGGGTGTCGACCTGCGGGACGGCCTCCGCGCCCAGGCCCGCCGCCTGCAGCGCGGCCGCGACGTCCGCACCGCGTTCCAAGGGTGCGCGGCCGCGGCCCATGCGTCCGAGGTCGGTGCGTGAGCCGCCGGCGGCCGTCGACACCGAGACGGTGATCCGGCCCGGTTCGGCCAGTGCCGCACCGACCGTCGTGGTCCCGACGAGCGTGCGTTCCTCGCCGAACACGTCGGCGACCAGGGCGTCGGTGCCCAGGCCGTTCTGCAGCGGGACCGCGACGCCGTCGGGGGCGAGGACGTGGGCGGCGGACGCCGCGGCCTCGCCGAGGTCGTAGGACTTGGTGAGCAGCAGCAGGACGTCGAGCGAGCCGGGGGCGACGTCGGTGGTGCGGGCGGCGACGGGGACGTCGACCTTCCACGGGTCGCTGCCGGGCGGGTCGACCTGCAGCGGCCCGGCGGCCAGCGCCTGGACGTGGGCGCTGCCCCGTCCGACGAGGACGACGTCCGCTCCGGCGCGGGCCAGATGGGCGGCGTAGGCGGAGCCCACCCCGCCCGCTCCCAGTACCCCGATACGTCCCGTCATCGCGACTCCCTCCGGTCGGCCGCGGCGTCGCGACCCGTAGCAGCGCTCATCGGATTCCGGGACCCGGCCCGGCGCAAACCCTGACCACAAAAGCGTCACTAGAACCCTAGCGCCGCACCTACGGGCCGGGCTAGCCTTCCGGTCAGGCGACGCCGCCCAGGCCGGTGGCGGCGTCCCGGACCGGAGGATGCCGATGAGTCTCACCGAGAGCGAGAAGGCGCCGACCACCGCGACGGGCGTCAAGGCCGTCGTCAGCGAGAGCGACCCGCGGTTCCAGATCGCCGCGTCGCGCCGGATCCTGCACCGCGAGGGACTGGACAGTCAGGTCGGCGGGCACGTGAGCCTGCGGGTGCCCGGTGAGGAGGCCTTCCTCGTCACGCCGTTCCAGTACTTCGACGAGACCCTGCCCGAGCACGTCAGCAAGGTCGGGTTCGACCTGAAGGTCATCGAGCAGGGCACGCTGCCCGCCTCGCCCGGCATCAACTTCCACGCCTCGATCTACTCCGCGCGCCCGGACGTCAACTGCGTGATCCACACCCACGCGAAGAACATGGCGGTGCTGAGCACCACGGGTGAGCCGTTCGGCATGTACTACGACTACGCCTCGCTGCTCCTCGACGATGTCGTGCCGTGGACCGACGACCCGAACCTCGTCCCGTCCGAGGAGGGCGACCTCATGGTCGCGCAGCTCGGCGGGAAGAAGGCGCTGCTGATGGGCCACCACGGCTCGCTGCACGTGGGCGACACGCTGGAGCGCGTCACCATGGAGGCGCTGATCATGGAGATGTGCGCCGGCTACCAGCTGGCGGCCATGGCGGTGAACGGCAAGCAGCTCGACCGTCGGATCGCCGAGAGCTACCGCGGCGCCTACCTCAAGAACGAGTTCCGCGAGCAGATGTGGATCGCGAACTACCGCCGGCTTCTGCGTAGCGATCCGGACCTCTTCGCCACGCTCAAGCAGGACTGACAACCGAGCGTCGTCGGTCGGGTCACGACGGTCACGACGCCCTCCTGGCGGATCCGGACGGGTCCACGGCGGGGCGCGTGGCCGTCGCGGCGTGCCCGCGACCGGGAGGGACGGACGTGGCAGGAGACGGACGCGGGACGGGCCGTCCGGCGGGTCTGCGGGCCCGGCGGGCCGCCGCCGCGATCACGGTTGCCGATCTGCGCCGTGCGGCGCGCAAGCGGTTGCCGCGCATGGTCTTCGACTTCGTCGACGGCGGTGCCGAGGACGAGCTGACGGTCACCGAGAACGAGGCGGCCTTCGACCGCGTGGCCTTCCGGCCGCGGGTGCTCGTCGACGTCGCGCAGCGGTCGCAGGCCGTCACGGTGCTCGGCAGGCGGCTGGAGATGCCGGTCATCCTCGGTCCGACCGGGTTGATGCGGATGGTCGGGCACGAGGGCGAGCTGGCCTCGGCCGCCGCGGCGCACGCGTTCGGCACGGTGTCGGTGACCAGCTCGGGGTCGAGCGTGTCCATCGAGGACGTCGCGGCGTCGGTGGGCTCACCGCAGTGGTTCCAGCTCTATCCGTGGGGTGACCGCTCGACCGTCGAGAACATCATCGCCCGCGCGCGCGACCTCGGGTTCGGGGCGATGGTCGTGACCGTCGACGTGCCGGTCGTCGGCGCACGGGAGAAGGACCTGCGCAACGGGCTCACCGTTCCGCCACAGGTCAACGCACGTACGGGCTGGGACCTGGTGCGTCATCCGGGGTGGCTCGCCGGGCTGCTGAGCCATCCGAGGCCGACGTTCGCGAACTTCACCGGGCTCATGACCGAGGCGAAGGGCACGACGGGCCTGGCCGTCTACACCAACGGGCTGCTCAACCCGGCCCACACGTGGCGCGACCTCGAGTGGATGATCGAGCGCTGGGGCGGGCCGGTCGTGCTCAAGGGCGTCATGACCGGTGAGGACGCCAAACGTGCCGTCGACGTCGGCTGCCAGGCGATCGCGGTGTCCAACCACGGTGGCAGGCAAGCCGACTCGGTGCCGGCGGCGCTCGACGTGCTGCCCGAGATCGTCGACGCCGTGCCCGCCGAGGTCGACGTGCTCCTCGACGGCGGTATCCGCCGCGGCGGGGACGTGGTTAAGGCGCTCGCACTGGGCGCCAGGGCCTGTCTCGTGGGCAGGCCCTGGGTGTACGGGCTCGCCGCCGGCGGGACCGCGGGTGTCGAGCGGATGCTCGCGATCCTGCGCGACGAGATCGACCGCACGCTCGCACTCGTCGGACGGCCGGGCGTCGGGGCGCTCGACCGGTCTGCCGTGGGCCCGTGGCCGCGTGCCGCCGCGGCCGTCCGCGACCCGTTCGCGGGCGACGTGGCGGCACCGTCTCCGAATCGTGAGCAACATAAACGTCGTTAGCTTCTTGACGACGCTTATTCGTGACGCCTAGATTTCCGCGGAGTTGCGGGCGTCACACGTCCGCGCACCACCCCCAGCCGGAGGAACCCCCGATGATGCGCAAGCCCCTCCTGATCGTGGCAGCGGCCGTCACCGCGCTGCTCGCGGCCGCATGTGGAAACGTCTCGAGCAGTTCGGGAGGGGGAGGGGACACCCCGCCGGGCATCACGGCCGACCAGATCACGATCGGCGCGACGCTGCCGATCACCGGCACCGCGGCCATCTCCGGGCAGGGACTGCAGGCCGGTATCGAGATCGCCGTCGACGAGATCAACGCCAACGGCGGCATCGGCGGCCGCAAGGTCAACGCGATCATCCTCGACGACGGCTACACCGCCGACCGCGTCGTCACCAACGTGCGGCGCCTGGTGTCGCAGGAGAACGTCTACGCGATCGTCGCCCCCGCGGGCTCGCAGGGCCTGCCCGGCACGTGGCAGTTCCTCTCCGAGAGCAAGACGCCGACGTGGGGCCCGATCTCCCCGGCCGACCCCAAGCAGGCCGAGGTCTACCTGCTCAGCGCCACCCGCGCCGCTCAGGACGCGGTCGCGATCGACTACTTCGCCAAGAAGGGCGCCAAGCGCCTCGCGGTCATCCAGCAGGACAACGACCTCGGTGTCTCGGCCAAGCAGGCGCTCGCCGCGCAGATGCCCAAGCACCCCGACATGCAGATCGTCGCCGACGAGACCACGCAGGCCGCCAACACCGAGGTCTCCTCGGCGGTCAACAAGGTCGTCGCGGCACAGCCCGACGCGGTGCTGCTCGCCGAGGACAACACCTCCAGCGCGCTGATCCTCAAGCAGCTGCGGGCGCAGGGCTTCACCGGCATGGTCTTCGCCGACCAGGGCGCGGGCGGCACCGGCGGCACCTCGACCGTCGGACCGGCCGGCGACGCGGCCGAGGGCTTCCTCGGCGGCATGCAGGCCGACACCGTCTCCACGGACAACCCCGCCGTCGAGCACTGGCGCGAGCTGGCCAAGGCCAGCGGCAAGCCCCAGGCCGAGAGCGGCTTCTCGCTGCAGACCTACAGCTACGTCCAGGCGTTCGCCGAGCTGGTCAAGCGCATGGGTGACGACGTCTCCTACGCGAACTTCCAGAAGACCGCCGAGGGTCTCGCGACCGACCCGATCAAGCTGGGCTCCATCCCGGACATCGAGTGCGGACCGCTTCCCGACGGCCACACCTGCGCCAAGCAGGCCGGCATCGCGAAGTACACCGGCGGCAAGTGGGTCGTCGAGCAGCAGTTCATGGCTCCGGTCTGACCCACCACCACCGCACCTGAGTAACGCCCCGCGCCGCGATCGGCCGGGCCGAGCAGGAAGGAGAGAAACGTGCTGCAGACCATCGTCAGCGGGCTGGAGTCCGGAAGCTGGTTCGCCCTGCTCGGCCTGGCCATCGTCGTCGTCATGAAGGCGGCCGACGTCCCCAACTTCGCCATGGCCGAGATGGGACTGGTCGCCACCTACGTCGGAATCTCGCTCGCCGCGGCGGGCCTGCCGTTCTGGATCACCGTGCTCGCGACACTCGTCGTCGGCATCGCACTGGGAGTGCTCATCGACGCCGCGCTCATGCGCCGGCTCTCGAAGTACGGGCACTTCCCGTTGCTGCTCATGACGATCGGCCTCTCGCTCGCACTCAACGCGGTCGTCGGCCTGCTGTGGGGCCACGCCCCCCGCAGCTTCCCCGCCCCCTGGTCGGGTGTGTCGGTCGGCGTCGGCGGTGGCGTGTCCATCGGCGTCTCGCAGATCGTGTCGATCGTCGTCGGGCTCCTCGGCGCCGTCGCGATCACCATGTTCTTCCGCTCGTCGACGGGTTCGCAGATGCGGGCCGTCGCCGAGAACCGGGCGACCGCACGGCTCATCGGTGTCAACGCGGGCCGGCTGTCGGCCATCGCGTGGGGCATCGGCGGGCTCATCGCCGCCGTGACCGTGATGCTGCAGGCGCAGTCGTCGCTGGTCTCGACGATCACGCCGACGTCGCTGATCATCTACGGCTTCGTCGCCGCCACGATGGGCGGCTTCACGTCGCTGATCGGCACGTTCGTCGGCGGCCTGATCCTGGGTGTCATCCAGCAGTTCGTGGGCACCTACATGTCGACCGCGGCGCAGTTCTCCGTCGCCCTGCTGGTCGTGTTCCTGGTCCTGATCCTGCGTCCCGACGGGTTCACCAAGGGAGTGAGGTTGCGCGATGTCTGACTCGACCGAGGTGCTCGCGAGCGCCCCGACCACCGGGCCCGCCGCCGTCGCGGCCGGGATCAGAGCCAACGCCGGCGCCGCCGACGACGGCGGACGCGGGCCGGGCCTGCGGAAGGGCATCGTGGCGATCGTCGCCCTGGTGGTCCTGTTCGCGGTGCCGTTCGTCGCGAACTCCTATCTGGTGTTCGTCCTCAGCCTGACGCTCGTCTACGCGATCTCGACCGTCGGGTTCAACCTGCTCATCGGCTGGTCGGGCCAGATCGGCCTCGCCCACGCCGCCCTGTTCGCGATCGGCGCCTACGGGAGCGCGGTCACCGTCGAGCACGGGATCCCCTTCCTGGTCACGATCCCGCTCGCGGGTGTCGCGGCCGCGCTGCTCGCGGTGATCATCGGGTTCCCCGCGGTCCGGCTGAAGGGCTTCTTCCTCGCCATCGCGACGCTCGCGCTCGGCATGGCGATCGTCGAGCTCCTGGTGTTCGCCCGGCCCATCACCGGTGGTGGCGCGGGCATGAACGTCGACGTCTGGACGCTGCCCAGCATCACCGGCAGCGCGTCGACCTACTTCGTGATCCTCGTCGTCGCCGCGCTGACGTTCTTCCTCACCCGCCGCGCCCTGCTCGGCCGGTTCGGCCGCACCCTGCAGGCGGTGCGCGACCTCGGGCCGCTCACCGGCTCGCTCGGGGTGTCGGTGCTGCGCTACCGGCTCGTCGCGTTCGGGCTCTCCGGGTTCATCGCGGCCGTCGCCGGCACGCTGTACTCCCAGCTGCAGACGTTCATCTTCCCGGCCATGTTCCACATGAACCTGCTGGTCCCGATGCTGGTCATGGTCTTCGTCGGTGGCGCCGGGTCACTGTGGGGCCCGCTGGTCGGCGCCGCGTTCGCCGTCGTCATCATCGAGTTCTTCCAGGACCTCGGCGACCAGCAGGCCATCGCCTACGGCGTCGTGCTGATGGTCGTGATCGCGCTGCTGCCGGGCGGTCTCACCTCGCTGTTCCGCACCGTCCGTGACTCCCGCTTCGGGACGGCACTGCAGCGGCGCAAGCCCGCGACGCCCGTGCCCGGCACCCAGGGCACCGCCGCGAAGGAGGACGCGTGATGTCCACCGAGACCGTCGGCGCCGGAGACACGGCCACCCCCTCGCGCGAGGCGACTCCCGTCGTCGAGTTCGACGGGGTCGGCAAGTCCTTCGGCGGCAACTCCGTGCTGGAGGGCGTGAACCTCGCGGTGCGGCCCGGGTTCACCGGCCTCATCGGCCCCAACGGCGCCGGCAAGACGACGTGCCTCAACGTCGTGTCCGGCTACCTGCGCCCCGACGCGGGGGACGTCCGCCTCGGCGGGCAGAGCGTCATCGGGCTGCGGCCGGACAAGGTCGCCCAGCTCGGCGTGTCCCGCACGTTCCAGACCCCGCGGCTCATCCCGAACCTGTCGGCGGTCGAGAACGTGATGGTCGGCGGCGGCCGCCACCACCGGCACGGGCACATCGCCGAGCTGTTCGGCGTCCCCGCCGCGCGCCGCGACGAGAAGACCCAACGTGCCCGCGCCCGCGAGCTGCTGGCCGTCTTCGGCCTCGGTGAGCACCCCGACCGGGCGGCGAACCAGTTCCCGATCGGCAGCCAGAAGATCATCGAGGTGGCCCGGGGCCTGCTCAACGACCCCACGCTGCTGCTGCTCGACGAACCCGCCGCGGGCCTGGGCGCCGAGGACGTCGACCGGCTGGTCGACGGACTCAACGGCTGGCTGGGGGAGCGGCCGGGAGCCGCCGTCATGATCATCGAGCACGACCTCGAACTCATCACCCGGCTGTGTCCCACAGCCGCGGTCCTGCACTTCGGGCGGATCATCCAGAACGGACCGCCCAAGGACGTCCTGCGCGACCCCGTCGTCGTCGAGGCCTACCTGGGAGCCGACGTTGCTGCTGGAGATTGAGGATGCCCGGACCGGCTACGGCGGTCTGGAGGTCCTGCACGGGGTGTCGCTGACCGTCGACGAGGGCGAGATCGTCACCGTCCTCGGGCCCAACGGCACCGGGAAGACGTCGCTGATGCGCCTGCTGTCGGGGGTGCTGCCGCTGTGGTCGGGCCGCATCACCTTCGACGGCAAGGACCTCGGCAAGGCGCCACCCAACAAGCGCGCCGGCCTGGGGCTCTGCCAGCTGCCCGAGGGCCGCGGCATCTTCCAGACGCTCACGGTCGGGGAGAACCTCGACCTCGGGCTGGCCGCGCGGCGCGCGTCCGGGTCCGCGGCCAAGGCCGACCGCGACCGCGTCCTGGGCCTGTTCCCGGAGCTCGCGGGCCGGCTCGACCAGTCGGCGTCGTCGCTGTCCGGTGGACAGCAGCAGATGCTCGCGCTCGGCCGCGCGCTGATGAGCCAGCCGCGGCTGCTGCTCATCGACGAGCTGTCGTTCGGGCTCGCGCCACGCGTCGTTCGGGACCTGTTCGACGTCGCACGTGAGCTGCGCGAACAGGGCGTCACGCTGCTGATCGTCGAGCAGCAGGCGGCCGCGCTGCGCGTCTCCGACCGCACCTACATCCTGCGGGGCGGGCGCAACGAGCTCACCCGCAACTCCGACGAGCTGCTGGCCTCCGACGAGCTGGTGAGCTCGTACCTGCGCTGACGGAGAGTGCCGGCGCCGGAGCACCGAGGGGGAACCATGACGGGGGACACGGGGGAGCTGCACCTGCGCCAGCTTCCCGACCAGCTGCGCGCGCTCGACCCACCGGTCGACCCGCGCGTCCTGGAACTGGTCGACGCCGAGCACGCCCGGTGGCGCGGGCTGCACGACCGGCTCGTCGCGCTGATCGTGCAGCTCATCGACGTCGCCACCGACGCGACGGGGGGTGAGCACGCGGTGAACGACGTCATCACCCGGATGATCGGGGAGACGACCGTCGGCATCGACGACCTCGTCGGCTCCGGGGCCGCGGTGGACCCGGCCGAGATCGCGGCGCTGCTGCGGGCGCACGGGTCGGTCGGGACGGTGTCGTCGGTCGGGCCGACCACGACGTTCCGGCACGCCTGCGGCAGCGGCGGGCACTACTGGCGGGACAACCCCGACGTCGCGACGGTCGCCGAGGGCGAGGTCCCCGGTGTCCCGGGCGGTCGTCCGCGCTACTGCGCGCGCTGCATCCGCAGCATCTCCAGCCACGCCCACGGCGCCTGGACGGTCACCCCACCCGACACCCCGGCGGAGACCTGCACGTGGCGGGTCACGGTCGCGCAGTGAACGTTCGTTCCATCGAGGAGAAGACATGACTGCCGTAGCGACCGCTGTCGTCACCGGCGCGGGCAGCGGCATCGGTGCCGTCATCGCCCGCCACGCCGGAAAGGCCGGCTACCGCGTCGCCTGCTGGGACCGCGACGCCGACGCCGCCGCGGCCACCGCGTCCGCCATCGGCGACGCCGCCACCGCCCGCCGCGTCGACGTGACGTCCGAGGACGACGTCGTCGCCGGGTTCGAGGCGCTCGACGGGCCGCCGTCGCTCGTGGTCAACAACGCCGGGCTGGTCCGCTTCGGGCCGCTCGCGACGCTGTCGGTCGCCGACTGGAAGGCCGTCCTCGACGTCAACCTGACCGGCACGTTCGTCGTCGCCCGCGAGGGCGCGAACCGGATGGGTGGCGCGGGCGGGGCCGTCGTGAACATCTCGTCGGTCAACGGGATCGCGGCCGCCCCCAACGGCGGCGCCTACACCGCGACGAAGGCCGCGGTGATCAAGCTGACCGAGCAGATGGCGCTGGAATGGGCGGGCAGCGGGGTGCGGGTCAACTGCGTCGCGCCGGGGTTGATCAACGCCGGGATGTCCGACGCGATCTACGCCGACCCCGAGATCCGCAGGCTCCGTCAGGGGCAGGTGCCTCTCGGCGAGCTGGGGACCGCCGAGCAGGTCGCCGACGCCGTCATGTTCCTGGCCTCGCCCGGCGCCGCGTACGTCACCGGGCAGACCATCGCCGTCGACGGCGGCATCACCGTCGCGGCACTGGCGCGGATGGCGCGCCCGAAGTCGGTCGACTCCGTGGGAGCCGATCCCGAGCAGGAGGTGTCGTGAAGGAGATCGCCGGAACGTCGGTGCTGGTCACCGGCGGTGGCAGCGGCATCGGCGAAGGTGTGGCGCGGCTGTTCGTCGCCCGTGGCGCCCGCGTCACGATCAGCGGGCGCCGTGAGGACAAGATCCGCAAGGTCGCCGACGACATCGGCGCCGGGTGCAACGCCGTCGCGGGGGACGTGACCGTTCCCGCCGACCGCGAGCGGATGCTGGCCGCGGCGATCGAGCACGGCGGCGGGCTGGACACGCTGGTCAACGCCGCGGGCAACATGTACCGCGGGAAGATCGACGAGCTCGACGAGCGGCAGATGCTCGACCTGTACCACGCCAACGTCGTCGGACCCGTCCAGCTGACCGGGCTCGCGATGCCCGCGCTGCGGGAGCGGTCGGGCTCGGTCGTCGTGTTCGGGTCGGTGCACACCCAGCGCGCGTTCCCCGGCGCCTCGCCGTACGCCGCGACCAAGGGCGCGCTCGAGGCGCTGACCGGGGTGCTCGCCGCGGAGCTGGGCCCGCAGGGTGTCCGCATCAACTGCATCCGCCCCGGCGGCGTCTACACCGAGATCAACGAGCGCGCCGGCCTGGGCACCCCCGAGGAGGCCCAGGCCCGGCTCGCCGGTCTGGCCGCCGCGCACGCGATCGGGCGCATCGGGACCACCGAGGAGGTCGCCGAGGCGGTCGCCTACCTCGCCGAGGCCGAGTGGGCCACGGGCAGCATCCTGACGATCGACGGCGGCCTCTCACTCGGCGTGACGAACGACTGAAAGGCCCGCAATGGAGCTGTACCACGTCGGCTACGTCGTCGACGACATCGAGAAGGCGATGGCCGCGCTGTCGGCCACGGCCGGCCGTACGTGGTCGGAGATCCGTCCGCGGCATCTTCGCGTCCAGGTCGACGACGACCCCGAGATCCTCGAGATCGAGCTGCTCGCCGCGTACTCGCAGCCCGGCCCGCCCTACGTCGAGCTGATCCAGGACGTCCGCGGCGGCATCTGGTCCGGCGGTGCCCACGGCGGTGCGCGGCTCGACCACCTCGGCTACTGGGAGGCCGACCTGCCCGGTCGGGTCGCCGCACTGCGTTCCGCGGGTGCGACGCAGGTCGTGCACGCCGTCGACGAGGAGGGGAACCCGACGAGGTTCGCCTACCTGCGCGCCCCGGGCGGCGGTCCGTGGCTCGAGCTGGTCGACGAGTCGGTCAAGCCCGAGCTGATGGCGTGGATCGAGGGCCCGTCGTGACAGGGTTGGAGTGCGACGTCGTCGTCCTCGGCACCGGGCCCGCCGGGATGGCCGCCGTCGCCGCGGCCGCCGCCGAAGGCGTCGACGTCGTCGCCGTCGAGGCCATGGACCACATCGGCGGCAACTGCGTCTGGTCCACCGGCTACCTGACGTTCGTCGGCTCCGCGATGCAGGCCGAGCAGGGCCTGGTCGACGACGTCGAGACCTTCGTCGCCGACGCCGCCCGGATGACCGCCGAGGCGGCCGAGGGCTACGGCCTGGTCGTCGACGAGGACCTGGTGCGGCTCTTCGGCCGTGAGAGCGCCGAGACCTACGACATCCTCACCGCCCGCGGCGTGCGGTTCAGCCGGTTCATCCCGCGGCCCAAGCAGCACACGGTCGACCGGATGGCCGCGGTCGTCGACCCCTGGATGTTCAGGTCGGCGTTCGAACCCGACTTCGCCCTGCCCAACGTGCGCACCCTGTTCGCGACGACGGCGCGCCGGCTGCTCACCGACGACAGCCGGGTCACCGGCGTCCTGGTCGACGGGCCCGGCGGCACCACCGCGATCACCGCCCGCGGCGGCGTCGTGCTCGCGACCGGCGGTTATCAGTCCAACCCCGAGCTGCGGCAGCGCTACCAGCCCAACTTCCTGGCCCGCGGGCCGTACCTGGGCGTCGACACCTGCCGCGGCGACGGCCACCTGATGGGCCAGGCCGTCGGCGGCGACCTGGTCAACATGACGTTCGTCCCGCCGCTGGTCATCGTGTCGTCGTCGCTGGTGGAGGACGCGATCGCGGTCAACGAGTCCGGCGAGCGGTTCCACGACGAGGCCGGTGTCTACGAGGAGCGCGTCGAGGCGCTGCTCGCCCAGCCCGGCCGCCGCGGCTGGTACGTCGTCGACGACGTCGTCGCCCGGGAGAAGGCGACACTGATCGGGCAGATGCCCGAACCCGCGGTGCAGGCGCCGACCCTCGGCGCGCTCGCGGCGACGATCGGCGTCCCGCCGGCCGCGCTGGAGGCGACCGTCGAGGGCTGGAACTCCTTCCTCGCCACCGACGCGCCGCAGGACCCGGCGACCGGGCGTGTCGTCATGCCGCCGGGGCGGCGCACCTGCGCCACCGCGCCGTTCACCGCGATCCCCATGGTCGTCGGCGTCAACTTCGTGTCCGGCGGGTTCCGCGCCACGCAGTCGTTGCAGGTCATCGACGTGTTCGGTGTACCCGTCCCCGGTCTCTACGCGGCGGGGGACTGCCTCGGTGGCCTCGGCGGCACCGCCGAGCTGGGCGGCACCCGCATCTCCGGTGGCTCCACCCTCGGCCGCCTCGCCGGCCGGGCCGCGGCGCGCGGCGAGTCCGACACGACGGCGCGCCACAGCGTCCAGGGCGCGTTCCTGCCGTCCAAACTGGACACGAAGATCGCCCTCATGTCGCTCGACGACCACTCCCTGGACCAGCGATGACCGTTCCCGACGGAGTCGTCGCCCAGCTCCAGGAGCTGGGCATGTCGATGTACGAGGCCAAGGCCTACCTCGCTCTCGTCGCCGCGGGCGAGCCGCTCAACGGCTACGAGGCCGCCAAGCGTTCCGGCGTCCCGCGCAGCACCGTCTACGAGACGCTCGGCAAGCTCACCGCCAGCGGCGCGACCTACGAGGTCCGCACCGACGACGACACCGTCACCTACCTGCCGCTGCCGCCCGCGTCGCTCATCGACCGGCTCGGCCGCCGCTACGAGTCGACCCTCGGCGCCCTGCGTGCGGCCCTGCCCTCGATCGCGCCGCCGTCGCGGGTGCACCTGATCCACAACCTCACCGGCCGCGATCCGCTGCTCGAACGCGCGGGCGACGTCGTGTCCGGGGCCCGCCACGACCTCTTCCTCTCCACCTGGCCGCAGGAGGGGGCGCAGCTCGACGGTCTCGTCCGCGACGCCGACGCCCGCGGGGTCGCCGTCACCACGCTCACCTACGGCGAGGACGAGGACCTGCCGGGACACGCCTACGCGCACACGCTCTCCCCGCCCGCCGTGGTGCTGGAGAACCTGGGCTGCCGGCTGTTCGTCGCCGTCGCCGACCGGCGCGAATGCGTCATCGGCGGGTTCGTCGACTCCGACGCGTGGGGCATCTTCTCCGACAACCCCGCCGTCGTCCTGGTCGCCGTCGAGTACGTGCGTCACGACATCGCCATGCAGCTCGTCGCGTCCCGGTTCCCCGCCGACGAGGTCGCGAGCTTCTGGAGCACCGACGACGACCTCACCCGGCTGCGCTCCGACCACGGCTTCGCCGCCAGCGCCCTGCGCGCCGGGGGTGCCGACGGGGAGCGGCCCAGCGGCCCCCGCCGCGGTGGGCGCCGCCGGGGCCGCAGCGCCTGAGGGTCCCCCGGGTAGCGATATCGTTCGCCGAATGTTGCTGCCGACGGTGCCTTCGCCGTGGATGCCGGTGTGACCACGACCCGCGAGGCGCCGCCGGAGGAGGTGGTCGGCGCCGACGACGAGCCCGAGCCCCCGGTACGACGCTGGTTCGCCCCCAGCCTGCCCGGGCTGTGGGGGGCACTGATCCTCGCGTGCCTGTCGTTCACCCCGTCGCTGCTGCCGCGCACCGGGCTGCTGCAGGGGGCGGTCGCGGGCATCGGCGCGATCCTCGGCTACGGGCTCGGAGTCCTCGCCGCCGTCGTGTGGCGGGCCTTCGCCGGGCGCGGCCCGCGCCGGGCCCGGCGCGGGCCGGTGATCGTGTTCGGTGTCGTCGCCGTGCTCGCCGTCGCCTGCGCGATCATCGCGGGCCGGTACTGGCAGGGGCAGCTGCGCGAGCTGATGGGCGTGCCTGCGCAGGGGTGGGGCGAGAGCCTGCTCGCCGTGCCGGTCGCGGTCGTCGCGTTCGTCGTCCTGCTCGCGGTGTGCCGGCTGCTGTTCCAGCTCGGGCGCGGCATCGGCCGGCTCTTCTCGCGCTGGATGGGCCGTCGCGGCGCCCGCGCGCTCGGCGGGCTGCTCGTCGGCGCGGTCGTGGTGTACCTGGTCAGTGGGCTGGCCCTCGACAGCTTCTTCACCGCCACCGACCGCGCCTTCGCCGCCGCCAACGACGCCACCCCCGACGGCGTCACCCGCCCCACCTCCGACCTGCGCTCCGGCGGCCCCGAGTCGCTGATCAGCTGGGACTCCCTCGGCCGCGAGGGCCGTATCTTCGTCGCCGGCGGGCCGTCGTCGGCCGACATCGCCGCCTTCACCGGAGCCGGCGCCGCCGACCCCATCCGCGTCTACGCGGGCGTCGACTCCGCCGACACCGCCGAGGCCCGCGCCGCCCTCGCCGTCGCCGACCTCGAACGGGCCGGCGCGTTCGACCGGGCGCGGCTGCTGGTCGCCACCACCACCGGGCAGGGCTGGCTCGACGCGGGCGCGATGTCGTCGTTCGAGTACGTCGCGGGCGGCGACTCCGCGATCGTCGCCCTCCAGTACTCGTTCGTGCCGTCGGGCTTCTCCTACCTCGTCGATGCCACCCGCGCGCAGGCCGCGGGCCGTGCGCTGTTCGACGCCGTCTACGGCAGGTGGGCGTCGCTGCCGGTGGATCGCCGTCCGCAGCTCTACGTCTTCGGGGAGAGCCTCGGGTCGTTCGGGGGAGAGGCGGCGTTCAGCGGCGAGGCCGACCTGCGCAACCGCACATCGGGCGCGCTGTTCGTGGGCCCGCCCAACTTCAACGCCCTGCACACCGAGTTCCGCGACGACCGCGACCCCGGAAGCCCCGAGGTCGAACCCGTCTACCGCGAGGGGCGCACGGTCCGGTTCAGCACCGACGTCGCCGCCGGGGCGCCGCCCACCGGCGCGCCCTGGGACGGCTCGCGGACGCTGATCCTGCAGCACCCGTCGGACCCGATCACGTGGTGGAGCCCGTCGCTGCTGTTCAGCCGGCCCGACTGGCTCGCCGAACCCCGCGGCCGCGACGTGCTGCCGTCGATGACGTGGCTGCCGATCGTCACGTTCTGGCAGGTCACGCTCGACATGCCCGCGTCGGCCGAGGTGCCCGAGGGGCACGGCCACCGCTACACGGCCGAGTCCGTCGACGCCTGGGCGCTGCTGCTGCGCCCACCGGACTGGACGCCGTCGAAGGCCGACCGGCTGCGCGCGATCATCGCGGCCTGATCTCCCTGTGAGTGGCGATGGTCGCTATGGCGACCATCGCCACTCACGACCTCATGTGCCGCTGAGCAGCTCGACGACCGGTGCGAACTGCTCCAGGAACTGGGCGTTGACGCTGATGTAGGACGTGCCGATCCGGTCGCGGCGGCGCCGCAGCTCGGCGGCCATCTGCTGCGGGGTGCCGCGCAGCATGGTCAGCGCGTCGGCGGCGACCAGCTCGTCGGCGTCGACACCCATGAACTGCTTCGTCCACGGCGGCACCTCGTCGCCGACGACGAAGATGTTCATGGCCAGCTCGATGACGTCGGCCCGGTC
This sequence comes from Pseudonocardia sulfidoxydans NBRC 16205, assembly GCF_007989085.1. Lineage (GTDB taxonomy): Bacteria > Actinomycetota > Actinomycetes > Mycobacteriales > Pseudonocardiaceae > Pseudonocardia > Pseudonocardia sulfidoxydans. Next base: position 135,026 of record NZ_BJVJ01000003.1, read on the forward strand.
GCCGGCCTTGGCGCGCAGGTCGTCGGCCATCGCGGCCATGTCGTCGATGTCCGCGAGCGGACCCGCGGCCAGGGTGACGATGTCGGCCTTCTCGGCGGCCAGGGCGCGCGACTTCGGCCCGCCGGCGGCGACGAGCACGGGTGTGCGCACCCCGTCCTTGTCGAGTTCCCGCACCCGGTCGATGGTCTCCCCGACCTGGGCCAGGCGTTCGGCGGTGCTGCCGTAGGGCATGCCGAGACGTTCGGCCGACTGCTTCGCCGCCGGGATGCCGGTGCCGATGCCGAGCTCGAAGCGCCCGTCGGTCAGGACGGTCATGGAATGCGCGTCCCAGGCCGCGGCCATGGGCGTGCGCAGCGGGGAGGCGAGCACGAACGTCGCGACCCGCACGTCGGCCGCCGACGCCGCGACGGCCAGCGACGGGAACGGCGAGAGCAGCTGGAGCCCGTCGGGCATCAGCAGGGTCGAGTAGCCGAGCTGGGCGATCCGACGCGCGGTCGCACGCCAGGAGTCCCCGTCGCCCTGCGGTGTGGCGACGACGCCGAAGCGGAAGGTGCGGGTCATGGTTCCTCCTCGTCGAATCGTTACAAGACAGAACGATTCTCTGATGCACATCATTTGTCAACTGCTACGGTTCCGGTCATGGACGATGCTCCGCAGCCGCCGGGACCCGGGCCCGGGTCGGCGTTCCTGCTCGCACAGATCGGTGCGCACGCGGCGATGCGCTTCGCCGAGCGGATCGGCGAGCTCGACCTGACGCCGCCGCAGACGGGACTGCTGCGGGCGGTCGCGGCCGCACCGGGGCGGTCGCAGCAGGCGTTGGCCACCGTTCTCGGGACGCCGCCGAGCCGGCTCGTCGCGCTCGTCGACCAGCTCGACGAGCGGGGCCTGGTGCAACGGCGGCGCAACCCGGCCGACCGTCGGCTGCACGCCCTGCACGTCACCGAGGCGGGGGAGAAGTTGTTGCAGCGCATCGCCGAGGTCGGCCGTGCGCACGACGACGCGATGTGCGCGGCGCTCGACGACGCCGAGCGCGCGACGCTGCGGGCGCTGCTCGGGCGGATCGCCGACGAGCAGGGGCTCACGCCGGGGGTGCACCCTGGCTACCGGCACGCGTGAGCTGCCGGGCCGCGTGGGTCAGCCTCCCGCAAGCTCCAGTGCGATCTCGAGCGCGGCCGCCTGCCGTTCGTCGGCGGAGACCGGCAGGCTCTCCTCGTCCATGAACGCCCCGAGGTGCAGTGCGATGACGGCCAGCCGCATCCGCATCTGGTCGGCGGCCGAGGCGTCGGGATCGGTGACGGCGCGGCTCATCGCGAAGAATCGCGCCTTCATGTCCTTGGCGGCGGCGACGTCGCGCAGTGACGACTGGCCCTCCTGCATCAGTCGTGCGACCTGCGCGGCCGAGGGGCCCGTCAGCAGGCCCTGGTAGCGGCGCAGCACCTCGGCGCGGGTCCCGGCGCCGGGGCCCTCGGCCTGGGCCCACTCCACGATCTCGTCGACGCCGGCGAGGAAGTCGTCGAAGAGGGCGCCGACGATCTCCTCCTTGGTCTTGTAGTGGTAGTAGACCGCGGCCTTGGTGATGTCGAGCCGTTCCGCGATCTCGCGCAACGACGTGCCGTCGTAGCCGCGCTCGGCGAACAGCTCGAGTGCCACCGCGCGGATCTGCGCACGGGTGTCCGTGCGTCGTGCGTCCGTCACCGTTCACCTCCGGGTCGTGATGCCCGCCATCTTACTTGCCGACCGGCTAGTTCGAGCGTAGCTTACCTCTCAGACCTTACTAGCCGGTCGGCAAGTAAGAGCAGGGGTATCCGGGGGAGGACCGAGATGGACGAGGAGACCGGGACGGCCACGGCCGCACCGGGCGACGAGCAGCGGGCCGGCAGGCACCGCGCCGAGCCCGGAAGCGCCGCGTCGGCCGTCGCAGTGCAGACCGAGCAGCAGCACGAGCCCCGCCACGCGGAGGCGGAGACCACCACCCGGACCGTCGACGAGGACCGGCCACGCAGCAAGCGCGAGATCTACACCGTGCTGTCCGGCCTGATGATCGCGATGCTGCTGGCCATGCTGGACAACATGATCGTCGGCACCGCGATGCCGACGATCGTCGGTGAGCTCGGCGGGCTCGCCCACCTGTCGTGGGTCGTCACCGCCTACGCGCTCGCCACCGCCGTCGCGACGCCCGTGTGGGCCAAGCTCGGCGACCTGTTCGGCCGCAAGGGCGTCTTCATGGTGTCGATCGTGGTGTTCCTCGCCGGGTCGGCGCTGTCGGGGCTGGCCCAGAACATGGGCGAGCTCATCGCCTTCCGCGGCGTCCAGGGCCTCGGCGCGGGCGGCCTGATGGTCGGCGCCATGGCGATCATCGGTGACCTGGTGCCTCCCCGCGAGCGGGGCCGCTACCAGGGCATGATGGCCGCGGTCATGCCGATCGCGTTCGTCGGCGGACCACTGCTCGGCGGGTTCCTCACCGACAACCTGAGCTGGCGCTGGGCCTTCTACATCAACATCCCGCTCGGCGTGCTGGCACTGGTCGTCATCTGGTTCACGATGAAGCTCCCGGGCCGCCGCGCGCAGGTCTCCATCGACTGGGCCGGAGCCGGCCTGCTCGCCACCGCCGTGTCGGCGCTGACCCTGCTCACCAGCTGGGGCGGCACCGAGTACGCGTGGGGCTCGTGGCAGATCATCGGGCTCGGCGTGCTCACCGTCGTCGCCACGATCTGGTTCGTGCGGGTCGAGCGCCGCGTCGCCGAGCCGATCCTGCCGCTGGCGCTGTTCACGGCCCCGAACTTCACCCCGGCCATCGCCCTGACGTTCCTGACCGGCTTCGCGATGTTCGGCGCGGTCACGTTCCTGCCGCAGTACCAGCAGATCGTCCAGGGCGCGTCGGCGACGAGCAGCGGGCTGCTCCTGCTGCCGCTCATGGCGGGCATGCTCGTCACGTCGCTCGCGGGTGGGCAGTTCGTCACGCGCACCGGCCGCTATCGGATCCTGCTGATCCTCGGCTCGTTCGCGATGGCCGCGGGCCTGGGCGTGCTGTCGCTGATGACCGTCGACACCACGATGCTCACCAGCTCGCTGTTCATGGTCGTGCTCGGCGTCGGCATGGGATTCCTGATGCAGACGACGATGCTGGTCGTGCAGAACAGCGTCGACCGCAAGGACATGGGCGCGGCCAGCGGTGCCGCCACCCTGTTCCGGACGATCGGCGGCTCGCTCGGGGTGTCGCTGCTGGGCACGCTCTACGCCCAGCACCTGCAGTCCTCGCTCACCGGCAGCCTCGGCGCCGCCGCGGGTGCGCAGGTCAGTGGGGGTCAGCTCACCCCGGCCATGCTGAGCGGGCTGCCCGCGCCGGTGCAGGAGGCGTTCCGTGCCGCCGTCACCTCGGGCGTCTCGACGGCGTTCCTGTGGGCGGCCGGGGTCGCGCTGGTCGCGATCGTGGCGGCCTTCGTCATCCGTGAGGTGACGCTGCGGGGCAGCGCCCCGGCCCCGGCCCCCACACACTGACCCGCCGGCCCCTGTGAGTGGCGATAGTCGCTATGGCGACTATCGCCACTCACGACTGTCGGGCCGGACGCGGCGGCACCGCGCGGAACGACGTCAGCCGGTGTAGCGGGCGCGCAGGAGGTGTTTGCGCAGCTTGCCCGTCTCGGTGCGGGGGAGCTCGTCGACGAAGTCGACCACCCGCGGCACCTTCCGATGAGAGATCCGCGAGCGCAGGAACGCCCGCAGCTCCTCGGCCAGCTCCGGCCCCGGGACGGCGCCGGGTGCGGCGCGGACGACGGCCGTCACACGTTCGCCCAGGTCGTCGTCGGGCACCCCGATGACGGCGACGTCGAGCACCGCCGGGTGCAGGGCCAGCGCGTCCTCGATCTCCTGCGGGTAGACGTTCACACCACCGGAGATGATCGTGAACGCGCGACGGTCCGTGAGATAGAGGTAGCCGTCGGCGTCGACGTGGCCGATGTCGCCGTTGGTGCCCCAGTTGGGGTGCTTCGGGTTCTGTGCCTCGGCCGTCTTGCCGGTGTCCTTGTGGTAGCTGAACGGCAGCACCTCGCGCTCGAAGTACACGAGCCCGGTGTCGCCGACCGGCACCTCGTCGCCGGCGTCGTCACACACCCGCACGACACCCAGCCGCGACCGGCCCACCGAACCCGGGTGGGCCAACCACTCGTGCGAGTCGATCATCGTGACGCCGAGGGCCTCGGTGGAGCCGTAGTACTCGTGCAGGACGGGCCCCCACCAGTCGATCATCCGGTGCTTCACCTCGACCGGGCACGGTGCCGCCGCGTGCACCGCCACCGTCAGCGACGACACGTCGTGGCGGGCGCGCACCTCGTCGGGGAGCTTGAGCATGCGGACGAACATCGTCGGCACCCACTGGCTGTGCGTGGCCCGGAAGCGGCCGATCGCGGCGAGCGCGGTCTCGGCGTCGAACCGCGGCATCACGACGACCGTGCCGCCGACGGCGTGCACCATCGCACCGAACCGCAGCGGCGCCGCGTGGTAGAGCGGGGCGGGGGAGAGGTAGACGGTGTCGGCGTCGAAGCCGTAGACCGGCCCGAACACCCCGAGCAGGGGGTCCGGCCCGTCGTCGATCCCCTTGTCGGACAACGGCGGCTTCACGCCTTTGGGGCGGCCCGTCGTGCCGGAGCTGTAGAGCATGTCCTTGCCGCGCGGCGGGTTGCCGGGTACCGGCTCGGCGGAGGCGGCGGCGAGCGCGGCCTCGTAGTCGTCGTGGCCCGCGACCCCGTGCCCGTCGAACCCGCCACCGAAGGCCAGCCGCAGTCGGACCCGCGGCGTGCCGTCGACGATCTCTGTCGCGGTGGCGGCCTGCCCGGCCGACGTGACCAGCGCCGTCGCGTCGCAGTCGTCGACGATGTAGGCGGCCTCGGCGGGCTGCAGGTGGAAGTCGACCGCGGTGACGTAGAGCCCGCTGCGCACCGCCGCCCAGTAGATCTCGAAGCAGCGCGGCGAGTTCTCGGCCAGCACGACGACGTCGTCGCCCGGGCGCAGCCCCGCGTCGTACAGGACGCGGGCGAGCCGCCGGGAGCGGTCGTCGAGCTGGGCGTAGGTGAGGGTCTCGCCCGTGTCGGACATGACGACGGCGGGCTTGTCGGGGGTGAGTGCAGCGAACCGACCTGGGTGCAACGCCGGACCTCCTCGAGCGGTCGTGAGTGGCGATAGTCGTTATAGCGACTATCGCCACTCACAGGGGTCACTCGGGGAGGGGCTTCCCCTTGGTCTCGGGCCCCGCGATCAGCGCGAACACCAGGCCGAGGACGTAGATCGACCCGATCACGAGCGCAGCCGTGGCGATGCCGCCCAAGCCCCCCACGATCGCGCCCGCCAGGAGCGCACCGGCCGCGGCGAACACCCGGCTGACGTTGAACACGACGGTGATCGCGCTGCCCCGCAGGCTCGTCGGGAACAGCTCGCCCGGGTAGGTCGCCATCCAACCCATCTGCCCGAGGGTGAAGAACCCGTTGACCGCGACGACGAGCGTCAGCAGCCCGAGCGAGGAGTACTCGATGCCGAAGAGCACCCACGTCAGCACCAGCGCCCCGGCGAAGTAGGACCACAGCGCCCAGCGCCGGCCGATCGCGTCGGCCAGCACGCCCCACGCGAGCCAGCCCAGCACGCCACCGACGTTGTAGGCGAGGACGATCAGCGTCGTGGTCGTCGGTGCCGCGCCGGCCGCCTTCACCGCGGCGCCCGCGTACTGCGGCACCCAGGTGGAGACGGCCCACCACCCGACGAGGCTCGCCGTCGAGCAGGCCAGCAGCTTCAGCAGCCGGCTGCGGCTCGTCGGCTCGGTGAACAGCCGGCGCAGGGTGAACACGGTCAGGGCGCGCTCGTGCTCGTCGAGGGTCTCGCCCTTGGCCGCGCGGGCGGTCGCGGCACGGCGGCGGGCGTCGGCGTCCTCCCACATCGGGGACTCGCCGACGCGGCGGCGCACGAACAGCACCACCAGGGCGGGCAGGGCGCCGATGGCCAGCAGCCAGCGCCACGTCCCGGGCTCGGTGGGGCCGAGCAGCCAGAACACACCCGTCGCGACCAGGAAGCCGACGCCGAACGCGCACTGCAGCAGCGCGATGCCCTTGCCGCGGCTGCGGTCGGACCAGGTCTCGGCGACCAGCGCGCTGCCGGGGCCCCACTCCGCGCCCATGCCCAGTCCGGCGATGATCCGCAGCACCAGGAAGATCGCGAAGTTCGGCGAGAGTGCCGCGAGGCCCGTCGCGATCGCGTAGGTGAGGATCGAGGCCATCAGCACCTTGCGACGGCCGAAGTAGTCGATCAGCACGCCCGAGGCCAGGCCGCCGACCGCCCACGCGATCAGCTGCACGGCGAGGATCGTGCCGAAGTAGACCGGCGAGGCGCCCGTCCCGACCAGGTCGGCGACGACCAGGCTGCCGACCAGCACGATCGCGTACGTCTCGAACCCGTCGAGCATCCAGCCCAGCCAGGCCGACGCGAAGTTGGCGCGCCGGGTGTTGGACGCAGTCCTTGGCGCGGCTGCGGTGTCCGTACTCACGACTGCCCCCGCTCGATCCAGGCGACGAGCCGCTCCACCGCGTACTCGCCGAACTCCTTGGCCGGACGCTGCTCGGCCGACTTGGCCTCGCCCGCGAACTCCTTGAGCAGCCGCAGCGCCGACGCGTCGCGACCGGCGAGCTCGGCGACGGTCCGCTCGACCGTCGCGTCCAGGTCCGCCTCCGCGACGACACGGCTGACCAGGCCGAGCCGCAGCGCCTCGGCCGCGCCGACCTTGCGCGAGGTGAGCACCAGGTCGTCGGCGGCCTTGGGGGTGACGTGGCGGTACAGGTAGGTGAGGACGACCAGCGGCGGCAGACCGGCCGCCAGCTCGTCGAACCCGAGGATCGCGGTGTCGGCGGCGATCGCGATGTCGGAGTGCAGCGCGAGCCCGGTGCCGAAGCCGAAGGCGCGCCCGCGCACGGCGGCCACGCTGATTCCGGGGAAGCTCGCGAGAAGCTCGTTGGCGTGCAGGATGAGCCGCAGGTTGTCGGCGCGGGTGACGCCGGCGACGCGCTCGCCCTTGTCGCGGCCCAGCGTGAGGTCGGCGCCCGCGCCGGACACGACGAGGACCGTCGCCCCGCTCGCGTGGGCCTGCTCCAGGCCGGCGATGAACGCCTGCATCGTCGCGTAGGTGATCGTGTTGGCGTGGTCGGGTCGGTTGAAGGTCACGCGCGCGACACCATCGGCGTGCGCGACGAGCACCGGATCGGGCTCGGTCATGGGTTCGGCTCCGTCGGGGAGGGTCAGGGGAGTGGGGGCAGGCCGAGATTTGTGCGCAGGGTGGACCCCGCGTACTCGTTGTGGAACAGACATCGCTTGCGCAGCAACGGAACGACGTGCTCGACGACGTCCTCCAGCCCGGACGGGAAGGCGTCGATCATCAGGTTGAAACCGTCGACCGCGCCGGCCTCGACCCAGGTCTCGATCGTGTCGGCGATCTCCTCCGGCGTGCCGACCACCTGCTGGTGGCCGCCGCCGTTGGCGTAGAGCAGCTCGCGGACGGTGAGGTTGCGCCGCGTCGCGAGCTCGACCGCGGCGTCGCGGAACCCGTGCGAGCCGCGGAAGCCGTCGTTGGCGCGGATCAGGTCGACGGGCAGCGGCTCGTCCAGCTCCAGAGCCTCGACCGGCACGCCCACCCGCAGCGCCAGCTTCTCCAGCTCCGGGCCGACGCCGCGCAGCTCGTCGAGCTCCTCCTTGCGCGCCTGCGCCTCCGCGGTCGTGCTGCCGACGACCGGCAGCAGCCCGGGGACGATCTTCAGCGCGTCGGCCGGGCGTCCGTGGCCGACGGCGCGGCGCCGGACGTCGGTGCGGAAGGCCGTCGCCGCCTCGATGGTGTTCTGCGCGGTGAACACGACGTCGGCGTACTGCGCGGCCAGGTCGCGCCCACTCTCCGAGGCCCCGGCCTGGAAGATGACCGGCCGGCCCTGCCGCGAGCGGGGCAGCGTCGACGGGCCGCGGACGGAGAAGTGCTCGCCGACGTGGTCGAGCGCGTGCACCCGGGCGGCGTCGACGAACGTCCCCGTCGCCTTGTCGCCCACGGTGGCACCGGCCTCCCAGCTCTCCCACAGCCCGATGACGACGTCGAGGAACTCCCGGGCGCGGGCGTAGCGCTGGTCGTGCGCGGGCAGCGGGGTGCCGCCGAAGTTGCCGGCGACCGCGGGCACGAACGTCGTCACCGCGTTCCAGCCCGCCCGGCCGCGGCTCATGTGGTCGAGGCTCGCGAAGCGCCGGGCCAGGTTGAACGGCTCGTTGAACGTCGTCGACGAGGTGCCGACGAGCCCGATCCGCTCCGTGTGGGCGGCCATCACCGCCAGCGTCACCGCCGGGTCGAGCGCCCCGAGGTTGGGCCGGGCGAAGCGTTCCTCGCTGACGTCGAGCGTGTCGGCGAGGAAGATCGCGTGCAGCGCACCGGCCTCCGCGGTCCGCGCGATGTGCGCGTAGTAGTCCGGGTCGACGTAGTCGAACGCGTCGCCGTCGCGGTAGCGCCACGAGCCGTGGTGCATGCCCAGGCCCATGACGGTGGCGGTGAGGATGATCTCCACGGCTATCCCCGGAGTCCGCGAGCCTTGAGCAGCGGGACGACGGCCTCGTTGAAGAACGCCAGCTCCGGTTCGTAGTCGTAGAAGCCCAGCTGGACGCCGTCGAACCCGGCGGCGTGCAGCCGCTCCAGCGCGTCGGCGACCCGCTCCGGGCCACCGGTGATCTGCAGGTGCCCACCCAGCGCGCGGTCGGCCAGCACGTGCTGGGGCCAGGCCTGGGCGTCGCCGGAGGTGTGCCGGGCGTGGTAGTTCACCAGCGAGCCGGTGTCGGCGTGGGCGACGATCTCGTCGCGGTAGGCGAACGCCTCCTCGTCGGTCTCCTTGCAGATGACCAGCGGGAAGATGATGACCTTCACCTCGCGGCCGTGCGCGCGGGCCGCGTTCTTGATCGTCGCGACGTGCTCGGGCATCGCGTCGATCGCACCGTCGAAGTCGGCGCCCGCGGGGCTGGCGGTGAACACGATGTCGACGTGGCGGCCCGCGAAGTCGTAGCCCGCCGGGGACCCGCTGGCGGCGACCAGGATCGGGCGCCCGTACTTCGGTCGCGGCGACACGTACGCGTCACGCAGGGAGTAGAACTCGCCGTCGTAGGTGAGGTTCTCGCGGCCGTTCCACAGGTCTTCGAGGATCGAGGTGAACTCGTCGGCCATGTCGTATCGACGGTCGTGGTCGATGCGGTCCATGCCGAACATCGGCGGCTCGCCCGCGGCGTAGCCGGTGACGATGTTGAGCCCGTAGCGCCCGCCCGCGATGTGGTCGGCCGTCGCGGCGAAGCGGGCCAGGTGCATCGGGTGCCAGTTGCCGTAGAGCACGTGGACCGTCGAGATCGACAGGATGTTCGTCGTCACCGTCGACAGGGCGATCGTCGAGATGAACGGGTCCAGGAAGTTCTCCCGGTAGTTCATCTCGCCGCCGAAGCCGCCCTTGCCGATCCACTGCTGCAACCCGAACACGAACTCGAAGCCCGACGCCTCGGCGAGCTGGGTGAGGTGGCGGTTGTACTCGAAGTCCCACTGCGTCGCCCGCGGCAGCGTCGACTGCGAGAACGCGCCCGTCTGCAACGGCAGGAACAGCCCGAGCATCAACGGCTGGCGCGACGCCCGGGACAACGGGCTGTCGGGGAAGTCGAGAGGCCCGGGGACGGGATCGAGGGCGCGACTCATCGGGTGCCTCCCGTCTCTGCGAGGGTCTCGACGACCACGCGGGCGGGCCCGGCGTCCCCGCCGCGGATCGCCAGCGGGTAGGCGTGCACGTGGACCCGCTGTCCCGCAACGGCGTCGAGGTTCGTGAGGTTCTCCGCGATCAGGACCTCGGCCCCGAGCAGCGTGCGGTGCACGGGGAAGTCGAAGCCCGCGCCGCGGCGGTGCACCGGCAGGTCGGGGGTGATCATGTCGACGCCCACGAACGGCACCCCCTGCTCCACGCACCAGGTGGCGAGCTCGGGGGACAGGCTGGGGTGGTCGGCGTAGTCGCCGGAGAGGAACTTCTCGCTCCACCCCGTCGCGACCAGCAGGAACTCACCCCGCTCGGGGGCGGGGCCACCGGCGAGCACGTCGTCGACGGTGATCTCCTCGCCCGGCTTGCGGTCCACCTTCGCGACGACCGCCGACCCGGCGAACCGCTCGATCGGCAGCTCGTCGATCGTCTTCGCGCCGTCGACGGCGTGCGCGGGTGCGTCGATGTGGGTGCCGACGTGCAGCGCCAACGTGATCGCGCTGATGTTGAGCGGTGCGCCGTCGGCGATCGAGGCCACCTGGTGACGCTCGACCTCGGGCAGGATCGGGATCTTGGGCATCCCCGGCCACAGCTGGTGGGAGATGTCGAGCAGTGCCATCAGGCGGTCTCCTTCGCCGTGCTCGCAGCGGCGAAGTGGTCGAGCAGGTCCCACTTCGCGAGGAACTCACGCATCTCGGCGCGCGCGGTGTCGTCGAGGCCCGACCACGGCCACAGCGGCTCACCGAGGTCGCATCCCATCAGACCGGCCGCCGCCTTGACCGCCGGCAGGAACCCGAGCCCGGTCCAGCGGCCCGGGAACTCGGAGAAGAACAGCTGCAGCCTCGCGGCCTCGGCGACGTCGCCGGACTCGAACGCCTCGACGAGCCGGGTCGCGATCGGCAGCCCCGACGTCGGCAGCATGGCGCCGCTGCCGCCGAGGACCAGCGTCGAGAGCAGCAGCTCCATGTTCGTGTAGACGTGCGCGCTGCCCTGGATGCGGTTGACCAGCCCGAGCAGCTTCTGCTCGTCGCGCGAGGTCTCCTTGATCGCGACGACGTTCGGGTGGCTGCAGATGCGGGCCATCGTGTCGACCGACAGGTCCACACCCAGGCGCGGGTTGTTGTAGAGCAGCACCGGGATCGGGCTGGCGTCGGCCAGCGTCGCGAACCAGTGGTGGGCCTCGTCCGGTGTCGGCGCCGCGCCCCACGGCTTCGGGCTGGCCACCGCCGCCGCGACCGACGCGCCGCGTTTCGCGATCTCCCCGGCCAGCGCGATCGACTCCTTCAGCGACGCGCTCGACACCCCCGCCAGCACCGGGACGTCGTCGGGCAGGCCCTCGCGGGCCGCGTCGACGAGCCCCAGGCGCGCCGCCTTCGTCAGGACCTGGAACTCCTGGCTCTCGACCGCGCCGACCGTCACCGCCACCGGGCGGGCCGCCGCGAGCACGTCGACCTGCGCGGCGAACCGCGCCTTGTCGACGCGCACGCTCGTGCCCACGAACGGGGTCAGGGCCGCCACGACCAGTCCGCGGCGCAGCACGACGTCAGCCGTCATCGAGAAACCTTCCTGGGATGGGATCCGTGCCGACGTGCGGTCACGGACGGTGGCGCCGCGAGGGCGCGAGCTGCCGGCACGAGGGCGCGGCGGCGGCGGTCGGGTCGACTCAGCCGCGAGCGGGACCAGGACGACAGCTACGGCAGCCGCGGTCACCGCGGGTGTCGCGCGGGCAGGACAGGACGCTGCGCTGGGAGACGTGACGTGTCGTCACCGTTCCTCCTCGCCGTCGTCGTCGGGGTCGTCCGCGACAGTAAGTGAGGACCGCGCCATGTGCAAGACGCGTGTCAACACGCGTCTACACGCGTCTACGTGATGGACGCGCGCGCACGATTGTGCGGACACGTCCCGTACTCTGTGCCGCGTCGATGTCGGGCCGGACCCCACGGTCCGGCCGGTGAGGGGGACCCGTGGCCGCGCCCGTCCAGACCGGCAATACCGCCGAGTCGCAGTACCTCGTGCTGCGCGACGAGATCGTCGGCGGAACGCTGCCCCCCGGGACGACCCTGCTCGAGACCGCACTCGCCGCCCGCCTCGGCGTCGGCCGCGCCCCCGTCCGCGAAGCCATCCTCCGGCTCGAGTGCGACGGCCTCGTCGTCCGCGGCCCCCGCGGCCCGCACGTGCGCACCCTCACCGCACCCGAGGTCGTCGAGATCTACCAGGCGCGCATCGCGCTCGAGGCCGAAGCCGCCGCGTCCGCCGCCGCCCACCGCTCCGCCCTCGACCTCGCCCGGCTCCGCCACGTCGACGAGGAAGCCCGCGGCGCCCGCGACCAGGACGAACGCCGCGCCCTGCACGGCCGCTGGCACGCCGTCCTGCGCCAGGCCTGCCACAACCCGACGATCACCGCCATCCTCGAACAGCTGGCCCTGCAGCTCGCGCTCTACGACAGCGTCGACATGTCGCGCAACCCGAACCTCGAGTCGAGCGACGACGAGCACGCCGAGGTCCTCGACGCCATCTCCGACGGCGACCAGGACCGCGCCCGCACCGTCCTGCGCGCCCACCTCGAACGCACCCGCGACGTCCGCATCGCCGCACTGGTCCGTCAGGAGAACAGCTCCACCGCCTGACCGGGCTCCACCGCCTCGCCGGGGCGGGCTACTCCGGCCGTGCGCCCAGTTCGACGTCAGGTTGGTTCCCGGTGCGTCGCGCGCAGTCTCCTGTCGAGCTCGGCGTGTGGGGTCGCGGTCAGTCCCGCAGGGAGCCGAGGATGCGGGCGAGCTCGGTGCGGTCGTGGGCGTCGAGGCCGCGGAAGAACCCCTCGGCCTCGGCGACGCGTGCGGCGCGGATGCCGTCGGCGATCTCGCGGCCGCGTGGGGTGACGCGCACCAGGGTGGCGCGCCGGTCGGCCGGGTCGGGGGCGCGTTCGACGAGGCCGCGTACCTCGAGGTCGTCGACGACCTCGGTGGCCGAGCGCGGGGCGATGCGCAGCTGTTCGGACAGGGCGCCGGGGCGCATCTCGCCGTTGCGGACGAGGACGCCGAGGGCGCGGGACTGGCCGGGGGTGACGTCCCAGGGGGCGAGTGCGTCCTTGGAGAGCCTGCGCAGCCGGCGGGCGACGGCCCAGAAGGTCTCGGCGAGCGAGTCGTCGGATGCGGGCTCGGCGGTCACGGAACAAAAATAGCACCAAGTCGTGTTGTAGCCTCATGTTGAGGTAACCTCAGCAATTGTCCCGACCGAGAGGGGTCCGGCTTGGAACCCACGACTTCCGGCACCATCGCCGGCACGGAGGACCGTCCGCGCCGCGGCGGCCGCACCGTCACCGCGGCCGAGAAGGCCCAGGCGCGCGAGGTCTCGCTGCGCCGCATCGGCCGTCTGTTCACGCCCTACCGCAGCAGGCTGGCCGTGGTCGTCGCCATGATCGTCGCCTCGTCGATCGTCGGCATGGCCTCGCCGTTCCTGCTGCGCGCCGTCATCGACACGGCGCTCCCCGAGCGCGACGTCGCGCTCCTCGTCGCGCTCGCCGCCGGCATGGTCGGCGTCGCCGCGCTCACGTCGGCGTTCGGCGTCGTGCAGACCTGGATCAGCACCCGCATCGGCCAGGAGGTGATGCACCGGCTGCGCACCGACGTCTTCGGGCACCTGCAGCGCCAGTCCATCGCCTTCTTCACCCGCACCCGCACCGGGGAGGTGCAGTCGCGGATCACCAACGACATCGGCGGCATGCAGTCCGTCGTCACCTCCACGGCGACCTCGATCGCCGCCAACCTCACCACCGCCGTCGCGACGATCGTCGCCATGGCCGCCCTGTCCTGGCAGCTCCTGCTCGTCTCCCTCGTCGTGATGCCGCCCGCGATCCTGCTGACGCGCCGCGTCGCCCGGGTGCGCCGCGCGATCACCGCCGCCCAGCAGCGCGAGCTCGCCGACCTCAACGTCACCGTCGAGGAGGGTCTCTCCATCAGCGGTGTGCAGCTGACCAAGACCATGGGTTCGGGTCCCGCCGTCGTCGCGCGGTTCACGCGGTCCTCGGAACGGCTGATCGACCTGGAGCTGCGGTCACAGCTCGCCGGGCGCTGGCGGATGGCCTCGATGAGCGTCATCTTCGCCGCGGTCCCCGCGATCATCTACGTCGGCGCCGGGCTGCCCCTGGGCGACGCGATGACGATCGGCACCCTGATCGCGTTCACCACGCTGCAGGCCGGACTGTTCCGGCCCATCACGGGGCTGCTCGACGTCGGCGTCTCGATCGTCAGCTCGCTCGCGCTGTTCGCGCGCATCTTCGAGTACCTCGACCTGCCCGTCGACGTCGACGACCCGGCCGACCCGGTCGACGTCGACCCGGCCCGCGCCCGCGGCCACGTCCGGTTCTCCGACGTCACCTTCGCCTACCCGGGCAGCGAGACCGCAGCCGTCGCCGGCGTCAGCCTCGACGTCCCCGCCGGCTCCACGCTGGCGCTGGTCGGCGAGACCGGGTCGGGCAAGAGCACCCTCGCGGGGCTCGTCGCCCGGCTCCAGGATCCGTCCGGCGGCCGGATCACGATCGACGGCGTCGACCTGCGCGACATGCGCCTGGCCGACCTCACCGCGATCGTCGGCACCGTCAGCCAGGAGACCTACCTGCTGCACACCACGGTCCGGGAGAACCTGCGCCACGCCAAGCCCGACGCCACGGACGCCGAGATCGAGGCGGCCGCGCGCGCCGCGCAGGTCCACGACCTGATCGCGTCGCTGCCCGAGGGCTACGACACCGTCGTCGGGTCCCGGGGCCACCGGTTCTCCGGGGGCGAGAAGCAGCGGCTGGCCATCGCGCGGACGCTGTTGCGCGACCCGCGGGTGCTGGTCCTCGACGAGGCCACCAGTGCGCTCGACACCGAGACCGAGCGGGCCGTGCAGCAGGCGTTCGACACGCTCGCCCGTGGCCGCACGACGATCACCATCGCCCACCGGCTCTCCACGGTCCGCGACGCCGACCGGATCGCGGTCCTCGACCACGGTCGCGTCGTCGAGTCCGGCACGCACGACGAGCTGCTCGCCCGCGACGGCCGCTACGCCGCCCTCGCCGCGGCCTGAGCGGCATCGGGGGGCACCCGACTTTCACGCCGCCGGCGGCAGCGTCGCCCGGATTGGCCGTCCCGGCCCACGGGTACGGGACGGCCGTGCCCGACGACGAGCTCCCCCACGGCCTGACGCGTTCGGACACCGCGGGCCCCGGCTGGACCCGCCGGCGCCGCGGGAAGGGCTGGAGCTACTCCGACGATCGCGGCACGATCATCACCGACCCGTTGGTGCGCACCAGGATCGGGCAACTGGCGATCCCGCCCGCGTGGCGTGAGGTGTGGATCGCGCCCGACGAGCACGGGCACGTCCAGGCCGTCGGCACCGACGACGCCGGCCGTCGCCAGTACCTGTACCACCCGGTGTGGCGGGAGGCCCGCGACCAGGTCAAGCACGACCGGGCACTCGTGCTGGGCAGCCGGATGCCGCGGATCCGGGCGGAGATCGCCGCCCGGCTGGGGGAGCGCGGGCTGGGGTCGCGCCGGGTGCTCGCGGCGGGCCTGCGGATGCTCGACCTCGGCGTCTTCCGGGCGGGTGGCGAGCAGTACGCCCCCGACAACCCCGATGACGACGGCACCTTCGGCCTCGCCACCCTGCTGCGCGAGCACGCCGTCCTCCAGCGCGGCGCGGTGCTCGTCGACTACCCCGCGAAGGGTGGCGTCCAGCGGGCGGTGCGGCTGGCCGACCCGGACCTGCACACGGTGATCGGGTCGTTGCGGCGCCGCCGCGGCGGCGGGGAGGAGCTGCTGGCCTACCGCGACGACGGGCGGGGGCAGGAGTGGCACGACGTCACGACCGCCGACCTCAACGCCGCGGTGAAGGAGCTGGCCGGCGACGAGATGACGTGCAAGGACCTGCGGACCTGGAACGCGACCGTGCTCGCGGCGGTCGAGCTGGCGGCGCGCAGCCGCGACGGGATTCCGGATGCGGAACGGGCCCGGAACCGGCAGGTGAGGCAGACGATGACGGCGGTGGCGGAGCACCTGGGCAACACCCCGGCCGTCGCGCGCGCGTCGTACGTGGACCCGCGGGTGGTGCAGCGCTACGAGGACGGCCGCACGATCCTGCGGGCGCTGCGCAAGGTCGGGGACGTGACGTCCGAGGACGGCTCGGTCGACGGCCGCTCCCGCGACGTCCTCGACCGCGCCGTGGTCCGCCTCATCCGGCACGGCTGATCGGGAAAGGCCTGGTCAGGGGTCGCGAGCGGTAATAGTCGCGATAGCGACTATTACCGCTCACAGGCTCACTTCGCCGCGAACTCCTGCACGATGCGCGCGCAGAAGGCGGGCAGGTCGTCGGGGTCGCGGCTCGTGGTGAGGCGGCCGTCGGTGACGACCTCCTCGTCGACGGCCGTGCCGCCCGCGTTGCGGATGTCGGTGCGCAGGCTCGGGAACGACGTCAGCGTCCGGCCCTGGACGAGGTCGGCCTCGACGAGCGTCCACGGCGCGTGGCAGATCGCGGCCACCGGGTGGTCGGCGGCGAACGTGTCGCGCACGAACGTCAGCACCTTGTCGTCGAGGCGGAGCCGGTCGGCGTTCACGGTGCCGCCGGGCATGATCAGCGCGTCGTAGTCCGATGCCGAGACCTCGGAGACGACGCGGTCCACGGGGTGCTTCCCGGCGGGCTCGATGTCGCTGTTCATGGCCTGGATGTCGCCGTCGGCGAGCGAGACGAGCTCGGTCGTGGCCCCGGCCGCTTCGACGGCCTTGCGGGGCTCGACGAGCTCGACCTCCTCGACGCCGTCGGTGGCGAGCACGGCGATGCGCAGTCCCTGGAGTTCTCCACTCATGGCGGCGGCGTTCCCGGGGCAGGCCCGGGCAAACTACCGGCCCACGAGCTCCACGATCGTCGCGTTGGCGGTGCCGCCGCCCTCGCACATGGTCTGCAGGCCGTAGCGGATGTCGTTCGCCCGCATGTGGTGCACCAGCCGCGTCATCAGGATCGTGCCGGACGCGCCGAGGGGGTGGCCGACGGCGATGGCGCCGCCGAGGGGGTTGAGGTACTTGCCGTCGGGGTCGTCGAGGCCGAGCTCGATCTGCCAGGCCAGCGGCACGGGCGCGAACGCCTCGTTGACCTCGAAGGCGCCGATGTCGGAGATCGAGAGTCCGGTGCGGGCGAGGACCTTCTGCGTCGCGGGGATCGGGCCGGTGAGCATCATCAGCGGGTCGGCGCCGCTGACCGCGCCCCCGTGGTAGCGCGCGATCGGGGTGAGGCCCAGCTCCTTGGCGCGCTCGGGCGTCGTGATCAGGACGGCGGAAGCGCCGTCGGAGATCTGGGAGGCGTTGCCCGCGTGAATGACCCCGTCCTCGCGGAACGACGGCTTCAGCTTCGCGAGGGTGTCGGGGGAGGTGCCACGGCGCAGGCCCTCGTCGGCGGTGAACTCGGGCTTGCCGGGGACCTCGACGAGCTGCCCGGCGAAGGCGCGCGAGTCGATGGCCGCGGCGGCCAGCGCGTGGGAGCGGGAGGCGTACTCGTCGAGCCGGGCCCGCGACAGGCCCCAGGCGGCGGCGATGCGTTCGGCGCCGACGCCCTGGTTGAAGTCCTCGTTGGGGAACTCGCCGGAGGTGAGGTCGTCGGCGTAGCGCTCGCGCACGAGCGGCCCGAAGGGCCGTCCGAGGTCGCGGCCCGCGCCGAGGGGCACCCGCGACATCGACTCGACCCCACCGGCGACGACGAGGTCGTACTGGCCGGCCATCACCATCCCGGCCGCGAAGTCGAGCGAGGACTGGCTCGACCCGCACGCCCGGTTGACGGTGATCCCCGGCACGGTCTCGGGCCACCCGGCGGCGAGCACGGCGTAGCGGCCGATCTGCGCGGCCTGGTCACCGACCTGGTTCACGCAGCCCCAGACGACGTCGTCGACGAGCGCGGGGTCGATGCCGGTGCGGTCGGCGAGGGTGCGCAACACCGCGGCGGACAGGTCGACGGGGTGGACGTCGGCGAGCGACCCGTTGCGACGGCCGATGGGGGTGCGGACGGCGTCGACGATGACGGCTTCCGGCATGGGCGCTCCTTGGGGATCACGACGAGGTTTCCGTCCGACGGTACGTCGTGGCGCCACCGCTCCGCCGTGCCGTCCGCCACACGAGACCTCATCCTGGGCGGGTGCGGATGTGGCCGGGGCAGCCGTTCCCGTTGGGGGCGTCGTGGGACGGTGGCGGGACGAACTTCGCGATCTGGTCGGGCGCGGCCGAGCGGATCGAGCTCTGCCTGTTCGACGACGCCGGCGCCGAGACGCGGCTGGCGCTTCCCGAGCGGCACGGTCTCGTGTGGCACGGCTACCTGCCGCGCGTGGGGCCCGGGCAGCGCTACGGCTACCGCGTCCACGGCCCCTACGACCCGGCGGCGGGGCTGCGCTGCAACCCGGCGAAGCTGCTGCTCGACCCGTACGCCAAGGCCGTCGAGGGTGACGTCGGGTGGGGCCAGCCGATGTTCGGCTACCCGTTCGGTGATCCCTGGGCGCGCAACGACGACGACTCCGCACCGTTCGCGATGCGCTCGGTCGTCGCCGACCCGTACTTCGACTGGCAGGACGACCGGCCGCTGCGCATCCCGTACCACGAGACCGTGATCTACGAGGCGCACGTGCGCGGGCTGACGATGCGCAACCCGCGGGTGCCCGAGGACGTGCGGGGCACCTACGCGGGCGTCGCGCACCCGGCGACGATCGCGCACCTGCGGTCGCTGGGCGTCACCGCGCTGGAGCTGATGCCGGTGCACCAGTTCGTCCACGACTCGCTGCTGCTCGAGCGGGGCCTGTCCAACTACTGGGGCTACAACACGATCGGCTTCTTCGCCCCGCACAACCGCTACACCGCGGGCGACGCCCGTGGCCAGCAGGTGCAGGAGTTCAAGGCGATGGTGCGCACCCTGCACCGGGCGGGCATCGAGGTGATCCTCGACGTCGTCTACAACCACACGGCCGAGGGCAACCACCTCGGGCCGACGCTGTCGTTCCGCGGCATCGACAACCCCGCCTACTACCGGCTCGTCGACGGCGACCCGCGCTACCACTACGACACCACCGGCACCGGCAACAGCCTGAACGTGCGTCACCACGAGTCGCTTCGGCTGATCATGGACTCGCTGCGGTACTGGGTGACGGAGATGCACGTCGACGGGTTCCGGTTCGACCTGGCGTCGAGCCTGGCCCGGGAGTTCCACGAGGTCGACCGGCTCGCGGCGTTCTTCGACCTCGTGAACCAGGACCCCGTCGTGAGCCGCGTCAAGCTCATCGCCGAGCCGTGGGACGTCGGCGACGGCGGCTACCAGGTCGGCGGATTCCCTCCACTGTGGACGGAGTGGAACGGCCGCTACCGCGACACCGTCCGTGACTTCTGGCGGGGCGAACAGGGCGTGCTGCCCGAGTTCGCGAGCCGCTTCTCCGGCTCCTCGGACCTCTACGAGGTCGACGGGCGACGCCCCTTCGCGTCGATCAACTTCGTCACCGCCCACGACGGGTTCACGCTCACGGACCTGGTGTCCTACAACGACAAGCACAACGACGCCAACGGCGAGGACAACCGCGACGGGGAGAGCCACAACCGGTCGTGGAACTGCGGCGCGGAGGGCCCGACCGACGACAGCGACGTCAACATCCTGCGGGAACGTCAGAAGCGCAACTTCCTGACGACGTTGCTGCTGTCGCAGGGGGTCCCGATGATCTCCCACGGCGACGAGCTCGGCCGCACCCAGGGCGGCAACAACAACGCCTACTGCCAGGACTCGGAGCTGGCGTGGATCGACTGGGACGACGCCCGTGCCCACGAGGTCCTCACCGAGTTCACCGCGGGCCTCGCCCGGCTGCGCGCCGAGCACCCGGTGTTCCGGCGGCGCCGGTTCTTCCAGGGCCGCCGGACACACGGCTGCGACGTCGCCGACATCGTCTGGCTGCGCCCCGACGCGGCACCGATGAGCGACGAGGACTGGCACACCCGCCACAGCCTCGCGGTGTTCCTCAACGGCCGCGGCATCGCCGACCGCGACGACGTCGGCGAGCCCGTCGTCGACGACTCGTTCCTGCTGCTGGTCAACGGCGAGCACCGGCAGACGACGTTCACGCTGCCCGACGAGTCCTACGGCCGGACGTGGCGGATCGTCGTCGACACCGCGGACCCGTTGCTCGCCACCGCGCGGCGGCGGCGGCCCGCGCCGGGCAGCCGGCTGCGGACCGCGCCGCTGTCGATCACGGTGCTGGAGTGCCGCTACTGAGGGTGCAGTCGCGGACGAAGGCGACGCCGTCGATGCGCGGCAGGTGCGCCGGGTCGAGCGGGGCGTAACCGAACCAGGGCGAGCGCCGCGCGGGTCCGGCCGGGTCGAACGCCCGTGGGTCGGCCAGCACCCGGTTCGCGCCGAGGGCGGACAACCGGCCCTCGACGGTGTCGCCTGCGGGCGCGGCCACCCCGTGCGCGGGAATGGTGCCGACGGCGGTGTGCACGAACGCGTAGTCGTCGCCGAGCCGGGTGTCGACGATCGCGCCCGCGCTCCACCAGCTCACCGGGGCCCCGCCCATCCGCATCGAGCTCTGGTCGCGCTGCAGGTGCGCGTTGTGGGCGAACACCAGGACCGGGCCGCGGTCGGCCCCGGCGAGGACGTTCCCGGCCATCATCGCGTCGCGGACGCCGAGCAGCCGCGCGATCCGCGCGGGCGAGGTGTCGGCCATCCAGGAGTGGTAGCGCAGCAGCCCGACGGCGGCCCGCCCGTGCAGCCGCGCCCGGTCCCACTCGTCGCGCGACGACGCCGCGCGCAGACCCGGCGACCACGCGTCGAGCAGGTCGATGAGGTCGTCGGCGAGCAGCCGCAGCGCCTGCGCGTCCGGGGTCCGGCCCACCGAGCGGGCCGGGTCGTACATCGCGGCCGGTTCGGTCCAGCGGGCGTCGTCACCGACGAGGGTGTCGATCTCGGCGGCGGTACAGGGCAGCAGCGGCGCGTCGAGGCGGGCCGCGAGGAAGGTGTGCAGCGCCGTCAGGGTCGCGCGCGGGCTCGCGGCGGTGGTGATCTCCAGCGGCCCGTCGACGCCCGCGAAGCGCACCTGCTCCACGGCCGGGCGGCCCTGGTTGTGGGCGCGCATCCACTCGACGAGGGCCCGGTTACCGGCGTGGGCACCCCACTCGTGGCTGAAGCCACGCGCCACGACGTCGTCGAGGTCGCCGGCGCCGGAGGTGACGTGGTCGTCGACGAGCAGGCCCGCGACGCAGTCGCTCTCGACGGCGATCGTCCGGTAGCCCTCGTGCTCGACGAGGTCGCGGAACAGGTCGTTGCGCAGGGCGAGCAGCTCCGCCACGCCGTGGGTGGGCTCGCCGAGGGCGAGGACGCGCGGGCGGCGGCCGAGCAGGCCGAGGAGGGCCGCGGCATCGGCGGCACAGGTGTGAGCAGAACTCATCGCCTCGACGGTATCGTTGAACAGTTGGTTGAGACTTTCACGCAATTTCGGCTGGACGATGCCCCAGAACCCTCCACCGAGGCTGCGCCCCGTCGACCTCGCGCGGCCCCACGGTCTCTCCACCCAGGCGGTCCGCAACTACGAGGCCGCAGGCATCCTCCCGCCCGCCGGACGCAGCCCGCACGGCTACCGCCACTACACCCCGCGGCACGCGAGCGCACTCGCGGCGTTCCTCGCCCTCGCACCCGGCCACGGGCACGGCACCGCCGGCGCGATCATGCGGGCCGTCAACGACGACGACGTCGACACCGCCCTGGCCCTCATCGACGACAGCCACACCCGGCTCGTCGAGGACCGGGCGGTCCTGCGCGCCGTCGAGGCGGCCCTCACCGACCTGGAACCACCACCACCGTCGTCGTACGGCGGCGAGATGTTCGGCGGCGAGATGTTCGTCGGGCCGCTCGCGCACCGCCTCGGGATCCGGCCGGCGACGCTGCGCCGCTGGGAACGCGCCGGGGTCGTCACCCCACGCCGCGACCCGGCCACCGGCTACCGCGTCTACGACGACGCCGCCGTCCGCGACGCCCACATGGCCCGGCAGCTGCGCCGGGGCGGGTACCGGCTCGACCGGATCGCGGCCGTCGTCGCGCACGTCCGCGACGCCGGGGGCGTCACGGCGCTGGAGCCGGTCCTGCGCGACTGGCGCGCCCGCCTCGCCGCGCGCAGCCGCGCGATGCTGCGCGGTGCCGCCGCCCTCGACGCCCACCTCACCGGGGACTGACCGGCTCCGCGCCGGGTACCCGCCCACGTGAGCACCGACCTCGACGACCTGCGCGCCGCCGCCGCCCGCTGCACCGACTGCGAGCTGTACGCCGACGCCACCCAGGCCGTGTTCGGCGCCGGACCGCCGTCGGCGTGGCTGATGCTGGTGGGGGAGCAGCCCGGCGACCGGGAGGACCGCGAGGGCGCACCCTTCGTCGGGCCCGCGGGCCGCGTCCTCGACGACGCGTTGCAGCGCGCCGGGATCGACCGCGACGAGGTCTACGTGACCAACGTCGTCAAGCACTTCCGCTTCGAGCGCGAGGGCAAGCGCCGCATCCACCGCACACCGACGGTCCGCCACGTCCGCGCCTGCCGGCACTGGTTCGACGACGAGCTCGACGTCGTCGGACCGCAGGTCCTGGCGTCGCTCGGAGCGACGGCGGCGAAAGCCCTCGTCGGCCCCGACTTCCGGATCACCGCCGAGCGTGGCCGCGCCCGCGAGTGGAACGGCAGGCAGCTGGTGCCGACGGTGCACCCGTCGTCGATCCTGCGAGGGCCACCGGACACGCGCGAGGCGGCGCTCGAGGCGCTGGCCGCGGACCTGCGCGTCGCGGCGGACCTGCGTCCCTGAGCGGCCTACTTCGTGGCGCTCACGTTCCACACCTGTGTGCCCGCCGTGCAGCCGGTGGCCGGGATGGTGTGCTCCATGCGGCCGTTCACCCCGGTCGCGGCCCACACCGTGTTCTGCACCGACGCACCCGTCGCCGACAGCGACAGCCGGAACGTCGCCGCGATGGGGCTGCCGTTGCAGTTGTAGCCGTACTGCTCGGCGATCGTGCCGCCCACCGACCAGACGCCGCTGCCGTCGACGGTCATCGTCAGGTTGCCGGCCCACTGCCCGTTCGGGGCGCGCACCGTGCAGGTCTTGCGGTTGCAGTCGCTGACGATCATCGAGATCTCGAGGTTCGTCGACTTCGCGCAGTCCGAGAGGTTGCACGTGCCCTGCTGGCCCTTGAGGACGTAGGCGCCCTCGAGGGAGGCGTTCGCGGTGACGGCCTCGAAGTCGTCGCCACCGGTGGAGCCGGCGGGCCGGCGCAGCGCGGCGTTGCTCAGGTCGACCAGACCGAGCTCGCGGACCGCCTCCCCGGCGCCGACGACGGCCACCGTCCGGTTTCCGTCGTACCCGGGCCAGGGGGCGCCGTCGGTGGATGCCGTGGGATCGGCCGAACCGGGAGCGGTGAGCGGGTTGCCCGACGCGCACCGCACCCGCGGGATGCCGTAGGCGTCGACCAGCACCGCGGTACCCGCCTGCAGCACCGCCGGGGCCTGCTCGGCCGAACCGTCGGTCCAGCCGTGCTCGGTGACGCGGGTGTCGGCGGCGAGCAGGACCGGGGTCAGCTCGCCCAGGTACGGCGTGAGGTCGCCGCTGGACAGGACGGTCGGGGTGCGGCTCCAGCGCAGGCCGGGATCGGTGCGCAGCGCGGTGACCCAGGCACCCGCGACGTCGGCGTGCCCGGACAGGAACGACGACAGACCGTCCCGGTCGCAGGAGGCGCTGCCCTTCACCCCGCGGTAGAGCCCGTCGGTGCTGCCGGGGACGGCGTCGCGGTTGGTCGCGTCCTTCGGGATCGACGACGCGTACACCGACCCCGTGAGCCCGGAGGTGCGGGAGAAGTCGGCGGTGAACGCCCCGAGCACGGACCCGCCCGTGGCCGGCTGCAGGACGAGGTCGTTGCCGCTGCGGGACAGGAACCACCAGGTCCCGCCGCCGGCGAGCAGGGCGACGACCACGACGACCGCGGCGACGATCGGCCACTTCCTCCGCGGGCCCGGGCTCGTCGCGGGCTCGGGTGGCGTCGTGCCCCACGGCGGCGCGGGGGCGCCCGGCCCGGTCGCGGCGGCGGCGAAGGCGGGCTGCGGCGTCCAGCTGTCGGGACCGGGAGGCGGCGACACCACCGGCGGAGCCGTGCCGTACACGGGCGGGGTCGTGCCGTACGCGGGCGGGGTCGTGCCGGCGGACGGGGGAACCGTCCCGGGCACAGGAGGCGTGGTGGCGTAGGCCGGGGGGATCGTGCCACCGAAGCCGTCGGGGGAGCCGATCAGCGTGGGCGTGGGCGGCGGACCGGGTGCGGCGACGGGCCGCCCCGACTGCAGCGCCCGGGCCTCGGCCACCGCGTCGGCCATCGACTGCGGCCGCTGCGCCGGGTCGAGCGCCGCCATCCGTACCAGCAACGCGGTGAGCTCCGGCGGTACCCCCGCCACGATCGGCTGCGGCAGCGGCCCACGCAGGATCCGGGCGACCATCGGGCCCGGACCGGCGTCGCCGTCGTCGCGGAACGGGCCGCGCCCGCACAGCAGCTCCCACACCGTCGTGGCCAGGGAGTAGACGTCGGACAGCACCGTCGGGCGGGTGTTGTTGAGGACCTCGGGCGCGACGTGGTCGAGGCTGTAGCCGCCGGCGACCGTCTGGGACTGGGCGCTCACGGTGCCGCGGGCGACGCCGAAGTCGGTCAGCGCGGGCGTCCCGAAGTCGGTGATCATGATGTTGGCGGGCTTGACGTCGCAGTGCAGCACGCCGTGGGCGTGCGCGGCGACGAGCGCCTCGCCGACACGGATCAGTACGTCGAGGGCGTCCGCGGGGGGCATCGGACCGTGTTGGCGCAGCGCGGCGGCGTACGAGCCGCGACCGCAGAGCTGCAACGCGAGCCACGGATGGTTGTCGACGACACCGGCGTCGTAGAGCGCGACGATGTGCGGGTGCTGCGACAGCGCGGCCATGGCCTGGCGTTCACGCTCGAACCGGCCCCGGGCGTCGGGATCGCGCAGATCGACGTCGAGCAGCTTGAGCGCAACCGACCGGCCCGCCGACAGCTGTGTCGCCTCCCAGACGACGCTCGACGCGCCACGTCCCACGATCCGGATCGGGACGTACCCGGGCGGGACGGCGCCACCCGGGCCGAACCCCGCTCCCGTGCTGTTCACGCTGTGCTCCCCCCTCTTGGCGTCGCCCGGCAGCGGCCATCCGTTACGCGCAGTATTCCCAGGTGCATCCGGACGGGCACCCGCGGCCCTCCGGACATCGCGCACGTCCGAGATCTCCCGTGCGACCCACCCCCGGTGACAGACTGCGCGGATGGCGAAGGACAAGGCGGGCGACAAGACGGCCGCGGGGGACAAGCCCGCCCGGGTACCCAAGAAGGCCTACGAGGCCGAACTGCTGCGGCTGCAGGGCGAGCTCGTGCAGATGCAGGAGTGGGTGCGCGACACCGGCGCGCGGATCGTCATCGCCTTCGAGGGCCGCGACGCGGCGGGCAAGGGCGGCGCGATCAAGCGGGTCACCGAACACCTCAACCCCCGCGTCGCGCGGATCATCGCACTGCCGGCGCCGACCGAGCGGCAGCGCACGCAGTGGTACTTCCAGCGCTACGTCGAGCACCTGCCCGCCGCCGGGGAGATCGTGCTGCTCGACCGCAGCTGGTACAACCGCGCCGGCGTCGAGCGGGTCATGGGCTTCTGCACCCCCGAGGAGTACCAGCGCTTCATGCGCCAGTGCCCGATCTTCGAGAACCTGCTCGTCG
This sequence comes from Pseudonocardia sulfidoxydans NBRC 16205, assembly GCF_007989085.1. GTDB lineage: Bacteria > Actinomycetota > Actinomycetes > Mycobacteriales > Pseudonocardiaceae > Pseudonocardia > Pseudonocardia sulfidoxydans. The sequence goes on from NZ_BJVJ01000003.1 coordinate 160,582, forward strand.
AGGACGGCATCCTGCTGCGCAAGTACTGGTTCTCCGTCAGCGACGCCGAGCAGGTGCGACGGTTCTCCGAGCGTGCGGCCGACCCGCTCAAGCAGTGGAAGCTCTCGCCGATGGACCTGGAGTCGATCACCCGCTGGGACGCCTACTCCCAGGCCAAGGACGACATGCTCGTCCACACCGACACCGACACGTCGCCGTGGTGGGTCGTCGAGGCCGAGGACAAGCGGGCGGCGCGGCTCAACATGATCCACCACCTGCTGACGTCGATCCCGTGGCAGCCGGTCTCCCGGCCGCCGCTGGCGTTGCCCGACCGGCCCGCCGGCACCGGGTACGTCCGCCCGCCGCGCGAGATCCAGCGCAGCGTCCCGGACCACGCCGCGACCCTGTCCTGACCCGGGCTCCCGACGGCACCGCGGACAACCGGGCGCAACCTCACTGCTGCTTCTCCCCGCAGGGCGAGCAGTGAGGTTGCGCGCGGAGGTGGGTCAGCTCCAGATCGTCACGTAGACGGGCGGCCGGAACCGGGCGGGGGCCAGTCCCTCGCCCGGGGCCCGGAGCAGCTTCATCGCCTCCGGTGTCGACAGGAAGTGCCGCAGCGACGACGCGGCCGCCGACCGCCGGTCCACCGGCAGCGTCGACACGTGCCACACGACGTCGATCGGCGTGCCGGGCAGGTCGAGGACGGTCAGCTCGCGGCGCCGGACGTGGTGCACGGCAAGGTGCGCGATGCCGGGGGCGACGCCCGCACCGCGGGCCGCGGCGTCCCACGCGGCGGTCTGCGTCGGGAAGACCGACAGGCTCGACTCGGGGATGCGCGCGGCGCGCAGCATCCGGCCCACGTCGCTGTCGGGGTCGGTCGCCGAGGTCTCGACGAGCCACGGCCAGCGCGCGGGCGGGCCGGTGAAGCGGGCGTCGGGCGCGGCGAGCACGACGAGCCGCGCCCGGAAGATGGGCTCGCTGACCAGGCCCATCGACCGTTCCCCGCCCAGGTGCGGGCCGAGTGCGACGTCGGCGAGGCGCTGCGAGACCAGCGCCCCCATCTCGGCGGTGGTCGCGACGCCGGAGCTGATCTCGATCGTCCCCGACGACCGCGCCCCGAACGTCTCGCCCAGCGGCCCGGCGACGAACTCGACGACCGGGCTCGGCGCGACCAGCCGCAGCTGCTCCGGCGCGCCCTTGGCCGAGCGCACCGCCGACTCCGCCTCCGCGCCGAGCGCCACCATCTGCGCGGCGATCGCCAGCAGCCGGGTGCCGCCGGCGGTCATGGTCATGCCGTTGCCGCTGCGCACCAGCAGCGGGTCGCCGAGGTACTTGCGCAGGGCCGCCAGCGCCTGGGACACGGCGGGTTCGCTGACCGACAGTGCGTTCGCGGCGGCCTTGACCGACCCGAGGCGCGCGACGAGCACGAACGCGCTCAGCTGCGTCAGCGTCATGCCGGGCATTCTCGACCATCGGTGGCCATGATCGGAGCCCCGTTAAGTGATCACTTATGACACGTTCGTGCTGCGTGTCGGCGGTCGTGCGGTGACGAACCGGCTGCCGAGACGCACCCGGGCGGCGCTGCGAGCGGCCGGCCCGGCGCTCGTGTGCAGCGCGCCGAGGCACGCCCCGGGCGCGTCTGCGGCCCCGATTTAAGTGAACGCTTAGCTGCGGGTGTCGCCGCGGCGGCCCCACGGCGAGACTTCCGTCCGAGGGGCGAACGGGCCACCATCGACGTCCGATCGCGGGGAGGGGACACCGATGTCCGAGCGCGAGACCGGCACCGACCGTGACACCGACGAGGCGCTGACCGTGTTGCGCAGCATCTGGTCGGCCACCGGCCAGACCAGCGCCGAGCTGGAGGAACGCTTCGGCCGCCACCCCGGCAAGGTCTGCAAGAACATGAAGAACATCGGCTTCGGCGGCATGCCCGGCGACCCGGTCGACGGCGACACCAACACCCCCGTCGACGACGACGTCCGCGCCGCCTGGCGCCGCCGCCTCGAACGCGACGGGAAGCTGCACCCGCGCGGGCGCAGCGTCGGCGAGTCCCTGGACCTGTGAGTGGCGATAGTCGCTGGAGCGACTATCGCCACTCACGAGCGATCGAAACCCCCCATCTCCCGAGGAGACCGTTCCGTTGACCCGCCCCGGCTCGGTCGCCGAGCTCACCGACGCCCTGCGCGCCACCGGCTATCTCGCCGACCGCGGCCTGGCCACCGCCGTCCACGTCGCCCTCGGGCTCGACCGGCCCGTCCTGCTCGAGGGCGAGGTCGGAGTCGGCAAGACCGAACTCGCCAAGGCACTCGCGGAGGTGCTGGGGCGGAGACTGATCCGGCTGCAGTGCCACGAGGGGATCGACGCCGCCCAAGCGCTCTACGAGTGGGACCACGCCCGCCAGCTGATGCACATCCGGGCACTCCAGGAGACCGCCTCCGCGAACGACGACGCCGTCGACGCCCTGTTCGGGCCGAGGTTCCTGCAGGAGCGCCCACTGCTCGCCGCCGTCCGCGCCGGCGCCGGGGCGGTGCTGCTCGTCGACGAGATCGACCGCGCCGACGACGAGTTCGAGGCCTTCCTGCTGGAGCTGCTGTCGGACTTCCAGGTGACGATCCCCGAGATCGGGACCGTCGCCGCGCAGGAGCCACCGCTCGTGCTGCTGACGTCCAACCGCACCCGTGAGCTGCACGACGCCCTCAAACGGCGCTGCCTCTACCACTGGATCGGCTACCCGTCCGCGGCGCGCGAGGTCGCGATCGTGCGCTCGCGCCGCCCCGACGTGTCCGAGGCCCTCGCCGAGTCGGTCGTCGCCGCCGTACACCGCCTGCGCGCCATGGACCTCGCCAAGCCGCCCGGCGTCGCCGAGACCATCGACTGGGCCCGCACCCTGGAGTTCCTGGGCGACGACCTCGACGCCGCCTCCGCCGACCTCACCCTCGGCTCGGTGGTGAAGGACCACGACGACGAGGAGCTCGTCCGCACCCGGCTCGACGAGCTGACCGCGCGTGGCTGACCTGGTCGGGCTGCTCGTCCGCTTCGCCCGCACCCTGCGCGCCGAGGGCGTCGCGATCGGGCCCGGCGACGTCCTCACCTACTGCGCGTCCGTCGCCACCCTCGATCCCACCGACCTCGCCGACCTCTACTGGGGCGGGCGGATCGCGCTCGTCACCCGCCACTCCGACGTCGAGACCTACGACCGGGTGTTCGAGGAGTTCTTCCTCGGCACCGGCGACGACGGCGGCGACCTGCTCGAACTGCTGCTGCGCGCCGAACCCGAGGCCGAGACGACACTCGAGACCGTCGCGCCCGACCCCGGCGACGACGAGCGTCCCGACGAGGAGACGACGCTCGGCCTCATGGCCTCCGACGTCGAGACCCTGTCGACCCGGGCGTTCGCCGAATGCACCGACGACGAGCTGGAGACGTTGCGGCGCATCATGTCCCGCATCCGGTTGCGCCCGCCCCTGCGCCGCACCCGACGCACCCGCGCCGCCCGGCGAGGCAGACGTCCCGACCTGCGCGCCACCGTCCGCCGCGGCATGCGCACCCACGGCGAACTCGTCGAACTGCGCTACCGACGCCGCCGCGTCCGCCCCCGCCCGCTCGTGCTGATCCTCGACATCTCCGGCTCGATGGCCGACTACTCCCGCGCCCTGCTGCAGTTCGCGCACTCCGCCCAGCGCGGCGCCCGGTTCCGCGTCGAGGTGTTCTGCTTCGGCACCCGCCTCACCTACCTGACGCCGTCGCTGCGGACCCGCAGTCCCGACGAGGCGCTCGCGCGCGCCGCCGACCTCGTCGTCGACTGGGAGGGCGGCACCCGCATCGGCCATGCCGTCGACGAGTTCGTCCGACGCTGGGGCCGCCGCGGGATGGCGCGCGGCGGGATCGTTGTCGTCTGTTCCGACGGGCTCGACCGCGGCGACCCCGAGCTGCTGGAATCCGCGATGCAGAAGCTCTCACGGCTCTGCCACCGCGTGGTGTGGACCAACCCGCACGTCGTCACGGGAGGCAGGGGAGCGCCGCGAACCGTCGGCATGCTCGTCGCCGAGCCTTACGTCGACGTGCTGCTGTCGGGGCGCGACCTCGGCAGCCTCGACGAGCTGGCGGCGCTGCTGCCGGAGCTGGGATAGGAGCGGGCGATGCGCTGGAGTGTGGGACTCGAAGCCCAGGGGGACCGGCTGGTCACCCACGACGAGATCGTCGAGCTCGCCGACGCCGTCGCCCCGCACGGCGGCATCGCGTCCGGCATCGGCACCGACCGCTATGGCGCGCAGATCATCGTCGTCGCCTCGACCCACGACGAGGCCGTCGAACGTGGGAAGGCGACCTTCCGCGCCGCCGCGGCCACCGCGGGTCTGCCCGAGTTCCCGATCGTGCGTGCGGAGGCGGTGAGCGAGGCCGACGACGACCTCGCCTGGGAGGCATGATCCGCCTCGGCTCGTTGGCGGGCTACGCCTTTTCCGGTCCCCGGCTGCTCGCCGGCTGGGACCCGCCCGCCGAGCCGGGCGTCTACGCGATCCTCTACAAGCCCGAACCCGATCGTGAGCGCTACGCCGTCGTCTACGTCGGCCACGCCGACGACCTCACCACCGAGGGTCTGCCCCTGCGCCACCCCCGCTCCCACTGCTGGACCCGACGCGCCGGCGGGAAGTGGCGCCTGCACGTCGCCACGTTGTCGATCCCCGGCGGCACGACGGGGCACCGCAAGATGGTCGCCGAGGAGCTGATCTCGATGTACACCCCCCACTGCAACGCCGAACGCTACGACGGCGCCTGGCGCCCCGAGTGGACCCTGTGAGCGGCGATGGTCGCTATAGCGACTATCGCCACTCACGACCGTTTGTCCACATGCGGGCGGGTGATCCACAGATCGCACGAGGCACCCCACGAGCCGGCCCGGGGAGCCGATCGTCGTCACATGATCGAGACACACCTGACCGACCGCCAGCACGGAATGGTCTCCCTGGCGCAGCTCCGGGAGCTCGGTGTCAGCTGGAGCACCGTCGTCGCCCAGACGAAGGCCGGGCGATGGCGCCACCACCTTCCGCGCGTCTACGCGACCTTCACCGGCCCGCCCCCGCGCGCGTCGAGAATCAGCGCCGCGCTGCTGTACGGGGGAGCGGGCGCCGTGCTCAGCCACCGGACGGCGGCCGAGGAGTGGGGGCTGGTCCGATGTGAGGACGGGCCGGTCCACGTGACGCTCCCGTACGGAAGCTCGGCCGTCTCTCAGCCCGGGCTCGTCGTGGTGCACCGCTCCCGCGCGTTCCGCCACATCGTCGTCGCCTCCGACCCGCCGCGGACCAGCCCGGGCGACACGGCCATCGACCTCGCGGTGGCCGAGCCGGACGAGGTCGAGGCGCGGCGGATGCTCGTCGCGTTGCTGACGACGGGCCGGGTCGGACCGGACCATCTCCGCCGGCGGCTGCTCGAACGTCCGCCGCTGCGGTACCGGCGCGCGCTCGCGGAGGCGGTCTCACTGGTGCGCGACGGCGTCCAGTCCGCGCTCGAGGAGCTGTACGCCTCCGATGTCGAAGCGGCGCACGGGCTTCCGGTCGGCCGTCGGCAGACGCCGATGTCGGTGGACGGGTTCACGCTCTACGAGGACGTGACCTACGACCACGCCGGTGCCGAGGTCACGATCCGCCTCGACGGCCGGACGCACCTCGCGGACAGCACGGCCTTCCGCGACCGGCGGCGCGACAACGCTGCGGAGCTCGCGGGCAGGGCGCGGCTCGTCTACGGCTGGAAGGACCTGTCGAACGATCCGTGTGCGGCGGCCCGGGAGGTCGCGACGGTCCTGGTCCGTCGCGGCTGGCCCGGGCCGCCGACCCGATGTGAACGCTGCGCGTGAGGGTCGTGAGTGGCGATAGTCGCTCCAGCGACTATCGCCACTCACAGGGTCTTGAGGCCGACGCCGTCGAAGAGGCGGGACCGGCGGCGGCCCGACGCGGGAACAGCCACGTCCGGACGCGTCGGGTTCGGAGATGCCTTTCGCACGATCTGCTCGGCGAACCCGTAGAGCAGCGGGAGAGCGCCGGCAACGGTACCGCCCGAGCGGTTGATGTGCTCCACACCCGGACCGATGAGGGCGGCGTCCCTGTTGACCTGCTGGACACTCTCCTCGCACGCTTCCAGGTTCGTCGCGATCCCCGTCAGGAGGGTGCCGACCCAGAACAGGTAGAACGCCAGCCCGGCGATGAGCAGGACGATCACGACGACGGTCAGGACGATCATCGGGACGCTCCGTTCGTGACAGCGGCCGGAGCGGGGGTCGGGATCGACGGCAGCACCCGGCCCAGGAACAGGTGGTGCTGCAGGCCCTCGGCGAGGACACGGTCGACGGCGTCGCCGGTGGGGTCGATCAGCGCGGCCGAGGCCGTGTTGGCCGTGACCTTCTCCAGCGTGCCCTTGATGTCGGCGACCCTGCGGTCGATGGTCTTCACCAGGTTCACGAGCAGCTGCAGCAGGGCCGCGACGACGAGGACGACGACGAACCCGGCGATGATCGCGATCCACCACGCGGTGGTGTCGGACATGGTCAGCCTCCCAGCCTGGCGCGGCCGCGGGCGAGGCCCGCGGTGATGGTGTCGGCGAAGTCGATGGTCTCGGCGAGGGCGGCGAGGGGGCGGGTGTTGACCTCCGCCTCGGCCAGCCCGGCGTTGATCGCCTGCGCCTGCTTACCGATCCGCGCGGCGAGCACCAGGATCGGCACCACCAGCGCGACGACGACCAGCACCACGACGATGCCGATCACGAAACCCACGATCCATCCGGTGCTCATCTAGACCCCCGCACAGAAGTCGCGGACCGGCTTGAGGTTCGCGTTCACCGAGGTGAGACGCGACGGGACGGTCGACGTCGAGGCGACGATCGCACCGACCCCGCCGTCGAGCGCGGCCAGGGTCTGCGAGACGTGCCGCAGGTGCAGGATCACCCGCAGCAGGCCGATCCCGGCGACGGCGATGATCAGGGCGGCGATGACGATCGTCGCCCAGGCGGCGGCGGGCATCAGTTCTCCTTCGGGGGCAGCAGGACCGCGACACTGCCCGCGTAGCGGACGGCGCCGGCGGACACCTGGGCGACGGTCGCGTCGGTCGTCGCGAGCATCGAGGGGACGGGGTCGAGCGCGCCGGCGAGCGTCACGCCGCCGGCGAGGATGTCGTCGGCCGCCCAGCGGATGCGCTCGACGGCGGCGAGCACCCGGTTGAGCAACGCGATCACGACCGGGAGCACCACGAACAGCAGGACGGCGTTGCCGATCCACCACAGCACCATGTCTTCTCGCCTCCTTGCGCAGGTCAGGGGTCGTGAGTGGCGATAGTCGCGATAGCGACCATCGCCACTCACAGGGGGTTCATGCGGGGCGGGTGCTCGGGCCGAGGAAGCGCCGGACGACGCGGCGCAGGGCCATGAGCGCCGCGGAGACGCCGATGCGGAAACCACTCGCGGGCGCCGCCCGGGTCACGGTGACGGTGCCGCCGCGGGAGCGGGCCTCGGCGTTGGCCGCGATGCAGTCGGTGAAGCTCCCGAGCAGGACGCTCGTGACATCGGAGATCATGCCGCGCCCGTACTGGGCGGCCGCGCCGGAGATCTGCAGGTCCTGCACCACGTGCATCGACGTCGCACCCGCACCGGCCGGGGCCAGCGACGCCGTCACCGACATCTCCGCGGTGCCGCGGCCACGGGCCTCCGAGCCGGCGGCGTGCAGCACCATCGTGTGTGTCGACGGGTCCGACGAGCGGATCTGCGCGACCCCCGTGAACCGCAGCGACACCGGGCCCATGCTGACCTTCACCCCGCCGGTGAACGAGCCGTCGGGCTGCTCGCCGGTGAGCTCCGCACCGGGCAGGCACGGGGCCAGCGCGGGCACGTCCTGCAGGAACTCCCACACGTCGTCGAGCGGCGCGGCGAGCCGGAAGTCGTTCTCGATGAGCATCGCTCACTCCGTCCGGAAGGGAGGGGCGCCGGACACGTCCTGGCCCGTGTGGGCGGCGTGCCAGACGCGGTCGGGTAGCAACGGCATGTCGATGTTGCGGACCCCGGTGGGGCGCAGGGCGTTCATGACCGCGTTGACGTAGGCCGCGGGCCCGCCGACGGCCGCGCACTCGCCGACACCCTTGGCGCCGATCGGGTGGTGCGGCGAGGGCGTGACGACCTCGTGCAGCTCGAACCCCGGGGTCTCCCACGCCGTCGGCAGCAGGTAGTCCATGTAGTTGGCGCCCACCAGGTTGCCGTCGGCGTCGTAGGTCTGGAACTGCATGTTCGACATGGCGTAGGCCTCGGTGAGCCCGCCCATGATCTGGCCCTCGACGATCATCGGGTTGATCCGGACCCCGCAGTCGTCGACGCCGACGAACCGCAGCACGTCCCACACCCCGGTCTCGGGGTCGACCTCGACCGTCGCGATGTAGCAGGCGAACGGCCAGGTCAGGTTGGGCGGGTCGTAGTAGGCGTTGTTCTCCAGGCCGGGCTCCATGCCGTCGGGCATGTTGGAGTACGCGGCCATCGCGCACTCCTGGATCGTCACGCCCCGGCTCTCGGCGCCGCGCACGAAGAACCGGCCGAGCTCCCACTCGACGTCCTCCTCCGACACCTCCAGCAGGTGCGCAGCGAGCTTGCGCGCCTTGGCCCGGATCTTGCGGGCCACCATCGCGGTGGCGGCGCCCGCGACGGGCGTCGACCGGGAGGCGTAGGTGCCCATGCCGAACGGTGTGTGGTCGGTGTCGCCGTGCTCGACGACGATGTCGGTCGCCGGGATGCCGAGCTCGTGGGTGACGATCTGGGCGAACGTCGTCTCGTGCCCCTGGCCCTGCGTCTGGGCGCCGATCTTGAGGACGGCCTTGCCCGTCGGGTGCACCCGCAGCTCGGCGGAGTCGAACATCTTGATGCCGAGGATGTCGTACTCGCGGCTGTTGCCGGCCCCGAGCGGCTCGGTCATCGTCGAGATCCCGATGCCGAGCAGCCGTCCCTGCTTCCGGGCCTCGGCCTGCTCGACGAGGAAGTCGTCGTAGCCGATGGCGTCGAGCCCGATCTGCAGGCACTTGAGGTACTGCCCGGAGTCGGTGAGGAACCCGAACGGCGTCCGGTAGGGGAACTGGTCGTCGCGGACCAGGTTGCGCCGCCGGAACTCCGCCTGGTCCATGCCGAGGTCGTCGGCGGCGGCCTGGATCATCCGTTCCTGGAAGAACATCGCCTCGGTGACCCGGAACGAGCACCGGTAGGCGACGCCGCCGGGCGCCTTGTTCGTGTACATGCCCTGCGCGGTGATGTGCCCGACGGGCACGTCGTAGCAGGCGAACGACGAGTGGACGAGCCCGATCTTGAACTTGGTGGGCTGGGCGTCGGCGAAGAAGGCGCCCTGGTCGGTGGTGGCGTGGTAGCGGACGGCGAGGATCTTGCCGTCGTTGGTCAGCGCCATCTCCGAGTCGAGGTACATGTCGCGGCCGAACCCGGTCGACGACAGGTTGCCGGTGTTGTCCTCGATCCACTTCACCGGCTTCGCGGTGAGGATCGAGCACAGGATGGCGCAGACGTAGCCGGGATAGACGGGCACCTTGTTGCCGAACCCGCCGCCGACGTCGGGCGAGATGATCCGGATCAGGTGCTCGGGCAGCTCGGCGATCAGCGCGACGGCCGCGCGGACGATGTGCGGGGCCTGGCTCGTCATGTAGACGGTGAGCTTGCCGGTGGCGTTGTTGAAGTCGGCGACCGCGCCGCAGTTCTCGATCGGCGACGGGTGGCTGCGGGGGTAGTGCAGCCGCAGCTTCGAGACGACGTCGGCCTTCGCGAACGCGGCGTCGGTGCCGTCCTTGTCGCCCACCTCCCACTGGTAGGCGATGTTGTCGGCCTGGCCGGACTTGTCGTCGCGGATCAGCGGCGCACCCGGTGCGACGGCCTGCTCCGGGTTGACGATCGGGGGCAGCGCCTCGTACTCGACGACGATCGCGTCGCACGCGTCCTTGGCGATGTAGGGGTCCTCGGCGACGACGCAGGCGACCTCCTGGCCCTGGAACCGCACCTTGTCGGTGGCCAGCACGGCCTGGGTGTCGTAGGACAGCGTCGGCATCCAGGCGAGGTTGCGCTGCGCGGCCATCTCACCGGTCAGCACCAGCTTCACGCCGGGGATCGCCCAGGCGGCGCTGGTGTCGATCGACTTGATCCGGGCGTGCGCGAGCGGGCTGCGCAGGATCTCCATGTGCAGCATGCCCGGCAGCGTCACGTCCTCGACGTAGTTGCCGCGGCCGCGGATGAACCGGGCGTCCTCGACGCGGGGCCGGCTCGACCCGAGCCCACCGATCTTGACCTCGTCGAGCGCGCGGGAGCCGGCGGCCGGCTCAGCTGTCGCCGTCACTTGGCCTCCTTCTCGGCCGCCCACCGGACGGCCTTCACGATGTTCTGGTAGCCGGTGCAGCGGCACAGGTTCCCCGACAGACCCCAGCGGATCTCGTCCTCGGACGGATCGGGGTTGCGGTCGAGCAGGGCGCGGGCGGCCAGCATCATCCCGGGGGTGCAGAACCCGCACTGCAGGCCGTGCTCGGTGGCGAACCCCTCCTGGACCGGGTCGAGCTCGCTCGGCGTGCCGAGGCCCTCGACCGTCGTGACCTCGTGCCCGTCGGCCTGGACGGCGAGCATGGTGCAGGACTTCACGGGCGTGCCGTCGTAGAGGACGGTGCAGGCGCCGCAGTTGGTGGTGTCGCACCCGACGTGGGTGCCGGTGAGCGCGAGGCCCTGACGCAGCAGGTGGGCGAGCAGCAGCCGTGGCTCGACGTCGGCGACGCGGCGCTCGCCGTTGACGGTCACGGAGATTCGACGGGTCGGGACATCGGTCTCGACGACCGGTTCGGTGGCGGTCACGGGAATCCTCCTCGGGGTCGTCAGGCCGCTGCGCCGGCGGGCGCGCGTTCGGCGGTCAGGATGCGGCGCACGAACGTCGCGACGACGTGGCGTTTGTAGTCGGCGGTTCCGCGGTGGTCGGTGCGCGGCCGGGCGACGGCGGCGGCCAGTTCGGCGGCGCGGTCGACCACGTCGGGGTCGAGCGTCGATCCGACGAGCGCCTGCGCGGCCTCGGTGGCGGCGATCGTCGCCGGCCCGACACCGGTGAGCGCGATGCCGGCCCGCACGATCTCGCCGCTGACGGACTCCAGCGCGACGGCGACGCCGGCGGTCGCGAAGTCCCCGACGCGGCGCTCCAGCTTCAGGTACGAGCCCGAGCGGACGCCCTGAGCCGCGGGAACCACGGCCTCGACGGCGATCTCGTCGTGCTCCAGCGCGTTCTGGAAGGTGCCGACGACGAACTCGCCGACCGGGATCGTGCGGCGCCCCCGGCGGCTCGCGGCGACGACCGAGCCGCCGAGGGCGAGCATCACCGATGCCCAGTCGCCCTGCGGGTCGGCGTGGCACAGCGACCCGACGAGCGTGCCGCGGGTGCGCACGATCGGGTCGGCGACCAGCGGCGCGGCGGCCGCCATCGTCGGCTGCGCGCCGGGCAGGACCGTGGAGTGCTCGAGGTCGACGTGGCGGCACAGGGCGCCGACGCGCAGCCCACCGCCGGGCGTCTCCTCGTGGAAGCCGAGGCCGGCGACGTTGTTGATGTCGACGAGGACACCCGGGGCGGCGAAGCGCAGCTTCATCATCGGCACCAGGCTCTGGCCACCGGCGAGGATCTTGGCCTCGTCGCCGTGCTCGGCGAGCAGCGCGAGCGCCTCGTCGAGGGTGCGGGGCGCCTCGTAGCGGAAGCGGGACGGGTACATCAGATGTCCTCTCCGGGCCGCGGGGGTTCGACGATCGCGACCGGCAGCGGCTCGTCGTCGGGATCGGGTCGCGGCTGCTGGTGCGGTGGCCACGGCCCCGCCACCGGCTTCCCGGCGACCTGCAGCCAGCCGACCATCCCGGGGAAGGACCAGATCGTCGGGCTGGACCCCGTGGGGACGTCGCGGGGGGCGCTCTCGAAGAGCTCGAACGCCCGCCCGGTTCGCCCGCCGGGGGCGTTCGGCGGAGGATCGTTGGTCATCGTCGACTCATTTCCTCTGGTTCGCAGGCGCGTCGTGGACGGGACGGGCGCGTGGTGGACGGGACGGGCGCGTTGGTGGCCGGAATGCTCCACCTGCACGAACACGCTCGCACCCCTGCCCTAAGCGAAGCCTTAAGTGGGGTTTGGACTCCGCGCCCGCGGCGCGCCACCATGGTCACCACCACGGCGGTCGGAGACGGGAGGAGCGGCGTGCAGGTCCCCGCGTTCTTCGAGTACCAGCGTGCGACGAGCGTCGAGCACGTCGTCACGCTGCTCGAACGGTTCGGGCCCGAAGCCCGGATCGTGGCGGGCGGGCACAGCCTGATCCCGATGATGAAGCTGCGGCTGGCGCAGCCGGAACTGCTCGTCGACGTCAACGACCTGCACGAGCTCTCGGGCATCTCGGTGAGCGAGGGGGAGCTGCGCATCGGCGCGCTCACCCGGCACGCCGAGCTGCTGGCCAGCCCGGTCGCGGGCGAGCACTTCCCGATCCTGCACGACGCCGAACGCGTCATCGCCGACCCCGTGGTGCGCAACCGCGGCACGATCGGCGGGTCGGTGTGCCAGGCCGACCCGTCGGAGGACCTGTCCGGTGTGTTCACCTCGCTGCGTGCCGTCGCCGTCGTCCGCGGCACGGGCGGCGACCGGACCGTGCCGATGCGCGAGTTCTTCCACGGCCCCTACGAGACGGCCGTGCGGCCCGCGGAGATCCTCGTCGAGCTGCGGGTGCCGTTGCGGCCCGGTGCCGGCAGCGCCTACGTGAAGGTCGATCGGCGGGCGGGTGACTGGGCGGTCGCGGCCGCCGGGGCCGTCGTGTCGCTCGACGCCGACGGTGTCGTGACCGAGGTGGGGATCGGGCTCACCGCCGTCGGGGACGCCGACTTCACCGCCGTCGAGGCCGAGGACCTGTTGCGCGGCAGGGTCGCCGACGACGACGCCTTCGCCGCCGCGGGTGCCGCCGCGGCCGAGCACTGCCGACCGACGGCCGACCAGCGCGGGCCCGTCGACTACAAGCGTCATCTCGCGGGCGAGCTCACGGTCCGCGCGCTGCGCGCCGCGACGGCCCGCGCCCACCGCGGCGGGTTCCCGGAGTGAGGGTGGGGGTGACCGTGAACGGGGTCGAGCACGTGCGCGACGTCGAGCCGCGGCTGCTGCTCGTGCACCTGCTGCGCGACGAGCTGCGCCTCACCGGGACGCACTGGGGCTGCGACACGTCCAACTGCGGCGCCTGCATCGTCTGGATGGACGGGCTGCCGGTGAAGTCGTGCACCGTGCTGGCGGTCATGGCCGACGGGCGCAGCGTCCGTACCGTCGAGGACCTGGAAGGACCGTTCGGGCTCGACCAGGTGCAGCAGTCGTTCATGGACTGCCACGGCCTGCAGTGCGGGTTCTGCACCCCGGGAATGCTGATGACGGCCCGCAAGCTGCTCGACGACAACCCCGACCCCACCGACACCGAGATCCGGCAGGCCATCTCCGGTCAGATCTGCCGGTGCACGGGCTACCGCAACATCGTCGCGGCCATCCGGCACGCCGCCGACGCCGAGGCCGTCGGTCGGGGGGACACGTGACCGGCACCGTCGAGGGGTGCGCGGGGCCGGGCTTCGGCTCGGTCCCGCGCAAGGAGGACGGGCGCTTCGTCCGCGGCCGCGGACGGTTCGTCGACGACATCGCCCTGCCCGGGATGCTGCACGGCGCGGTCCTGCGCAGCCCCTACGCGCACGCCCGGATCCGGTCGGTCGACGCCACCGCCGCCGAGTCGCACCCCAAGGTCCGCGCCGTGATCACCGGCGAGACGCTCGCGGCCCGGGGCATGGCGTGGATGCCGACCTTCTCCCACGACGTCGCCGCCGTCCTGGCCACCGACAAGGTCCGCTACCAGGGGCAGGAGGTGGCGTTCGTCGTCGCCGACGACCGCTACGCGGCGCGCGACGCCCTCGCCCTGATCGACGTCGACTACGAGCCGCTCCCACCGGTGGCCGACGCGCGGCGATCCCTCGACGAGGGCGCGCCCGTCATCCGTGACGACATCGCGGACCGGACCGACAACCACGTCTTCGACTGGGAGACCGGCGACGCCGGCGCCACCGAGGCCCTGTTCGCCCGCGCCGCCCACGTCTCCGAGTGCGACCTCGTCTACCCGCGGGTGCACCCGGCCCCGCTGGAGACCTGCGGCACCGTCGCCGACTTCGACCGCATCTCCGGCAAGCTCACCGTCCACACCACCGCGCAGGCCCCGCACGCGCACCGCATGCTCTACGCCCGGATCGCCGGAATTCCGGAGCACCACATCCGGATCATCGCCCCCGACATCGGCGGCGGTTTCGGCAACAAGGTCGGCATGTACCCGGGCTACCTGTGCGCCGTCGTCGGCTCGATCCTGACCGGGGCGCCGGTGAAGTGGGTCGAGGACCGCTCCGAGAACCTGATGAGCACGTCGTTCGCGCGCGACTTCCACATGCACGGCGAGATCGCCGCCGACGCCGACGGCCACATCCTCGCCCTCCGCGTGTCGGTGCTCGCCGACCACGGCGCCTTCAACGCGACCGCGCAGCCGTCGAAGTTCCCGGCCGGCTTCTTCGGCGTCTTCACCGGCTCCTACGACATCGCCGCCGCGCACTGCCGGGTCACCGGCGTCTACACCAACAAGGCGCCCGGGGGAGTGGCCTACGCCTGCTCGTTCCGCGTCACCGAAGCCGTCTACCTGGTCGAACGCCTCGTCGACGTGCTCGCCCGCGACACCGGCCGCGACCCCGCCGAGCTGCGGATGGCCAACCTGCTCACCCCCGACCGGTTCCCCTTCCGCAGCGCGACGGGCTGGGAGTACGACTCGGGGGACTACCCGCGGGCACTGCGCACGGCGCTGGACATGGTCGGGTACGAGGAGGTCCGCGCCGAGCAGAAGCAACGGCGCGTGGCGTTCGAGCGCACCGGTCACGGGCCGCTCACCGGCGTCGGGATGAGCGTGTTCACCGAGGCCGTCGGCGCCGGGCCGCGCCGGCTCATGGACATCATGGGCCTCGGCATGGCCGACGGCGCCGAACTGCGCGTGCACCCCACCGGCCCCGCCGTGCTGCGGCTGTCGTGCATGAGCCAGGGCCAGGGCCACGAGACCACGTTCGCCCAGATCGTCTCCCACGAGCTCGGGTTGCCCGTCGACGCCGTCGAGGTCGTCCAGGGCGACACCGACAACACCCCGTTCGGGCTGGGCACCTACGGATCCCGGTCGACGCCCGTCTCCGGGGCCGCGGCGTCGGTCGCGGCGGGCAAGGTGCGTGAACAGGCCCGCCAGGTCGCGGCCGTCATGCTCGAGGTGGCCGCCGACGACCTGCGCTGGGACGTCGGCACCGGGGGCCCCGAGGGCGGCAGCTTCTCCGTCAAGGGCGTGCCCGGGGTGTCGGTCACCCTGCGCGAGATCGCCATGGCCGCCCACGGCGGGCTCGACCTGCCCGACGGCGTCGAGGGCCAGCTCGCCGCGTCCACCGTCTACAACCCGCCCAACCTGACCTTCCCCTTCGGCGCCTACGTCTGCGTCGTCGACGTCGACCCCGGCACCGGGGAGGTCGACGTGCGCCGGTTCGTCGCCGTCGACGACTGCGGCGTCCGGATCAACCCGATGATCGTCGAGGGACAGATCCACGGCGGCCTCGCCGACGGCATCGGCATGGCCCTGATGGAGCTCGTCGCGTTCGACGACGACGGCAACCACCTCTCCGCGTCGTTCATGGACTACCTGCTGCCCACGGCCATGGAGTGCCCGCCGTGGGAGCTCGCCGCGACGGTCACCCCGTCGCCGCACCATCCCCTCGGCGCCAAGGGCGTCGGCGAGTCGGCGACCGTCGGGTCCCCACCCGCCGTCGTCAACGCCGTCCTCGACGCCATCGGCGTCCGCCACGCGGACATGCCGCTGACCCCCGCCCACGTCTGGCGCGCCCTGCAGGGCCGCCCGATCCGGCCCGACATCGCGATCAGGTGAGGCGACCATGACCACGACCGAGATCCGCGCCCACGCCGACCGGCTCCACCGGGACCGGGTCCCGTACGTCCTGGCGACGGTCGTCCGCGCCGAACGGCCCACCAGCGCCAAGCCGGGCGACAGCGCGCTCGTGCTGCCGGACGGCTCGATCGACGGGTTCGTCGGCGGGGTGTGCGCGGAGTCGACGGTGCGGCTGGAGGGCCTGCGGCTGCTGGCCTCGGGGGAGTCGGAGCTGCTGCGGGTCACCCCGTCGGCGTCGGAAGCCGTTGCGCCCGAGGGGGTTCGCGTCGTCGAGAACCCGTGCCTGTCCGGTGGGACGCTGGAGATCTTCCTGGAGGCCGTCATCCCGCCGGTGCTGGTGCGGGTGTTCGGGGACTCGCCGGTCGCGCGGGCCATCGCGCAGGTCGGGACAGCGCTGGACCTCGACGTGCAGAACGACGTCGACGCCGTGCGTGCGGTCGCCCCCGACACGACGGCCGTCGTCGTCGCCGCGCACGGCCGCGACGAGGTCCCCGTCCTGCTCGCCGCCCTCGACGCGCACGTCCCCTACATCGCGCTGGTCGCGAGCCCGAAGCGGTCGGCCGCGGTGCTGGCCGAGCTCGACGTCCCCGACGAGGACCGTGCCCGCATCCACGCCCCGGCCGGGCTGGACATCGGGGCGCGGACGCCGCACGAGATCGCGTTGTCGATCTATGCCGAGATCGTGGCCCGCCGCCCGCGCGCGGATCCTTCCGTTCCCGCGGCGGATCCGGTGCCCGCCCCGGCCGAGGCCCTCGATCCGGTGTGCGGCATGACCGTGGCGGTCAGCCCCGCCAGCCTGTCGTTGGCGCACAACGGGGTCGACTGGTACTTCTGCGGCTCCGGCTGCCGCGAGGCCTTCCGCGACGCCCCGCAGCGCTACCTCGCCCCGGTCCGCACCTGACCCGCTCGGCTCCCCGGGGGCGTGGCCGACCACCTCGCGCGCAACCTCACGGTTCTCCGAACACCGTTCGGAGAACCGTGAGGTTGCGCCCGGTTCCTTGCACGCCGCCGCACACCGACGACCTCGCGCGGTACGGGCGTTCGGACAAGGGAGGGGGCCGCGGCTCAGCACGGCGGCAGGGGGCGGCCGCAGGCTTGCTCGAGCTGGAGGAGGTCGAGGGCCGGGTGGCCCAGGGGGCTCGGGGCGTCGCGGCGGGTGCAGAGGCCGTCGAGCACGATCCGCAGGTAGCGGCGCCAGACCTGCGGGTCGGCGGCCTCGGTGAACGCCGCGACCTGGGTGAGCATGACCTGCAGCGGGGCGAAGTCGGTCAGCGCGAAGTCGGGGCGCAGCACCCCGGCCTCGACCGCCCGGCACACACCCTGCTGCACGAGCGGCAGGAGCTCGGCCCGCCGCTCGCGGAACGACTCGTGGTCGCCGACCGCCCCGAAGATCACGTCCTTGAGGCCGCGGTCCTCGATCTGCATCGCGATCAACGACTCGAGGGCCGAGCACAGCCCTTCCCACGGGTCGGGGTGGGCCACGGCCTGCTCGACGGTGGCCACGACCTGGTCGAGCCGCTCCTCGAACAAAGCCGTGACCAGTGAGATCTTGTCGGGGAACCGTCGGTAGACGGTGCCGGTGCCGACGCCGGCGTGACGGGCGATCTCGTCGAGACCGGCCTCCAGGCCGCGGCGCGCGAAGACCTCGCGTGCCGCGGCCAGGACCCGTTGCCGGTTGCGCTCGGCGTCCGCGCGCAGCGGCTTCTCGGAATGTTCGGTGGCCGTCATCGACTCCCGTTCCGGATCAGGGCTTCCGGGTCAGTGCATCATGACGGGCGCGCCGGTGCCCGCCTCGTCGTCCTCGACCGGGGCCGGCTTGCGCTTGGGCAGCAGGACCAGGGCGACGACGAACGACACGCAGACGAACGCGAACGCCCACCAGAACGTCTGGCCGAAGGAGTTGGCCTGGATCGTGGCGATCTGGGCCTTGACCTCGGGCGGCAGCGCGGCGAGCGCGGCCGGGTCGGACGTCGCACCCGCGGCGGGGCCGAAGGCGTCGGTGAACTTGTTCGTCGTGATGACGTAGAGGATCACCGTCATCAGCGCGGTGCCGATCGAGGCGCCGACCTGCTGGGTGATGTTCAGCGTGGTGCTGGCGTTGGCGATCGAGCGGCGGCGCAGCGTCTGCAGCGCACCGGTGAACGTCGGCATCATCGTGAAGCCCATGCCGACACCCATCGCGAACAGGGCGATGCCCAGGTGCCAGTAGGAGGTGTCGGCCTCCAGCCCGGTGAGGTACCAGAAGGAGCCGGCGATGATCGCGAGGCCGACGGGGACGATGCGCCCGACGCCGGTCCGGTCGGCGAGCTGGCCCGCGATCGGCATGACGAGCATGGCCCCGATGCCCTGCGGGGCGAGCAGCAGGCCGGTGTCGAGCGCGGTCTCGCCGCGGACCATCTGCAGGTAGATGGGCAGCAGCAGCATGCCGCCGAAGACCGCGAGGATCATCAGGACCATCGTGGCGATCGACGCCGAGAACACCTTGTTGGCGAACAGGCGCAGGTCGATCAGCGGGTCGGGGACGCGCAGGGCGTGCCAGATGAAGCCGGCGAACAGCACCGCGCCCACGATGAGCGGGACGATGACCTGGGCGTGGCCGAGGCCATGCAGGGCGCCGTACTCGGCGAAGCCGTAGATCAGCAGCGCGAGGCCGGGGGACAGCAGGGCGAGGCCGAGGACGTCGAGCTTGCCGCGGATGGCCGAGCCGTCGCGCGGCAGGATGCGGGCCGCGAGGATGAAGCCGATGATGCCGATCGGCAGGTTGATGAAGAAGATCCAGCGCCACGAGAAGCTGTCGACGAGCCAGCCGCCGAGGATCGGGCCGCAGATGGGGCCGAGCAGCATCGGGATGCCGATGATGGCCATGACGCGGCCGACGCGGTCGGGGCCGGCGGCGCGGGTCATGATCGTCATGCCGACGGGCATCAGCATGCCGCCGCCGAGGCCCTGCAGGACCCGGAAGACGATGAGCGACGTGATGTCCCAGGCGAAGCCGGCGAGGACCGAGCCGGCGACGAACAGGACGATCGAGATCATGTAGAGGCGCTTCGTGCCGAACCGGTCGCCCGCCCACGCGGTGAGGGGGATGACCGTGGCGAGCGCGAGGGTGTAGCCGGTGGCGATCCACTGGATCGTGGTCAGCTCGACGCCGAAGTCGCGCTGCAGGGTCGGGATCGCGACGCTGACGACGGTCACGTCGAGGATCGACATGATCGCGCCGATCACGACGACCGACGCGATGGCGAGGACGCGACGGTCGAGCTTGTCGGCGTTCTTGCCCGTCCCCGGGGCGGCGGCAGCCGCGGGGTTCGGCGCCTCGGGCTGCGTGGCAGGCCCGGAGTCAGGGGTGGACGACATGGTCTCCTCTTAAGCGGAAGGACTCTCTCCGGATGGACCGTAGCGGGGCCGGGTGAACGAGAGCCAACGGGTTTTCGGTGGCCTCGGTCACGATCCGGTTGAACAGGTATCGGTCGTGGGTATCGCGTCAGGCTTTCCGGTGCCCTCGGTGGTGGCGGAGTCACGGAGGGCGACCGCGGCGACGACCGCGATCACGGCGGCGACGACCGCCGCCGCACCCGAGGTCAGCTGCAGCCCGCTCACGAACGACTCGCGGGCGGTGGCGAGCACGGCGTCGGCGGTCGGGCCGGGCAGGCCGGCCGCCACCGAGACGGCGCCGCCCAGGGTGTCGCGCGCCGCGACCGCGGCGTCGGACGGCAGCCCGGCCGGCAGGCCCGTCGCCACCCCCGCACGGTAGATCGCGGCACCGACACTTCCGAGCGCCGCGATGCCCAGCGCACCGCCCAGCTCGGCGGCGGTCTCGGAGACACCGGACGCCGCGCCCGCCTTCTGCTCCGGCGCCGAGCCGACGACCATCTCCGTGGTCAGCCCGAACACCGGGCCCATCCCGACGGACACGACCACCGACGCGACGACGAGCACGGTCAGCCCGTCGTGGACGCCGACCAGGGTGAGCATGCCCAGCCCGGCCGCGGCGCAGCCCAGCCCGGCGGCGACGACCGTCGAGGCCCGCAGGCGCGCGACGATGCGTGGCCCGAGCTGCGACCCGAGCACGAACCCCGCCGCCGACGGCACCGACCACAGCCCCGCCTGCAGCGGCGAGAGGCCGAGTACGAGCTGCAGGTACTGCCCGATGAACAGGAAGTACCCGACCATCACGAAGATCGCGAGGAAGTTGACCAGCAGCGCGCTGCGGAACGCGCGGATACCGAACAGGCCGACGTCGAGCATCGGGTCGGTGAGCCGGCGCTGGCGACGCCACCACGCGCCGCCGACGACCGCGCCGCCGACGACGAGCGCCACCGCCGGCGCGCCCACCCCGTCCTGGACGAGCTGCTTGAGCCCGCCCACGACCGCGAGCAGCGCGACGACCGACATGACGACACTGCGCAGGTCGAGCCGCCCGGCGCCGGGGTCGCGGTACTCGGGCAGGATGCGCGGGCCGACGACGAGCAGCGCGCCCATCACGGGCAGCGCGAGCAGGAACACCGCGCCCCACCAGAACGCCTCGAGGACCAGCCCGCCGAGCACCGGGCCGATCGCGCTGCCCGCGGAGAACGCGCTGATCCAGACGCCGACGGCCAGCGAGCGCTGCCGCGGGTCGGTGAACATCGCGAAGATCAGCGACAGCGTCGACGGCGCCACGGTCGCCCCGGCGATGCCCAGCAGCGCGCGGCTGACGATGAGCATCTCCGGCGTCGTCGAGAAGGCGGCCAGCACCGAGACCGCGCCGAACGCGGCCGCGCCGACCAGCAGCAGCCGGCGGCGGCGGATGCGGTCACCGAGGGTGCCCATCGTGACCAGGGCGCCCGCGACCATGAAGCCGTACACGTCGATGATCCACAGCAGCTGGGTGCTGCTCGGGCGGAGGTCCTCGGTGAGCTGCGGCACCGCGAGGTGCAGCACCGTGAGGTCCATGACGTAGAGCAGGCAGGCCAGCGACAGTACGGCGAGACAGACCCACTCGCGACGGCCGGCGCGTCGCGGCGCCGCCGCCTGCTGCGGTGTGGTGTCCAATGTCGGTCCTCCGGGAGCGTCGAACGCGGTCGGAGGTTGAGACGACGGCCGCTCCCGGAACTCATCGCCGCGGCCGCCGCGAATGTCACGCGGCAGGCGGTGACGCGCGGCGCAGGTCGAGCAGCTGCTCGTAGAACCCGCCGATCTCGCGCTCCCGGTCGACCAGGTGGACCTCGAGGATCCAGTGGCAGACCTTCCCACCCTTGTCGGTGCGGCGCATGGGATGCGGGTTCTGCGGCGCGATGTAGCTCTCGATGCGCTCCCCGTCGATCAGCTCGTGCGGGAACTCGCCGACGAGGTGGCCGCTGTGGGCGCCGCCGAACTCCCAGCCCGCCTGCTCGGCCAGCGAGCAGACGTGGGCGTACAGCTCGGCCCCGGTGATGTCGGGGTGGGTGTCGAAGTGGTCGGCGCCGGCCCGCCACACCGTCTCGAGGTCGTCGCGCAGCCGCGCCTTCACCGGGTCGCCGCCCAGGACGTAGGTGCGGCCGAAGTCGGCCTCCCACTCGGCGAAGATCGGGCCGAAGTCGAGGAAGACGATGTCGTCGTCGCCGATGGCGCGGTCGGGCGGGTTGGCCGTGAACGGGTGCAGGGTGTTGGGGCCGGAGCGGACGATCCGCTTGTGCCAGTGGCGGCTCACGCCGAACAGGTCGGCGGCGAGGTCGCGGACGCGGTCGCTGACCACCGACTCGACGACCCCGGACTCGATCAGGCCGCGGGCGGCCACCTCGTCGAACAGCGCGACGGCCTTCTCCTCGGCGGCGACGAGCTCGGCGGCGCGCCGGTCCTCGGCGATCGGGCCGTCGGTGATGTCGGTGCGCACGTGCACTCCTCCTCGGTGGTGCGGTGTCCTCGCGGCCCGGCCCAGGCCCAGGACGGCACCGAGTCTAGGTTGCCGGGAGCGCGAGCAGGCCCGCGACGACCTCGTCGAGACTCCGGGCGACGACGTGCGGGGTGAGCACCGTGTCGGGGACGCGGCCCTCCAACCGTAGGCACAGCCCGCCGACCAGCCCCGCCGACATCGCGCCGTGCACGTCCCACGAGTGCACCGCGACCAGCGCCGTCGCCTCCGGCGGTGAGCCGACCCGCGCACACACCCACTCGTAGACCCGCGGCGGGGGCTTGAACGAGCCCAGCTCCTCGCACGAGTGCACCCCCGCGAGCAGGTCGCCGACCCCGGCCGCGGCGAGCGCGTCGCCCGCCGCCCGGGCCGAGCCGTGGGTGAACGCGTGGGCGGGCACGCCCGCGTCGGCGAGCAGCCGGAACGCGGCGGGCACGTCCGGGTGGACGGGCAGCGTCGCGAACCCGTCGAGGACGTGCCCCACCTGGGCGTCGGTCAGGTCCGTGCCGCTGGTGCGGCGCAGCATGTCCGCGGCCACGGCCCGGAACGCCGGTGCGCCGCCGGCCAGCGTCAGTGCCATGCCGTGGTGCAGCAGCCGCGCGAAGAACAGGTCGAGGTCGGACTCCGGCCGGTCGATCTCGACGAACCGCGGGCGCAGCGCGTCGAGCTGCAGGCACGTCTCGAAGACGTCGAAGAGGACGACGCCGGGGCGACGGGGCGGCGCGGCACTCGCGGACGGGACCGGCACGGCGCTCAGATCGCGCCGGCGGCCCGCAGCTGCGCGATCCGCTCGTCGGACATCCCGCCGAAGGAGCGCAGCAGCATGTCGGTGTGCTCGCCGACCCGCGGGGCGATCCCGCGGGCGTCGGCGGGGGTGAGGCCGAGCTTGATCGGGGTGCCGAGCATCCGCAGCTCGCCGAGATCGGGGTAGTCGACGTCGACGATCATGTCGCGGGCGGCGGTGTGCGGGTCGGCGACGATCTCGTCGACGCTCTTGATGGCCGACAGCGGCACGTGGTCGGCGGCCATCTCCTCCAGCTCGGCCTTGGTGCGCCCGGCGAACCAGCCCTCCAGCAGCGGATGGACGCGCTTCGCGTAGACGTCGGCGTCGAAGCGTTTGGCCATCGTGTCGATCTCGGGGTCGCGCGCCAGCTCCGGCTGCCCGAACATCTCGCAGGTCAGGCGCCAGAACTTGTCGGTGTAGCCACCGAAGAACACGTAGCCGTCGGCACACGGGTAGAGCTCGTAGGGCCGGACGAAGGGGTGCGCGTTGCCCAGTGGTGACGCCACCTTCTTCTCGACGGTGTAGGACACCACCGACGACTCGGTCAGGGTCATCACCGAGTCCTGCTGGGACACGTCGACCAGCTGGCCCTCGCCGGTGTGCTCGGCGTGGCGCAGCGCCGCGAGGGTGCCGATCACGGCGTACATCGTCGCCGCCATGTCGCCGATGATCGTGCCGACGCGCACGGGCGGCCGGTCGGGGTAGCCGTTCTGGGCCCACAGCCCACCGGTGGCCTGCGCGCTGTTGTCGTAGGCGGGCCGGCGCCGGTAGGGGCCGGTCTGGCCGTAGCCGGAGATCGCCGTGTACACCAGCCGCGGGTTGACCGCGCGCAGGGTGGCCTCGCCGACGCCGAGCTTGTCCATGACCCCGGCGCGGAAGTTCTCCACCAGGACGTCGGAGCGGGCCACCAGCTCGCGCAGGACCTCCTTGCCCTCGTCGGTGGACAGGTCGAGGGTCAGGCCGAGCTTGTGCCGGTTGTACTGGGCGAAGTAGGCGCTGAACCGGCCGTCGGCGTCCTCGGAGTCGCCGAGGAAGGGCGGGAAGTCGCGCGAGTAGTCGGGTTCCTTCGGGTTCTCGATCTTGATGACGGTCGCACCGAGGTCCGCGAGGATCATCGAGCAGAAGGGGCCGGCGACGACCCTGGTGATGTCCAGGACGACCACCCCGGACAACGGCCTGCGCCCCGCGGCCGGGTCCGGATCGCCTGCGCTCCTGTCCATTCCGCCTCCGCCCAGCTGACGAGTCCCACTCGACGACGGCGCAACCGTAAGGGCGGGCAGCGGGGCGGGTGTATGGGTGATCCGCCCATAGCTCTGCGCTCCTGCGTGGGTCCTCTGTGTCGCGGAGCACAGATGTGTGTCAGATTGGGGACGGGTACCCCCGATCGCGCGGAGGCGACGTTGCCACTCACCGGGACCGTCCGGACGACCGACTCGTTCCCTGGGCCGCTCACCGGGCGGGGCACCGAACACCCGCAACGGATGTCCGTCGACGGGGTGCTGGCGCTGCTGCGGTCGATCCGCGCCGACACCGGCCCCGGGCGCGGGGTGGCGGGCCTGCTCGCCCACGAGGACCTGCCGTCCGACGTGCTCGCGACGCTCGAGGACGAGGTCCTGCGCGTGCGGGGCACGGTGACCCGGATGGCGCGGCGCGAGCACGAGCTGTCGGCGCTGTTCTCGTCGGCACGTGAGCTCGCGGAGGAACGCGAGCCGGCGCTGCTGCTGCGCCGGCTGGTGCAGCGCGCCCACGACCTGCTCGGCACCGACGTCGCCTACGTGGCGTCGTTCGAGCAGCCCAGCGGGGTGCTCGTCATCCACGAGGCCGTCGGCTCGGTGACCCCGGAGCTGATGGGGGTGCGGGTGCCGCCGGGCAAGGGGCTCGCGATGAAGGTCGCGCAGAGCCGCGCGGCGTGCCGCAGCACCCGCTACATGCAGGACCACGGCATCGAGCACGACGACGAGGTCGACGCCGTCATCGACGGCGAGGGCATCGTGTCGATGGTGGGCGTGCCCATGCTCGCGGGCGACGACGTCGTCGGCGTGCTCGTCGCGGCGAACCGGTCGGTGCGCACGTTCTCGACGGAGGAGATCGCGCTGCTGTCGGCGTTCGCCGACCACGCCTCGGTCGTGCTGCAGACGGCCCGGCTGCTCGACGAGGCGGTCGTGTCGGCCGCGGCCGCCGAGCAGGCCTGCGCCGAGCTGACCCGCCAGACGTCGGCGATGGAACGCACCGCCGCCGTCCACTCCGAGCTGACCGCGGCGGTGCTGCGCGGCGGCAGCGCGCAGGAGGTCGCCGACATCCTCGGCGGCGTGCTGCGCCGGCGCATCACGATCCTCGACCGGCGCGGCACCCCGCTGGCCGACTCGGGTGGCCGGGCCGCCGCGGCCGCGGAGCCGCTCGAGGACGGCGAGCGCACCGGGTTCCCGGCGGCGATCCGGGCCGCGCTGCGGGAGTCGCGCCGAACCGGGCAGTGCGTGCCGTTACGCGAGGGCGCGTCCGGGCTCGCCGTCGCCGTCGTGGCGGGGGAGTCCCTGATGGGCGCGATCCTGGTCGACGACGGCGAGATCGCCCTGACCCCGGCCGACCGGCGGACCGTCGAGCGCGCCAGCCAGATCGTCGCCCTGCTGACGCTGCGTCAGGAGGCCGTCGCCGACGCCGAGGAACGCGTGCGCGGTGAGCTGGTGTCGGACCTGCTCGGTGCGCGGTCGGTGTACCGCCACGAGCTGCTGCTGCGGGCCCGTTCGCGGGGCATCCGCATCGACGAGCTGCGCACCCCCGTCGTCGTCATCGTCGATCCGGAGCACCGGCGCGCCGCGCTGCGCGCCGCCCACGACATCGTCCCGGGCGGGCTCGCGGGCGAGCACGAGGGCACCGTCGTCGTCCTGCTGTCGGAGGCGCCGGGTTCCGCGGCCGACCTCGTCCGCACCCGGCTCGCGGCGACGCTGGGCTGTCCGCTGCTCGTCGTCGCCGGGCCCGCCGGGACGCCGGAGTCGCTGGCCGACCGGTTCGACCTGGCGCGGCGCTGCGCCCGGCTGCTGGGCGCGCTCGGGCGCACCGACACGGTGGCCACCACCGACGGTTACGCGCCCTACCTCGCACTCTTCGGCTCCGGTCGCGAGGACCTCGGGGCCTTCATCTCCCAGACCCTCGGGCCGGTCATCGACTGGGACGCCGAGCGCGGCACCGACCTCGTCGCGACGCTGCTCGGCTTCGTCGAGGCGAACGCCAGCCCGACGAGGACGGCCCGCAACCTCGGGCTGCACACCAACACCGTCCTGCAGCGCCTGGACCGCATCACGACCCTGCTCGGGGAGTCCTGGCGCGACGCCGAGCCGCTCTTCCGGATATCCATCGCCGCGCGGCTGCACCAGCTCGCCGCCGTCGTGTGAACGACGATTCCCCTGGTCGGACAGCGCCATGGGGAATCGGCCCACCCCCTCCGCCACATCTGTGGTGGATCGGCCCATGGTCGGTTCGGTGAGCGTCGCCATATGGTCCGGCTCACACGGCGTTCTCCCTGGCACCGGACCGGCCGGGCCGATCCGACACCTGTCGGCACCGAGAGAACGACGAGTCACCGCCCGAAGTCGACCAGGTCGAGAACACGACAACAGGAGGACGACGTGACAGACGGACCCAGCGTGGCGCCCGGGATCAGCGTCGAGCGCGAGGACGTCTCCGAGGACGAGCTGCGCGAGCTGGGGGTCGACACCTCAGGAGCGCCGGCCTCGGACTTCAAGCG
This sequence comes from Pseudonocardia sulfidoxydans NBRC 16205, assembly GCF_007989085.1. Taxonomy (GTDB): domain Bacteria; phylum Actinomycetota; class Actinomycetes; order Mycobacteriales; family Pseudonocardiaceae; genus Pseudonocardia; species Pseudonocardia sulfidoxydans. The sequence goes on from NZ_BJVJ01000003.1 coordinate 186,966, forward strand.
GTACCCGGTCCTCTCGGAGGGCGGCTGGTACATCGTGATCAAGAACCAGAAGACCATGGAGACCGTGCACCGGAAGAAGTGGACGTTGCTCGGTCCCATCAAGCTGGTCACCGACGGTCTGCACATCGCCTGACATCCACGACGAGAGGAGCGACATCTCAATGAGCATGATCGGAGTGGACGTCGGCGGGACCTTCACCGACGTCGTTTCCATCGAGGACGGGGAGATCAAGACCGTCAAGGTCTCCACCGACGTCCGCAACACGCACCTGGCGGTGCTCGAGGGTGCCCGCGAGGCAGGCGTCCAGAACGCCAGCGTGTTCAACCACGCCAGTACCCACGGCCTCAACGCCGTCATCACCCGTCGCCTGCCCAAGATCGCGTTCCTCACGACGCTGGGCCACCGCGACATCCTCGACATCGGGTCCAGCTACCGCCCGCTCGACGCGCTGACCGACGCCAGCTGGCGCCGCGGCTTCGGTGACGCGATGCGCCCGCTGGTTCCTCGCTACCTGCGCCGCGGCATCCGCGAGCGGCTCAAGACCGACGGCAGCCAGCTCATCCCGCTCGACGAGGCGCAGGCCCGCGAGGAGCTCGCCGTCCTGCGCAAGTGCGGCGTGGAGGGCGTGTCGATCTGTCTGATCAACGCCTACGTCAACCCGGGCCACGAGGAGCGGCTGCGCGAGCTGGTCAAGGAGGAGCTGGGCGACGTCCCCGTTTCCATCTCCAGCGAGACCTCGCCGCTGGCCAAGGAGTGGGCGCGCGCGTCGACCACGACGATCGACGTGTTCATGAAGCTCATCTACGGCGACTACACCAAGAAGCTCGGCGACGGCCTGCGCGAGCAGGGCTTCACCGGCGACTTCAACTACGCCAACTGCGCCGCCCAGCTGCTCAACGCCGACATCGCGATGGAGCAGCCGTTCGAGATCGTGTTCGCCGGCCCCGCGGCGGGCACGATGGCCAGCGCGCACTTCGGCAAGCTGATCGACCGCGGCAACCTGCTCTGCGTCGACCTCGGCGGCACGTCGTGCGACATCTCGATGGTGTCGAACGGCGACCCGTACGTGAACACGACGTTCCTGCTCGAGCACGACCTGATCGTCAACGCGCTGTCCAACGAGGTCGAGTCGATCGGCGCGGGCGGCGGGTCGCTGGTGACGATCTCGCCCAGCGGTGAGGTCCTGGTCGGTCCCGGTTCGGCGGGTGCGGACCCGGGCCCGGCCTGCTACGGCAAGGGCGGCTCGCAGCCCGCGACCACCGACACCCTGATCATGATGGGCGTCATCGACCCGACGACGTTCGCCGGCGGCAAGATGTCGCTCGACCCGGCGCTGTCGGAGCAGGCGTTCAAGGACCTCGACGCCCCCCAGCTGTCGCTGCACCAGCGCATCAACTACGCCTTCAACATCGGCATCAACAACATCGCCGAGGGCGTCACCAACATCGCGATCAAGCACGGTATCGACCCGCGCGACTACAGCCTCGTCGCGTTCGGTGCCGCCGGCCCGATGCTGCTGCCCGCCTGCATGGACCTGGTGCACGCCCGCGACGTCATCGTGCCGCCGCACCCGGGCCTGTTCTCCGCGCTCGGGCTGGTCTCGTCCGACCAGGTCTACGGCGACAGCCGCAGCTCCTACGTGATGCTGACCCACGACGCCGCCGGCTCGATCGACACGATCTACTCGCAGATGGAGGCGAAGCTGCGCGAGCGCTTCGACGACACTGCGGCCAACGTCGAGTTCGTGCGCTCGATGGACGCCCGCCTCGCGGGCCAGACCTGGGAGACCCCGTTCGTCTCGGTGCCGTCGGGCACGATCGACGCCGCGAAGGTCGACGAGATGATCGAGACCTTCCACCAGGTCTACGAGTCGCGTGCCGGCAACCGTTTCGACGGGCTGCCGGTGCAGGCGGTCACCTACCGGGTGGAGGCCGTCATCAAGGTCGACAAGGTCGACTACCCGCGGCTGGAGAAGGGCGACGGCGCCGTGCTGAAGCCCGATTCCACGTTCGAGCTGCGGTACCTGACCGACGAGCCGGTCACCGCCGGGCGCTACCAGCGGGAGACGTTCAAGGCCGGCGACCGGATCGAGGGCCCCGCCGTGATCCACGAGGCGCTCTCCACGACGTTCATGCTGCCCGGCCAGGTGGCCGAGGTCGGCGAGTACGGCGAGCTGCGGATCACCAGGGCCTGAGGGAGGACCAGATGACCGATCTTGGAGTGGGAAAGACCCCGATCAAGGACCTCACCGACGCGGAGTTCGAGGCGCGGTACAACTGCGACCGCTACACCGCGACGGTGCTGTCGAACCGCATGCGCTACATCGTCGAGCACATGTGCACGAACCTGCTGCACCACGCGTTCTCGCTGATCCTGCGGGACTGGTACGACTTCGCCGCGACGATCTCCGGCCCGGCGTCGATGAACTACCCGATGTCGACGGTGTCGAACTCCCTGGTGCTGTTCTCCGGCGCCATGGAGCACGCCGTGCGCAACGCGGTCGAGGAGTACGGCCCGGAGAACCTCAAGCCGGGCGACGTGCTGATGGTCAACGACCCGTACCGGGCCGGTAACCACGTCAACGACATCTGCTTCATCCGGCCCGTCTTCCACGACGACCAGCTCGTCACGTTCGTCGCCCTGCGGGCGCACCAGCTGGACATGGGCGGCATCGTGCCGGCCGGCTTCTCGGCGACGAAGAGGGATGTCTACGAGACCGGCCTGGTCATCCCGCCGATGCTGGCCTACGAGAACGACCAGCCGGTGCAGCACTCGTTCCACCTGATCTTCAACAACGCCCGGTACTGCGCGCTGCTGCTGCCGGACATGATCACGATCTACCAGAACCTGCTGCTCGGCGAGCGGCTGATGAAGGAGAGCATCGAGCGCTACGGCGCCGACGCCTGGCTCGGCGCGATCAACTACAGCGTCGACGTGCCCGCCGAGTCGATGGCCTCGGCGATCAAGGCCCTGCCGGACGGCGTCTACGAGGGCAGCGACCTCGTCGACGCGGACGGGATCGACGACCTGCTCGAGTACGAGATCAAGGTCAAGATCACCAAGGCGGGCGATCGCCTGGAGGTCGACTTCTCGGGCACCTCCCAGCAGGCGCGCACGTCGATCAACGCGGGTGTGTTCGACACGCTCACGGCGACCGGGGTCGCGCTCAAGTACGTCCTCGACCCGAAGACGGCGTTCAACTCCGGCGCCTACCGCAACGTCGACGTCGTGCTACCCGGCGGGACGATCTGTTCGGCGACGCCGCCGGACGGCCCGGTCTTCCTCTACTGGGAGGCCGCGCAGCCGGTGCTGCTGGCCATCTTCAAGGCCCTCGAACCGGCGGTCGGGGAGAACGCGGTCGGCGGTGACTACGGGTCGCTGTCGATCCACAACGGCCACGGCGTGCTGCCCGACGGGACCCCGTGGGTCACGGTGGCGCAGTGCGGTGGCGAGCACGGGCCGTGGGGTGCCACCAAGTCCGGTGACGCCGACTCCTACGGCGGCTTCTACATGGCCAACAACCTCGACCCGGCCACCGAGGCCATCGAGTCCGAGCTGCCGATCGTGGTGCTGCGCAAGGAGTACGTGCCCGACACCGCGGGCGTCGGCTACAACCGCGGTGGGGCGTCCGTGCTGCGCGACAGCATGTACCTCACCGACGCGCACCACACGTCGAGCCCCGTGCACACCAAGCGGTCCTCGGGTGCCGGCGTGCAGGGCGGCAAGGACGGCCGCAACGGTGCCACCTGGCTGTTCTCGGCCGAGGGCGGTTTCGACGTGGCCCAACGCAAGGACCTCATCCCGGTGCTGGACCCGGAGGCCTACCGCCAGTCGACGCCCGTGTCCGGCATGCTCGACCCGGACACCAAGGCGATCGACGTCGAGAAGGGCGAGTACTTCTGGTTCGGGGCGAACCCGTTGTGGCACACCAAGTCCAACGACGTGTTCCGCTACATCACCTGCGGCGGCGGTGGCTGGGGCAACCCGTACACCCGTGAGCCGGAGCGGGTGCTGCGCGACGTCCGCGACGAGTACGTCTCGATCGAGGCCGCCGCACGCGAGTTCGGCGTGATCATCACGGGCGACCCGCAGAAGGACCCGGAGGGTCTCGCGATCGACGAGGCCGCCACCGAGGCGCGCCGCGCGGAGCTGCGCAACGCCGGCATGGCCTGACGGTCCCCGTATACGGCGCGGGGCCGGCCGACAACGACGTCGGCCGGCCCC